>PLZU01000021.1 GCA_003152275.1 Actinomycetota bacterium
TCGGGCGGCCAGCGCCAGCGGATTGGGATCGCGCGGGCGCTCGCGCTCCGGCCGAAGCTCGTCGTGGCGGACGAGCCTGTGTCGGCGCTCGACGTGTCGATCCAGTCGCAGATGCTGAACCTGCTCGTCGACCTCCAGAAGGAGTTCCACCTCACGTACATCTTCATCGCCCACGATCTCGGGGTCGTGCGGCACGTGAGTGACCGGATCGCCGTCATGTATCTCGGCAAGCTCGTCGAGCTCTCGCCGGCCGAGGAGCTCTACACGCGGCCGATCATGCCCTACACCGAGGCGCTTCTCTCCGCCGTCCCGATTCCGGATCCCGACCTCGCGCGGCAGAGGAAGCGGATCGTGCTCGAGGGGGACGTGCCGAGCCCGATCAACCCGCCGAGCGGCTGCCGGTTCCATCCGCGCTGCCGCTACGCGACCGAGGTCTGCCACGAGATCGAGCCACCGCTCGTCGACTACGGAAACGGGCATCTGGCGGCCTGCCACCACCCCCTTAATGTCGACGCGGCGACCCTCGCGGCCGCCCATGTGGCCCCGGGAACCCCGGCCGACACGGACGGGGCTGCGCTGCCGACGGACACCGCCGGCGAGTCCCATCCGGTCGAGGGCGGGGCGGGGCACCCCGATCGCGGCACCCCTTCCTAGGCCGATCCCTAGATAGAGGTAGGACCCTTCGCTAAAGGGGGTATCCCCAAGCGCCGATACCCAGCCCGATGGACGCTGCAGAGCGCAAAGAGATCATGACCCGCTACGCGGATCATTCCCGCCGCTTCGAGGAGGTCGCCGCGCGCCGGCGCACCGTCCCCGGCGGCGAGGTAATTCCCTTCCAGGGCCCGCTTCGGGAGCTCGAGCAGGAGCCGACGATGCGGGAGATCGAGGTACTGCAGCTGATCTCGGAGGGCCTCGTGAACCGCGAGATCGGCCAGCGGCTGTTCCTCTCGGAGGAGACGGTCAAGTCGCACGTCCGCCACCTGCTCGCCAAGCTTCAGTCGCGCTCGCGCGCGCATGCCGTCGCCGTCGGCTTTCGCCGCGGCATCATCGGCTAGCGACCCGCCCCGGGTTTCCACCACGGCAACGCCGGCCATCGGCCGGGCTGTGGATAGAACCTGTCGACAACTCTCGGCCTAAACCACCGGCAACCGGGTGAGCCGAGCACCCGGCGCCGCGTGGCTATAGGCGTTGAGCCGTTATCCACACTCTGTGGAAATCCCCCTGATGAGGGATGCCCACGCTCCTGTGGAAAACGGAGAGTGTGTCGGCTTCTACCAAGTTTTCAGGGTACCCAGGACTGCTGCCCTGGCAACCACTGATGCAATGCGCTTTTGCACCGGGATCTCCTCCGGTAGGGAACTGACGGCAAGTTGGAAGCTATACCCCTTTAGGGGGAGATTTCAAGACCTTGCAGACCACATTTGCTCAGACTCTCCAGACGCGCTGGAAGCGGGAAACGCTCCTGCTGGTTTGGGTCGGCACGCTCATCGTGGGCGCGGGGACGATGTGCGGCGGATTGCTCGTCGCCGGCTATCGGCTACACCACTTGCTCCCGGTCTTGGTTCTCGCGCTTCTCGCCGTCGGAGCAGAGCACCAGGGCATCGGCCTTACGCCGCAGCTCGAGGTCACCGTTTCGTCACTCGTCTGCGTCTTTGCCGCCGTGGTGTTCGGTCCCCTGGCTGGCGTCCTTGTGGGGGCTGCAGGGATTCTCGCTGACCTTCCTCGACGAGACGTCGCTCAGCCTGTATTGCGGTGGACGACATGGACGTCGATCCGAATCATTGTTGCGGGCGCCGCCGGCCTCTCTGCCGTGGCGGTGCGAGGTGAGCTGAACTCCGGATTCCTCGGTCTATTCGCGGCGGTCACGGCTGCGATTGCGGTGGAGTCCCTGACCGACATGTGTCTTTCTTCGATCACCCCGGTCATTCGGGGGTCGGGGTCGCTGATGGACACCGTCAACTCTGCTGGACCAGCGCTGTTTGTCAGCGTTCCGCTTCATGCACCGATGGTCGGAGTGCTCGCGTATGCGTACTTGGCGATCTCGCCTTGGAGCGTTGCGCTCTTCGCGGCTCCGGCTCTTGCCGCGCAACGACTCCTCTTGCTCTACAGGCACCAGAGGCAGGCGACCGACGCCCTCGGTGTCGCGAACGCCCGGCTCGCACGTGCGAACCTCTCCTTTGCCACTGCGTTGGTCGCGACACTTGATGCGCGAGACCGTTACACGGCGGGCCATTCGGCGGCAGTCGCGATCTATGCGCGTGACATCGCCGCGCGCATGGGGTTGCCCGAGCGGGACCAGGAACTCGTCCATCTTTGCGGTCTCGTGCACGACGTTGGAAAGATCGGGCTAGCGGCTGGCCTCCTCGAGAAGCCCGGAGCGCTGGCGCTGGATGAGCGGCGTCAGATGGAACAGCACCCGGTCATCGGAGAACGCATTCTCGAGAAGGTCGACGACTACGCCGAGATTGCATCGATCGTCCGCCATCACCATGAGCGCGTCGACGGGAATGGCTACCCGGACAGGCTTGAAGGTAACGCCATCCCCCTTCTCGCAAGGATCATCGCGGTTGCGGATGCGTACAACGCTATGACTTCGGACAGGCCGTATCGCGACGCCATGCCGAGTCGGGTGGCACGCCTAAGGCTCGCGCAAGCGGTTGAAAGTCAATTCGACACGGCTGTTGTTGCAGCGTTTGAAGCCATCCTCACGAGTGCATCTGAGAACTACCGGATCGGCACCGAGGATGAGTTCGCGTTAACCTCGCCAGGCTCCTTCGGCTCTTCCGTCGTCGAAGACCCAATGCCAATCGGTGCGATTGTCGCCGCCTTCGGTTAGGACACCTCCATTGTTCCGACGGCCGCCACTGCTTCGGCGCGGCTGTGCACACCGAGCTTTTCAAAAATGTGGCGGACATGCACCTTTGTCGTTGACACGCTTATGAACAAAGCCTTGGCGATCTCGCGGTTGGTCCGCCCTAGAGCAAGAAGCTCGTAGACTTCACGCTCTCGTGTTGAGAGTCCCTCGGTTCTTCGCAGTTCACGAGGCATCTCCAAGCCCGCGGCACGCCCAATGTCTACGTCGTGCGAGCCCGCGAGGATCTTAGTCAGTTCGTTGCCGAGTGTTTGATCCAACGCTCCGCATTCCGCTAGTTGTGGATATGCGCGGCAGGCGAGAACGAGAGAATCAAGTTGGCCGAGCTTGATGATGTGAGCAAGAGCTCGATTGACAGCTTGATTGAAACGCGTCTCCTTCTGCTCCTGAAGACAAACGACCGCAAGCGCAAGCTCTGTGAGACTTTGTGTGTCGATGTAGCCCGATGCCTCTCTGGCGACGCTAACGGCCGAGCGCGCCGCTGATATGTCTCCCATCGCCGCCAGATAGAGCGCCCGTGATGCGAACACTTCACCGCGGCAGGCTCGCGTGACATCCTCTGCCAAGGGGCCGCGCAGCAAGATCTCCGCACCCTCCAGGTCACCTGCCGCAGCCCGAAGGCGCGCACCTCGCAGCCGGACCTCGTTCATGATGAACCCCGACGAACTGCTTCGCGACTCGAGTTCTTGCAAGACCCGTTGGGCGGAGCCCAATCTGCGGAGACCAATAAGAGCTCCCGCTCGTGTGAGCAGACCATGGTCTGCGGCGAAGTCGAGCCCGCTTGCGCGGGCGTCTCCAATTTGGAGATTCACAATTTCGAGCGAGCGCTCGTATTCGGCCAGGTGCATGCACACGGACGAGAAGAGGTGCAGGAAACCCGTTCTGGCAAGCGGGTCGGAAACGTGGCCCAACAGGCCCATCGCTGGCTCCAGCTCGCGCAGGGACTGACGTACGTCTCCATCGGCCTGCAGCGTGAGGAACCCACTCGCCTTGCGAAGGCGCAGTGCTTGTTCGGGCGTTCGGTAGCGCTCGTTTCGGAGCACCTCCAATAGTTCGCGTGCGCGCTTGTCCTCCATCTGAGATGCATTCAGGAGCTCGATCAACTGAGCGTCAATGCGAGTGTGGGTAACTCTCGTTAGGGCAGCCGCACGCTGAGCATTGTCTCGCGCGGCGAGATCGTCAGATCGCATGTGCGCGGCTCGTGCCGCCACAAGATGAGCTTGGGCACCTAGCTCAGTGGCAGGAGAAAGTTCAGCTGCTTGTTCAGCGATCATCTGCGCATGAGCGTCCAGTCCTTCTCTGATTGCGACTTCGGACTCCGCAAGCAGGAGCACCGCGCGCTCTCCGCCGCTTTGCGGCGCGAGCGACAGCCATCGCTTGATCGTTGCGAGACGTCCGGAGGCGAGAAGTTCTTGAAGTGCCTCTTGCAAGAGTGAAATGGCGAGCGCCATCCCTGGAAATTCGGCCAGCACCGCAAGACAATCGTCCCAGCGGTGCGACCTGCCCAGCGAGCGCAACGCGCCAGCTACAAGCTCTTCGCTTCGAGGCTCGTCCAACTCGTGAAGCTTCACGAGAAGAAACGCTCGGAGGAGCGGATGCATCTCGAACTGGGAGCCCATGCCGCGAGAGATGAACCCCCGCTCGGCAGCTTCGCAAAGGTGCAGGTCGCATTCGTCGCCAAGAAGTTCTTGCGTCACTCGGCTATCTGATCCACCGGTCAGCGCGAGCAGAAAGAGGCTGTCGTGCAAGTACGTCGGAGATCTGCGGAGCAGGTCTTCAGCGAAGTACTCGTAGAGTTCCGCAGGAAGCAGTGACTCGGTTCGTGCTGGGCCAGCCTCCTTTTGCCTTGCTGCGAGCCCGATGACGGCGGGCCAACCTCGAGCCTGCACGACGAAGCTGTTCTTCTTGACAGCAGCGTCACTTGCCAACACCGCACTTGCTTCATCGTCCGTGAAGGCGAGTTCGTCCGAGCCCAAGACGAACGCCTCGCCGTACACCAGCATCCGTGACGTGAGCCAGGCGGGTCGGGTGCGGCTGGTGAGGAGGATCCGAAGGTCCGTTTCTGCTGCGAACGCGCCAATCAGTGATTCGGAGTCCGAAGACTCTGCGTGGTGGTAATCGTCGATGACGAAGAGCGAGCCAGAAGGCTTCGGGACAGCCGATCCGAGTTTGCGACCTAGGTCCGCCGGCGGGATGGCCCTCGACGCGAGAGCCGTGATACGAGCCGCGTCGTCGTCTGGAAGTCCGACTTCCCCCAGCGTCTCAACAAGAGCGCGCGCAACAGCGGCGGCATCGAGCATCTCGATGCCGCCGCTGTACCAAGCCACAGGCTCAGATCGCGTCTCCACCCACTCGCGGGCCAACGTCGTCTTCCCGTACCCCGCGGGGGCGCACAGCAAGATGATCCGAGCCTCGGACTCGTCGAGCAGCGTCGTCAATCGAGGCCGCTTGATGATGTAGCTCTGCGCGGCTGGCCGCGTCGTGACCATGCCTCTGCCCTCATCCATTTCGCCTGCCGGGCCGACGCCTCGCCCGAACGCTGCCGATGCCCTCCCATTGTGAACCCTGCTACGAAGCTTGCAAAGGGGGACCGCGCCCGGGGCAGAAGCGCCGGGCGCGGCTTGCCGTCAGCCCCCAACGCCGGCAATCGCCACCGGCGCAAGCTCACAAGCAAGGGGGTCTTCGCCTGTGAGCGTCCTGAACGCGGCAGGAATCTGCCGTCTCCGCGGCACACCGAGCTTCTGGCGAAGAACATCGCAATGCGCCTTCGCTGTCCGCGGCGAGATGCCAAGCCGCTCTCCGACCTCTTCGTTCGAGCAGCCGAGTGCGATCAGTTCGACCACCTCGCGTTGCCGCTGGGTCAGCGAGAGGTCCGTGCCGTTCGAGGTGCTTTTCATGGACGCGACGCTACGCCGCCCGTCACGCTCGAACCATCGGTCGATAGGAGTATTCGCGGTGTAAGACCTCGAAACGGGGTCTAGACCCGCGCCGCGCGAAACCGCCCGCGCACAAAGCTCGCGTCGTGCCCGCGGGCGTTCGCCTCGGCGAGCTCCTCCTGCGTCAGGGCCCCGATCCGCAGCAGCAGGTCGAGCTCGTCGCGCAGATGCGTGTGCATCATCTCAGGGCCGTCCGTTGCGATCGTGAAGCGGACGCCGTTCTCGACGAACGCGCGGAAGACATCGTGCACGGCGGCCTCGTCGGCCAGCGCCTTCGTCAGGAGATTCGACGTCGGACAGATCTCGAGCACGACCTCCGCCTCGCGCAGCCCGCGCATCAGCTCGTCGTCGCCCGCCGCCAGGATCCCGTGCCCGATCCGGTCGGGGCGCAGCACCTCGAGCACCTCGCCGATCTCCTCGCGGCCCATGTCGCCGCCCTCTTCGCCGACGTGGATCGTCACGCCGAGCCCGGCCTCGCGCGCCGTCTCGACCATCGGCTGCACCTGCCGGTAGTCGTAACGCGCGCCGCCTGGCCGCGGGCCGGCGATGTCGATACCGACGATCCCGCGCGCCGCCCACCCGATCGCCTTCTCGACGATCACCTCGTTCTGCCGCGGCGTGAACGTGCGGTCCATCATCAGGATCAGCCCCGCACGCACCTGCGGGTACTCGAGACTCGCACGGTCGAGGCCGCGGATCGCGGCGAGGATGATGTGGTCGAGGTCGCGCTCGCCGCCGCGGTTCCGCTTCATCGGGTTGAAGCGCAGCTCGAGCGTCGTGATCCCCTGCGAGCGATACGCGCCGCCGATCGCCGCATGCACCGACACCTCCACCGCGAGCGGGCTCGACTGAATCAGCTCCGTCCAGTGGTAGATCGCGTCGAGCGCATTCAGGTCGGGCACGCCGCGCGGGTCGCTCACCGTCACCAGCCGGTCGAAGTCCCAGTAGTCCTTCACCGGGAGCGCGATGCCCTGCTCGTGCGCCAGCGTCCAGAGAATGTCGGAGGACACCGAGCCTCCGAGATGCGTATGGAGCTCGGCGAGACCTTCCATCGAGCGATTCTAACCCCAGCCCGTGACGACCCACCGGCGACCGGCGAACCGCACGCCGAGCAGCACGAGCCGCGCCGCGATCAGGACGTCGAGGGCCGCCCACACACCGACGATGCCCCAGCCGAGCTCCAGAGCGAGCGACGCAAGCACGATGAACACCGCACTCGCGGCGAGCATCGACCACATGAGATAGCGCGTGTCGCTCGCGCCGATCAAGATCCCGTCGAGCGCGAATACCGCGCCGCCGAGCGGCTGCATCAGCACGAAATACGGCCACAGCAGCGCCGCCTGATGCAGTACCGCGTGATCGCCCGTGAACGCACGCGGCACGAGGTGCGTCAACGGCAACAGCACGAGCGAAAACGCGGCGCCAACGACGACCGACCACGCAATCATTCTCAGCGCAGCGGCATACGCGCCGCCGGCATCGCCTGAGCCGAGCATCCGGCCGACGGTCACCTGCCCCGCAATCGCGACCGAGTCGAGAATCAGCGCGAGCAAGAGAAAGAGCTGCGACGCGATCTGGTTCGCGCCGAGCTGTGCGTCGCCCATACGCGCGCACACCGAAGCCGCAAAGAGAAACGACGCGTAGAGCGCCGCCGTGCGGACGAAGATCTGCCGCCCGACACGCAACATCGGCTTCATCTCGCGCAGGCTCGGCCGCTTCGAGGCCGCGTGCGGACGCAGCAGCTCCACGACGAACGCGACGCCCATCCCCGCCTGCGCGATCGCCGTCCCCGCCGCCGACCCGGCGATGCCCCAGTGGAACCCGTAGACGAAGAGCACCTCGAGCACGATGTTCACCGCGTTCGCGGCCACCACGATCACGAGCGGGCGACGCAGGTTCGAGACGCCGCGCAGGTAGCCCTGCCCCGCGAGCGCGAGGAGCGCCGCCGGCAATCCGAGCGCCCCGATCCGGAAGTACGTCAGCGCGTACGCGCCCGATTGCCCGTGCGCACCGAGCCCATGCAGTAGTGGAGCCGCCAGCGCCTCGCACACGACGACGAGCACGACTCCGATTCCGAGCGAGACCCACAGGGCCTGCGCCGCGAGCCGCGCCGCGCGCTCGGGCTGCCCCGCGCCCACGGCCCGCGCGACGACCGCCGTCGTCCCGTAGGTGAGGAAGTTGAAGATCGTGAAGGCGCCCGCGAGCACCGTCCCGGCGAGCCCGAGCGCCGCGATCTGCGGCCGCCCGAGATGGCCGACGATCGCCGTGTCCGCCAGCACGTAGAGCGGCTCCGCGGCCAGCGCCCCGAGGGCGGGGAGGGCCAGGCGGAGAATCTCGCGGTCGTACGGGGAGCGGAGGCGCACCGCGCGCGGACGATAATGGCGCAGGTGAAGGTGGGCATCGTCGTTCCGTACTCGTGGTCCTTCTGGGGCGGCGTCGTCGAGCACGCCGAGCTCCAAGCCGAAGCGCTCACCGCGCTCGGCTGCGAGGTGCGCACGATCATGGGCAACGATCCGCCCGGCCAGTTCACGCGCGTGCTACACCCCCGGCACGGACGCCACGGCACGCCGCCTCCCGAGGTGATCCCGATCGGCCGCTCCGTGATCGTGCCGGCGAACGGGACGCTCCCCAACATCATCCTCAGCCCGCGCTCGGTGTTCCGCGTCAGGCAGGCGCTCGAGCGGGAACGCTTCGACGTCGTGCACATGCACGAGCCGATGACGCCGACGCCCTGCATCGCGACGCTCGCGATGTGCACCGCGCCCATGGTCGGCACCTTCCACGCGAACGGCGATCTCGGCTGGATGAAGCTCGCCACGCCGGCGTGGGGCTTCCTCGCCGAGCGGCTCGACCACCGCATCGCCGTTTCCGAGCGCGCACGCGAGTCCGCTCACCGCTGGCTGCCCGGCGACTACGAGATCGTCCCGAACGGCGTGCTCATCCCGCCGCACGCCGAGCCTGCCGGACGCCAGAACCGCATCGTCTTCGCGGGCCGGCACGAAGGGCGCAAAGGGCTGCAAGTCCTGCTAAAAGCGTGGCCGGAGATTCGCGCTCGCACCGGCGCGACCTTGCACATCTGCGGCGCCGACCCGCTCGCCGTCCGGCTGCTGATGACGCGCCTCCGCACGCCCGAGGAAGGCGTCGAAGTGCTCGGTTTTCTGCCGCAGGAGGAGTTCACGCAGGAGCTGCTCTCCGCGAAAGCGCTCGTCGCGCCCTCGCTCGGCGGCGAGAGCTTCGGGATCGTGCTCGTGCGCGCGATGGCCTGCGCCACGCCGGTGGTTGCCTCCGACATCCCGGGGTACCGTGACGTCATGACGCCCGAGACCGCGGTGTCGTTCCCGCCGGGCGACGAACAGGCGCTCGCGAATGCTGTCGAGGCCCTGCTCGCCGACGAGCCGCGCCGGCAGATGATGGGCGTCGCGGGCCGTCAGCTCACACAGGACCGCTACGCCTGGGACGCGATCGCCCGTCGTCTCGTCGAGATCTACAGCGCGGTCGCCGCATGAAGCTCAGGCGCCTGATCGAGCGCCTGCCCACATCGAACGCGACGCGCTTTGCGATCACGATCATTTTCATGGGAGTCGTCGCCGTGCTGCTCTGGTGGCGCGGCCCAAGCTGGAGCGCGATCGGCGATGCCTTCACGGTCGTCCGCTGGCAGTGGGTAGCGGTCGCAGTCGGCCTCAATCTCGCCTCGGTCGTGGCGCGCGCGATCGCCTGGCGGACCGTCATCAATCAGGCGATGCCCGAGCCGCATCCAGGCAACCTGCTCGTGTTCTCGGCCTTCTCGGTCGGGCTCTTCGCAAACGCCGTGCTGCCGGGCCGGATCGGTGAGCTCGCCCGCGTCGCGGTGCTGACGCGCAAGCTGCCGAAACGCAAAGGCGTTTGGGCGACGCTCGTCGGCACGGTGTTTGCGCATCGCGTCTTCGACCTCGTGCCGGTCGTTCTCCTGATCGCCTACGTCGTCTTGACGGCGAAGATCCCCTCCTGGGCGATCACGAGCCTCGTTGGGTTCGTCGGCGTCGGCTCCTTGCTCTTCACGTTCGCGTTCGTGAGTGCGCGGCGGCCGCACGTCGCGAAGGTCGACCATCTGCGCGGGGCGCGCCGCATCGTGACGATGGCCCGACAGGGTCTCGGCGTGATGCGCTCACCCCTCCGAACGCTGCTCGCGATCCTCTTCCAGATCGCCGGGTGGATGTGCCAGCTCCTCGCCGTGTGGGCGGCGATGCGCGCGTTCGACATCCACGCGCCACTCCCCGCCGCGGGCGTCGTGCTTCTGCTGATGAACGTCGCGACCGTGTTTCCGCTCTGGCCCGGCAACGTCGGGCTCACGCAGATCGCGATCGCGACGCCGCTGAGCAGCAGCTACGGAGTCGCCTATGCCCATGGCGTCGCCTACGGCTTCGGCCTCCAGGCGATCGAGGCCTCGGTCGGCATCGGCGTCGGCCTCGTGTTCCTCGCGCGCGAGGGGCTCTCGTTCGCGATGCTGCAGGTGATGCCGTCCGCCGATCAGGCGGAGATGCGCGACCAGGACGTCGACCCCGAGGAAGAGCGCGATGCCGAGATCGAGCGCGCTGGCGTGCCCGGCTAGCTTCAAAGGCGTTCTCTCGGCACGCACCGCCGCGGCTGCGCTCGCAGACGGCTTCGAGCGCGCGGGTGTCGAATGCACGCAGCTGCCGCTCGCAGACGGCGGCGAGGGAACAGTCGACGCGCTCGGCGCGCGGCGGGACGGCGCGACCGTCGTCGAAGCGGCGCAAGCGATTCCGTTCGATCCTGCGCGCCTCGACGTCATGGGTGCATCGAGCCGTCCGTTCGGCGAGCTGCTCGCCGTGCTCGAGGCCGAGCGCTTGCTCGTCGGCCTCGGCGGCACCGCGAACATGGACGCCGGCGCGGGGCTGCTCGAGGTGCTCGACGCGCTGCCGGCGCCGACGACCGTGCTTTGCGACGTGCAGACGACGCTCTACGATGCGCCGCGCCTCTTCGGGCCGCAGAAGGGGGCGACACCCGAGCAGGTGGCGGAGCTCGAGCGGCGCTTTCGTTCAGCCGGCGCGCTCGCGCCGTTCGCGGCGCTGCCCGGCTCCGGTGCGGCCGGCGGCCTCGGGGCGGCGCTCGCCTCGCTCGGGGCCGAGCTCGTGCCGGGTGCAGCGACGATCCTCGACCTGCTCGGCTTCGACCCGCACGGCTACGACCTCGTCGTGACGGGGGAGGGGCGTGTCGACGCGACGACCGCGGAGGGCAAAGCGCCGGCGGAGGTCGCGCGACGCTGCAGCGAGGCCGGCGTGCCGTGCGTCGTCTGCGCGGGGCTCGTCCTTGAGCCGCTCGCCGGCGTCGAGACGATCGCGCTCTCCGGCGATCCGGCGCGAGCCGCGGGCGACCTCGTCGAGCTAGGCCTGCGGCTCGGGGCGCGCCTGCTCGACGCGGCGCGCTAGCTCTTCGACCTTGCCCTGCGCGCCGTCGAGCTTCTCGCGGCAGAACGCGTAGAGGTGCTCGCCGCGCTCCCACAGCGCGAGCGCCTCGTCGAGCGACGCCTGCCCCTGCTCGAGCCGCTCGACGATCCGCTCGAGCTCGGTCTGGGCCTGCTCGAACGTGAGCTCGGTCTCGCTCATCCTCGCTCCGGCACCGGCAAAGCCGGTACCTCCACTCCTGTTCCCGCTCCGGCGCCGGCCAAGCCGGCGCCTTCGCTTATTGCCGGCTCCGTCGAGCCTACGCCGGCATGTGAGCCTCCGTCGAGCCTACGGCTCTCCACATCCTCGACGCGGGCACCGAACGAACCGTCTGCGACGCGCACGTCGACGCGCACTCCAGGCGCGACGTCGGTGCTCGCGGTGACGACCTTGAACTCCGTCCGGACGATCGCGTACCCTCGCTGGAGTGTTTTCTGAGGTGACAACACACGGAGTCTACCCGCGGTCGAGTCGAGCGCCGCCCGCTTGCGCTCGACCGCAAGCGCCGGCGCCCGCCTGAGGCGTTCGTGCGCGCGCTCGACGCGCTGACCCTGGCGTTCCAGGACGAGTCTCGGCGCGGCCCGTAGCCGCTCCGCCGACCGCTCCAGGCGCTGCGCGTCCCGCTCGAGCGTGCGCCGAACGCAGCGTGCGAGCGACTCGCGCGCGCGGTCGAGCAGGCCCGACAACTCAGAGAGCTCGGGGACGACGAGCTTGCCTGCCATCGTCGGCGTCGACGCGCGCACGTCGGCGGCGAGATCGCAGAGCGGCGTGTCCTGCTCGTGCCCGACCGCGGAAACGATCGGCACCGGGCAGGCCGCAACCGCCCGGACGAGCCGTTCGTCGCTGAAGGGGAGCAGGTCCTCGAAGCTGCCGCCCCCGCGCGTGAGCACGATCACGTCGACGCCCGGCTGCTCGCAGAGCTCGCGCAGCGCAGCGACGATCTCGAGCGCGGCGCGCGGTCCCTGCACGTAGGTTTCGGCGACGAGCACGTTCGCAGCGGGAAATCGGCTCTGGATCGTCGTGAGCACGTCGCGCTTTGCGGCGGCGTCGTTGCCCGTCACGAGCCCGATCCGGCGCGGCAGGAGCGGTAGCGGGCGCTTGCGCTCCGCGGCGAAGAGCCCTTCGCCCGCGAGCTTGGTCTTCAGCTGCTCGAGCGCTGCGAGATGCGCGCCGACACCGAAGCGCTCGACCGTGAGCGCCCGCAGCCGGAAGTCGCCCTTCTGCGCGTAGAGCTCGGGCCGGCCGTAGACGTGCACGCGCTCGCCGTCGGCGAGGTCGAGACGCAACGCGTCGAACTGCCCGCGCGGCATCTGTACCGCGACGCACGAGCCGTCGGCGGGATCTTTGAGCGTGAAGAAGACGCTCGCCCAGCGCGTGTGGCGCTTCAGCTCCGTCACCTCGCCCTCGACCCACACGGTCGGTAGCCGGCCGAGCCATTGCGCGACGCCGAGGTTGAAACTCGCGACGGAGTAGACGGTGCGGTCGTCGTACGGGAGCGGCGCGACCTTGCTCACGCCCGCCAGCGTACTCGGCGGCGCTACAGCTAGAGCAGGATCTCGGCGGCGGTTGCGTGCTCGCAGCCGCTCGTCACGAGCTCGACGGCGAGATGAAGATCGGCCTCGCTTGCGGCGAGCCGTTCGGCCAGGCCGAGCGGGTAGCCCGCCTCGATCAGCACGTGAAGCCTCCAGCTCTCGACCTTCGAGCGCTCGCTGATTTCAGGCTCTGCGACTTCGGTCATCTCGGTCATCTCGCTCATGGCTCCGTAGGTTCGTGCTCCCTACGACGAACCCTCCACGCGTTTGTTGGCAGGAAAACGTTTGGGATCGGTTATCAGGTGCTTTGCAGCGCACCCGCGGATTCGACGCGGCGGAGGAGCTCCTGCAGCCGCGCCTCGATCACCGCTCGTTCGGCCTCGGCGTCGGCGCCGAGATCCTCCAGGCGCCGCCGAATATCGGCTTCGAGCCCCTGGATCCGCTCGTCGAGCGCGCCGAGCCGCTCGTCGCGCCGGCGCTCGAGCGCGGTCGTCGCATCCGCCAGCCGCCGCTCCAGTCGCTGCGCACCCGCGTCGCCGACGTGCGCGAGCCGTTCGGCGAGCACTGCCTCCGCTTCGCGCGCGAACACCTCGACTGCGCGGTCGAGCTCGCGTGACAAACGCCGCGCCGCATCTTCTCGGCTCGTCTTCACGAGAGCCGCGAACTGTTGCGCTGCGTCGTCGGAGTACGTCGCGGTCGCGCGCTCGACGATGCGCTCGAGCTGCTCGATCTGTCTGCGCTGCACGTCCTCGAAGCCCGCGTGGATTCGCTGCGCCGCCTCGGCCTCTTCGCGCTGAATCCGCTCCATGAGCTCGCGCTCGCGTCGGCGCATGCGCTCGTCGAGCTCGTGGAGCGCGCGGCGCCGGTCAGCCGCGTGCGACTCCACCTCTGTATGCGCCGTGGCGAGGACATCTTCGAGCGCCTTGTCGAGCTCGGCACGCAGGCGCTGGATCGCGGAGCGCAGCTCCTCGCTCTCGGCGGCGAGCCGGTCACCGTCGGCGGCGAGTCGCAGCTCGGCGTCGGAGACGAGTTGCTTCTGACGCTGACTGAGGTCTGCGATGTGGAGTTTCGTCGTCTCAGCGGCGCGGTCGAGGTCCTGCGCCCAGCCGGCGAGCCGCTGCTCGACCTGCGTTTGCGTGTTGGTTAGCGCGTCGGTGAGCGAGGCGGCGGCGGCGCGCTCGCGCTCCGCGAACTCGCGGCGGTGATCGTCGGCGAGCTTGCGCTCCTCCTCGACGAGCAGGGACACCGAGTCGGCGCGCGCGCGGGCGAGTGTGCGCTCGAGCTCGGCGGCGCGATCCTCGGCCTCGCGGTCGACGAGGGCGTGCAGACGAGCCTGCGCCTCTGCCAGATGCGCATCGATCTGCTCCGATCGAGCGAGCGCGCGGCGAACCACGATTGCGGCCGACGCCGCCAGCAGGCAGCCGGTGAGACCGCCCGCTGCGACGGCGAGCTCGCGCGGATGGGAGTGCCGCAGCGCGAAAAAGAGCCACGCGCCGATCGCAGCGCCGAACTCGAGCGACGTCAGCGCGACGAGCGCGAGCCGGGGCAGAAAGCGCATTGCGGCGCCGACGAGAGCGAGCGCGGCGACGCCGATTCCGACGGCGAAGACGATGTCGAAGGCGTTCGTCAGCAGCATGGCCCCATCGTAGGGATTTAGCCGGACCGGGCCAGCAGGAGCGCCCCCGCCAGCAGGGGCAGCGCCGCGGCGAGCAGCTGGAGCGCCACTTCGGCCGGCCGGGCGGACGCTGTGTCCCCGGTTTGCCGGCGTGCGAAGCGCACCTGAGTTGAGAGCGTCCGCTGCGCAAGGCTCGCGAGCACTGCGAACGCCGCGGCCGCCACCGCCTCGCCGCGCAACCGCTCGGCAGACGCGAAGTACGCGGTGAGGACCGGGAACGCGCCCCAGGCGAGTGCGAACCAGATGTCGGAGTGGAACGCGCCGCCGAAGAGCTCGAGGTTGTACGCCACGACAATAAACGCGCCCACGGCGACGAAAACGAGCAGCCACCAGGTGGAGCGCGACGCAACGACAATGCCGATCGCGCACGCCGCACCGATCGAGATGACCGCGAGCGCGACGAGCAAGGGGCCGGGAATCCGCGTCTGCAGCGGACGGCCGCTCAGCTCGTCGAGCGCGTGCGCGCCGACCCCGAGCGCGAGGAAAAACGCGAGCACTGTCCAGCCGAGCACGCCCCATTTCATGTCTGGCGCGAGCGCCGCCCCGATCGCAACGTACGACAGATGCCAGAGCGTGTACGGCGGGTGCAGCAGCGTTGCGTAGTCGCGCCAGCCGCCGGGCCGCAGCGCGTAGAACGCGGGGCGCGCCTCGCTCACGTCCGCGTGCCCCAGACGACGATCCCGCCGCCGAGGGAGAGGCGCCGCGCGTGCACGTCGCGTAGCCCTGCTTCGCGCCAGAGCTCGAGCACACGGTCGACCGGATACTGCTCGTAGAACCCGCGGATGCTCGGCCCGAGGAAGCTGCCGACTTCGCGCCACGCAGGCGAGACGAGCGCGCCGGCGCCGGGCAGTCCCACGCGGACGTACAGCTCCCAGAGTGGCCGCCAGACACCGCGCGGAACAGCGAACTCGAGCATCGCGACCGTGCCGCCCGGCCGCACGACGCGGGCAAGCTCTCGCATGGTGGCGGCGGGGTCGTCGACGTAGCGCAAGAGATAGGTGAACGTGAGCGCGTCGAACTCGGCATCGCCGAAGGGCAGTGACTCGGCCCGTCCCTCGCGGAGGTCGATCCGCCCGCCGAGCCCGGCCTCGATGACGCGCGCCCGCCCGGCGGCGAGCATCTCCGCACTCTGGTCGACGCCGACGACCTCGCGCGAGGGCGCCCTCCGCGCGAGCTCGATCGAAACCGCCGCGGTGCCGGAGGCGACATCGAGCACTCGCGTCGCGCCGGCCGGGACGCGCGAGACGAGGAAGGAGCGCCAGCGCGGGTCTTGCCCAAAGGAGAGCAGTCGCGCGTAGCGGTCGTACGTCGGCCCGAGCGGCGCGAACAACTCGCGCGCGTGGCGCGTCCTCGCAGAGACCTCGGCCACGCGCCCGAGCATACGCTTGGGCGGTGGCCCTCGACGACGACCTCGAGCAGATCGCGGAAGCAGCCGCCGCGTTCGCGGCGCCGGGCGAGCGCGTGACAGGAATCCTCGCGGCGGAACCGCTCCGCTACGGACGCGTCTTCCTCTGCGCCTACGAGTCGGGCGACGAACGGCCCGCCTGGCTCGCGCTCGACGCCGGGGGCGCACCCGTCGAGAGCCTCGCAGCGGTGCGCGAAGCCGCGAAGCTCGCGGCGCTCTGCGAGGTCGCCGAAGAGAGCGCCGGCGGCGGCGACCTGCCGCAGCTGCGGGAGCGGCTGCGCGAGATCCGCGAGACCGAGGCGCCGGAGGGGATCGAAGCGGCCGAGACGCGCGCCGCCGAGCTCGCCGAGACCCTGCAAGCAGAGCCCCGGCTCGCGACGACCGACTATCTCGACCGCCTCGGCGCCGCAGCGCGGCGGCTCGAGCAGGCGCTCGGCGACGATGCGGGCTCCCCGTTCGCTGCCGCGATGCAGCAGGCCCTGCCCGCCGTGGACGCCCTCGCGGCAGAGGTCGAGCGGCGCTACAAGGGACCGCTAGCCTAGGTGCATGGAAGGCGGCGGTGGCAGTGGTGGTGGCGGTGGTTTCGGGTTCCCGTTCGGGGGCGATCCCGAGGACCTCATGCGCGGCCTGCGCGAGTTCGCTGAGCAGCAGGCCGAGAGCGTGCAGGAAGCGCAGCGCGAGCAGTTCGCGACGCTCACGCTGAACACGGCGGTCGAGCTGACCTCCGCGGCGCTCCAGCAGATCCAGCCGACAGGCGGCGTCGACGAGCAGGCGGTCGCCCTGCGGGACGCGATGCGCGTCCTCTTCCCTGAAGCGGTTGCACTCGTCAGTGCAGCGCGTCAGGGCTTCATGCGCGAGTCATAGAATCGCGCAGCCCGTGACGCTGCTCGACAAGGCCCTCGTCCGCATGCTCCCGGTCGTCCCCAAGCCGGTCGTGCAGCTCTTCTCCTCGCGCTACATCGCAGGAACGACGCTGGACGAAGCGGTCGAGGTCGTGCGGGCGCTGAACCGTGACGGGAAGCTGGCGACGGTCGACGTGCTCGGCGAGGAGATCACGCGCGAGAGTGAGGCCCGCGCGATCGCGCAGGCTTACCGCGACGTCTTCACGGCGATCGAGCGCGAGCACCTCGATTCGAACGTGAGCGTCAAGCTGACCGCGCTCGGGCTCAACCTTTCGTACGACCTCTGCCGCGACGACCTCGAGTCCGTGCTGCGCGAGGCCGCACGGCTCGGCAACTTCGTGCGTATCGACATGGAGGATTCGTCGACGACATCGGAGGCGCTGCGCATGTACCGCGAATTGCGCGAGGGCGGTTTCGACAATGTCGGGGTCGTGCTGCAGTCGTACCTTCGCCGCACACTCGACGATATCCACGCGCTCGCAGACCTGAAGCCGAACGTCCGTCTCTGCAAGGGCATCTACGTCGAGCCGGCCGCGATCGCGTTCACTGACGACGACGCCGTGCGCGCGAACTACGTGCGCTCCCTCGACGCGCTGCTCGAGGCGGGCGCATACGTCGGCATCGCGACGCACGATGAGTGGCTGATCGGAGAAGCCTTGAAGCGCGTCGACGGCATGAGCCCGAGCGACTACGAGTTCCAGATGCTGCTCGGCGTGCGCGAGCGGCGCGCCGCCGAGCTCGTCGCCACCGGCCACCGCTTGCGCGTGTACGTGCCGTTCGGCGAGCAGTGGTACCAGTACTCGCTGCGCCGCCTGCAGGAGAACCCCGCTATGGCGGGGACGATCGCGAAAGCGACCGTCGGGCGCGTCTTCGGCCGCTAACCGCGGCGCGCGTACAGCAGGAACGTGCCCGGCAGCCGCCGGTCGCCCGGGTACTCCTCGAGCGCCTCGACGTGGAAGCCGGCTCGCGCGAGCGCGGTCACGATCTTGCCGAGGCGCCAGAAGCCTTCCTCGAAGTAGTCGTACTGCCAGCGCTGAAATGCGTCCACGCAGAGCGCGACCGGATGGTCGTCGTAGACGAGCAGCTCGCCGTGATCGTGGACAGCGTCGACGATGCCGTGCGCCCAGGCGTCGAGATCGGTCACGCGCCCGAGCACGCCTTCCGGTGAGTAGACGAGATCGAACCGCCCGCGCCGCAGCTCGCCCGGCAGCGCCTGCACCTCCGCCTGAACCCAGAGGATCTTCGGCCAGCGCTCGCGCGCCGCATCGAGCATCGGCTCCGATGGATCGACTGCGGTGACGACCGCGCCCTGCTCGGCGAGCTCCGCACTTGCCTCGCCCGTCCCGCATTGCAGATGCAGGACGCGCTTGGACGAGAGGTCGCCGAGCGTCGCCTTCACGATCTGCGGCAGCCCGGGCCGTGCGCCCCGTCTGCGCGTGTGCGCGTCGTTGAACGCGCGGCGATTGTGATCGGTCGGTTCCATCAGGCCGGAAGCGAAAAGCCGCCGTCGACAATGATTGTCTGCCCGCACACCATCGCGGCGTCGTCCGAACAGAGAAAGGAGACCGCTCCCGCGATGTCGCCCGCGCTGACGAGCCGGCCCGCGGGCGTGCGCTCGGCGGAGCGGAGCATCTCCTCTCTATTGGGGAAGTGTTCGAGGGCGCCGGTGTCGACGACTCCGCCGGAGACCGCATTGACCCGGATCGCGGGCGCCAGCTCGACCCCGAGATACCGCACGACCGCTTCGAGCGCGGCCTTTGAGGTGCCGACGAGCACGTAGTTCTCGAGCACCCGCTGCGAGCCGAGGCTCGAGATGGCGACGATCGACGAGCCGGCGGGCATCGACGGCGCCGTGGCGCGCGCGAGCGCAAGCAGCGCGCGGGCGTTCGCGTTCAGCGTCCAGTCCCAGTGGTGGTCGGTGGTGTCGAGCGCCGGCCGGATCACGCCGGTCGCCGCGTTGTGCACCACGACCCGGTAGGGCCCGTGCGACGCGAGCTCGGCGACCACCTGCTCTTTCGACACCTCGCCGCGCACGAGCACGGGCTCGGCGCCCGCGGCGCGAATCTGTGTGGCGGCCTCTTCGGCGGCGGCGTCGTTTCGCATGTAGCCGAGCACGGCACGCGACGCGCCGTCCCGGACGAGCCGAAGCGCGATTGCCAGGCCGATCCCCCGCGTGCCGCCGGTCACGAGAACCGACGATCCGTCGAGGCTCATCGCCGGTGCGGGAGCGGCTCGTCCACCGGCGCCGTGCTGGGCAGCCCCGACCAGCCGGGCCGCGAACGCGGCTCGCGGCCGCCGTCGTGGGCCTTGGACGACGCGTAGCCGAGGCGGTCGAGCAGCTCCATCTTCTCTTCGGCGTACCGGCGCACCGGATCGTCTTCCGGCAGGTCGAGCACGAGCTGGCGGATGCGCGCTCGCAGCTGGTACGCGAAGTGCGGGGTCGCGGGCCCGACGAGGGCGTCGATCTCGGCGAAGGTGGCCTCTGCCATCGCCGCAACCCTAACCGACGCTAGCGTGCGAGTCGTGCGCAGAGCCTCCGCCGTGGACGCGATGTTGTTCGGGACGGTGCTCCTGTGGGCGCTCAACATCACCGTCACGAAGTACATGTTCGAGCACGGCTGGAAGCCGCTCGCCTACGGGACGATCCGCTACTTCGTCGCGATCTCGCTCTTCTGGGCCTTCACCTATTACCGGGAGCGCTCGTTCCGGATCGCCCGGAGCGACGTCTGGCTTGTGCTCCTGGCCGCGCTGATGATCTTCCTGAACCAGCTCTGCTTCGTCTACGGGGTCAAGCTCGCCCACGCGTCGACCGTAGCGCTCCTCCTAGGGACAACCCCGATTTTCATCGGGCTCATCTCACTCGCCCTCGGCCTCGAGCAGCTGCCGCGCGCGTTCTGGATCGGCGCCGCGATCACGTTCGGCGGTGTCGCGCTGATCGCGGTCGCGAACGGCAGCGTCGGATCGAGCCTGAAGGGGACGTTGATCTCGATCGCGACCGCGGGGACGTGGGCCTGCTACTCGGTCACGATCGCGCCGCTGATGCGCCGCTACTCGCCGTTTCGGATCAGCGCGCTCGTGCTCGCGATCGGCTGGGTGCCGCTCGCGCTCGTCAGCATCCCGCAGGTCAGCGCACAGCAGTTCTCGTTCGGCTGGAAGGTGTGGCTCGGACTCGGCTACGCGGTCGTCGGTCCGCTCTTTCTCACGAACATCCTGTGGTTCACCGCGATCCTCCGCGTTGGCGCGTCGCGCGCGTCGCTCTTCGCGAACATGCAGCCGTTCTTCGCAGTGTTCTTCGCGCTAATCCTGCTGTCGGAGTCGCTGCATACGCTCGAGATCGCCGGCGGCGTGCTGATCTTCGCGGGGATCGCGTTCGAGCGGATCACGCGAAGACCCCTAGCTGCGGATGCGGTGGCCGCTGGCGGCGATGCGACCGAGGCCGACATCCGCGAAGCGGTTGGGCGGGAGTGACGTCGCCACGACAAGCTTCATCCCGTTGATGCAGCGCCACGCCTGCTGCTCGTTCGAGGTCTGCCCCCAGTAGACCTTGTTGCCGGCGAGCTGGAAGCTCTTCACCATGCCTGCCCGGCAGTTCCCCTTGAAGGGCGCGACGACGAACACGATCTCCCGGCCGGCCTTGTTCGTGAAGAAGATCCGCAGTGCTCCCTGATGCGTCCAGCTTTCGTAGTGCCAGCCGATCGCGAGGCGGGCAGGCACGTAGGCGACAAGCGGCGCTTTCTGCGCGATCTGGTGCTGCACGGGAACCGGGACGACCATGGCCGGAGGCTAGTCGCGGCCTGTTAGGGAATACTTCGGGCCATGTCTGAAGATTTCATGCCGCTCCTCGGCTGGGACTACATCGAGCTCTGGGTCGGCAACGCAAAGCAGGCGGCGTACTTTTACGAGCACGCGTTCGGCTTCACGCGCACGGCGTACGCGGGCCCCGAGACGGGCGTGCGCGACCGTGCGTCCTACGTGCTCGAACAGGGCGACATCCGCTTCGTCGTCACGTCGCCGCTGCGCGAGGATTCCGAGATCGCGAAGCACCACGCGCGTCACGGTGACGGCGTGAAGGAGATTGCGCTCACAGTGCCGGACGCCACCGAGGCGTATCGCCAGGCGGTGCAGCGTGGGGCGCGAGGCGTCGTCGAGCCTAAGCACGACGAGGACGAGTTCGGATCGCTCGAGACCTCGGCGATCGCGACGTACGGCGACACGGTGCACACGTTCGTGAACCGCGGCGACTACACCGGACCCTTCAAGCCCGGCTACGTGTCGGTGTCGTCCAACGGTCAGGCGGCAGGCGTCGGGCTGATGAACATCGACCACGTCGTCGGCAACGTTGAGCTCGGGCGGATGAACCACTGGGTCGAGTACTACGAGCGTGCATTCGGCATGACCGAGATGATCCACTTCTCCGACGAGGACATCTCGACCGAGTATTCGGCGCTCATGTCCAAGGTGATGGCGGACGGCGAAGGCAAGATCAAGTTCCCGATCAACGAGCCGGCCGAAGGCAAGCGCAAGAGTCAGATCGAGGAGTACCTCGACTTCTACGGCGGCCCCGGCGCGCAGCACATCGCGATGGCGTCGACGAACATCGTCGCGACGGTGGAGCAGCTGAAGGAGCGTGGCATTCTCTTCCTCGAAACGCCCGACTCGTATTACGAGGACGTGCCCGATCGCGTCGGCGAGATCGCGGAGTCCTACGAGGACCTGCGGAAGCATCGCATCCTCGCCGACCGCGACGATGACGGCTATCTGCTGCAGATCTTCACGAAGACCGCGCAGGACCGGCCGACGGTGTTCTTCGAGGTGATCGAGCGGCACGGCGCGCGCGGCTTCGGCGACGGCAACTTCAAGGCGCTGTTCGAGGCGATCGAGCGCGAACAGGCGCTCCGCGGCAACCTCTAGCCTGCCGTCTGAATACGCTTCGCCGGTGATTCCGCAGCGGCGGACGGCGCTCATCTCCGTGCTGGCCGCGATCGCTCTGATCGGGCTGAAGCTCGGGACGGGCATCGCGACGCACAGCCTCGGCCTCCTCTCGGAGGCCGCCCACTCGGGCACCGATCTCGTCGCCGCACTGCTGACGTTCTTCGCCGTCGGCGTCTCGGCTCGCCCCGCCGACGTCGGCCACCAGTACGGACACGGCAAGGCGGAGCATCTCTCGGCGCTCGCAGAAGGCGCGATCCTCGTGATCGCGAGCCTCGTGATCGTCTGGCGCGCGATCGTGCGGCTCTCGGGGGGCGCGCATCATCACGTGAACGTCACCTGGTGGGCGCTCCTTGTGATCGGAGTCGTGATCGCGCTCGATGTGGCGCGCACGATCGCTTCATGGCGTGCAGCGCGGCGCTACCACAGTGCTGCGCTGTCCTCGAACGCGCTGCACTTCGCGAGCGACCTCGGCGGCTCGCTCGCCGTGCTCGTAGGGCTGCTGCTCGTGCGCGACGGGTACCCGAATGCGGACTCGATCGCGGCGCTCTTCGTCGCCTGCATCGTGCTCGCCTCTGCGGTGCGCCTGATGCGCAGCAACGTCGGCGTGCTGATGGATCTCGTACCGACCGACGCCGAGACGGCTGCGCGTGCGGCGATCGCGGGAATCGAGCCTGCCGTCGAGCTGCGGCGCCTCCGCATGCGGCAGGCCGCCGGCCGGGTGTTCGCCGACGTCGTGATCGGCGTGTCGTACGACGCGGCGGTCGGGCAGGGTCACGCAGCCGCGAGCGCCGTCGAGCGCGCGCTCGAGTCAGCCTTGCCCGAAGCCGACGTCGTCGTACATGTGGAGCCCATGGAGAGCGACGCAGCAGTGCGCGAACGCGCGCTCGCAGCCGCGCTCGGCGTGCCTCGCGTCCGCGAGGTACACAACGTGAGCGTGCTCGCGGTCGGATCGGGAAACGAGCTCTCGCTGCATCTAAAGCTCCCCGGCGACCTGTTGCTCGACGAAGCGCACCAGGTTGCCGAGCAGGTCGAGCGCGCGATCCTGGACGCGGTGCCCGAGCTCTCCGCCGTGCAGACACACCTCGAGCCGCTGGCCGAGGAGACGGCCGGAAAGCCCGCAGACAACGTCCCGGCCGACCGTGAGACCGTGGCGCAGATCGTGCGCGACGCCACCGGTGCCGATCCGGAGGAGCTGCACTTCGTCCGCATCGACGACGGTCTCGTCGCCTACCTGACGGTTCGGCTCGGCGGTGCCACTGCGCTCGCGGACGCGCACGCGCGGGCGAGCGAGATCGAGGAGACGATCCGCAGCCGGCTTCCCGAGATCGCAGACGTGATCGTGCACACGGAACCGCTGCCGTGAAGCTCTGCATGTTTTCGCCACGCGACCGTGACCTGCCACGCGGCTGGCCCGGCCGGATCGAAGGCGACCGCGTCGTCCAGCTCGCCGCCCAAACACTGCAATCGTTCTTCACCGGTGGCGGCAGCGCCCGTGAGCACGACGAGTTCGCGCTTGAGGACGTCGTGCTGCGCGCGCCCGTATTGCATCCGCCGACCGTGCGGATCTTCGGCGGTGACGGCGACTTCTCGTTCGCAAACTCCGCTGCGATCTACGGGCCGGAGGACGAGATCCCGTTGCCGGCCGGCGTCGAGCAGGTGGAGTCCGACCTGCGGATCGCCGCAGTGATCGGAGCCGAGGGCGCGATCGGCGGCTTCACGCTCATGAACGACTGGGTCGCGCCGGACCTCCCTGGAGCGAAGGCGCGCGACTTCGCGATCTCGCTCGGGCCGGCGGTCGTGACGCCCGACGAGTTCCCGTCGCGCGACGACTGGCTTGCGCTCGTCGAGCACGCGGGGCGGAACACCCGTCTGCTGCCCGGTGACATCCTCGCCGCCGGGAGCATGCGCGACGGTCCCTTCGGTCCGGGCGACGTCGTCGAGCTGAAGCTCGACGAGATCGGCGTCTTGCGGAACGCCGTCGTCGCCAGGCGATGACGAAGGTCGCCGTCGTCGGGGCAGGCGTCATGGGCTGCGCGGCTGCGTGGGCGCTCGCGGCGCGCGGGGCTGAGGTCACGCTCTATGAACAGTTCGGCGCCGAGCACACGCGCGGGTCGAGTCACGGCCGCACGCGGATCTTCCGGCTCGCTTATCCCGAGGAGCTGTGGGTGGAGCTCGCCCAGGAAGCGCTCGCCGGCTGGCGTGAGCTCGAGCTCGAGTCGGGGCGCGACGTGCTCGCGCCGCATGGGCTCGTCGAGCTCTGCTCGAGCGTCGACGTAAGCTCGCGTGACGTGCTCGCGGCGCGGGGCATCGAGCACAAGTTGCTCGACCGGGACGAGCTTCGTGCGCACCGCGTCGAGCTGCCGGACGGCTGGGTCGCGCTCTGGCAGCCGGATGCGGGTGTCGTGCTCGCGGACGAGGCGCGACACGCGTTCCTCGATGTTGCGCAACCGAATTGGGAGACGCAGCACCGCGTCGAGTCACTCGACGCTCTCGACGCCGAGGTCGTGGTCGTCACCGCCGGCCCCTGGATCACGGAGCTCGTCCCCGATCTGCCGGTTCGTGTCACCCGCGAGACGGTCGCCTACTTCGCGCGCGACGGTACGCCGGTGCCGTCGGTGGTCGAGCTCGACGACGAGTCGCGGCGTCATGCGATGTACGCATTGCACGATCCGAAGTTCGGGTTGAAGGCCGGTGCGCATCACGCCGGTCACGTGGCCGATCCCGATGTGGAGGAGCCGGCCGACCCCGTGATCGTCGCTCGGATCGTCGAATGGGTGCGCGAGCGCTTCCCCGACGTCGACCCGCATCCGGTCGCTGCGGATTCCTGTCTTTACACATCGACCGAGGACGAATCGTTCGTGCTCGAGCGGCGCGGTCGCCTCGTCGTTGGCTCGGCGTGCTCGGGCCACGGCTTCAAGTTCGCGCCCGCCGTCGGGCGGCGGCTCGCGGACTTGGCGCTGGGCTAGGCTTCGCCCGCGATGCCGTTCTATCAGCGCCTCGGCGACGTTCCCCGCAAGCGGCACATCCAGTTCCGCGAGAACGGGACGCTGCTCACCGAAGAGGTGATGGGGCTCGAGGGCTTCACCGGCAACGAGTCGATCCTGTACCACCTCCAATCGCCGTGCCGCGTGATGGAGCTCGACGGGTTCCAGCCGATCGAACGCAAGGAGTGGGTGCCCGACCAGCACGCGCACCGGCACTTCGCCACGTTCGACATCAAGCCGGAGGGTGACGAGATCAACGGCCGCCGCCTGCTGATGTGGAACAACGACGTCGAGATCTCGCTCTGCCGCCCGACGACGAAGATGGATTACTTCTTCCGCAACGGCGAAGGGGACGAGGTCGTGTTCGTGCACGAGGGCGGGGGTGTGGTCGAGACGATCTTCGGCGACGTTCCCTACAAGGAAGGCGACTACGTCGTCATCCCGCGCGGCACCACGTACCGCTTCGCGGCAGAAGGGCCGCAGCGCTATCTCGTCTTCGAGACGCCGGGGCTGATCGAGATCCCGCGGCGTTACCGAAACCAGTACGGGCAGATCATGGAAGGCGCGCCGTACTACCACCGCGACATCCATCCGCCGACCGAGCTGCACACGGTGCGCGAGAAGGGCGAGTTCCCGGTCAAGGTGCGCGTGCGCGGCGGCTACCAGACCTACGTCGTCGACTACCACCCGTTCGACGTCGTGGGATGGGATGGTTTCGTATTTCCTTGGACGTTCTCGATCCACGACTTCGAGCCGATCACGGGCCGTATTCACCAGCCGCCGCCGTCACATCAGACGTTCCAAGGCCAGAACTTCGTGATCTGCTCGTTCTGCCCGCGCAAGCTCGACTTCGACCCGGAGGCCGTGCCGATCCCGTACCACCATTCGAACCTGCAGTCGGAGGAGATGATCTATTACGTCTCCGGCAACTTCGGCTCGCGCAAGGGCGTCGAGGTCGGCTCGATCACGCTGCATCCATCAGGGCTGCCGCACGGGCCGCAGCCGGGTCTCGCGGAGAAGGCAATCGGTCTGCATGAGACGCACGAGCTCGCGGTGATGTGCGACACGTTCAATCCGTTGAAGCTGACGAGGTTCGCGAAAGACCTCGACGACGGCGTCTACTGGCAGTCGTGGTACGCGAACGCTGAGAGCGGTGTCGACGAGTCAGTCGACGGCGACGCGAGCGGCGCCGGCCTTACGTCGCACCTGTAAGTCTCTAGAACTGGCGGGCGCGGCTGCTGTAGTCGAGCCGGTACGGATTCATGGGCCTCGGCGCGCCTTGCACCCAGTCGGGGTGGAATTTCTTCCGATGCTCTGCGACCGAGGCTTTCATCTTCGCGGGCGACGCGACGCTCCAGGATGCGCTGCACCCATCGATCTCGCATTTCAGCTGTACGGCTGCCATGTCTTGCCAGAGTAGCGGGCGCTTTACGAAGTCGTTACGAAGGCGAGGCGCACGCTTTACGGAGCCGACCCACGGTGCGATACGCAAACCACCCCGTCCCATGGAGGAAGTCCATGAAGCGTTTCGCCCCCCTCGCACTGATCGTCCTTGCGCTCGCCCTCGTTCCGGCGGCGTTCGCGGACAACGGCACCCCAGTGCCCACGCAGCCGACGACGACTGCGCCGGCGACCACCCCGCCGGCGACCACCCCGCCTGCGCAGCAGAACGCGGGCCGCCCGGGCATCCAGATGCGGATCGAGATCCTGCGCCTGCGGCTCCAGATCGTCCAGCTCCGCTTCCAGCTCCACTGCGGCCAGAACGGCAACGCCTCGCAGGACAAATGCGTCGCGTTCGCCCAGAAGGTCGTTGATCGCCTGACGAAGCTCGACGGCAACGTCCAGGCGAAGCTCGCCGCGTTGAAGGCCTGCACTCCCGACAGCACCGACCCGAAGTGCAAGAACGCCGACAAGAAGATCGCGGTTCTCACCCGGGTCGACACGCACCTGCAGAACGTGATCCAGAAGCTCGAGGCCTGGCTGAACGGCACGGGCTCCTCGAGCTCCTCGAACTCGAGCTCGAGCTCATCGAGCAGCGACTCGGCCCTCGACCAGGCCGCGGCCGGTCTGAGTCAGGCCGCAGCCGGCTCGAACGGCTGAGGCCCACGGATACGGTCCGGGCATGGCGTTTCACGCCGTGCCCGGGCCATTCGATCTCGCGCTCACCACCGAGCGCTTTCGCGCGTTCGGAGTCGACAAGGCGGCGATGTGGCACGAAGACGGCCTGCACGTCGCCGCCGGTGGGGCGGCCGGTGCGCGGGAGCTGCGGATCGAGGCGGCGCCCGGCGGAGTCGATGTCGAGCCGCTCGATGCAGAGACGGAGCCGGTCGTGCGAACGGTGCTCGGGCTCGCATTCGACCTCGAGCCCTTCTATGCGTGGGCGGCTGCCGACGACGTGCTCGGCCCCGCGACGCGCCGGCTCCAAGGCTTCCGGCCGACGCTCGCGCGCGACCCCTTCGAGATGATCGTCGGCGCGATCACCGCGCAGCAAGTGTCCCTCCACTCGGCCGGCGCGACCCGGAACCGCTTGATCGAGCAGTTCGGCACACAGGTCGGCAACGTCTGGGCGTTCCCGTTGCGCGAGCGGATCGCGGCCGCGAGCGAAGAGGAGCTCTTCGCACTGGGCTTCTCGCGCCGGAAAGCGGAGTACACCGTCGGGCTCGCACGCTCCGACTTCGACCTCCACGAGCTCGCAGTGCTGCCGGACGACGAGGTGAAGTCGAGGCTCGTCGCCCTGCGCGGCATCGGCGAGTGGACGGCTGACTGGTTCCTCGCGCGTCATCTCGCGCGCCCGAACGCCTGGCCTTGGGGCGACCTCGCGCTGCGCAAGGCGGTGGCGCATCTTTATGGTGGGCTCGACGTACGGGAAGCGCGCGAGCGCTTCCACCCGTTCGAGAATCTCTCTGCCCACTATCTCCTGCTCGCGCACCGCCTCCAGTGATTCGCCCCGCAACCCCTGACGACCTGGCGCTCGTGCGCGAGCTCTGGCACGCCTTCGGTGCGGAGGTCCCCGACGCGGAGTGGCGCGACGACGATTCGGAGGAAGACCTGCGCGAGATCAGGGCGGCGGTGGGCAAGGACATCGTCCTGCTCGCCGACGACGTCGGCCTCGCCGTCGCGACGAAGCAGGGCGACCGGCTCGGAGTGCTCGACCTTCTGTACGTGCGCCCCAAGGCACGGGGCAATGGTGTCGCGCGCGAGCTCATACGCGAAGTCGCCGTGCAGTTGCGCGCGCGTGGCATCGACATGCTCGAGCTCGAGGTGCTCGCAGCGAACGGCGATGCCCGTGCGGTGTACGAGCGCTGGGGCTTCGCGCCCATCGAGTTGACACTCGCGACCCCTGTCGACGCGCTCGTTGAACGGCTCAACCGGAGTGATGGGCCCACCTTTGGCTCGATCCACGTGCAGACCGACGACACGGGCTCGGTCGAGCGCGAGGTGCACAAGGCCTTGCCGCGAATGGGCCATTCCGAGCAGACGATGGTGGGTGGCGCACACAACGGTTGGGTAACAGTGCGCGACGAGCTGTGCGACCGCGACCCGGACGTGCTCCAGCGGCTCGCCAAGGAGCTGTCGTACACGAACGGCGGAGTCGTGCTCGCACTCGGCGTCGAGGATGGCGCGCTCGTGCGCTACACGCTCTACGACCGCGGCACAGCGATGGACGAGTATGCGTCCGTGCCGGAGTTCCGCGGGCCGCTGCCGCCCGGCGACGTGATTGCGCTCGGCGCGAACCCGACGGTCGTCGCGCGTCTCACGGGCGCTGATCCTGCACGCGTGCGGGAGATCGCGCGAACGGCGGCGTCGCCGGCTGAGCTACCGCCCGCGCTTGAGCTGCATGCGCAGATCGCGGAGTTGATGGGTGTGCAGGTCTGATGCTCACGCTCTACGACGCCGCGCGCTGCCCGTACTGCGCTCGCGTGCGCATCGTGCTCGCCGAGAAGGACGTCGAGTACGAGCCGATCGAGATCGATCTCGCCGATCGTCCTGCGTGGATCTACGAGAAGAACTCGACAGGACGCGTGCCGGTGGTCGAGGAGAACGGCTGGCTGCTGCCGGAGTCTGCCGTGATCATGGAGTTCCTCGAAGAGCGCTACCCTGAGCCTCCGCTGCTCGCGGCCGACGCTGCCGACCGCGCGCTCGCGCGACTCTGGATCTTCCGGCACGACGACTTCACGAAGCCGTACTACGCGCTGCGCCGCGGCGAAGACGGCGCGGCTGCGCGCCTTGATGCCGAGCTCGCCAAGCTCGACGTTGCACTCACGCAACGTCCGTGGCTCGGAGGGTCAGAGTACGGGCTCGCCGACATCGCGTACGTTCCGTGGGTGTTGCGCGCGCGCGACATGCTCGGCGTCGCTCTCGAGGGGTTCCCCGCAGTTGCCGCATGGCTCGAGCAGCTCGTCGAGCGACCGTCGATCGCGATGGAGGTCGAGGTCGTTGCAGCACTCTGACATCCCACGCGTCGTTGACGCGGCGTGGCTTACCGCCCATCTGGGCGACGACGATGTGGTCGTCGGCGATGTGCGCGGCCCGAACGCGCACACGCGCGGACACATCGCTGGTTCGCGCCCCCTCGTACTCGGTTCGCCGCCGCCCGCAGCCGACGCGGCTGCAGTCGCGGAGCTCGCGAAGGAGGTCGCGTTGCGCCTGCGCCGGCACGGCATTACCGGCGCCGAGCGCCTCGTGCTCGTCGATCGCGGCGACGGCGTCGGTGCGATGCCCGCGGCGCAGATGGCGGAGCTCGCCGGGCATCCGCGAGTCACGATTCTCCTCGGAGGCATGGCTGCGTGGCCGGGTGAGCTCGTCGAAGGACCGGTCGAGCTCGAGCCGGTGCGCGAGGCGGCGCTCGAGCCGTACCCGCGCGCGCTGCCGACCCGGCAGGAGATCGAGTCGCGGCTTGGCGATCCCTCGCTCATGCTGCTCGACGTCCGGCGCGAAGAGGAGTACACGGGCAAGCGCGGCAGCCAGTGCGACCCGCGGCAAGGACACATCCCGGGCGCGAAGCGCGTCGAGGTGGGCGAGCTCTTCGACGCGCCGGGGCAGCCGATCGCGCCGGAGCAGATCCGCGCGCTTGTCGGTGCGCCCGAAGGAGCCGAGGTCGTCGCGTACTGCCACTCCGGCTCGCGCTCCGCGCTCGCAACGCTCGCGCTGCGCAGCGCCGGCTACGACGCGCGCAACTACGCCGGGTCGTGGCACGAGTGGAGCCGGTACCCCGAGCTTCCGCTCGAACGCTAGGCAACTCTCGACGGCTGCAGCCTGGTTGAAACCCGCGTAGAGGCCACGTCCAGAAACGCGGCGCAGAGCGATCGTCCGAGGTCGTTCCAGCGGCCCATCTTCTCGAGCGTTTCCGCGCGGAGGCGGTCGGCGTCCGGCGGCGGATCGTCCGTGTCCGCGACCCAGCCCTCGAGCTGCGCTGCGGTCACCTCGGGATGGAACTGCACGCCCCAGCACGCGTCGCCGAGACGGAACGCCTGCGTGCAGGCGGCGCTGCGCGCGAGCTCGACGGCGCCGGCCGGCAAGCCGTAGGTGTAGTGGTGCCACTGCAGCGCTTCGAACGTCGTCGGCAGAACGCCGACGACCGGATCGTCAGCGGCCGCGTCCGTCAGCTCGACGCCGCACCAGCCGATCTCGGGGCCGTCCGGCATCCGGCCCACCCACGCGCCCGACGCGCGCGCGAGCAGTTGCACGCCGAGACACACGCCGAGCACCGGCGTGTGCCGGTCGAGCAGCTGCTGCAGCCAGAGCGTCTCCTCGCGCAGCCAGGGATGGTGCGCGTCCTGGTCCGCGTGCATCGCACCGCCGAACACGAGAACCGCGTCGTACGCATCGAGCGGACGCGGCGGCGATGTGCCCCACCCGAACGACCACTCGTCGAGCCGGTGCCCGGCCTCTTCGACGACGGGCGCGAAGAGCTCGGCTCGTGCGTCTGTTCCGTGGATTACCGAGAGGACGTGCATGAAGCGATTTTACGCCTCGCCGCCGGTGGCCGGAATCCGGTTCATATCGAGGAGCCGCCGCAGCTGTTGCGCGTTGGCCGCCGCCTGGGAGATCCGGCCCAGCGGGTTCTGAGGATCCTCCGACGTCGAGTTGTTGTTGAAAAACGCGTAGGCCTGCTCCGACTGCTGCGCGAGCTCCTGCAACGTCGGCGCCCACTCTTCGAGCTCTTCGTCGGAGTAGAGGTAGTCGAAGCGCTCGGCGGCCGAACCGCCGCGCTTGTTCCATGTGCCCATGTTCCGTCCGTGGAACCGGACGTACGCGATTCCGTTGGTGACCGCGGGGACGGTCGGGACAAGGTTCTTTGCCGTGTCGGACTTCGGCGCATCGACCGTCACGTACGCCGCGTCGATGCTCTCGAGGAACGACAGCGTCTCTGCGCGATTCTCGTCGTCGAGCCACGACCGGTGGCGGAACTCGATGAGCATCTCGTCGCCGCCGAGCTGCTCGCGCGCCCATTCGAGATACTCGAGCGAACGGTCCTTGTAGACGACGTACGGCGGGAACTGAAAGAGGATGCCGCCGAGCTTGCCTGTCGACCGAAGCGGCTCGAGCGCCGAGAGGAAGCGGCGGAACACCTCGCCCCGCAGCTCGCGCGGCGGCCGGTCGACGCGACCGCGATCGTCCACCGGCATCGCGTCGCGCAGATCCTCCGGCAAGACCTCGATCTTCACGGGGTGGCGTGTCATCAGGCCGAACGCCTTGATGTGCATCGTGAAGCCCTCGGGCGTCCGGTCGGCCCAGCCCTGCACCATCGATTCTGACGGCAGCCGGTAGTACGTCGAGTCGACCTCGACCGTGTCGAAACGCTCTGCGTAGTACGCAAGGCGTTCCTTCGCGGGGAACTTCGGCGGATAGAAGTACTTCGACAGGGCCTCGTCGGCCCACGAGCACGTTCCGATGCGAACGGGGGTCAGGCCTCGCACGTTAATGCAAAGACCTGACCCCGAAGGATCGTGCGTTAGGGCTTGACCTTGACGACGATGCTTTTCGCCGACCAGGGCGAAAGCGTCGCGGTGGCACAGCCGGCAGGTGCGAACGGCGTGAGCGGGCTCTGGCAGCCCGTTGCCGTGTAGTCGCGCTCACCGACCGCACCGCTGACCTGGAAGTACGTCGTCTTCTTCGGCGTCAGATGCCCGGCGGTATTCCAGGTGCCGCCCGCGCCTGTCTTCGTCGAAGACTTGGCCTTCAGCGATTTCGCGGTGAGACCCCGCGCGATCTTGATGGTCAGGCTGCCGACGGGCAGGCCCCCCTCGTTTGCCGCGCCGCTCAGCTTCCACGTGTTCGTCTTCTTCACGTAGGTGGCGTGCAGCCCGAGGCTGATCGGAACCGGCACGAACGCGCGTGCCTCGAACGTTCCGGCGAGGTTGGGAGTTCCGATGCCGGGGTTGTATGGCGTGAAGAGCGTTTCCCACTTCAACAGGCCGCCGGCCGTCGGCGTTGTGAAGATCTTGTTCACCGTGAACTTCGCGTCAAGGAGCTGCGCGCCCTCGAACGAGCGTCCAGGCGTGCCCACCGGCACATCCCATGGCGGCAGGCAGATCTTGAGGTCGTACGCGCCGAGAGCCGTGGTGGGGCCCGCGGTGGGATTCACGTAGATCGGGACGACCAGCGTCTGGCCGGCCACGGAGAGGTTCATGTTCCAGACCGCGACGTTCGTCCCGGGCGAGCAGATGTCCGCCGTGTGCTTCGCCGGATCGTCGGTCGTGACGGAGCCGCTCAGCGGCAGTGTCAGGCCGCCATCGTGCGCCAGCGCCGTCGCGTCGACGTTGCCGATCGACGTGCCGGCCGGCTGGTTCAGCGTGGCGCCGTAGCCGCTCGGCACAAAGATGTTGATCTGGGCGATCGCCTGCGTCGCCGCGGGGATGCTGACGTGAATCGTGGTCGACTGCGAGCCGGCCAACACCATCGGTGTGTGCCAGACGGAGATCGACGCGGTGTTGGCGGCGAACGCGGCGTTCGCGAAAACGAGCGTCGCGATTGCGGCCGCGCCCACCAATACCGTGCGCAAAGGTCCTGTCATAGGTGCATTTCCCTTCGGGTCCAGAATGGTCTCGGGTGACTCTAAGGTCCCCGCCGCGCAGGGGTTCGCAAACCCGTCTTTACGAAGTCTTCAAGGGCCTTCCGAGCACGTTCCAGAAGCCATGCAGATAGCGCACGAGGTACGTCTCGCCGATCGGGAAGTAATCCCGCGGCGTCGTCGAGAGCTTCAGTCCTGGCAGAAGGAACGGATTCGTCTCGTTCATGTGCTGGGCCGCGTGCAGCAGGCTCGCCCGGGTCAGGTTCCTGCCGGCGCGCTTCAACGCGTCGACCATCGCGTACGCGGCCATCATCCCGTAGATGTGAGCGACCGCTTTCGGATCCTCGGACGGCAGGTAGCGCTTCATGATCTGGAGGTAGAGCTTCACGCCCGCGGAGTTCTTCTGCGTCGGGTTCGTGGGGTCGTGGAGGAATGCCGTCGAGGTCGCGCCGACGCCGACGCTCGAATCGGAGCTCAGGTGCACGATCTTCATCACGACCGGGTCGATGGAGACCGACGTGACGTACTCGGTCGGCTTCCAGCCCAGCTTCGAGGCTGCGACGAACGCCTCGGCGGCCTGCTGCGGCAGCGCGAAGATCACAAACGTGTCGGCGCCCGACGCCTTCAGCGACTGCACCTGCGACACGACGCTCGTGTCGAGGAGTGCGTAGGACTCTGTCGCCACGATCTGGTTCGCACGCGACCCGAGGCCGCGCTTCAGGCCGGCCAGCAGTTCGTGTCCGTATTCGTCGTTCTCGTAGAGGACACCAACCTTCGCTTTCGGCTGGTTCTTCGCGATCAGGCGTCCGTAGATCAGCCCTTCACCCATGAAGCTTGGCAGCAGCCCGATCGTCCACGGGTATTTCGCATGCTCATCGCCGATCACCGCGGCGCCACTGCCGACGAACAGTTGCGGCACCTTGCGCGTGTTCAGATAGTCGCGCACGGCAAGCGCATGCTCAGTGCCGATCGAGTTGAAGATCGCGAACACGCCTTCCTGCTCGACCAGCTTCTGCGTGAGCTGCACGGTCTCGACCGGGTTGTACTGGTCGTCCTCGACCTTGTAGACGATCTTGCGGCCGTTGACGCCGCCGTGCGCGTTGACGTAGTCGAAGTACGCTTGCGCGCCGGTCAGCGTCGGGGCATACGCCGACTCCGAGCCGGTGAGCGGCCCCGTTGCGCCGAGCACGATCTGCGTCGGGGTCACGCCGGGCGTTGCCGCGCCGGCGGCAGCGGGGAAGGCGAGCAGCGCTGTGAGCGCCGCGAGTGCGAGCCTCACCGGGAGACGGCCTTTTTCAGTACAGACAGGTTCAGCGTCACGCGGTCGATCGTGATCGCTGCGTCGGGTTGCACCGCCGCGAGGTACAGCGCGTCGGAGGGCCCCTGCGCCAGCGAAGTCGAGCTGAGATAGAGAACGAGTTTCTTGCCGGCGGCAAAACGCACGGCTTCGTCCATGAGCTTGATCGTCACCTTGCCGCTTGCGGCGGTGAGCTTTACGCCGCCGGCCGTGATCGGCGTCGAGGTGCCCGCGACCGCGAGGACCGCGACAAGGCGATCCCAGCTCTTCGCGCCCGAGTAGCGCACGACGACCGTTGAGTCGCCGAATGTCTCATGCGGTCCGCCGGTCACGCGGACGCTACGCACGACCTTCCCCAACGCTCCACTCATCGTCGATGTGCCCGGCAGCGTGACCGAGATCGTCGTCGTCGGGGGCACAGCCGAATAGAGCGTCGTCTTCCCGTCCCAGGGATCGTGGGCGAGCTCGATCTGCGGCTTGTCGATCCCGTTCTGCGCCCCGTCCAGGAACCGGTTGAACCACTTCACGGCCTCACCGAAGTAGGTCGGCTGCTCAGCGGTCGGGTTCGCTGCGGGGGAGTGGCCGAGATCGCCGATGTACAGGCGCTTCGGCCCGTGCAGGGATTTGTACGCCGCGAGCGCCTGGTCGATGTCGAAGAGAAAGTCGTGGCGGCCCTGGATGAGGAGCGTCGGCGTCGTGATCGTCGGGAGTTTCGAGACCGGCGAGCGCGAGGCGGAAAGCGCAGCGGCCGCGGTCAGATCCGTGCTCGCTGCGAGCCCGGCTGACGCTGCAAGCAGCTGTGGGTCCCAGCGGCTTGTCGGAACGAGCCCGGCGAGGTATTGCACGAGCCCGGACTTCGACAGGCCTTGCGGTGCGAGCGCGGTCAGCAGATTTGTCCACGTGATGATCGGGACGGCCGCCTTGAACGGGACGCCGCTCGTGAGGGCGTTCCAGACGGCGCCGCCGCCGAGCGAGATGCCAAGCGCTCCGATGTTCGTGTCGCCGAGCTGTCCGGCAAACCAGTTGAAGAGCTCCTGCGTGTCCTGAACGTCGCGCAGTCCGTCCAAGCCGAAGAGCCCCTCCGAGGTGCCGTGTCCCCGGGCGTCGCACTCGAGGGTCTCGTACCCGGCCGGGGCGAAGAACTGCTCCGCGATCGGCTCCATGTCCTCGTGCTTGCCGCCGAGGCCGTGGAAAAGGATCACCCCTGGGCGAGGCGTCACCGGGACACCGCCGGGCGTCGTGGTCGAGCACGCGAGCTTGGCGCCGTCCGACATCGTCAGCGTCAGCTGCGTCACCTGCGTCCCACCGGCCGACTGAGCGCCCGCTGCCCACACGAGAGCAAGCGCCATCGCGGCCATGACCCTCCCAAGCACGGGCGACAGGGTATCCCTCCTCTACGATCACCGCCATGGACACGCGGCCGATCGGGGTTTTCGACTCGGGCGTGGGCGGGCTCACCGTCCTGCACGAGTGCCTCGTGACGATGCCGCACGAGGACTTCGTCTACCTCGGCGACCACGCCCGCTTGCCGTATGGCCCTAGGCCGCTCGGCGAGGTGCGCGGATTCGCGCGCGAGATCGCCCTCTACCTCGAGGCGCAGGACGTGAAGCTGATCGTCGTCGCGTGCAACACCGCGACCTCTGCGGCACTACCGCAGCTGCAGGAGACGCTCGCGGTACCCGTCATCGCTGTGCTGACGCCGGAGGTGCACTCAGCAGTGCAGGCGACTCGCAACCGGAGGATCGGCCTGCTCGCGACGCAGGGCACCGTCGACTCCGGACGCTACGCCGAGCTCGTGCACGCGCTTGATGCCGGAGTCGAGTTCTTCCCCGTGGCGTGCCCGCGTCTCGTGCCGCTGATCGAGGGAGACGATCCGTACGGCGAGCAGACGGAGGATGCAGTGCGCGAGTATGCGGCATCGTTGAAAGAAGCAGAGGTCGACACGGTCATTCTCGGGTGCACGCACTACCCGCTCATTCGCCCGATCTTCCAGCGTGCGTTCGGGCGCGACGTGACGCTCGTCTTCTCGGCAGAGGAAACGGCGCGCGACGTGGCTGAGACGCTTGCCCGCAAGGGGATCGAGAACGAGGTCTCGCGCGAAGGCGTCTACCGGTTCCTCACGACGGGCGATCCGGCAGCGTTTCGCGAAATGGGCAGGCGCTTCCTGCAGTTGCCGATCGGCGAGGTCGAGCACGTCGCGCTCGCGCAGCTCGAAGGCGCCGCGGCGTGAGCCGCGACGACGGGCGCAAGCCCGACCAGCTGCGCCCGCTCACGATCGAGGTCGACTACCTCGAGAACCCGCACGGGTCGGCGCTCATCACGCAGGGCAAGACGAAGGTGCTCTGCACCGCGATGGTGCAGGAGGAGGTGCCGCGCTGGCTGCGCAACCAGGGCCGCGGCTGGATGACCGCGGAGTACTCCCTGCTGCCGGCCTCGACCGGCGACCGGGTGGAACGTGAAGCGTCGCGCGGCAAGCAGCAGGGCCGCACGGTCGAGATCCAGCGGTTGATCGGCCGTGCGATGCGCGCAGTCGTCGACTTCAAAGCGCTCGGCGAGCGCACGATGTGGCTGGACTGTGACGTGCTGCAAGCCGACGGCGGCACGCGTTGCGCGGCGATCTGCGGTGCGTACGTCGCGGGCAAGCGTGCGCTCGACCGTTTCGGTCTCTCGCGCGCTTTCGCCGACTCGATTGCGGCGGTGTCGGTCGGTGTCGTCGACGGCGTGCCGCTGCTCGACCTGGACTATTCCGAAGATTCGAACGCCGACACGGACATGAACGTCGTGATGACCGGCGACGGGAGGTTGATCGAGGTGCAGGCGACCGCGGAGCGTGATCCGTTCACGCGCGAGACACTCGACGACCTGCTCACGCTTGCCGAGTCCGGCATCGCGCGGATCGGCGACATCCAGGCGGAGGCGGTGTCCGTTGCACTTCCTTGAGCTCGCCGCGATTCCGTCGCTCACCTGGCCGCATGTCCTGCTGCGACTCGTGGTCGCCGCGGCGCTCGGCGGCGCGATCGGCCTGGAGCGCGAGTTGCGCGAGCGCCAGGCGGGGTTGCGAACGCATCTCGTCGTCTGTCTCGGTTCCTCGCTCTTCACGATCGTCTCGGCCTATGGCTTTCGCGAGTTCCTCGTCCACGGCGGGTCGGTCGTGCGTGCCGACCCGACGCGCATTGCGGCGCAGATCGTGAGCGGCATCGGCTTCCTCGGCGCGGGCGCGATCATCCGGCAGGGGCTCTCCGTGCGCGGGCTCACGACCGCGGCGACCTTGTGGCTCGTCGCTGCGATCGGTATGGCCTCGGGTGCCGGCTACTACAGCGCTGCGTTGTTCGCGACCGCGGCCGGCCTCTTGACGCTCGGCCCGCTCCGCATCTTCGCTTACAAGATCGTGCGTCGCTACCGGCCTGAGGTCGACCGTCTGATCGTCGACATACCCGCGGGCGGCAGCCCCGTGCCTGTGCTCGAAGTGATCGAGCAGCGCGGCGGACGCGTCATCTCGCTCGAGATTGCGCAGGAGGGCGACCGGCGCTCGATGGCCCTCGACGTCGAGCTGCATGGGATCTCCGCACCGACGATCGTCGCCGCCGTCGGCGACATCGACGGCGTGCTCGAGGTGCGTTGGACTGAATGAGGGCCATTCTCTGCTCGCGCAATGCGCACAAGGCGCGCGAGCTCGAGGTGCTCCTGCCCGGCTGGACGATCGAGCCGCTCGCAGCGGATGACTACCCGCCCGAGACGGGCGGCTCCTACTACGAGAACGCGAGTATCAAGGCGGCGTTCGGGCGCACGCGCATCCCGGGCTGGACGATCGGCGAGGACTCGGGGCTCGAAGTCGCCGCGCTCGGAGGCCGGCCAGGAATCGAGTCGGCGCGTTATGCGCCTGAGGGCGCGCCCGCGATCGCGAAGCTGCTCGGCGAGCTCGAGGGCGTCGAGGACCGCCGGGCGCAGTACGTGTCCGAGCTCGTCGCGATCGCGCCCGACGGCGAGGAGTTTCGCGGCACGGGCGTCGTCACCGGCCGGATCGCAATGGAGCCGCGCGGTAGCGAAGGCTTCGGCTACGACCCGATCTTCACTCCCGACGGTGAGGAGCAGACGATCGCCCAGCTCGGCGACTCATGGAAGGCGCGCAATTCGCACCGAGCGCGCTCGGCGCAGGCGCTACGCGAGGCCGTCGACCGGCGCGGGTCCGCGTAGCGCGCGGCGCTCGGCGTGCCACCAGTTCAGCTCGGCGCCCCAGACGATCACGTTCGCCATCACGTACAACCAGATGAGGAGGAGGACCGGGCCGCCGAGCACGCGCAGCGTGGGGTTCACGCCGGCAAGTCGCACGAAGATCGGAACGATCTGGAACGACGCCTCGAGCACAACCGCCGCCGTCGCGGCGCCCGGCAGCACATCGCGCACCGTTACCTCAGCGTTCGTCAGGAGCCGGTACGCAGCGAGCACGAACGCGAACACACCCATGAGCGAGACGGCGACCGACAACACGTAGGCTGCGACGTAATTTCCGGCGAAGCCGGGTGCATAGCGCTTCACGACCTCGACGCCGAGCGCGCCGATGACGAGGCTGATGAAGAGCGTCGCGATCGTCGCGAACATGACGACCGCCGCGATCCCCTTGCCCTTGAGGAAGGCGCGGTTCGGACGCCCGTAGACGATGTTGAACGCGGACTCGAGCGCGCTGAACAACGAAAGGGACGACCACAGGAGCGCGACGCCGCCGATGATCCCGAGCGTCGCGGCGTTGTCCTGGACTCGGTGGACGAGCGTGAGGATGCTCTTCAGCGAAGTCGTCGGGAACGCGCGGCTGAGCTCCTTCACGAGGAAGTCCGACGCGTCGGCGCGGTGGACGAGGCCGAGCAAGGCGAGCGACAGGAAAACGAGCGGTACGAAGGAGAGGAGCGCGAAATAGGCGACCATCGCCGCGAGGTGGGTGCCGCGGTCGGCGAAGAACTTCGCGGCGAGGGCTCGTTTGCGCAGGCGCACGGGCGCAGTTTGCATCCTTGGAACTCGGCCCGGGGTGTCGCTCGTCGACTGGGCGCGATGGGCGAGTCCGAGGCAAGGACGCAGGGAGCGTTCATGGCAGCGCCATGGGCGCGACCGAGGACGCGGCCGCGGGCCGCACAGCGCGCCCAGACGGCACAGCTGTCACTCCCGGCCGAGTTCCATTAGCGTGGGACACCATGGATGCAGCCCAGGCCCTTGCTGATCTGACCGAGATCTCGTCCCAGATCGAAGGGGCGGTGCTCTTCGACGAGGGCGGCGCGGTGCTGGGCTCGACGCTCGGAAGCGACGAGGCCGCCCAGGGCGTCGCTAAGGCCGCGGCCCAGCTGCTGGAGGGCGCGGGCGGGTTCCGCTCCGAGGGATCGATCACCCAGCTCGAGGCCTCGACGGCCGACGGAAGCGTGTTCGTCGTGCGCGATGGCGCTCGGCGGATCGCTGCGACGACGGGGCCGGCGCCAACGGTCGGGCTCGTCTTCTACGACCTGAAGAGCTGCCTGCGCAACGCCACGGCAGAGCCGCCGAAGCCGAAGCGACCGCGTCGAACAAAGCCGGACGATGAAGCGTAAGTTCCTCGCCGTCGTCGGCTTCGCCACGGGGATCTTTGCCGGCAGCGTGATCTTCCGGCGCTCGTTCGCGAAGCCGCGCGACCGCGTCGACATCTACTTCGACGACGGTTCGATGGTCTCGTTTGTCGATGGCTCGCCCGAGGCGGAGGAGCTTCTGCCCGTCGCCGGCAACGTGCTCGCCGCCGCACGGCGATGAACGCAGCGGATCCGTTGGCCGCGGCGCTCGTGGAGCACGCGTATCTCGAGGGCGACTTTCTCCTGCGTTCTGGCAAGCGCTCGCGCTACTACCTGGACAAGTACCGCTTCGAGACGCGACCGGAGCTCCTGCGCCCGCTCGGCGAGCGGATCGCAGGGCTGGTGCGCGAGCACGCCTCCGACGCGACGCGCCTTGCCGCGCCCGAGCTCGGCGCGGTCGCGCTCGCCGCAGCGGCGTCGCTCGATTCCGGGCTGCCGTTTCTGATCGTGCGCAAAGAGGCGAAGGAGTACGGAACCGGAAACCGCCTCGAGGGCCCCTACGACGACGGCGAATGCGTCTGCCTCGTCGAGGACGTCGTCACCTCGGGCGGCGCACTGCTCGAGTCGATCGAGGCGCTGCGTGGAGTGGGTCTCGTCGTGCACACCGCGGTCTGCGTCGTCGACCGTGAAGAAGGGGGAGCCGACGCGCTGGCCCGCGTGGCTGTTCGGCTTCGGCCGGTGTTTCGTGTGGGCGAGTTGCTCGCGCACAGGAAATAGCCCTGTTAGGGTCGATCTCCAGTCCACGTGCAATCGATCAAGGACAGGAGGAGAGGCGCGTGACCAAGCAGGAGTTCGTCGCTGAGGTGGCAAAGCGGAGCCAGCTCACCGGGCGCGATGCGGGGAAGGCTGTCGACGCATTTCTCGAAACGATCACCGACACCTTGCGCGGCGGCGGCGACGTGGCGTTCACAGGATTCGGAAAGTTCCAGACGCAGGAGCGCAAGGCGCGCATGGGCGTCAATCCACGCAACCCGACGGAGAAGGTGCACATACCCGCGGCACGCGTCCCGAAGTTCTCCGCGGGTAGCGCACTCAAGTCCGCCGTCAAGGGCGGCTAAGAACGTCCGACCGCAAGCGAAAGTACATTGGCCGGGACGATGGCGACCGTGGCGGTAACACATTTCTCCGACCGGCTTGCCGACGCCGTCGAGCGCAAGAGCAGCCAGCTCGTCGTCGGCATCGACCCGGTGGTCGAGCAGATGCCCGCGGAGGTGGACGGCGACCTCTTCGCGTTCTGCTCCGGCATCGTCGACGCGATTGCGCCCCACGCGGTTGCGGTGAAGCCGCAGTCGGCGTTCTTCGAAGCGCACGGCGCCGACGGCGTGCGCGCGTTTGCGCAGGTATGTGAATACGCGCGCGCGGCAGGCCTGATCGTGATCGCCGACGCGAAGCGCGGCGACATCGGTTCGACTGCCCGCGCGTACGCGGAAGCGTTCATCCCGCTGGCCGACGCCGTCACGGTCAACCCGTATCTCGGCGGCGACTCCGTGGAACCGTTTCTCGAGGCGTGTCGCCGCGAGGGCGCCGGGATCTTTTGTCTCGTGAAGACGTCGAATCCTGGTAGCGCGGACGTGCAGGACGTCGCGCTCGCGGACGGGCGCAAGCTTTGGCAGCACGTGGCCGGGCTCGTGCGCGATTGGGGGGAGGAGCTGATCGGCGACCGCGGCCTCTCGGCGGTCGGCGCGGTCGTCGGCGCGACGTTCCCACGCGAGGTCGCGGAGGCCCGAGAGCTGCTGCCGCGCTCGGTGCTGTTGCTGCCGGGGATCGGCGCGCAGGGCGGCACGCCGGCCGACGTCGCCGCGGCCTTCGCGGCCGGCCCGGCGAGCGCGCTCGTCTCCGCCTCGCGGTCGGTCATCTACGCCTACAGGGAAGGGGGCGGCGACTGGCAATCCGCCGCCGGTGCGGAGGCGAAACGCCTCGCGCGCGAGGTCTGGAGTGCCTCCGGCCGCTAGGGCGCGCCGCCCCGGTAAAGGGGGCTCGTCGGCCGCGCGCTTTGCCGCGCCGGCGCTCTTTCTCCTCGCGGTGACGATCGCCGTGCTGCTGATCCGCTCCGGCCTCGGCGGCGGCTCGACCCCAGCGACGACGCGGAGCGGCCCCGTGACGCACGCGTCGACAGCAGCGACACCACCGCCCGGGACGACAAGGCAGGGCGCCACCACGACCACCTCCGGGCGGTTCTACACCGTCGCTGCCGGCGACACCTTCGGCTCGATCTCCGCGAAGACCGGCGTGCCCATCGCTCAGATCGAGCAGTTGAACCCGGGCGTCAGCTCGAACACGCTGCAGGTCGGGCAAAAGCTCCGCGTGAAGTAGCGTTCCGCCCGCATGTGCCGGCTGGTTCTCGTGACCGTCATCGCGCTCGTGTTCGCGGGTGCGGCACGAGCCGCAGTGCCGAGCCCGGACGCACGCGCGTTCATCGTCATGAACGCGGCTACCGGCGAGGTGCTCGCGTCCCACAACGCGTACGAGTCGATGCCGATCGCCAGCATCACGAAGCTGATGACGGTGCTCATCGCTCTGCAGCATCTGAAGCCGAGCGACGTCGTCACGGTCACCGGCTACGCGGCACAGGTAGGCGAGTCCAGAATCCCGCTGCATACGGGCGAGCGCATCACGGTCCATGATCTACTCGCCGGCGCGCTCATTCAAAGTGCGAACAACGCCGCGGACACGCTCGCGTCGGCTGCATCCGGCGGCGACGTCCCGCGCTTCGTCGGCTGGATGAACGCACGTGCACGCGCACTCGGATTGCGAGACACACATTTCGTCCGTCCCGACGGGTTGGACGCACCGGGACACGTGTCGAGCGCGCGCGACGTGGCTGTGCTCGCACAGGTGGCGATGCACTCGCCCATCGTGCGCGATCTCGTGCGTCAGCGCACAGACACGATCGAAGACGGGACGTTCGTCGTGCACACCTGGAACGACCTGCTCGGCGTCTTTCCGGGGCTGATCGGCGTCAAGACCGGTCATACGAACAACGCAGGCTGGTGCGAGGTCGCGGCTGCCCGGCGTTCGGGATACACGATCTATGCGGTGATCCTCGGCAGCCCGACGCGCGCGCAGCGCAACAGCGACCTGGACGATCTGCTCGCGTGGGGCGTCTCGCAATACCGCACGCTGCGGCTCGTGGACGCGCAGCCGTATGCGTGGGCGGCAGCGCCGTTCGGCCGGCCGGCGGTCGCCCTCGTCGTCCGCAAGCCGCTCGTGCGCGTCGTGCGGGTGGGACGGCCGGTCGTCGAAAAGATCGTCGCGCCGACCGCGGTCGCTCTCCCCGTCAAGCGGGGCGAGCGCCTTGGCCGGATCGAGGTCTGGGCCGGCGGAAAGCTGCTGGGAATGCGGCCGCTGCTTGCAGGACGCTCCGTTTCTCGGCCCGGTGTCGGAGGACGGCTACGGTGGTACTCGACCCGGACTGTGCACAACTTGCTCGCCCTTCTCCCGTGATCGTCACTGTCACCCTCAATGCGGCAGTCGATCGCACGCTCACGGTGCCGAACTTTCAGGCCGGACACCGCCATCGTGCGAGCGCGAGCCTCACTTCCGCCGGCGGGAAGGGCATCAACGTTGCACGCGCGTTGAAGCGCCTCGACTCGCCGGTGATCGCAACGGGCCTCGCAGGCGGGCGGACCGGCGACCGCATCATCGACGAGCTTGCGGCCGAGGCGATCCTGAATGACTTCGTGCGCATCTCGGACGAGTCGCGCACGTCGACTGCCCTTGTCGACCCGACCGCCGGCATGCTCAGCGAGGTCTACGAGTGGGGGCCGGCCGTGCGTCAGGACGAGCTCGAGACGCTGCTCGACAAGCTCCACTACCTCTCGCGTGTCGCGACGTACGTCGTCTTCTCCGGCTCGCTGCCGCGCGACGTCGCCGACGACTTCTACGCGGAAGCGATTCGCGACCTCAGCAAGCGCGGCGTGCAATGCGTGCTCGACACAGAAGGCGAGCCTCTCCGAATCGGCGTCGAGGCCGAGCCGTTCCTCGTCTCCCCGAATCAGCGGGAGGCGGAGAGCCTTGTCGGCCAGGAGTTCTCCGAGGACGAAGACTTTCTCGTCGCGCTCGACACGATCGCCGACCTGGGTGCGCATAACGTGTTGATCACGCAGGAGACGTCGTGCTTCGGCCTCTTCCGCGAGGAGCGGACCCTCCGCCGTTTTCGCGGCTCGATTCCGCGCGTCGAGCCGGTCGCGTCCGTCGGCGCGGGCGACGTGCTGCTCGCCGGCTTCCTCGCCGCCCGTTTCAACGGCCGCCCGTTCGACGAGGCGCTGCGCCAGGCGATCGGCTGTGCCGCCGCGTCGGTCGTCGAGCTCGGCCCAGGCCGCTTCGATCCGCGCGAGGCCCTTCGCCTTGCGTCGAGCGTGGAGCTCGAAGAGCTCCAGCCGATCTCTGCGTAGCTTTTCTTAGCCTCGGCCGTTGACGGAGAACGCGCGAATGCGCGCGCCGTGCTTCAGGTTCTCGGCCCAGGCGAGCCGGCTGCCCTCGATCGAGAGGCCGATCGGCGGCGCGGCGGCGGTGACGAGGGTCCTGACCCGGCCGGTGGCGATCTCGACAGCTCGAATCGACCGGCCGACGTGGAACACGACGAGCTGGTCGCTGACAGTCAGGGCCGGGCTCGTCGCGATTGCGACCGGCACCGAGCCCGTCGGCGAGCCGGTGGCAGGGTCGTACCAGGCGAGCCGCAGCCCGAGCCGGGTCCGCTCGAGCGTCGCGAGCACGTGCGCCGAGAGCGCAATGGCGACTGGCGTTCCCTGCGGGCGGATGCTCGAGACCACGCGACCGTCTGCAACGTCGACGACTTTGATCGCAGCGTGGGTCCCTGCAACGGGCTTGCCGTGTTTCGTGATCGACCCGGTCTTGATGTAGGCGATCCTGCCGTCGGACGCTGCGACCGCGACCGCAGGGCTCGTGCCCTGTATGCGTTTCGGCGACTGCCGGCCGACGACGCGGTACACGCCGCCGCCCGCGATCTTCATCGCGCACGAATCCGTGCCCGCGAGGCAACCGGCCTCATCCACGTAGTCGACCGAGGTGACGCCGTACGCGAGCGTCGCGCCGTTCCCGGCGAGGCCGCCGAACCAGAGGCCGGCGCCGCGGTCCGTGTGCGCGAGTTCCTGGAAACGGCGTTCGCGCTGGTCACCCGCTCCGGCGCCGACGACGTAGTCGAACTGGAGCGGCGAGCTCTCGTGCAGCGTCCAGAGGACGTCCGACGTTTTCCGTGCAACCGCGAGCGTTACAGGCGACGCGCCGACGTTCCAGCGGCACGTGACGTTGTGCGCGTCGCCCTGCTTCGGCAGGTTGACCTTGAGGCCGTTATAGAGGGATCGCACGTGCGCGGCATTGCAGCCATTCGCCGACCGCGTGAACCAGGCGATCAGCCGACCGTCCTGCGCGAAGGCCGAGATCGTTCCGTTTACGGGGTACAGGGTCTCTGCGTGGGGGGCCGCACCGGCCGAGGAGACGGCTGCGGCCACGAGCGAGACCGCGGCTGCGAGCAGCACGCGCATCCCGATCACGGTAGCTCCGCCAGGTTAGGAGCATGTTGGGATCGGGCCTCCCTGGATCGTCTGGGCAGGGTGGTACCCTGATCATCCCTTGAGTTTTGAACTCCGCCAGGACGAGCTGCAACGGCTCGTCGCCCTGGACCGGAAGTTCGCCAAGGAAGGTCTCACCTTCGATGACGTCCTGCTTCTGCCGGCGGAATCGCGGGTCCTGCCGAACGATGTCTCGACCCGAACGAGGCTGACCCGGACGATCGAGCTCGCCATTCCGGTCGTCTCGGCGGCCATGGACACGGTCACCGAGGCGCGCCTCGCGATCGCGCTCGCCCGCGAGGGAGGCCTCGGGATCATGCAGCGCAACCTCTCGATCGAGGATCAGGTGGGGGAGATCGACAAGGTGAAGCGCAGCGAGTCCGGGATGATCGTCGAGCCCGTCACGCTGCCTCCCGACGCGCTCGTTTCGGACGCTCTCGAGCTGATGTCGACGTACCACATCAGCGGCGTACCGATCACTGACAAGGACGGCGTCCTCGTCGGCATCCTCACGAACCGCGACCTACGGTTCGAGAACGACACGACGCAGCCTGTCTCCGCGCTGATGACCGCGCGCAACCTCGTCACGGCGCCCTCGGGAACGACCCTTCCTGAGGCCGAGGAGATCCTCCATCGCAACAAGATCGAGAAACTTCCCGTCGTGGATGCCGACGGCAAGTTGACCGGCCTGATCACGTTCAAGGACATCCAGAAGAAGGTTCAGCATCCGAACGCGACCAAGGACGAGCGCGGACGGCTGCGCGTAGGTGCCGCCGTCGGTGTCGGCCCCGATGCGGTTGAGCGTGCGGAGGCGCTGGTCGCGGCGGGCGCGGACGTGCTGGTCGTCGACACGGCTCACGGACACTCGCTGGGGGTGATCGAGATGGTGCGCCGCATCAAGGCCCGCTCGGGTGTCGAGGTCATCGCCGGGAACGTCGCGACGGCGGAGGCGACCGAGGCGCTGATCGAAGCGGGAGCAGACGCGGTGAAGGTCGGCATCGGCCCTGGCTCGATCTGTACGACGCGCGTCGTCGCGGGCGTCGGTGTCCCGCAGGTGACCGCGATCTACGACTGCGCTTCGATTGCCATGACACACGGAATTCCTTTGATCGGAGACGGTGGCATGACGAGCTCCGGCGACATCGCAAAAGCGATCGCCGCAGGCGCGGACGCGGTGATGCTCGGCTCCCTGCTCGCGGGGACGGACGAGGCGCCAGGCGATGTGATCGTCTACAAGGGCGAGCGCTTCAAGGAGTACCGCGGCATGGCCTCGCTTGGTGCGATGGGCGGCCGCTCGTACTCGAAGGACCGCTATTTCCAAGGCGACGTCGAGGACGTCGACAAGCTCGTGCCCGAGGGCATCGAGGGACGCGTCGCATATAAAGGCCCACTCTCGCCGATCGTGTACCAACTGATCGGCGGCGTGCGCCAGGCGATGGGCTACTGCGGCGCCGCGACCATCGAGGAGATGAAGGCCGCGCGCTTTGTGCGTATCACAGGTGCCGGGCTACGCGAATCGCATCCGCACGACGTGACGATCACGAAAGAGGCGCCGAACTATCGCCGCTGAGCCGTCGAACGTTGTGCCGTTTCCGGCTGCAGAAGATAGGCCGGTACTGGTTATCGACTTGGGTGGTCAGTACTCGCAGCTGATCGCGCGTCGTGTGCGCGAGTGTCGCGTCTACTCCGAGCTCGTCGGCCACACGATCTCGCGGGAAGCGGTGCGTGCGCGCAACCCGTACGCGGTCATCTTGAGCGGCGGCCCCGCGTCCGTGTACGCGGAGGACGCGCCGCACGTCGACCCCGGCATCTTTGAGCTCGGCATCCCCACGCTCGGAATCTGTTACGGCATGCAGCTGATGGCGCTCGACCTTGGCGGCCGCGTCGACCGCACCGGCGTCTCGGAGTTCGGCAAGACCGAGTTGCACGTCGAGGAGTCGACCCTGCTGAAGGACACGCCGAGCGAGCAGACCGTGTGGATGTCGCACCGCGATTCAGTCGTCGCGCCGCCCGAGGGTGCGCGTGTCGTCGCCGGTTCTGCTTCGACTCCCATTGCAGCGTTTGAGGCGCGTGACCGCGCGCTGTACGGCGTCCAGTTCCACCCCGAGGTCGTGCACACACCGCACGGCATGGCCGTCCTGAAGAACTTCCTCTACGAGATCGCCGACGCGCCACCTGCGTGGACGCCGGCGGCCGTCATCGAGGAGCAGGTCGAGCGCATTCGCGCGCAGGTGGGAAGAGAGCGCGTGCTGTGCGCGCTGTCGGGCGGCGTCGACTCCGCTGTCGCTGCCGTGCTCGTGCACAAAGCCGTCGGCGACCAGCTGACGTGCGTCTTCGTCGACCACGGCTTGCTGCGGAAGGACGAAGCGGCGCAGGTCGTCGAGACGTTCGGCGAGCATCTCGGCATCCCGCTCATTCATGTGCAGGCGCAGGACCGGTTTGTCGAGCTGCTCGAAGGCGTCGAGGACCCGGAGCAGAAGCGCAAGATCATCGGCCGCGAGTTCATCCGCGTCTTCGAGGACGAAGCACGCAAGCTCGGAGACGCTCGCTGGCTCGTGCAGGGAACGCTCTACAGCGACGTGATCGAGTCCGGCGGCACGGAGGGCGTCGCTGCGACGATCAAATCGCACCACAACGTCGGCGGGCTTCCCGACGACATGAAGATGAAGCTTGTGGAGCCGTTACGCATGCTGTTCAAGGACGAAGTGCGACGCGTCGGCGAGGAGCTCGGCATGGCGGAGCGGATGGTCTGGCGGCAGCCGTTCCCCGGTCCGGGCCTCGCGATCCGCATCATCGGAGCGGTCACCCGCGAGCGCCTCGAGATCCTGCGCACGGCCGACGCGATTCTCCAGGAGGAGGTGCGCCGGGCCGGTCTCTACCGCGACCTCTGGCAGTCCTTCGCCGTCCTCCCGGCGATCCGCTCGGTCGGCGTGCAGGGCGACGAGCGGACGTATGGCTATCCAATCGTGATTCGCGCCGTCACCTCGGACGACGCGATGACCGCCGATTGGGCCCGCCTTCCGTACGACCTGATCGAGATCATCTCGAGCCGCATCGTCAACGAGATCCCCGGCGTGAACCGCGTCGTGCTTGACGTCACGTCGAAGCCGCCGGCCACGATCGAGTGGGAATAGAACGCGCCGGTTGACTAGCGGTTCAACGAGGGAGTAGCGTCGAGGAGCCCACCCGCGCCGCGGGGGGAAGAAAGGGGTTCTCCGATGCCCTCAGTCCTCCGTGCCGCGCTCGCAACATTCGCGCTCGCACTCGTGCTGCCGGGAAGCGCGCTCGCCGCGACCTCGGCGGGCCAGCCGTTCCCCACCAATCTCGACACGACGGCGGACGCGACCCAGATCACCGGGCTTCGCGTCGACCTCCCGAAGCCGGACTGCACGACGCGCGTCTCCGACTGCCAGGACATCGCCGTGCTCGACACGCTTGACGGCTTCGACATCCAGCCGCGCATCTCGATCCCCTTCTCGGGCCCGATCGACCTCTCGACGGTGACGAGCTCGAACATCTTCCTCGTTGGGCCCGGCGACCACGTCGTGGGCATCAACCAGGCCGAATGGGAGCCGGCGACGAACACGCTGCATTTCGAGAGCAACGACGAGCTGGCCCAGGACTCCACCTATCTCCTCGTCGTGACGCGTGGCGTCCATGACGCGAGCGGCGCGCCGCTCGACGCCACGACGTTCCGGCACGACCTGAATTTCGGCCAGACGAAGGATCCGGCCGCGAAGGCGTACCGCAAGGCGCTGCTCGATGCGCTGCCGATGGCGATGGCAGGCGGAGCGTCGCCGAGCGACATCGCCGACCTCAGTCTGTTCACCACGCAGAGCATCACCGCGATCTCGCAGAAGATCCGGGCGCAGCTACGCCCTACGCCGGTGAGCTTCACGCTCGGCTTGAACGGCGAGCGGACGGTGTTTCCGGTGTCATCCCTCGCCGCCATCCAGCTGCATCGTCAGAACGGGACGTCGACCTTCGCCAACTCGTTCGTGTTCGCGGCGGCATCGCCGCTCGCTTCGTTGCTCGCCGGCGTCGGGACGATCGCGTACGGGTCATACCCGTCACCTGACTACGAGACGAGCGCCGAGGTCATCCCTGCCGTGGGGACGAAGACCGGTATTCCGGCCGTCCAGTCCGTCAACAACCTCGAGTTCAGCCTGTGGCTGCCTGCCGGCACGCCTCCTGCCGGCGGCTGGCCGACGGCGATCTTCGGTCACGGCTTCACCGACTCGAAGGACGGTGCACCGCTTGCTGTCGCAGGCACGTTCGCTCGTAACGGCATCGCGACGATCGCGATCAACGTCGTCGGCCACGGCGGAGGGGCGCTCGGAACGTACACCGCCTTTTCGACGACGGGAGCGCCAGTCACGTTGCCGAGCGGCGGACGTGGCTTCGACCAGGACGGCAACGGCACGATCGACTCGACCGAGGGCGTCAACGCGATCGGTGCGCAATCGCTGATCGGCAACCGTGACGGCCTGCGTCAGACGACGATCGATCTGATGCAGCTCGTCAAGGATCTGAAGGCCGGTATCGACGTCAACGGCGACGGCGTTCCGGATCTCAGCACGTCACGCATCTACTACGCGGGCCAGTCGTTCGGCGGCATCTACGGCGTGCAGCTGCTCGGCCTCGAGCCGGACATTCGCGCCGGCGTGCCGAACGTCCCCGGTGGACCGATTATCGAGATCGCCCGGCTCAGCCCGTCGTTCAGACCGCTCGTCGGCATCTCGCTGATCACCCGGACGCCGTCGCTGTACAACAATCCGGCGCCGGATCCGTTCTTCACGAACTTCAACGAGGACATGCCGCTCCGGAACCTGCCGATCGTGACGGACACGGTCCCGGGTGCGTCGGCGATCCAGACGGTGATCGAGAACACCGCGTGGGCGCAGCAGGCCGCGAACCCCGTGGCCTACGCGCCCTTTATCACCGCGCCCGTGATCATCCAGTTCGCGCGCGGCGACGAGACCGTGCCGAACCCGACGGCGACGGCAATTCTCAGGTCGGGCCACCTCGCGTCACGCGCGACGCTATTCCGCAACGATCTCGCGGTTGCGGCGAATCCGGCGGTCTCACACAACCCGCACACGTTCCTGACCAACGTCTCCGGTGCAGGCGCTGTCTATGCGTTCGAAGCGCAGCAGCAGATGGCGACGTTCTTCACGAGCGACGGCGCGACGACGATCGATCCCGACGGCGCCGGGGTGTTCTTCGAGACGCCGACATCGATCCTCCCGGAGGATCTGGACTACCTCCCGTAAGCACTGATGGGGCGGTACGGTTTCGGCCGTGCCGCCCCGTCTCGACCACGTCGTGATCGCGGTCTCGGACTGGGAGCGGTCGAACGCGTTCTACCGGGACGTGCTCGGCGTCGAGGTGGTCGAGCTCGATCGCGGCCGGTACGCCTACCGGCTTCCGGACGGGCAGCAGCTGAACGTGCACGGGCCCGGCGCGACGCCGCACCCGCGCGCAGCCGATCCTGTGCGCCCCGGCAACAGCGACCTCTGCTTTGCGTGGGACGGCTCGCCCGACGGCGCCGTCGAGCATCTCCGCTCGCACGGTGTCGACGTCGAGCTCGGTCCTGTCGCGCGGCCCGGTGCTCGCGGCCTCGGGACGAGCGTGTACTTCCGAGACCCCGACGGCTCGCTGCTCGAGCTGATCGTGTACGAGTAGCCGGTGGACGTCGTAGATCAGCTCGCGCACGCGAGAATCGGAGCGACGCACAACCAGTACGCACGGTCGGAGTTGCGGCGCGACCGGCTGCGCGCTTACCTCGAGTCACGCGCGCACGCCGAGGTGATTCTCGTCGGCGAGGCCGCCGGCTACCGGGGTGCACGTGTCAGCGGTATCCCGTTCACATCCGAGAGGCAGCTGACCGGCGGAGGCCCCGCCGAAGCGAGTGCGACGATCGTGCAGCGTGTGCTCGCGGAGCTCGACGTCACCGACGACGTGCTCCTCTGGAACGTTGTTCCGACGCATCCCGGCACAGCGAGGTCGAATCGCCGCCCGACCCGCTCAGAGGTACGCGCCGCGCGTCCGTTCCTCGACGAGTTGACGCGCGGCCGTCGCGTCATCGCCGTCGGACGCGTCGCTGCGGAGGTGCTTGCAGCGCCGTACGTTCGCCATCCTTCGCACGGTGGTGCGGCTGCTTTCGCCGAGGGCATCCGTACACTCGCGCTGTGAGGGCGGACGTCCGGCGGAACGCCTTTCTGCTCGCCGGCTCGCTCGTCTGCAACTCCGGTGCATTTCAGCTCGCGGCCGCCCTCAGCTCGCTGACGCTTGTCGCCGTGACCGGTGTGAAGGGCATCCTCGGCCTGGGGCCCGCGATCTTCCTCGCCGCCGGCGCGATCGCCGTCGGGCCGGCTGGGCGGCTGGTGGATCGCACCGGCCGCATGCCGGTGATTCGCGGCGGCTTCGTGCTCGGCGGCATCGGCTGCGGCACGGTTGCCGGCGGCTGCGCGGCGGAGTCGGCCTTCCTCGTCGGTCTTGGTCTCGCGCTCGCCGGCGGCCTCGTCGGCCCTTGGCTCCTCGGCATCCCGTTCATGGTGGCCGGCTTCATCGTCACGTCGTTCGTACGGCCCGACCCGATGGTGATCGCAGCGAGCTATCCGGCCGAGCGCCACGACACCGGGACTGCTGCGCCGCTGCGCGAGATCCTGCGGCGGCCGGGTGTGGCGGCGGCGATCGTGGCCGTCGTCGTGAGCTTCTCGGTCATGGCGAGCGTCATGAATCTCTCGGGCTACGTCGCGGTCGGGCGCGGCCACAACGAGGGCGACGTCTTCACGATGATCGCGGACGCCTCGTGGGCTTCTCCGATCTGTGTGCGAGCTTCGTCGCGGCCGCCCTTGCCCTGCTCGGCGGCCTGGTCTACAGCGGCGCCGGCGTGACCGCGCTGGCACTCTGCGCGGCCGCGCTCGCGGCCATTCCGGGCCTCTGGCTCGCGGCCAGGCCGAAACCCGTCCTAACGTAGTTTTTCGCTACAATCTCGCGTCGGCGGACGCCTCGTCCGCCTCTTTTCTGTGATGAAGACCTATTCCGCCAAGCCGGGTGAGATCGCGCGCGAGTGGTATCTCGTCGATGCCGACGGGCTCACGCTCGGCCGGCTCGCGACCCTGATCGCCGACACCCTGCGCGGCAAGCTGAAGCCGCAGTACACGCCGCACGTCGATACGGGCGACTTTGTGATCGTCGTCAACGCCGAGAAAATCCACGTGACAGGCAACAAGCTCGACCAGAAGATGTACTACCGCCACTCCGGCTATCCGGGCGGGCTCAAGAGCCGCACGCTGCGAGAGCAGCTCGACCGCCGCCCGACCGAGGTTCTTCGCAAAGCGGTTAAGGGAATGCTTCCGAAGAACCGCCTGGCGCGGCAGCAGCTCACGAAGCTCAAGATCTACGCGGGCCCCGAGCATCCGCACGGCCCGCAGAACCCAAAGCCTTTGCAAAGGGAGCAGTGATTTGAGTCAGCTAGCCCAGTACCGCGGCACCGGCAAGCGCAAGACGTCCGTCGCACGCGTGATCCTTCGTCCCGGCGACGGCGCGACGTGGGTCAACGGCCGGACGCTCGATGATTACTTTCCGCGCCATATCTGGCGCACGATTGCCACGTCGCCGTTCAAGGTGGCGGGCCTCGAGGGCCAGTACGACCTGCGCGTGCGCGTGCACGGCGGCGGGCTGACCGGCCAGGCCGGAGCCGTTCGTCACGGCATCGCCCGCGCGCTCGTGGAGGCGAACCCCGAGTTGCGTGTGGCGCTGAAGCGCGAAGGCTTCCTGACGCGCGACGCGCGCCAGGTGGAGCGCAAGAAGGCCGGCCTGCACAAGGCACGCAAGGCCCCGCAGTTCTCGAAGCGCTAGTCGTTCCAGTCGAGAGGAATCGCCCGGCAGGCCGGGAGATCAAAGGAGCTCGGCGATGACGTCCAGTTCAACGAGGCGCCAGCTAGTACATCCGGCCGTAAGTTCGGTTGGTTATCCGGCGAGACGCCGCCGGGAAGCTGCTGAACTTGCGGCCGGGTGTACTAGAGTCCCGCGCCGTGGCGCGCAGCTACTTCGGTACTGATGGGGTTCGTGGCATCGTCGGCGAGTTTCTGACGCCTGAATTCGTTGAGAAGCTGGGAAAGGCTTCGGCGCTCTGGTCCGGACGCGGTCGGGTCTTCGTGGGCCGCGACACGCGTGCGTCCGGCGAAGAGCTCGAGGAGGCGTTCGCGCGCGGCGTCGCGTCGGCGGGAGGTTCTGCCGTCCTCGCAGGCGTCGTGCCGACGCCCGCGGCTGCGTTGCTCCGACTCGACCTCGGGGTGATCATCACTGCGTCGCACAACCCGCCCGAGTACAACGGCGTCAAGTTCTTCGACCACGACGGGCGCAAGTTGAGCGATGCGGCGGAGGAGGAGATCGAGGCGCTGCTCGACGCGCCCGCACGCGGAGGCGGTGAGATCGATCACATCGACGTTGCCGTCGACAGCTATCTCGAGCACGTGCTCGAGCGTTTCGGCTGTGACCTCCATGGCTTGCGCATTGCGGTCGACTGCGCGAACGGCTCGTACTCCGACATCGCGCCGCGTGCGTTCGCCGAACTGGGCGCGCATGTTGAGGCGATCGGGAACAAGCCCGACGGCAACAACATCAACGTCGGCTGCGGCGCGACCGACCTCGCTGCGTTGCAGCACCGAGTGACTGCGGGAAAGTTCGATCTGGGCATCGCGTTCGACGGCGACGGCGACCGCATGCTGGCGGTGGATGAAAAAGGTGCCGCGCTCGACGGCGACCAGATCGTCGCCATCCTCGCGCTTGCTCTCGACGTCGACCTCGTCGCCGTCACGACGATGACGAACCTCGGCTTCCACCGCCTGATGGAAGAGCGGGGCATTCGGGTCATCACGACCGACGTCGGCGATCGTTACGTGCTCGAAGCGCTGTACCGCGAAGGCGGCATCCTCGGCGGCGAGCAGTCGGGACACATCATCTTCCTGCGCGACCATGTCACCGGTGACGGTCTGGCTTCGGCGTTGCAGCTGTGCGGTGCGCTCGGCGGCCGGCGGTTGTCGGAAGCTGCCTCGCAGATGGAGCGGTATCCCCAGGTCAAGCAGAACCTGCCGCGCGCGGGCCGCGAGGAGCTCCCCGAAGGCTTGCGCGAGCAGGTCGAAGCGGTGAATGCGGAGCTCGGCGGCGGCGGCCGCGTGCTTGTACGGCCCTCCGGCACAGAGCCTGTCGTCCGTGTCCTCGCGGAGGCCCCAACGCAGGAGGAGGCCGAGGCCCTCTGTGCTAGGATCGCGTCGCTCGTGACCCAGGAGCTCGGCTGATCTTCCCGCGACGCGGCGGGACGGTTACATAGCCGGGCTCGACGCGTTGTTCCAGCCCATTTCCAGGGGTTTCCGGCGGTCTGCGGCGGACAAAAGGAAGGTCGGGATGTGCGGGATCATCGGATACGTGGGCGCGAGGGAGGCTAAGCCGCTGCTCTTGAGCGGGTTGCGCCGACTCGAGTACCGCGGGTACGACTCGGCCGGCATTGCCCTCCGCGAGGACAGCGGCCTCGACTACGTCCGCGCCGTCGGCAACCTCCAGAACCTCGTCGATGCGGCGGGCCCGAACGGCTCGACTACGCGCCACGGTCTCGGTCACACACGCTGGGCGACGCACGGGTCTGTCACCGAACTGAACGCGCATCCGCTGACCGGATGCGACGCGAGCAAGCTCGCGATCGTGCTCAACGGGATCGTCGAGAACTACCGTGAGCTGCGCAACAACCTGATCGCAGACGGTCACGCCTTCACGTCCGAGACCGACGCCGAAGTCGTCGTGCACATGCTCGAGCAGGAGTACGACGGCGATCTGGTGCAGGCGTTGACGCGCGTGTACCCGCAACTCGAGGGTCACTTCACGATCGTGGCGATTCACCACGACCAGCCGGACCTACTCGTCGGCGTGCGAAATCAGACACCGCTCGTCGTCGGCCTCGGCCAGGGCGAGAACTTCCTCGCGTCGAACGTCGCCGCGTTTCTCGCGGAGACTCGCCGCGCGGTCTTCCCAGACGACGGGGAGATCGTCGAGATCACGCCCGCGGGCGCGCGCTTCTTCCATGACGGCGCCGAGATCGAGCATCCTGCGGTCGAGGAGCTCGACTGGGATGAGGAGGCCGCAGAGAAGGGCGGCTACGAGACGTTCATGCTCAAGGAGATCTACGAGCAGCCTGATGCCGTGCGCGAGACGATCGGCGACCGCGTGCGCGGCCACCAGCTCGTGCTCGACGCGCTCGGTCTCACCGAGCTCGAGGTTCGCAACCTGCGCCGCATCGTGATCGTCGCCGCCGGCACCTCCTACCACGCTGGCGTCGTCGGCCGCTACATCATCGAGGAGTGGGCGCGTCTACCGGTCGAGCCCGACATCGCAAGCGAATGGATCTACCGCAACCCCGTGCTTTCCAGAGACACGCTCGTGATCGGGATCTCGCAATCGGGCGAGTCGCGCGACACGGTCAACGCCGTCAAGCTCGCGCGTGAGCGCGGCGCACGCACGCTCGCCATCACGAACATGATGGGCACCCAGATCACGCGCGAAGTCGACGCAACGCTCTACACACGGTGCGGCATCGAGATCGGCGTCGCCGCGTCGAAGACCTTCACCGCGCAAGTCGCGCTGCTCAGTCTGCTCGCTCTCAAGCTGGCGGAGATCCGCCAGACGCTGCCGCAGGACGAGATCGAGTTCATCCTCGACCGCCTGCACGAGCTGCCCGACCGGCTCGCCGAGTTCTTGAACGACGTCGACGCCGGCCGCCACCGCATCGACGACATAGCGCAGCGCTTCCACGATAAGCCCTTCTTCCTCTACCTCGGGCGGCACATCGGGCTACCCGTCGCGCTCGAGGGTGCGCTGAAGCTGAAAGAGATCTCGTACATCCCGGCCGACGCGTACTCGGCGGGCGAAATGAAGCACGGGCCGATCGCGATGCTCGAGGAGGGGACTCCCGTCGTCGTCGTCGCAACCGACAACCACGTGTACGAGAAGATCGTCTCCAACATCCAGGAGACGCGCGCGCGCGGCGCGCACGTGATCGCGATCGCAACCGAAGGCAACGAGGACATCCAGCATCACGCGGACGACGTCATCTACGTGCCGCGCACGCCGGCGTTCCTGCAGGCCGCACTCGCCGTCGTCCCGCTGCAGCTCCTTGCTTACCGCATTGCACGGTTGCGCGGGTTGAACGTCGACCAGCCGCGCAACCTGGCCAAGACGGTTACGGTCGAATGACCCTGGGGGAACCATGGTTCCCCCACGAGCCCCGGCGCTACGCGCCGTCCTTCGAGCGCCGGAGCCGCTTGATCTGACTGCGGCGTTTCTTCTGGTCGAGCCTGCGCGCGCGCGACGCTGCGCTCGGCTTCGTCGGCACACGGCGTCGTGGGACACGGAGAGCCTCGCGTAGCGACTCGATCACGCGCTCGATCGCGAGCTCCTTGTTGCGCAGCTGGCTGCGCTCGTCCTGGGCGATCGCGCGTAGAACCGGCCCCGCCTTCGCAACCACGCGGCGCTTCTGCGCATCGGACAGCGCGCTCGAGGCTTCGACGTCGAAGACGGCCTCGACTCGCGTCTCCGACTTTTGCGCGTGCTGACCCCCTGGTCCGCTCGACCGCGAAGTGCGCAGTTCGATCTCGGAGCGGGGAACCACGACGCTCCGGGTGACCCGAATAGACTCGGAATCGGCCATGGCGGCAATTCTCCTTGACGTGGACGGTGTGCTGCTCGTTTCCGGTGAGCCCATTCAGGGCGCCCCGGATGCCGTTCGCCGTCTGCGGGCCAGCGGCCACCGGCTCCGGTTCGTCACCAACACGACGACCCGATCGCGCGCGCAACTGGCGGAGGCCCTGCGATCGCACGGGATCGAGGTCGAGGATGCCGAAGTGCAGACGACCGCGGACGCCGCGGTGCGCGCGCTCAAAGGCAAGCGCGTTCTCGCGCTGACGATGCACGCACTCGTCGGCGACCTCGACGGCCTCGAGCTCGTCGGCGAGGGTTCCGAGGCGGTGCTGATCGGGGGCGCCGACGACACGCCCGAGACCAACCTCGTCTTCTCCTACATGAATCTCGCGCGCGCCTTCGGCGAGCTCGAGCTCGGCGCTCAGCTCTATTGCCTGCACAAAAACCGTTGGTGGCAGACGAAACGCGGACCGCTGCTCGACGCGGGTGCGTTCGTGGCAGGCCTCGAATACGCTGCGCAGGTGGAGGCCGTCGTGCTCGGCAAGCCGAGCTCTGCCTACTTCGCCGCTGCGTGCGAGGCGCTCGACGCCGACCCGAACATGGCGTGGATGGTCGGCGACGATCTCGAGAGCGATGTCGCCGGCGCGCAGGGGGTGGGCATGCGCAGCGTGCTCGTGCGCACGGGGAAGTTCCGGCCGGACGCGGTCGAGCGCGCGCGAGTGCAACCCGACGGGATCGTGTCCTCGATCGCCCACCTACCGGAGTGGCTCGAGGAGCACCTGTGATTCGCATCGGGACCGATCTGATCGAGATCGGGCGCATCCGCCGCTCGCTCGACCGGTACGCGGGGTTCCGCGACCGCTGCTTCACGGAGGCCGAGCAGGCGTACTGCGAGTCGCGGCCGAACCCGGCCGAAAGCTATGCCGGGCGCTTCGCCGGCAAGGAGGCGGTGGGCAAGGCGCTCGGCTTCGGGGTGGCGCGCGCCTTCGCCTGGAAAGAGATCGAGATCGTCGGCCGGCCGAAACCGTCCGTCCGCCTCTCCGGCCGCCTCGCTGCGGTTGCGGAGCGGAGTGGTATGCGCGAGATCGATCTCTCGATGACGCACTCGCGCGAGCTCGCGCAAGCCGTCGCCGTCGCGAGCGATGTCTGACTTCGAGCCGCTCTACACCTCGGACGAGATGAAGGCCGCCGAGGCGGGTCACGATACGTCCACGCTGATGGAGCGTGCGGGCGCCGGGGCGGCGCAACTCGCGCTGCAGATCTTCTCCGGCGCGGAGCGCTGGACCGTCGTGTGCGGTGGCGGCGCGAACGGCGGCGACGGCCGCATCGTCGCGCGACACCTGCTGGAGGCCGGCAAGGACGTGCACGTCGTCGACGCCAAGGCGGGGGAGACCGAGCTCGGCGAGCCCCACGTGATCGTCGACGCGCTCTTCGGCACCGGCTTCTCGGGCGAGCCGCGTGCCGAGGCGGCAGCGCTGATCGAGCAAATCTGGCGCACCGGCGCACGCGTCCTCGCGATCGACCTCCCCTCCGGCGTCGATGCGTCGACCGGGGAGATCGGAGGCGCGGCGATCCGTGCAGACGAGACCGTCACGTTCCACGGACGCAAGGTCGGCCTTGTCACTGCCCCCGGCCGCTTCCATGCCGGGACGGTCCACATCGTCGACATCGGCCTCGAGCTCGGGGAGACGGCAGCGAGGCTCGCGACCATCGAACTGCTGCGATCCGTACCACGGCGATCCGAGCGCGACAACAAGTACACGGCCGGTCACGTGCTCGTCGTTGGGGGCTCGCGCGGGCTCACCGGTGCGCCGTCGCTGACGGCACTCGCCGCGCTGCGTGCCGACGCCGGCTATGTCACGGTTGCTGCGCCGGAGTCGACCCTAGGGGTGTTCGAGCAGCGTCTGCTCGAGGCGGTGAAGCGGCCGCTTCCGGACGAGGCGGGGCTGGTCGCCGAGGGAAGCGCCGACATCGTGCTCGAGCTCGCCGCGAAGGCGTCCGCTCTCGCACTCGGGCCGGGGCTCGGTCGTGGCAGCGGACCGCAGGAGCTCGTGCGGCGCTTGCTTGCGGAGATCGCACTGCCGGTCGTGGTCGATGCGGACGCGCTCTTCGAGCTCGAGCCTGCGGACTGGGCAGGTCCCCGGGTATTGACGCCGCACGAGGGCGAGCTTGCGCGGCTGCTCGGCAAGACGTCCGAGGACGTTGCCGCGCATCGCGTGGCGAGCGTCCGCGAGGCCGTCGAGCGTTTCGGCTGTGTCGTCGTGCTGAAGGGCTCCGACACACTCGTCGCGGCTCCGGACCGCGACCTCGTGGTCTGCGCGCTTGGGCTGCCGTCCCTCGCGACGGCGGGCACAGGAGACGTCCTCACGGGGATCGTTGCGGCGTTCCTTGCGAAAGGGATGGACCCACAAGTCGCTGCGGCCGCTGCTGTGGTCGCGCAGCAGCGCGCCTCGGTCGAGGCGCCGCAGCGCTTCGGACTTGTCGCGAGCGACCTGATCGACGCGTTGCCGCGCGCGCTCGCCTAGATGCACCGCTCGGAGTTGAACATCGACCTCGCCGCTCTGCGTCGCAATGCGCGCACGCTCTTGCATGCACTCGCCGGTTCTGAGCTCTGGGCGGTCGTGAAAGCGAACGGCTACGGCCACGGCGCATCGGATGTCGCCGGCGCGGCGCTCGGCGCCGGCGCGACAGGGTTGTGTGTCGCAACCGTTCCGGAAGGGCTCGAGCTGCGCAGGGAGTTCTCGACCACGCGCATCGTCGTCATGGGTCCTGCGGGCAGCAACCGCGAGGTCGGCCAGGCGCGTGACGCCGCGCTCGAGCTCGTCGTTTCGTCAGACGAGATTCCCCCGGGCGTGCGCGTCCACGTGAAGCTCGACACCGGAATGGGGCGCTGGGGACTGTCGGAGCTTCGCGCGCCGCCGTTCGAGGTCGTCGGCCTGATGAGCCACCTCGCGACCGCCGACACCGACGCGGCGTACGCGGAATGGCAGATCGAGCGATTCCGCAACGCGACGGCCGCCTACACGCACCTGACGCGCCACATTGCCCACAGCGCGGCCGCGCTTCGCTATCCGTCGTCCCGCTTCGACGCTGCGCGCTGCGGCATCGCGCTGTACGGCCTTTCCCCATTTGGCACGGATCCGGGGGAAGATGGGCTCGAACCCGTGTTGTCGTGGACGTCGTATCTCGCGCAGTGTCGCCTGCTCCGCACCGGGGAGAGCACCGGGTACGGGCGCCGCTTCATCGCCGAGCGCGACACCTGGATCGGCCTTGTCCCGGTTGGCTACGCCGACGGCTTCCGACGCGACCTGACCGGCACCCAGGTGCGTGTCGCGGGCGAGCTGCGACCGGTCGTCGGGACGATCTCGATGGATGCGTTTGCCGTCGAGCTCGACCGCGAGCTGCCGATCGGCACCCCGGTCGTGCTCATCGGTCGCGGCATGCTCGCTGAGGATCATGCCCGCATCGCGGACACGATCACCTATGAGCTCGTCTGTGGCATCTCCAGCGATCCCGCGCGCGCCCGGCGCGTCGTTGTCGATGGCTGAAGACCGTTTCGCACGAACTGCGCACCAGGCTGCTGCGCTCCAGGACGCGCGCGCCGGCGAGCTGGCGGAGCAGGTGCAGTCGTTCGTCCTGCCGGCCGGGGACGAGCGGGCGATCGATGTCGGCTGCGGCGCGGGCGCGCTCGCACTCGCCCTGGCGCCGCTCGTGCGTGAGGTCGTCGGCGTCGATCGTGTCCCGGAGCTGCTCGAGCTCGCGCGGGAACGCGCTCCCGGCAACGTCGAGTTCGTCGAGGGCGACGCGACGAGCTTGCCGTTCGAGGACGCCTCCTTCGACCTCGCAGGCACGCTCCGGACACTCCATCACGTGTATCGACCGGAGCTCGTGGTCGCCCAGCTCGCCCGCGTCGCCCGCCCGGGCGGCCGTGTGCTCGTGATCGACCAACTCGCACCGATCGATCCGCTCGATGCGTACCCGATCGACCGCTTCGAGCGTGCCCGCGACCCGAGCCACGCCCGCCTGCTGCCCGACGTCGACCTCCGCCAGCTGTTCGACGCGAACGACCTTGCGCTGCTGCGCTCGCAGCAGGAAGAGGAACGCCGGGAGCTCGGGGCCTACCTCGATCTCGCAGGCTGCGAGGGGGACGCCCGGGAGCGTGCATTGGCACTCGCACCTCACGGGCGCGAGGCCTACACGGCCACCTTAGGCTGGTACCTGCTCGAACGCCGGTAGACCGAGCACGCCTTGATTCCAACCGATACAACGTACGGGTGCAGAGGCCGATTCTGAGGGGGCTGATCTCGCTTGCCGTAGTTACGGCTGCGCTCGTACTGCTCTCGGCGGCGCAGGGCGGCGCGTTCCCGGGCGCGAACGGGTCGATCGCGTTCACCTGTGGCGCGAGCATCTGCACGATCAATCCGGACGGCACCGGCCGCCAGACGTTCATCTCTGGCGCCACCGATCCCTCCTGGTCGGGGGACGGAACGGAGATCGCATACAACGACGGGTCAGGAATCTCGGTCGCCGACGCCGACGGCTCGTTTCCAACCTCGCTGTCAGAGACAACCGCGACGCAGCCGACGTTCTCGTTCGACGGCAACACGGTGGCGTTCATCAAAGGCGCTCCGGGCGACCTCTACACGGTCAATTCCGATGGGTCCGGCGGCGAAAAGCGGCTCACGAACACGATCTGGACCGAAGCCGACCCTGCATTCTCACCCGACGGCTCGAAGATCGCGTTCGCGTCCAACGAGAACGGGAACTACGACCTCTGGATCGTCGCCGCCGACGGATTGAGCGCCCCGTTCGAGGTGACCTCGGTTGCCGGCGACGAGCGCAGTCCGTCCTGGTCCCCGAACGGCTCGACGCTCGTCTACAGCTCGGCCGGCGAGCTCTTTACCGTCGCCGCTGCCCTGAGCTCGACGCCGGTCGACCTCCACGTTCCCGGAACCGATCCCGCGTACTCGCCCGACGGCTCGAAGATTGCGTACATCACCGGCGGCAATCTGGCCGTCGTGAACGCCAACGGCACCGGTACGCAGACGATCGACTCGAGCGCGGCCGATGCTCAGCCCGACTGGCAGGAGGCGGCGCCCGGCAACGGGCCGCCGCTCAACGTGAGCTATCCGACGATCAACCTGCAGTCGGGCGACCCACAGCCCGTCCTCGGCCACTTCCTCACAGCGAGCGTCGGCACGTGGGACGGCGCGTTCTTCATCAGCTACCAGTACCAGTGGAAGCGCTGCGACGCTGCTGATCCCCTGGACGGCACGTGCGTGAACATCGCCGGTGCGACGTCGAGCTTCTACACGCCCACCATCGACGACGTCGGGAAGCGTTTGCGCGTGCAGGTGACCGCCACGAACGCGCTGGGATCCGTAGCGCAGAACTCCGAGTCCAGCGCGCCGACAATCGCCACAACCGTGAAGCTCAGCGCGACTCCGCAGATCCTTGGCGGAAACACCGTCGATTCGACGTTGTCGCTGACGGCGGGGACGTGGAACGGATCGACACCGATCGTGTTCACCTACTCGTGGCGTCGTTGCAACCCCGTCGGCGATCTCCCGACCTGCGTGCAGATTCCCGGCGCGACGAACAGCACGTACACGCCCACAACTCAGGACATCGGGTTCTCGATCCGTGTCTGGATCACGGGCACGAACCTCGTGGGTTCCGACCTCGCGATTACGAACCACACGTTCCCGGTCGTCGACAAGCAGCACTTCAGCCCAAGCGTCGTAACTGCACCGGCGATTGCAGGCACGCTGACGGTCGGGCGCCAGCTGACTGCAGACGTCGGTAGTTTCGACGGCGACCTGCCCATCGAGACGACCTTCGTCTGGCAGCGCTGCGACGCGACGGGCGCCCGCTGTCACGTGATCCCGAACGCGAAGAATGTCGTGTATTTCCCGACCGTCGCGGACGTCGGCTACACCTTGCTGGTCGCGGTGACCGCCACGAATGCGTATGGCAAGTCGGTCGTGCTCTCCACTCCAACCGAGCCGGTATCCGCGGCACCCCCGCATGTTCGCGGTCGCCGCATTATCGGTACGAACAAGGGCGAGTATTTGGCCGGCGGAGGACACGATGACGTGATCTTCGGGCTCGGCGGCAACGACACGCTGCTCGGCGGTGCCGGCGACGATCGCATCTACGGCGGCCCCGGCAACGACGTCATCACCGGCGGCTCGGGAGCCGACCATCTCTACGGCGGTCCAGGCTCCGACACGATCTACGCGGCCGACGGCGAGCGCGACTTCGTCGACTGCGGACCGGGCAACGACCGCGCCGTCGTCGACGCGGTCGACAAAGTGGTCAACTGTGAGGTCGTGGTTGTGACCCCGCCGTCGCCTTAGAAGTTCTTAGCCCGGCAACTCTGCGTCGAGGTGCACGAACGCCTCACGCACGTTCGAACGCTCGGTGGCGAGCCCCGTGAAGGCCTGCAGCAGGCGGCGCTCGCCCTCTTCGGTCAACCGCAGATGCGCGACGCGGGCATCGGTAACCGACTGCTCGCGTGCGAGCAGCCCCGTTTCTTCGGCGCGGCTCACGAGCTCCGTCACGGTGCTCTGCGCGAGCTGCAGGCGTTCGGCGAGCTCGGTGACGGTCGACTGCTCGCTGCCGTCGGAGGCGCCCTTCACCATCAGCAGCAGCAGATAGCGCTGCGGCGTCAAGCCGGATTGCCTCGCGATTCGCTCGGTGCGACGCAGGAACTGCCGCAAGGCCGCGCGAAACGCCGCGACCGCGACAACGTCGGAGGTCGTTATGGCCGCCACCATGGCTGGAGTGTAGGGGGCCAAACCCCCTAGGGCTTTCCGGGTCGGCCGAGGACCCGCGCCAGCACATTCGGCAACAAGGCCTGCAGGACACCGCCGATCGCGTAATAGCGCGGGACTGTTGTCTCGCCGCGCCCGTGCTCGACCGAGGCGACCACATGCTCCGCAATCTTCTCGGGCCCGATCACGAAACGCCGCATCGGCCGCGGTAGCCAGCCTTGCGGGAAACCTTCGGTCTCGACGAAGCCGGGCTTCACCGTGTGCACGCGGACACCGCGGCTCCGCAGTTGCGCAGCGGTTGCGCGTGAGAACGCGAGCTGCGCGTGCTTCGACGCGGAATAAGGCCCAGAGGGCGGGAACGCGACGACACCGGCGACAGACACGACGTTGACGACGTCGGACGGCGCAGCCGCCTCGAGCGCAGGCAGGAACGCGCGGAGGCACCAGATGCCGCCGAAGTAGTTCGTTCGCATGACGGTCTCGGGATCGCCCTCGAGAAACGTCGAGCGCGCGGGAATCCCTGCGTTGTTCACGAGCAGGTGAATGCTTGAATGACGCTCGAGGATGCGGACGGCTGCGCGGTCGACGGCCTCCCTGTCCCCGACATCGCACAGCTCGTACTCGCCTCTGATCTCCTCGGCGAGCGCGCGCAGGCGGTCCTCGCGGCGCGCGAGCAGTACGCAATACCAGCCGCGACGCGCCAGCAGTCGCGAGATCTCCGCGCCGATGCCGGACGACGCCCCGGTGACGACCGCTATCCGCTGCACAAGCGCACGATGCGGACTTGCGAGGCTGACTTGTGCTTTGCGCCGACCGCGGTCGCGACGACGGAATGCTTCCCTCGCGACAGGGAAACGGTGGTGTTCCATAAGCCCTGGCCGACCTGGTGCGCGACGGCGGCGCGCTTGCCGTCGACCGTGAAGCGCACCGACTTGACTCCGCCGGGCGCGCTCGCGGCCACGGCGAGGCTCTGCTTCGCGGGCCCGCACGCACCTGCCGCGGGCAGCAGCCAGTCGACGGCGGTCCCGGCGATGACGTGCATCTTCGCTGAGCCGGTACGCGTGTTCGGCATGATGCTCGGCCCGACCGTGTCGATGTTCTTCGCCTCCTGGTAATCGGAGGAGATCATCCGCGCGTTCACAGTTCCCGCACGGAGAGCGGGAGCGTTGCTCGGCAGCGGGAAGACGGCGAGGCCCGTAACGGGGTCGTACGCGGCGGCGGCGACAAGTATCCCCTGATACCCGATCGCAAGCGAGCTTGGGTCGACACCGGACTGCGTGTCGAACGTATGAAAGACGAGCGTCGGCCGTCCGGCCGACACGCGCGTCGTCAGCAGTTGGAGTGACGGCGGCGTCACGTCGTTCACCCATGAGCGCAGGACATACGCGCCCGCCGCACTCTTGCCGGTGAAGCGTGCGCGTCCGGAGTCGACCGCGACATAGAACTGGCCCTGGCGCGGGAAGGACGCACCAGCTGCGCCGACGGGCGCGAGGTAGTCGTAGGTGAGCGCGTTGACGTCGATGGGCGTGCCTGCGTCCCCCTGCACAGTGCTCTCGTCGAGCGAGCCGAGGTACCACGGATCGATTTGCGCGCCCGGCGTTTGCGTGAGAATCGACACGCCGATGTTCACTGCCGGGCGGTCGAGGAACGTTCCGTAGACGGTCTCGGCGCCGTCCTCGTCCATCAGCGGCTGGTCGGGAGCGTTGCCGAACGGCGCGGCGGGATAGCGGTAGACGTCGACTCGGTCGACTCCCGTGCGCGTGTCGCCGGTCTGTGTGCGAAGAAGCGGCACGACCGGCGCAGCCGCGAGCTTCGGGTTGCTGACGAGGAACAGGTACGGCACGCGGCGTGTGACGTTGCCTTTGCTCAGCACGACGAAGCCGTAGTTCTCGCCTTGCGCTGCCCCCGCATTCGCGTGCGCGACGACCGCGAGATCGGCTTCGCCTCCCGGCGGGATGGCGACGGTGCCCGCCACGTCGACAGCGGTGCCTGCGGTCGCGGCCTGCGGCTCGAGCTGTACCTGCCACGTCCCCGCGCCGTCGCCGGCGTCGCTGAGGCGCACGAGCAGGCCGCGGCTCGTGGCGCCGTGCAGCACGCTCAGATCCTCGAAGGAGAGGGAGACGGGGTCCGTGAAGAGCTGCGGATCGGCGGCGCGTGGCAGCGCGACGAGGCCGCCGCCCTCGAGCGTCACCGGCGCTTCCTGCGTACGTGCGGTGTCACCCCACGCGGGGCCTGCGGTCGAGACGAGCGCTGACTTGACCTGCTCCGGTGTCCACGAGCGGTGCAGCTGCAGCAGGAGAGCGGCCGCCCCCGCGACATGCGGCGTCGCCATCGAGGTGCCGTCGAAGACGGCAAAGCGCGACGCACTCGTGTTTGGCAGCGTCGAAGAGAGAATCTGAGCGCCCGGCGCGGAGATGTCCGGCTTCAGGTCGTGTCCGAACGCCGTCGGGCCGGCTGACGAGAAGCTCGTGATGATGCCGCTTCGTCCGGTCTCGAGCTCGAGCGGGCTGCGCCCGATGTGCACGGTCGTCCGGCCGCCATGCGAGGCCATGTAGGCCCGCAGCCGGTCTCCGTCGAGGTTCGCGATCGAACCGCCCGGGATCGTAAAGTTGACGGGTAGCGCGTTCGCCTCGCCCTGGCGGTTGTCCGAGATGACGATTCCGATCGCGCCCGCGAGCCTCGCCTGCTCGGCCTTCTCGGCCAGCGGGCAGATGCCGCGCTGCACGAGTGCGATCGCGCCGTTCAGCGAACCGGTGGGCAGCGTTCCCTGTGGGTTGTCGAGCGCGCCTGGAGGCCCGCACAAGTGCCGCTCGACCGGCTTGCCGTCGGTGCCCACGATCGAGCCGACATCAACGAGCTGCTGGTCGGAAGAGCCCCACGCGGCGGGAGCGCTCGAGCCGTTCGCACCAATGAATGGAATGCCGACGAGCGAGTCGGGCGAGCCGGGTGCCGTGACATCGAGCGAGGGCGCGAAAACGTGCGAGTTCGAGGTCGCGGCGACCGAGATTGCGTCGGGTGCTGTGCCCGGCGAGCCAACCGAGCCGAGCCCGAAGTCGTCGCGGTCATTCCCCGCCGCGATCACGGTGACGACGCCGGCCGCAGCGGTGTTATGCACGGCCTCGATGAGCGCATCGTTCGCAGGATCGATCTGCGGCCCTCCGCCGGAAAAGTTGATCACGTCCATGCCGTCCTCTACCGCGGCTTCGAACGCTGCGATGATCTCGGGCGTGTTCGCGACGTGGCCGAGCGGCGTTGGCACTGTGAACACGCGGTAGTTGCCGAGCCACGCGCGCGGCGCGACTCCGCTCAGGCCCGTGACGGTCGGATGGTCTGCACCCGCAGGCGCGGTGGTCCCCGCGACGCCTGCGGCGATGCCGGCGACGTGTGTTCCGTGGAACGACGATGCGGGGTCGACGGCGAGGCGGCCCGGCTTGCCGGAGCCCGGGCCGGGAAAGACGCGCGCGACGATCACCTTCGGCGTCGTCGCGGTCGTGATGCCGCGCGGGAAGCCGGGGGGATACGAGTAGCCTGCAGGATTGAAGAAGGGGTTGGTCTGGTCGATGCCGTCGTCGACGATCGCGATCTTGATGCCGGTGCCGTCGGCGCCTGTCGTGCGCTGCAGAACGTCGGCACCGATCACCGACGGCGACTGATCAAGTGCGAGCGTGTAGGCGAGGCTTGGATAGACCTTCGTCACCGCCGGCAACCGCACGAGTGCCGGCAGCCGCACGGGCGGCAGCGACACCGTCAACGCGTCGAGCACGACCTGGAAGCGACGGCCGATGCGGGCCTGCGGGATCGCCGCGCGGATCTGGGCTGCTGCGCGTGCCTGCTCCTGGTCGAGGCGGCGCAGGTATGCGCGCGACGACGACGAGTTGAAATCGAGCTTGCTCCGTGCGACCGAGGACAGAAGGCCGCGCTCGCCGCGCGTCGAGAGCGGCGGCAGCGCGAGATCGACGATGACACGCAGGCGAGCAGCTCCACTGGCGAGTGTCGGCACCGTGCCCACGGTGACGCGCGATCCCGTGTGCGGTACCGGCGCAAGACGCGCCGCAGCCGACGCGACGTCCACGAGCGCCGCGCTTAAGACCAGGAGCAGGATGACGCGGCGCAAGGCTGAGGAGGGTACCGTAGGATCGCCCGGATGGCCGGAGCATTCGAGGGCAAGCGGGCGCTCATCCTCGGCGTCGCGAACAAGCGCTCGATCGCCTGGGCAATCGCGCAGGTGCTCGCCGGCGGGGGCGCCAAGCTCGCGTTCACCTACCAGGGAGAGCGGATCGAGAAGAACGTCCGCGACCTCGCTGCCACGGTCGACACTGCACTCGTGACCGCGTGCGACGTGCGCTCGGATGAGGACATCGCCCGCGTTTTCTCAGAGGTTGGCGCTGCGTTCGGCGGCGAGCTCGACATCCTTGTGCATTCGGTCGCGTTTGCCGCAGCCGAGGATCTCGAAGGGCGGTTCACCGACACGCCCCGCGACCGGTTCTGGCTCGCGGTGGACGTGAGCGCGTATTCGCTCGTTGCGTGCGTGCGCGCGGCCGAGCCCTTGCTGGAAAAAGCCGGAGGCGGCTCGGTCGTGACGATGACCTACCTCGGCGGCGAGCGTGCGGTTCCGCACTACAACGTGATGGGCGTCGCAAAGGCGACACTGGACGCGTCGGTGAAATACCTCGCCTGGGAGCTCGGCGAGAAGAACATTCGCGTCAACGCGATCTCCGCCGGCCCGGTGCGCACGCTGGCCGCCCGGTCGATCGCCGGCTTCCCGACGATGGAAGCGATCGTCGAGGAGCGCGCGCCCCTACACCGCCACGTGGATGCCGACGACGTCGGCGCCGCCGCCGGCTACCTGCTAAGCGACGGCGCGAAGAACGTGACCGGGACGACGTTGTACGTAGACAGCGGCTATCACGCCATGGGTATGTGAACCACGGGGGAACCGCATGGTTCCCCCGTGGGCCCCCTCCTCGTCCGTCGCACGGCGTGGGCGCCGTGTGCGCTGCGGCGAGAGCGTGGTCTCGCCTCCGCGCGCGGAGGCCGCTCGACCGAGAGCGCTCCAGACGGGTTGCCTGCCCCGCGCGGGCGGTGGTGCCTTCGGCATCCCCGCCACGCTTCGTTCGCCGGAGGCTAAGACGCGCTTCGCGACGCCTTAGCCTCCGGCCCCAAACGCTCCGCCGGCCGCCGGCGACAAAGCTTTCGCAGCCTCGAGCAGCTCGTCGAAGTCTGGGAGCTCGGAGGCGTCGTAGGGCCACGCGCCGCGCACGACCCCCTCGCCGTCGACGAGAAACGCTGAGCGCGCGGAGACGTCTCTCATCCCGCGGAAGTCGACGGCGACGCCGAAGCCGCGTGTCGCTTCGGCGTTCCAGTCGGAGAGGAGCGGAAAGTCGAGGTCGAGCGCTTGCATCCAGGCAACGTGCGTCCAGGGCGAGTCGCGCGAGATCGCGTACGGCTGCACTCCGGCGGCGCGGAACTCCTCGCTCCTGTCACGCAGGAGCTCCATCTCGTTCGTTCAGGTTGACGACCAGTCGAACAAGTAGAAGAGGAGCAGGATCGGGCCGTCGGCGACGATCTCCGCGATCGTCGCGTTCTCCTGCGGCGTCGTCCAGACACGCGCATCCGGGATCCGATCGCCCGAGACCAGCATGAGCGGAGCCTACGCGGCGGCCGACTCGGCCGCGACTTCGGTGACGTTCGCGATCTCGCGCACGACCTCGACGATGTCGCGGTTCGCGTTGAACACGTGGAGCTGGTGGTCGGCGCCGTTCCCGCGGCGGAGGATGTCCTCGATGCCGGCCAGCTCCCGCTCGGACCCGAGCTCGCGCGCCTGCGGCCCGATCATCTTCAGCGTGCGCCGGATGAGCTGCGCGACCGGCACGCGGTTGCGACGGCCGGTGACGAGATCCATGACGGGCGCCTCGAGGCCGTAGCGTGCGGCGAGCCACTTGTTCTCGGCCGTGAGGATGCGGTGGTATGAGTCGATCTCCTCGCCCGCGTCGAAGCGCTCGGAGTAGTGCTTGACGAGGGCCTGGCAGAGGGCGGTGAGCGCGATCACGTCCTCGAGTTTCGTGACCGCGTCGCAGATCCGGATCTCGATCGTGCCCAGCCGGGGATGCAGGCGGATGTCCCACCAGATCTGCGTGTAGTCCGCGATGCAGCCCGTGCGCTCGAGTTGCCCGACAACCTCGGCGTAGTCGGCGTAGTTGCGGAAACGCGGCGGCGGACCCGACCGTGGCAACGCGGCGTAGACCATGTGTCGCGACGAGTGGAGCCCGGTCGGCTCGCCGCGCCAGAACGGCGAGCTCGCGGAGAGCGCGACGAGCTCGGCGAGGTGTCCGATGAGGCCGTTGACGACCTGAATCGCTTTCTCCGGATCGTCGACGGCGACGTGGATGTGGAGCCCGAAGATCAGCTCGCGGCGTGCGATGTACTGCATGCGGTCGACCATCGCGCGATACCGGTCCTTCGCGGTGATGCGCTGGCGCTCGAAGAGCGAAAACGGATGCGTTCCCGCGGAGCCGACCCGCATTCCGCGCTCGCGGGCGACGTCGCAGACGTAGCCGCGCAGCGCCCGCAAGTGCTTGTTGACGTCGGCCGGCGTGTGGCAAACCGGTGTCGCGACCTCGAGTACCGACTGCATCAACTCTGCGTTGATGCGGGGCTCGAGCTCGTGTCCCGACACGGCGGCGAGCACGGTGTCGATGTGCTGGACGAGATCGAAGGTCTCAGCGTCGAGGAGCATGTACTCCTCTTCCGCCCCGAGCGTGTAGGCATCGCTGCGGCCGAAGGCATGATCGAGGACGCTGCCTCCTGCGGCGAAGCGGCTCCCCTTCCCCGTGATCGACGCTGGATAGATCTGCTTCATCGGAGCACGGCTTCCACTTCGAGCTCGCAGAGCCAGCGCTTGTCGACCAGCTCGCAAACGATGCCGGTGCACGCGGGGCGTGCGGAGCCGAATGCTTCGCCGTGTGCGCGCATCACCTCGGGCGCGTGTGCGGGATCGGTCATGAAGACGCGGGTGCGCACGACATCGTCGAAGGTGGCGCCGGCTTTGGTGAGCGCGTCCTCGACGATCTCGAGGCAGCGGCGCATTTGCTCGTACGGCTCAACCGGCGGATCGGCGTCGCCGGCCATGATCGGCGCAGTGCCGGCCACGTAGACGCGATCGCCCGCGACAACGGCGCGGCTGTATCCCCAGCGCTCCTCGTAGGACGAGCCCGACGAGATGACCCGGCGGTCCACAGGCCTAGTATCTCCCGCCGTGGACGCATTGCGAACCATTGACGAGTGGGGGGCGCGGACGGCGGCGGCCGGCGTGACGAGCGCCGCCTCCGAAATCGGCGTGCACGGGTCCCGCGACGCCGAGCTGCGCTGGGCGTCGATCACGAAGCTGCTCACCGGCGTCGCACTGCTCGTCGCGCTCGAGGAGGGCACGGTCTCACTCGATGAGCCGGCGGGCCCCCCGGGATCGACCCTGCGCCACCTGCTGGCGCACGCGTCGGGACTGCCTCCGGACGAAGGGCCACCACTCATGCCGCCGGCGCGGCGGCGGATCTACTCAAACTACGGGATCGAGCTCGCCGCGGCGCTCGTCGCCGAGCGGTCGGGGATGCCGTTCGCCGACTACTTCCGGGCGTCCGTCGTCGAGCCGCTCGCGCTCACCGGCGCGTTGCACGGCTCGGCGGCGTGGGGCTACCGCGGCCCGCTCGACGACCTCCTCAAGCTGGGACGTGAGCTGCTGGCGCCACGGCTTGTCGCACGAGAGACGCTCGACGAGGCGACCTCGGTTCAGTTCCCGGGGCTCGCGGGCGTGCTGCCGGGCTGGGGGAGGATGGAGCCGAACGACTGGGGTCTCACGTTCGAGCTGCGCGATCACAAATCGCCGCACTGGACGAGCCCATCGAACTCAGCCCGGACGTTCGGCCACTTCGGAGCAGTGGGCACGTTTCTCTGGGTCGACCCGGAGCTCGGCGTCGCCTGCGGTGTCCTGACCGACAGGGAGTTCGGTCCGTGGGCGATCGACGCGTGGCCGCGCTTCAACGACGCGGTCCTGGCGGAGCTCTCGAGCAAGTAACAGACTGTTACTTGCTCAGGAGTCGTCAGCGAACAAAGGCCGTAAGAACTCGTCGAACGTCTCGCGGTCGCAGCTCGCCACGACGGCCGGCGTGATCGCGGTCACGGTCGCCGTGCGCGGCACATCCATCGCAAGAGACACCTCACCGAAGTAGTCGCCCGGACGCAGCAGGTCGCGCCGCCCCATTGTGCTCCACGAGACGGAGAGCATCCCGGCGAAGAGGACGTAGAAGCGGTCGCCGGGGTCGCCCTCGCGCACGACCGTCGTTCCCGGCGCGATCTCTTCGCGTTCCATCCGCTTCGAGAGCTTCACCAGCGTCTCGCCGGGAAGCCCGGCAAGAAGCTCGATACGGGCGAGCTCGTGCTGCGTGGCAGATGCGCGGGGCATGGGCCTATTCCACCTGAATGCCCCGTACGGGGTGGGTCCTTACGAGCGCCACGATGAGCCGAACGGCCCATGGCGAGGGCGGGGGGCCGTGTCGATCATTGCGGCATGAGCGAACGCGGCCTCCATCGCATCGAGGACGACCTCGTCGACACCTGGCTCGAGGACTGGGCCGGAGCCGGCGTCGCCGAGATCGAGGACTTCCTCGCGAAGCACGCAGCCTTTCTGAGCTTCCTGGACACGGACGAGTCCTAAGGTCTAGGCAGAGGGCCGCTCGGGCCCCCTGCCCTCGAGCCTCACTCTCCGAGCCCGAGCGAGCGCTCGAGCATCCCCTTGGGCATCGCCCCGACGGCATTCGCCTTCGGTTGGCCGCCCTCGAAGAGGATCATGTTCGGGATCGACTGGATCCCGTAGCGCACCGCAAGGTCCTGATTCTCGTCGATGTTCACCTTGACGAGCTTCAAGTTGCGCTCCTGCGCAATCCGTTCGAGCACGGGAGCGACGGCGTGACAGGGCCCACACCATTCGGCCCAGAAGTCGACGAGCACTGGCCCGCCGGCCTGGAGCACCTCGTTTTCGAACGTCGCGTCGGTGACTTCGGTTGCCATTCAGCGTTCCTTTCATTTTCTGTCGGAGGGCCGGTACCCGATCCTCCAAAGGAAAGAACGTCGCTCTCTACACTTCGCTTCCCGATGGGCGATAGCGACCTAGTTTTCCACCCGCTCCCGACGGTGCCGGACCACCCCGCCCTCGAGGAGGAGATCCTCGCCTGGTGGGAGCAGGAGGGAACCTTTCAAAAGCTGCGCGAGCAGAACGCCGGCGGGCCGATCTTCTCCTTCTTCGACGGGCCGGTCACCGCGAACAAGACGCTGGGCGTCCACACCGCGTGGGGGAGGACGCTGAAAGACGCCTTCCAGCGCTACAAGGCGCTGCGCGGATTCGACCAGCGGTACCAGAACGGCTTCGACTGCCAGGGGCTCTGGGTCGAGGTCGGCGTCGAGCGTGAGCTCGGGCTCAACTCGAAGCCGGAGATCGAGGAGTTCGGGCTCGAGGAGTTCGCGCGCAAGTGCCGTGACCTCGTCGTGTGGTCCGCCGACGAGCTGACCAAGGGGTCGAAGCGCCTCGGCCAGTGGATGGACTGGGGCAACGACTACTTCACGTTCAGCGACACGAACATCGAGTACATCTGGCGGTTCCTCGCGATCGTGCACGAGCGGGACTGGCTCTACCTCGGCCACCGCTCGACGGAATGGTGCCCGCGCTGCGGTACGTCCATCTCCGCGCATGAACTGGTCGGGTCGTACGTCGAGCGCGCCGACCCGTCGCTCTATGTCCGCTTCCCGCTCAAGGAGCGCGCGGGCGAGTCGCTCGTCATCTGGACGACGACGCCGTGGACGCTGCCCGCGAACGTCGCGGCCGCCGTCAATCCGGAAGCCGAGTACGGCAGGCGGTCGAACGGCGAATGGGTCGCCGTCGCCTGCTACCCAGACGACGAGTTCATGGAGCGAACGACCGGCGCGCAGATGGTCGGTTGGGAGTACGAGGGCCCGTTCGACGAGCTCGCGAGCGTGAAGCATCGCGTCATCCCCTGGGATGACGTCTCGCTCGAGGAGGGCACCGGAATCGTCCACATCGCGCCCGGCTGCGGTTCGGAGGACTTCGAGCTCTCGCATGTCCACGACCTACCCGTCGTGATGCCGGTTGACGAGGCGGGGCGCTTCTACGACGACTTCGGCTGGCTCCACGGCATGTCGACGGTCGAAGCTGCCGAGCAGATCATCGGTGCGCTCGAGGGGAAGGGCAGACTCGTCGAGGCCGGCCTGCACACGCATCGCTACCCGGAGTGCTGGCGCTGCCACACGCCGCTCATCTTCCGGATCGCGGACGACTGGTTCATCTCGGTGCGCGATCTCAGGCAGCCGATGCGCACAGCGAACGAGGACGTGGCGTGGACGCCCGAGTACATGGGCAAGCGCATGGACGACTGGCTCGTGAACATGGGCGACTGGAACATCTCCCGCCGTCGCTACTACGGGCTGCCGCTGCCGTTCTATCCCTGCCCGTGCGGTCACCTGAACGTGATCCGATCGCGCGCGGAGCTCGAGGAGCGCGCAGTGTCCGGGCTCGACCAGCTCGAGGAGCTCCGCCGCCCGTGGATCGACCGCGTGCCGATCCGCTGCGAGCAGTGCAATGAGCCTGTGGAGCGGGTCAAGGAGGTCGGCGACGTCTGGCTCGACGCAGGCATCGTCCCGTTCTCGACGCTCGGCTGGGAGAACCCGGAGTGGAAGCCGGAGGGCTATGCGACCGGTGCCGCTCGCGGCCTGACGCGCGCCGATCTTCCCGATCACGCCTACTGGGAGCAGTGGTTTCCGGCGGACTGGGTGACGGAGATGCGCGAGCAGATCCGGTTGTGGTTCTACTCGCAGCTCTTCATGTCGGTCGTGCTGACGGGGCGCGCGCCGTTCCGGCAGGTGCTCGGTTACGAGAAGATGCTCGACGAGCGCGGGCACGAGATGCACGGCTCGCAGGGCAACATGATCGAGGCAACCGACGCGTTTGCGCGCATGGGTGCGGACGTGATGCGCTGGCAGTACTGCGCGCAGCCGCCGAACCAGAACCTGCTCTTCGGCTTCGGCCCGGCGGAGCAGATCAAACGCGAACTGCTGACGCTCTGGAATTCGGTGGTGTTCTTCATCTCGTACGCGAACATCGAGTCGTTCTGTCCGACCTGGCCCGCGGTCGTGCCACGCGGTGAGCTGGCTCCGCTCGACCACTGGCTGGTGGAGCGCACGCACGCGTTCGTGCGCGAAGCCGAGGCGGGCTACGAGGCGTTCATGACGGTTGACGTGATCCACGCGTACGAGGCGTACGTCGACGATCTCTCGAACTGGTACATCCGCCGTTCGCGGCGTCGCTTTTGGAACGGCGAGCGCGTCGCACTCGAGACGCTCTGGTACGCGCTCGCCCAGACGCTGCGCGTTCTGTCGCCGGTGATGCCGTTCCTCACGGAGCATCTGTGGCGCAACCTTGTCCCCAATGGGCCTGAATCGGTGCACCTCGCTTCGTGGCCCGAGGTCACCGAACCCGACACCGCGCTTCTCGACGAGATCGCGGACGTCCGCCGTGTCGTCACACTGGCGCACCAGGCCCGCGCGACCTCCGGGCTGAAGCTGCGGCAGCCTCTGCGGCGGCTTGTCGTCGAAGGCGCAAACGGGGCGGAGGCGCATGCCGACGAGATCGCCGACGAGGTGCGCGTGAAAGAGGTCACGTTCGACCGCGTCGACGCCGAGCTCCATGTGAAGCCGAACCTGCCGGTGCTCGGGCCGCGGCTCGGGAAGGAGCTGCGCGCGGTGCAGCAGGCGTTGCAGGCGGGCGAGTTCGAAGAGCTCGATGACGGCTGCTTCCGCGCCGCCGGCCACGAGCTCGCACCGGACGAGGTGATCGTCGAGCGTGGTGGCCGTGAAGGCTCGGCCGTCGCATCGGCGGACGGCGTCACGGTTGCGCTCGAGCTTGGTCTCGACGATGAGCTGCTGCTCGAAGGCCGCGGCTACGACCTGATCCGCCGGGTGAACTCGCTGCGCAGGGACGAAGGCCTCGACCTGACCGACCGCATCGTCCTCACGCTTCCGAAGACCGAGTCCGAGCTCGTCGAGCGGCACGGCGACTGGATCAAGGACGAGGTGCTGGCGGTCGAGATCCGCCTCGATGGGAGCCTGAGGATCGACAAGGCCTGACCGCGGGAATAGGCTCAGGCGATGGCCGCTTGCGCCGCCTGCGGGAGCGAGACCGAGGCGAGATTCCGCTTCTGCCCCTGGTGCGGGGCGACTCAGCGGCGGAAGGTCGTCGAGTTCTTCTGGCCGCACCCGAACAGCCCCGGTCGCGCACTGCGCGTCTCGCGGTACTTCGGCGACGAGCCTCAGGTGCGCTTCAGCGTGTGGGACGACGGAGTCGCCTGTGCGGCGGTTTCGCTCGACGAGGACGAGGCCCGTCGGCTCGCAGAGTTCCTCGAGCAGACCGAAAGCGGGGTCAGACCCCACTGCGCGGGGTCAGACCCCAAGAGCACCACGGAGTCGTTCTAGCCCGCGGTCGAGCGTTTCGTCGGCGGTGGCTAGCGACAGGCGCGCCCAGCCGCGGCCCTGCTTGCCGAAGCCTTCTCCCGGCGCCACGGCGACGCGGTGCTCCTCGAGCAGACGCTCCGGCGTCAGCCCCTCGGGCAGCCGGAACCAGACGAAGAACGTGCCCTCGCTCCGCGCTTCGTGGCCCGCGAGCCGTGCGAGCGCGCGGTCGCGCCGCGCCTCGTACAGTGTGCGCCGCTCCTCGACCGTGTCCTGCGGCCCGGTGAGCGCCGCGATGCCCGCTTCCTGCACCGCCGTGAAGATCCCGGCGAACTGGTGGTTCTGCAGGTCCTCGATCCTCGCGACGATCTCGGCGTTGCCGACCGCGAAGCCGAGCCGCCAGCCCGCCATGCCGTACGACTTCGACATCGAATAGAGCTCGAAGCCGATCTCGCGCGCGCCATCGACCGCGAGAAAGCTCGTGGGCCGCCGGCCGTCGAAGACGAGGTCGCCGTACGCGAAGTCGTGCATCACCCACGCGCCCGCGCGGTGCGCCCACTCGAGCGCCTCTTCGAAAACGCCGTCCGGCGCGCACGCCGCCACGGGATTCGACGGGTAGTTGAGGTAGAGCGCCGCCGCCATACGCGGCGCCGCGTCCCAGTCCGGCCGCGCGTCGGGCAGCAGCGGCAGCGGCACGTGCTGCGCTGCAGCGAGCGCGACCGCCGAACGGTAATCCGGGTATCCCGGGTCGGGGAGCACGATCGCGTCGCCGCGCTCGGCGCAAACCTGCGCGAACTCCATCAGGCCGGTCTTCGAGCCCGGCAGGACTGCGACCTCGCGCTCCGGATCGACGTCGACCCCGTACACATCCCGATACCGCGCGGCGATCGCTTCCTTTAGCGCAGACAGGCCTGCGAAGGGCGCATAGCCGTGCGTGTCGGAGCGGCGCGCTGTGGCCGACAGCGCCTCAATGACGTGCGGCGGCGGACCGATGTCGGGATTACCGCGTCCGAGATCGACGAGCGTCTCGCCGTCCCGCGCAGCTGCTGCGGCTACGCGCGCGAGCAGCGCAGTGAAGTACTGCTCCGGCAGACGGTCGAGTCGCTCAGGACGGGCGCGCACGCCCGACGAAACCTACGCGGCCGAGCGCTCGGCGCGGCGCAGCTCGACCGGGAGCTTGAACACGACGTCCTCGAACACGGAGCGGTACTCGCCGATGTCGGTGACGCCGTGCGCGCGGAACCAGTCGCACACCTCGCGCACCAGGCGCTCCGGCACGGACGCTCCCGAGGTGACACCGACCACTTCGACGCCGTCGAGCCACGCCTCGTCGATCTCGCTCGCGTCGTCGACGAGATACGCGGGTACGCCGGCGGCGCTCGAGACCTCGACGAGGCGCACGGAGTTCGAGGAGTTGCGGGAGCCGACGACGAGGAGCAGCCCGACCTCCGCGAGCAGTTCCTTCACAGCCCACTGCCGGTTGGACGTCGCGTAACAGATGTCCTCGCGTGCAGGGCCTTCGATCTGCGGGAAACGGCGTCGCAGCTCGTCGATGATCTCGCGCGTTTCGTCAACCGAGAGGGTCGTCTGCGTGATGTATGCGAGCCGCGTTCCGGCGGGAAGCTCGAGCGCCTCGGCGTCGGCGACCGACTCGACGAGCACGGTCGCCTCTGGCGCCTCGCCCGTCGTCCCTTCGACCTCCTCGTGGCCGGCATGGCCAATCAGCACGACCGTGTACCCGGCCTCGGCGTAGCGGCGAGCCTGGGTGTGCACCTTCGTCACGAGCGGGCACGTTGCGTCAATCGACGTCAGCTGCCGGGCGTCTGCCGCATCGCGGACGGCCGGGGCGACGCCATGGGCGGAGAAGACGACGGTCGAGCCCTCGGGAATCTCGTCGACCGAGTCGACGAAGACCGCGCCGCGCTCCTCGAGCTCCCGCACGACGTGCGAGTTGTGGACGATCTGCTTGCGCACGTAGACAGGCTTCCCGTAGAGCTGGAGCGCTCGCTCGACCGTGTCGACGGCCCGCTCGACCCCGGCGCAATAGCCGCGGGGAGAGGCCAAAAGAACCTGCTTCACCAAACCGCGGGCAGGATAGCCCGGGCAGATGAAAACCGCGTTAGTTCACGCGTAAATGATCCTGGGAGATATGAGAAAGCCCGCCGCTCGGGGGGTCGGTGCGACGGGCTTTCTCAAGTTGCTCACCGCGGAATGCAAGGCCAGGTACGCGCCCGCGGTTCGCATCGCCCAGTGCCCGCCACGCTATTCCTCGCCCCCGGGGGCCACAATGGGCCACTAGACCCATCTTTTGAACGCGCAGGGATAGCCGTCTGCAGCCGGAAACACTGGTCGGGAGCCACGTTTGCTCCGTAGAATCCCGACGCCCAGTATGACCACAATCGAGTCGTTTCCTGTCGGCCTGAACGGCCTCGCCCTCGCCTGGGAGAGCGTCGCCGTTGTGGTTGGAGCCCTGGCGCTCGGGCTCGCGATCGGGCTCGTCGCCCGGTCGCGGTCGGCGCAGGCCCGGGCGAAGACCACGATCTCGCCAGAGCGCGAACGGGAACTCGAGAGCCTGCGCCGGATCGCGGCAGAGCTCGCGCGCACGTCCGACGTCGAAGGCGTCGCGCGGGCCCTGCTCGACGAGATCTCCTCACTCTTCGCCGTCGGCTTCGTAGCCCTCACCTTCGTGTCCGACGACGCCCGCGAGGCGTCCGGCTTCCTCGCCCGCGCGAACGGCAAGGACGTGAGCTGGTGGCCCGACATCCGCGTCGATCTCGCCCGCGAGCCGTCCGGCATTGCGAGCGCCGCCTACGAGGCGTCGAGCTTTGCCGTCTACGACGTGAGCGGGTCGACGCGTGTGAGCTCGCGACTCTCGACCGAGGTGGGCGCGAAGAGCGCTGCGTTCGTGCCACTCGTCGGCGACGACCGGGTGATCGCAGTGATCTCCGTCGCGACGACCGACGACCATCGCGCGTTCTCATCCGACGACCTGGCCGTCATGCAGACCCTCGCATCGGAGGCGACGATCGCTCTCGAGCGCACGCGCACGGCCATCGCCCTGGGCGAGGCGTTGCAGCGCGAGCGCCTGCTGGCATCGATCGGACGCCGGCTCCGCACAGAGCTCGACCTCGACTCTGCGCTGGCGTCGGCCGTCGAGGAGCTAGGGCGTGCGCTCGAGGCTGCGCGCTGCTTCGTCCGGGTCGGCGACTCAGAAGGCGAGCTCTTCGTGGCCGCGCAGTGGACGGCAGACGGGGCACCGGCGGTCAGCGACGACACAGAGAACCTCCCCGTATCGAATCTCGCAGCGCGGGAGGGGCGGACCGTCGCGATCGTCGACATCCAGGATGCGCCGGAGCTGAGGGAACCGATGCTCGGCGGTCTCGAGCAGCTTCGCTCGCTTGGTGCGCGGGCCGCCGCGTCCACGCCGATCGTGGTGCAGGGCCGGTTGGCCGGCGTGTTGACGGTGCATCGCGACGAGCCGCGTGCCTGGAGCCAGGGGGAGCTCATCCTGTTCGAAGCTGTTGCGGCTGAGTGTGGGCTCGCGATTCGTCTTGGCCGCCTCCTCGCGGAGAACCGCGACCGGCTCGGCCAGCAGGCCGCGCTCCTCCGTGCGGCTCAGGTGCTGAGCGGCGAGCTCGATCTCGAGACGGTGCTGAAGCGGCTCGTCGACGAGCTGGCGCAGCTGCTTCAGGCCGACGCGGCGGACTGTTACCTCCACGACGCCGAGCGCGGCGTGCTGCAGTGCGCGGCCGTGCACGGCCTCGATCCGTCACTCCTAGGGTTCGAGCTCAGCGCGACGCGTGGCCTCGCCGGGATTGCGATCCGCGAGGGGCGCCCTGTGATCGGCGACGAATACGCCGAGTTGGTTGATCCGGTGCCGCATACGGCATACGACGGTTTCACGGACGCGATCGTCGCGCCGATGCGGTGGAGCGAGGAGGTCCAAGGCGTGCTCGGCGTGGGGCGGCGGAGCGGCCATCCGTTCAACCGGCGCGACGCGGACGTGCTCGAAGCGTTCGCCGGTCTCGCCTCGCTGGCCCTGCGCAATGCGGAGACGTTCACCTCGAGCTCGCGGCAGGCACGCGTGCAGCGGGGCTTCTATCGCATCGCCTCCGCGCTCGGGTTGTCGCTGTCGCGTTCGGCGACGCTCGACGCGGTGGCGCAGGCGGCGGCTGAAGCGCTCGGTGGTGCGTCGGCGGCGGTGCTCATGCTGCACGCACGGCGTTTGTCGCTCGCCGGCCAGCATGAACTCTCTAGCGGGTTCGTCTCGGTGCTCGAGGACGGCATCGAGGAGGGTGACGGCCCACTTGCACGGGAGGCGCGTCAGGGACGCGTGATCGCCGCGCCGGCGCTTGCCCAGGACGAACGGCTGCCGCAAGGCTGGCACGAGGCGGCAGCGGCCGACGGCTATCGCGCGCTGCTCGCCGTGCCCGTCGAGACGCCCCGCGACGAAGCCGGCGGGCTCGTCGTCGTCTTCTTCGAGGAGGAGCGCGTTTTCACAGAGGACGATCTCGAGCTCGCGCGCCATCTCGCGAACGCGACCCGCGGCGCTCTTGAGCGCAGTGAGCTCTTCGAGGCTGAGCGCAGCGCACGCGCGCTCGCTCAGCAGCTGACGCGCACGGGCCGGCTGCTCACGACCGAGCTCGACCCGGCGGCGGTCCTCGACGAAGTTGTGCAGCAGGCCCCCGAACTCGTGAATGCCGATGCGTGTGCGATCCGGGTGCTCGAGGACGACGAGCTCGTCGTCAATGCCGCGGTCGGCCCCGGCTCCGAGGCAGCGCTCGGCTCGCGCAGCGTGGCGTCGGCGTGGCTATCGGGTGACGTTGTGCAGTCGCGAGCGCCAGTCGCGCTCGAGGATGCCGGCGCCGACGCGCGCATGCGCGAGCTCGATCCGATGCTCGCCGCCGGGAACGCTGCGTATCTTGGGGTGCCGCTCGGCGGCCCCGAGGGCGCGCCACTCGGCGTGCTTGCCGTCTACTGCCTGCAGCCCCGGCCGTGGCGCGAGGAAGAGGTCGAAGCGTTGCTCGCCCTCGCGGCCAGCACGTCGGCAGCGCTGTCGAACGCCGAGCTGTACCAGCGCGTCGCCCTGGAGAAGGAGCGCAGCTTCGCGATCCTCGCCAACATCGCCGATGGCATCGTCGCCGTTGACCGCGAGGGACAGGTCGTCCTCTGGAACGAGGCGGCCGAGAAGATCACCGGCGTTCCCGCCCTGGACGCGCTTGGGCATGCGCCCGCCGACGTGCTCCAACGCTCGCTTGAGTCGGGCAGCGACTCGCCCGTCGGAGATCGGCTTGTATCGGTGATGCGCGGCCGCGAAGAAGTGTGGCTGTCGGTCACCGAGGCCGTCATGCGCGATCCCGCGGGCGCCGTTGCGGGCCGCATTTTCGCGTTCCGCGACATCTCGTCGGATCGACTCGTCGAGCAGATGAAGTCGGACTTCGTCTCCACGGTCTCGCACGAGCTGCGCACACCGCTCACGTCGATCTACGGCTTCGCGGAGACGCTGCTCCGCCAGGACATTCTCTTCGGAGACGACGAGCGTAAGACGTTCCTCGGCTACATCGCTTCCGAATCGCAGCGACTGACGGCGATCGTCGATGCGTTGCTCAACGTCGCTCGGCTCGACACCGGCGATCTCAAGGTCAACATCGCGCCGACCGACGTGCGTGGCGTCGTGGACGAGGTCGTGCAGAGCGCGCAGGACGGAGGCGGCAACGGACGTCAGTTCGTCGTCGACCTGCCGGATGAGGCGCTTGCGGCGAACGCCGACCGCGACAAGCTCCGCCAGGTGTTCTCGATCCTGCTCGACAACGCGCTCAAGTATTCCCATGAGGGCGGCAAGGTGACAGTCGGCGTCGAGCGCAAGCACGACACGGTCGAAGTCAGCGTCGCAGACGAGGGGATCGGCATTCCGCAGGCCGACCAGGATCAGATCTTCCGCAAGTTCTACCGCGGCGCTGACGCGGAGGCGCGCGTCGGTTCGGGCGGCACCGGGCTCGGTCTCTTCATCGCGCGCGGCCTCGTGACGGCGATGGGCGGCAGGATCTGGGTCGAATCCCGCGAAGGCGAAGGGTCGACATTTGCGTTCGAATTGCCGGCCGCAGGCTTGGCGAAGGTTCACTAGGGATATAGGAGCGTCGTGACGAGGGTGCTAGTAATCGACGACGAGGCGCCGATCAGGCTGCTCTGCAAGGTGAATCTCGAGGCCGAGGGCATGGACGTGCTCGAGGCCGCTGATGGTCCGGCCGGGCTCGATCTGTCGCGCGAGAGCACACCGGACATCGTCCTGCTCGACGTGATGATGCCCGGGCTCGACGGCTGGCAGGTCGCAGAGCAACTGCTGCAGGATGAACGCACGAGCGAGATTCCGATCATCTTCCTGACGGCGCGCGCCGAGTTCCGCGACCGCGCGCGCGGCCTCGACATCGGCGGCATCGACTATGTGACGAAGCCGTTCAATCCACTGGAGCTCGCGCCGCTCGTACGCGATCTACTCGAGCGAATCGAGCTCGGCGAGCGAGACAATCTGCGCGGCGAGAAGCTCGCCGCGCTCAGGTCGCTCATGGACACGGACTAAACCGAGCACCGCTTTTTACCGCGCGCTCTGAGCCAGCAGAATCCCGGCGAGCACAACCCCGGCGCCGACGAGCTGTGCGGTCGACAGCGACTCCTCGAGCCACGCCCACGCGACGATCGTCGCGACCACCGGCTCCAGCATCGCTGCGATGCCGACGCGCGTCGCGCTGACGTGCCGCATGGCTCCGACGAAGAGCGTGAACGGAACGATCGAGCCGAGCACGATCACCCAGAGCACGAGGGCCCACACCGGCAGATGCCAGAACGAAAGACGTCCTTCGAGGGAGACCTTCTGGGCCACTCGGTGCGCGGGGAAGCTCCACCACGGCTGCACGACCGTCCAGAAGGCGGTTGCGAAGATGAACCCCCAGGCCATCAGCGAGACGGAGTCGCGGTGCGCGACCTCTCGCTCGGCAAGCAGGAGATACGCGGCGAAGATCACTGCTGAAATGAGCGCGAAGGTGACCCCGAGGCCGTCGAGTGAGACGCCGCTCCACAGCTCGACCATGAGCGAAAGCCCGGTGAGCGACAGCGCGAGCGCCATCCAGATCCTTGCGCGGACCGGCTCGTGGCGGAACGTGCGCACCCAGATCGCGACGAGCAGTGGGCCGAGATACTGGATCAAGAGCGCGATCCCGATCTCGAGCCGGTGAATCGCGAGGAAGTAGAAGAGCTGCACGAGCGCGACTCCGACGACGCCGAAGACGGCGAGCCGGAGCAGGCTGCGGCGGTCGACCCGCAACGCGCCGGGCTCACGGACGAGGACGAGGAGCACCAGGCCGATGGCCGCGCCGGCGCAGCGCGCTTCGGTCAGTCGCAGCGAGGAGAGTCCTGATGCGAGGGCGACCTTCGCTACCGAGCCGTTGATGCCGAAGAGCGTTGCCGCGCCGAAGACCATCGCGTAGCCGAGCACCGGCCTGCGCACGCGTGGCTCGACGGCCGCCACCACCAGAGGTCCTTCCACGGGAGCGAAACCTACGCCTACACTTGGCCCCACGGGACGTAGCTCAGCCTGGTTAGAGCGCTGCGTTTGGGACGCAGAGGCCGACAGTTCGAATCTGTCCGTCCCGATATCTCAGCTTGGCGCCGCGGTGATTGCCGCGGCCACCGTGCGCGCCGCGATGCTGCCTTCACGCAGTTGGCCCCCGAGCGTGGGTGTGAAGCCGACGAACCAGAGGCCGGGAAGGCAAGGCTCCCCGTCGGTCTTCAAGGGGAGGCCGCGTGGCGTGAGCACGCCCAGGTGACCGACGAGCTCGTCGAGGCCCGCGCGAAACCCGGTAGCGGCGATGACCGCGTCGGGCCGGATGCGCGAGCCGTCTGCGAGCAGGACATCGGCGCCGTCGAAGCCTTCGACGGCCGCAACCACTTCCACGCGTCCTCTGCGCACTGCGTCGACGATGCCCACGTCGAGGATCGGCGTCGTGCCGGTCGCGATGAATGAGCTGCGGATCCCCTGCTCGGGGCGTGGCAGTCCCTGGGCGGCGAGATCCGGGATCGAGAGCTTCCGCTGGGTCTTCGAGATCGGGTCGACCCAGTGCGGCGGGATGCGCTTGATCGCCATACCGATCAGCTGTGCCGGGATGCCCGCAGTCGCGCGGCGGACGATCTGCGGTGGGGTGCGCACCGACAAACGTGAGCTCTTTGCGCCACCGTCGATCACGTCGTGCGCGATTTCGGCACCGGAGTTTCCTGCACCGACGACGAGCACGTCGCGGTCGCGGAACGGTGCCGGGTTCATGTACTGCGACGAATGGATCAGCTCCGCCGCGAAGCCCTCGCGGCCGGGCCATTCGGGGATGAACGGCGCGCCGTTGTAGCCCGTCGCGACGATCACGTCCTCGGCGCGAATCGGCCCCTGCGCCGTGTCGAGCCGCCAGGCCGTGCCGTCCTGTTCGATGCGCGCGACGCGAGCTCCCGTGCGCACGTCGAGGTCGTGCCGTTCGACGTACTGTCGGAAGTACTCGATCAGGTCGTCGCGTGCGACCCAGCGGCCGAAGCTCCGCGGGATGCGCATCCCAGGCAGGCTGGAGAGTAGGCGGGGTGTGTGCAGCCGCAACCGGTCGTACCGGTGCCGCCAGGCAGCGCCCGGCTCGGGGCCAGCCTCGAGCACGAGCGCATCGGGGCCTCGCTGTCGCAGCAGCGCCGCCGTGGCAAGACCAGCCGGCCCGCCTCCGACGATCACGACGTCGCGTGTTTCCACGCCGGAGTCCTACCACCGAGCGCACCCGAATCGAAGGACTTACCGTTAGCGATGCGATGCGCTTGCGCGACCTCTCCTTTGCCGCCTGGAAGGCGATCCTCATCCGCGCCGGCAAGAAGTTCATGGAGAACCACGCGATGATGCTCGCCTCCGCCCTCGCGTACAGCTCGTTCTTCGCGATCCCGTCCGTCCTGATCGTCGCCACGGGCCTCTTCACCCTGATCGCCGGCCCGCAGACAATCACGAACCTGATCCAGCACCTGCACGGCGTGATCCCCGGACAGGCCACCTCGCTGCTAAGCGACTCGTTGCATCGCGCCGACGCACATCCCGGCACGAGCCTCGCAATGACGATCCTCGGCTTCGTCCTTGCGGTGTGGTCGGTGACCGCCGCGATGAACTCCTACATGACCGCCGTCCACATCGCGTATGGGCATAAGGACAGGCGCTCGTTCGTAAGGAGGCGCATTGCTGCCGTCAAGATGGCGGCTGTGATCGGCGGCGCATTCGCGCTCGTGGCGGTCCTGACGATCTTCGGTCCGGTGGTCGAGCATGCGATCGCATCACGCATCGGTGCAGCAGGCGGTGTGCTCAACGTCGCCTGGTGGATCGTGCAGTGGCCGATCCTGCTCGCCGGCCTGCTCGTCGCTTTCGCAACGCTGCTCTACATCGGCCCCGACGTCGAGGAGCCGAAGTGGGAGTTCCTGACGGCCGGCTCGCTCGTCGCCGCCGTGCTGTGGCTCGCCGCGTCAGGGCTCTTCGCCGTCTACACCGCGACGTTCTCGTCGTACAACAAGACGTGGGGGACGCTCTCAGCGGTGATCGTGACGCTCACGTGGCTCTGGATCACCGGGATGGCGCTGCTGCTCGGCGCGGAGATCAACGCCGAAGCCGAGCGCAGCCGCGAGTTGCGCCAGGCCTGAGAGCGGGTGGCGGGAATCGAACCCGCGTGGCCAGCTTGGAAGGCTGGAGCTCTACCATTGAGCTACACCCGCAAGGACGCGGCTAGCGTAGCGGGATGCACTTCTCGGCGGAGGCCGTCGGGTTTGTCCCGGCGCTCGCGCTCGGCTACGCGTTCGTCGCACGCGCCGAGCCACCGGGCCGGTTCCGCCTCGCCGCTGCAGTCGCGGGCCTCGCGCTGATCTTCGCCGTGTTCGCCACCGAGCTGCAGCCGCTCGCGCTGCACACGTTTCTCTGGGCGCACCTGCTGCAGAACGTCGTGCTCGCCGAGTGGGCGCCGGCGCTGCTCGTGCTCGCGATTCCGCCGGCGCTCGGCCGCCGTGCGGCCCGGTGGCGGCCCTTGCGGCCGGCCCACGCCCTGCCGCTCTGGATCGTGACGTACACGGCCTGGCATCTGCCGTGGGCCTACGACTACGCCCTTCGGCATCCGCACTCCCTGCTGCACGTCGAGCACGCGACGTACCTCGTCGCTGGAGTCGCGCTCTGGTGGCCGGTCGTCTACGGCACGTACTCGGCGGGCGTCAAGGCTGCGTATCTCTTCGGCGCGTTCGTGCTTGCCTCGCCGATCGGACTTATGCTCGCGCTCGTCCCGCGCCCGCTCTATGCGTTCTACGCACACGCGCCCCGCACGTGGGGACCGGGGCCGCTCGGCGACCAGCAGATTGCGGGCGTGACGATGGCGGTGGAGCAGGCCGTCGTCTTCTTCGCGATCTTCACGATGTTCCTCTTCCGCTTCCTGCGGGAGGAAGAGCGCGATCCGGCGCTACTCGGGCTGGAACTGCGCCGCGAGGCGCTTCGGCGCCGCTAGCAGCCACGAGTCGAACACGAACTCGCGCACATCGTCGAGCGATGCGTCGAGTGAGATCAGCATGTAGGCCCAGCCGTGGTAGTGCGGCGTCTCGAACAGGAGCTCGGGACGAGCTGCGAGCAGCAGCGGCTTCTCCTCGAGGTCGCACTTGACGACGATCGCGTCGGGATTGGTGCGCAGCGCCGCGAAGAACTTGCCGCGCACCTTCAGTGCGGGGCGTCCGTACGACGTCGACTCCTCGAACTCGGGCAACTCGCGGGCGACAGCGACGAGGTCGTCCCAGCCGATCACGGCTGCGTGCCCAGCGGCGTGATCAGCGTGCGGTACGCAGCACGCGAGAGCGGCTTTTCGTCACCGACCACATCGACGTACACATCGCCCGGGTAGTACGCCTGCGCGGAATTGCCAGCCACGTTCGGGGCACCGAAGCCCTGCGGGTTCCAGACGACACGGAGCTTTGGCGTCGTCACGGGCAAATCGCCTCTGACGTGCGGTAGCCCGAGCTGCGCGAGCTTCGCGTTCATCACGCCTTGCGTGCCGCCGCGCAGTATGACGGTGATCCGCGCGAGCGCTTTTCGGTTCCACAGCGTCGAGTGTGCGGCGTCGCGGCGGGTTCCGTTCTGGTTGTACGCGGAGCTTGCGACCCAATACGCGTTCATCTCGGGGAACGGTCGAACATAGAAGCGGCTTCCCGGCCAGCGTGAGATCACCGAGTTGAGCTGGAAGAGGAACTGATCCGTCTGTCCCTGCGCGATCACGCGCGGGGTGTCGGTCGCGGTGTTCAAAGCGAGCAACGGCACCGGCCCCATCGTCGAGACGATCTTGCTGAGCGAGCCGCCGTTGCCGTACGTCATGAAGGTGTGGTGGATCTGACTCTGCTGACCCGTTTGCGTCGCGAAACGCGCGGCATTTCCGTGAACTCCCAGGAGCACGCCTGCCTGCGCAGCTGGGGCGGCGAATGCGGCGGCGGCGATGACGGCGGCGAAACGCACGGCGCGCTTCAGGGTAGCCGTGTGCCCCGCGCGCTGTTACGCAACGTCGACGCGTTCAATCACGACGTCCTGTCGCGGTCGATCGCGTGCGTCGGTCTCGACGCCGGAGATCGCGTCGACGACATCCATGCCGTCGGTGACGCGCCCGAACACGGTGTGCTTGCCGTCGAGCCAGGAGGCCGCGTCGGTCGTGACGATGAAGAACTGACTGCCGTTCGTGTTCGGGCCGGCGTTCGCCATCGCAAGCGCGCCGCGTACGACCTTGTTGTCGTTGAACTCGTCCTCGAACTGGTAGCCGGGGCCGCCGCTGCCGGTGCCGGTCGGGTCGCCGCCCTGGATCATGAAGTCCGGGATGATGCGGTGGAAGATCACGCCGCTGTAAAAGCCGTCGCGGGAGAGCTTCAGGAAGTTCTCGACCGTCTTCGGCGCGTCGTCGTCGAAGAGCTCGATCGCGATTGCGCCGTGATTGGTATGGAGCGTCGCCGTCGTCATCGCCGCGGAGCCTATCTGCGAATTCTGCCCTGTAGTTTGGCCTCGAACAGCCGATAACTGGAGGGCATGGGAATCGTCCGCCGCACCGCTCTGGGACTCGCTGCGCTCGCCGCTCTGGCGGCGGTTCCGACGTCGACCGCCCTCGCCGGGCCGCGTTCGACGGCAGCGAAGCTGTCCGGGCTCGAGTCGAGCTTGCTCGTAGACATCAACGCGTTCCGTGCGCAGCACGGACTCGCGAAGCTCCGCTTGAGCCGGCAGCTGACGTCGGCAGCGCGCGTCCACTCGCAGCAGATGGCGCAGGACGGCTACTTCGCGCACGAGTCGGCTGACGGCTCCGCGTTCTGGAAGCGGCTGGAGAGCTACTACCCCGTGTCGCCGTGGCACTCCTGGACGGTGGGCGAGAACCTGCTCTGGTCGTCGTCGGACCTCAACGGCACCGACGCGCTCGAGCAGTGGCTCGCAAGCCCGCCGCACCGGCGGAACCTCATGGACCCGCGCTGGCGTGAGATCGGCGTGTCCGCCGTCCACGCGGCGCAGGCGCCCGGCGTGTATCAAGGGCTGGACGTCACGATCGTGACGACCGACTTCGGCGTCCGCCGGTAGCGCGCCCGGCAGGATTCGAACCTGCGACCCGCGGATTAGAAGATCGGTCGAACACGCTGCGCATGGCTGCTCTCGGGTGTGTTCCGTGCTCCTCAGTGCGCTGAGGCACGGTGGATCGCCGCGGTTCGGGACAAGATTCGGGACAAACACGTCACCCTCCGCCGGCGAGTCGGCTTCCGTCGTGCATCCGATCTCCGACTCCGTCTATCTTCAATGAGGTGAAGGCCAACTTCCTCCGTGTGCTCTGGCATCCGGCGCGAGTGCGGATTCTCGAGTTGCTGCGGGAGGAAGATCGCGAACTCGCAGACCAGCAGGAGATCTTGCAGGACCTCGAGCCCTCGTGACCGGCCTGCTGCTCGGCGCCGGACTGGGTGCGATTGCAATCGGTGGGGTTCTGAGCGTCTGGGGGAAGGCGTTCTCGGCCGGCCTGTGGTTGCAGGCGACCGGCGCGGGCGGCGTCTCGGTTGCGGGCTTTTGGGCGCTCGGCTCGCAGGCTGCGCTCGGCGACACGTTCACGAGTTCGTTCGTTCCGCGCTTCGGCGTCGACGGGTTGAGCGGGTTGTTTCTGGGCATCCTCGGGTTGATCGCCGCGCCCGCGCTCGTGTTCTCTGTGCGCTACCTCCGGCCGAGCCCGACTGGCCGTGCGGTCGGCGTGTTGACGGCGCTGTTCGTGCTCGCGCTCGCCCTCGTGCTCTGCGCGCGCGACCCGGTGACGTTTCTCGCGGGCTGGGAGTCGATGACGCTCGTCCCCGCGGTGGTGATCCTCGTGTCGCGCGGTGCTGACCGGCGCGCGCGGAAGATCGTCTTCACCTACCTGGCCGTGACGCATCTGGGCGGCGCGGGAACGTGGGTCGCGATCCTGCTGCTCGCGCACGCTGGCGCCATCGGCGGCCATACGACGATCGCTTCAGGCTCAGGGCTGCAGACGGCGATCGCGTTGTCGGCGCTCCTTGGCATGGGGACGAAGGCGGGGGTGATGCCGCTGCACGTGTGGCTCCCGCGTGCGCACCCGATCGCACCGGCGCCGGTCTCTGCCCTGATGAGCGGCGTGATGATCAAGGTCGCGATCTACGGGCTGGTGCGCGTGCTCATCGACTGGGACGGCGTGCTGCCGGTCTGGTTCGGCGTGCTCGTCCTTGCGGTCGGCGCGCTCTCTGCGCTCGGCGGCGTCGTGTACGCGCTGTTCGAGCACGACCTCAAGCGTTTGCTCGCGATGCACTCGATCGAGAATGTCGGGATCATCGTGCTGGGCATCGGCGCAAGCCTTGTGCTCCGTGCGCGCGGCGCCGATACCTGGGCGGCGTTCGCACTCGCCGCAGCGCTGCTCCATTGCGTGAACCACGCCGTCTTCAAGGCGTTGCTCTTCCTCGGTGCGGGCGCGTTCGAGCGCGCTGTCGGCTCGCTCGAGATCGACCGGCTCGGTGGCCTCCTCCGTCGCATGCCGTGGTCGGGTGGTGCCTTCCTGGTCGGAGCGATGGCGATCGCGGGCCTGCCGCCGCTGAACGGCTTCGCGTCGGAGTGGCTGACGCTGCAAGCGCTGATCCACGTTCCCCGTTACGGCCACATCGGCGACGGCGTTGCCGGCGCGCTCGCGCTCGCCGCGCTCGCCGCGACAGCGGCTCTCGCGGTGTTCTGCTTCGTGAAAGTCGTCGGCCTCGTGCTGCTTGGCGCTCCGCGAACGCCGGCGGTCGCTGCCGCAGAGGAGCCGCCGATACCGCTGCGCGCTGCACTTATCTTCCTCGCCCTCGCCTGCGTTGCGCTCGGCTTCGCTCCAGGCATCCTGTTCGGCCCGCTCGTCGGCTTGGCGCCCTGGTCGTCCAAAGTAGGGACGCAGCTCGGTCTGCACCTGCCCGGTACGGGCTCGCTGCCCACGGTCGGGATCGCGGTTGCGCTCGTTGGTCTCACGGTCGCGCTGGCCCTGGTGCGCGGGAACCGGCGCGCCGCGTCCGCGCCGACGTGGGCCTCCGGACAGATCGTCGAGCCGGCCCTCAACTGGACGAGCGCCGGCTTTACGAAATCGCTGCGGCTCGTGCTCGAGTTCGTGCTGCGTCCGGAACGGGAGATCTCCTCGAAGGCCGAGGGTGGCGTGCTGCAGGAAGTCGTGTACAGCGGCAACGTGCCGCACCTGATCGAGGATCGGCTGTACCGGCCGGTCGAGCGCTTGGGGTTCCGCGCTGCCGTGCACGCCCGCCGACTGCAGAGCGGAAGCGTCGGAACCTACGTCGTCTACCTGATCGGGCTCGTCATCGTCCTGCTACTTGCCGTGCGGCTGGGGGCGATCGGGTGAGCGCTGCATCGGCTGCCTCGGCTGCGGTGCAGGTGGTGGGCGGCATCGCCCTCGCGCCGCTGCTTCCCGGGCTCGTCCAGCACTGGAAGGCTCGTCTGCAGGGGCGCCGCGGCCCGACGCCGCTACAGCCCTATCGTGAGTTGCGTCGCCTGTGGGGCAAGAGCATGGTCGATCCGGAGGGGACGGGGCCGGTCTACCGGCTCGCGCCGTTGGTCGTCACGGCGGCAATCGTCGCTGGTGTCCTGGTCGTCCCGGTCTCCCAGGCCGTGCCAAACCTGGGGCTCGGTCACGACGCGCTCGTGCTCGTGGGACTGCTCGCGCTCGCACACTTCGCGATCACGTGTGCGTCGTGGGACGTCTCGAACGGCTTCTCGTTGATGGGTGCGAGCCGTGACCTGATGCTGTCGGTGTTCGTCGAGGCCACCTTTGTGGTGTCGCTCGCGGTGGTGGCGCTGATCGCGGACACGACGGACCTCCGCGGCGTCGTCGCCGGGACCGCCGGCGTCGACGCCTGGGCAAACCCGGCTCTGGCGCTTGGGGCGGTTGGCTTCGCGTTCGTCGCGATCGCCGAGACCGGACGTCAGCCGGTCGACAATCCCGACACGCATCTTGAGCTGACGATGATCCACGAGGGGCCGCTGCTCGAGTACGCCGGGCGAGATCTCGCGTACCTGCAGTGGGCCGCCGCCGCTCGACACTGGCTCGTGCTCGTGCTGGCCGCACAGGTGTTCCTTCCTCATGCGCGCGGTGTATGGCTGCAGCTTGCCGTGCTTCCTCTTGCCCTGGTCGTGCTCTGTGCTGCACTCGCGATCGTCGAGACGCTCCTTGCGAAGATGCGCGTTCTATTGGTGCCTCGGCTGCTCGCGGTCGGCTTGGCTGCAGCGTTGCTTGGGATCGCGGCGTGGATCGCCGGGGCGCCGTGAGCGGCGGGCTCCTCTGGATCCTCGTGGCGATCGGACTGGCGGTCGTCGTCATCAGGCGTCGATCGATGGCCGTCGCCCTGGTGACGGCGCAGGCGCTCGTCCTCGTGGCCTTCGCGCTCTACGACGCCAAGGACGGCGAGGATGTCGTTGCAGCGGGTGCGCTCGCGGTGCGCGCCGTGGCGCTGGCGACGCTGTTTCTTCTCCTCGTGTCGCGTACGCGTGAGCAGCGGCCGGTGCACGCACGCGTCCCGCCGCCCGTCCGTGCGGGCGCAGCCGTTGCGTTCGCCCTGACGCTGACGTGGCTCGTGTCGACGCTTGGGCTCGACTCGCGCGACGCGGAGCGGGCGGTGCTTGCCCTCGTCGCGTTCGGGATCGTTACGGCGGCAACGAGGCGGGCGACGCTCTTTCAGGTGCTGGGGATCGTGCTCGCCGAGAACGGGCTCGCGCTGGCCGCGCTCGAGCTGCCCGGCGGTGCATCGCTCACCATCGAGCTCGGAGTCGCGCTCGATCTAATGCTCATCGCGCTCGTTGCCGGTGTGTTCCACGAGCGGATCTTCGCCGAGTTCGGCGCCGGCGACAGCGCCGCGCTGAGGACGCTGCGTGACTAGCCGCGAGCAACTCGCATGGGCGATCGTGGCAGCTCCCGCAATCATCGCAGGGCTCGTCGTCCTGGCGCCGCGCCGGGTCGTGACGACGCTCGCGGTCACGGGCGCGCTCATCACGGCAGGCCTCGGCTTGATGCTCGGCGTGCTAGAGCTCCGCTCGCTAAGCGATCCCGTCGTCGGGAAGTGGATCGTCGTCGACGCTGCCGGCGCGCTGCTCGTCTCCGTGGTCGCAGTCGTCGGGCTCGCAACCGTCCTCGTCTCACCGGCGTATCTCGCGGGCGCCGACAGCTCGCTTAGTCCCGCCCACCGGCAGCAGCACACCTATTTCGCCGTGCTCTACGCGTTCTGGGCCGTCCTCCTCGCGGTGCCGCTCGTGGGCAACCTCGGTGCCGCCTGGCTGCTCATCGAGGCGACAACCGCCGCGTCGGCGCTGCTCGTCGGCTTCAGTGGCAAGGCGCGCTCGCTCGAGGCAGCGTGGAAGTACCTCATCCTCACGTCACTCGGTCTCGGTGTCGCGCTACTCGGAATCGTCGCCCTGGTCGCCGGCATCCCCGGCGGCGGCATCGGGGCACTCTCCTGGCGCGCGCTCAGCACCTACTCCTCCGGTAATCAGAGCGCGCTCGTCGCGTACGTCCTCCTACTTGCCGGCCTCGCGGCGAAGATCGGGTGGGCTCCGGTGCACAACTGGCTGCCCGATGCACACTCGGAGGCGCCGCCGCCCGTCTCGGCGTTGCTGTCTGCAGCGCTCCTGCCTGTGGTGCTGCTCGTTGCGTGGCGCTCCGAGCACGCGCTTGCGCCCGTGATCGGGGTGCGGGCGGGACAGGATGTTCTGATCTTCTTCGGGCTGGTGTCGCTCGCCGTGGCGATCCCGTTTCTCTGGCGTTCATTGCCCTGGAAGCGGTTGCTCGCGTATTCGAGCCTCGAGCACATGGGCGTGATCTCGCTCGGCATCGGGTTCGGGACGCCGCTCGCTCTCGCCGGTGTCGCCGTCCACATCGCCGCCCATGCCATCGCGAAAGCGGTCGGTTTCTACGCGGCGACACCGCTCGTCGAGCACGAGCCGCGCGCCACCGAGCACGCCGTGACCGGCATCGCACGGACGTACCCCGCGCTCGGAGGCGTGATGGGCATCTCGCTTGGCGCCCTCGCCGGCCTCCCGCCCTCACCGTTGTTTCTCAGCGAGGTGCTGATCGTCGCCGGCGGGTTCGAGGCCGGACGCTCCTGGGTGGCGGCCGCCACCGCGCTGCTGCTCGCGCTCGGCTTCCTCGGCCTCGCGCACGCGCTGCTCGAGACGACGGTCGGCAAGGCCAGGCGCCGGGACGGCGCGCATCCTCGCGGGCGTCGCACGCTTGCCGTGCTCGGCGGCACTTCGCTCGTGCTGCTCCTCGGGCTCTCTGCCGTCGCGCTCTGGCTCCCCGGCTCCGGCTTCGTCGACGCGCTCCTCAGGGGGATCTCGTGACCGGGCAGTCCTACCGCGAGGAGATCGCTGCTGCACGTGCCCAGGGTTGGCACTTTGCGGACCTCCACGCGACCTCGGACGGCGCATGTGTCCGCACGCTGCTCGCCGACTCGACGGGGGCGACTCGGCTCGAGACGGTCGGCGCGCAAGAGGGAGCAGTCCCCTCGATTGTCGATCTCTTCCCGGCTGCCGGCTGGGACGAACGCGAGGCGCACGACCTCCAGGGAGTCGACTTCGCGGGACACGAGCCGATGCGACCGCTCGTCGACCACGACCTGCGGCTTGACCGTTGGACCGTGCCCGTACGCGGCCGCGACGCGTACCAGGTCGCCGTCGGCCCGATCCACGCAGGGATCATTGAGTCGGGCCACTTCCGTCTCCACGTCGTCGGTGAGCGAATCCTCCACCTCGATGCGCGCCTCTTCTACAAACACCGTGGCCTTGAGCGCGCAGCGGAAGGGCACACGCTCGACGAAGGACTGGCCTACGCGACGCGCGCATGCGCGGCCTGCGCAGTGGCAAACGGCGTCGCATACGCGCACGCGAGCGAGGACGCACTCGGTCTGACGCCTCACATCGAGCTCGCACGCGTGCGCACGATCCTGCTCGAGCTCGAGCGCATGTGGAGCCACCTCAACGACCTCGCCGCGGTCTGCTCCGGCGTGGGGCTCGCCGCAGGAAACAATCACTTTGCGGGGCTCACCGAGCGCGCACGCCGGCTCAACGCCAAGCTCACCGGCCATCGGTTCCTCTTCGGCACGGTCCACGTCGGGCGAAGCGAGCTCACGCTGCATCGCGACGACGTGCGCGCGGCGGCCGACGAGGTGGCGGCGCTCCGCACGGAGGCGCGCCGCGGCTGGCGCGAGCTGCGCTTCAACCGCTCCTTCCAGGACCGACTGCCCGACATCGGCGTCGTCGACGCGCCGAGAGCGACCCGGCTCGGCGCGGTCGGCCCTGCTGCGCGCGCCGCTGGGCTCGCAGACGACCTCCGTGCGAGCAGTCCACGACTTGCCTATCACGGCTTCGAGCCTGTGACGCCCGAGCGTGCGGCAGGCGATGTACAGGCGCGTGTCGAGCAGCGCACACTCGAGCTAGAGCAGACGTTCGAGATCCTTGAGCGCCTGCTCCACGGACGCATCGACCCTGCGGCCGCGAAACCCGGAGCGCCGGAGCAGCCGATAGGCATCGGCCGGGTCGAAAGCCCGCGCGGCGCGACAAGCTGCATCGTCGAGCGGGAGGAAGACCGCATCGAGCGGCTGCGCCTGCGCACGGGCTCCTATGCCAACTGGCCCGTCGTCGCCTTCGCTGCCGCCGACAACCTGCTCCCCGACTTCCCGCTGATCAACANNCAACAAGAGCTTCGAGCTCTGCTACGCCTGCGCCGACCGCTGATGCTGACGCTCCTTCGCGATCTCCGCCAGCTCCGTCAATACCTCGACCTCGCGCGACCTGAGCGCGCGGCGAGTCTTGCGATCCGCCACGTCGACGCCGGGTCATGCAACGGGTGCGAGCATGAGCTCACGCTGCTCTCGAGCCCGTACTACGACCTGCAGCGCTTCGGCATCGGCATCGTCGCCTCCCCGCGACACGCCGACGTCCTGCTGGTCACCGGCCCGGTGACGAGCCGTATGCATGAGCCGCTCCTCGTCGCCTACGCCGCGATGCCCGAGCCCCGCCGCGTCGCGGCCCTCGGCGACTGCGCTCTCGGCTGCAACGTGCTCGGCGCGGCGGACGCGATCGTCGGCCCGCTCGACACTGTCCTTCCCGTCGACCTGCGCATCCCGGGTTGCCCGCCGACGCCGGAGGTCATCGCGCAGGCGCTGTTAGGCCTCATCGACTCGGGGCCACGCTAGCGACCGGGCCCGTGAGACAACACCCCTGCTTTGCAGGCGTTCTCGTGATGCGCCCGGCAGGATTCGAACCTGCGACCCGCGGATTAGAAGTCCGCTGCTCTGTCCCCTGAGCTACGGGCGCGTAACGCGGAGAGTACCGCCGGTGCCTGTCGAGGACGCTACGCTGTAGCGGCTTCGCGGTGGCGGTAGCTCAGTTGGTAGAGCCCCGGGTTGTGGTCCCGGTGGTCGCGGGTTCGAGTCCCGTTCGCCACCCTTTTCGCCGCTCGTCGCTAGGCTCCCGTCCTTGCCCGACGCGCTCGAGCAGCTGAAGTCCCGCCTCGGCGACTACCAGTCGCTCGATGCGCTGGCCTACTTGCTCGCGTGGGATCAGCGGACGGTGATGCCTCCGGCCGGCTTTCAGCACCGGGCCAACCACATTTCGCTGCTGCAGCGGCTCTCGCATCTGACACTGATCGATCCCGAGGTCGGACGGCTGCTCGACAAGCTCGAGTCGCGCGACCTCGATCCGGACTCGTGGGACGGCGCGCTCGTCCGCGTCGCACGGCGCGACTACACGAAGGCCGTGCAGGTGCCGGTCGAGCTGAGCTCGGAGATGGCGCGCGCGGCGGCGGAATCCGCGCCCGGGTGGCTCGAGGCCAAGGCGACTTCGAACTTCGACCTCTTTCTGCCGCTGATGGAGCGCAACGTCGACCTCCGGCACCGATATGTCGAGTGCTTCGGTCCGCAGGACGAGCCGTACGACGTGCTCCTCGACGACTTCGAGCCAGAGATGAAGACGTCGGAAGTGACGCGCATCTTCGCCGAGATCAAGCCCGAGCTCGTACAACTGATTGCGCAGCTCCGCGATAGCGACGTCGACGACTCGTTCCTCACCGGCGACTTCGATCTCGACGAGCAGGTCGCGCTCGACTACGAGGTCGTGGATCTGTTCGGGCACCGCCCGAAGACCTGGCGGATCGATCCGACGGAGCATCCATTTGCGTCGGGCTCCGGCATCGACGACATCCGGATCACGACGCACTACTACCGCGACCACCTGAAGTCCTTGTTCTCGACGATGCACGAGTACGGCCACGGGCTGTACCAGCACCAGTTGCCGCGTGCGTGGGCAGACCTGCCGGTCGGACAGGCGACCGGCCTCGGCTTGCACGAGTCGCAGAGCCGGTTGTGGGAGAACCTCGTCGGCCGCAGCCTTGCGTTCTGGCGCTTCTTCTATCCGCGCCTGCAGGAGCGCTTCCCCAAGCAGTTCCGCGGCGTCGACGTCGAACAGTTCTATGCGGCGATCAACAAGTCGCAGCCGTCACTCATCCGCATCGAAGCCGACGAAGTTACCTACGGGATGCACGTCATCCTCCGGTTCGAGCTCGAGCAGGACATCATCAACGGCCGCGTCGAGCTGAAGGACTTGCCGGAGCTCTGGGCTCAGAAGATGCACGAGTACCTCGGCATCGACGTGCCCGACCATGCGCACGGCGTGTTGCAAGACATGCATTGGTCGTCAGGTTTGATCGGCTACTTCTCCACGTACCTCCTCGGCACCGTGATGTCCGTCCAGATCTGGGAGAAGGCCGCGGAGGAGCTCGGCGACCTCGACGCGCAGATCGAGCGAGGCGAGTTCACGCCGCTGCGCGAATGGCTCGGGGAGAACATCCATGCCCAGGGCCGGAAGTACGCTCCTCAGGAGCTCTTGCAACGAGTAACGGGTTCCACCATCGACGCGAAGCCCTATCTCGCGTACCTGAAGCGGAAATTCGGCGCACCCGTCGCCGCCTGACGACAGGGCTACGCTTACCCGGCACGGCCCCGTAGCTCAGCGGATAGAGCGGCAGCCTTCGAAGCTGCGCGCGGTGGTTCGATTCCACCCGGGGCCACTTTCTTGGAGCCGCTCGCCCCGCTCCGCTTCGCTGCGCTTTCCGGCTCGTGGGCTCAGGGTCGCCGCGCCCGCGCAGGTCGGTCGCGGCTCAGGGCGCAGTAGGATCGGCGCGTGAAGCTCGAGCTGACTCCTGACGAGCTCCTTTCGACGACGCGCGCGGTGCGGAAGCGACTCGACCTCTCCCGGCCGGTCGAGCGCGAGGTGCTCGAAGAGTGCTTCGGGCTGGCACAGCAGGCGCCGACGGCGGGCTACTCGCAGAACTGGCACTTCGTTGTCGTCACGGACGCCGAGAAGCGTGCCGCGATCGGCGAGTTGTGGCGCCAGGTTGCGCATCCCTACCTACAGCGCGGCGGCGGCGCGCGTGAAGGGCAGATGTTGCGCATCAGCGACGCGGTTGTGCACCTCGCCGACCACATCCACGAGGTGCCGGTGTTCGTGATCCCGTGCGTGCAAGGGCGCTACGAGGGAAAGCCGAACGCGCTCGTCGCGTCGATGTTCGGATCGATCATCCCGGCGGCGTGGTCGTTCATGCTCGCCGCACGCTCCCGCGGCCTTGGCACGGTGTGGACCTCGTTCCACCTGATGCACGAGGAGGAGGTTGCAAAGATCCTCGAGATCCCGTACGACGAGGTGACGCAGGTCGCGCTCATCCCGGTTGCGTACACGATCGGAACCGACTTCAAGCCGGGCACGCGGAAGCCGCTCGACTCGATGGTGCACTGGGACCGCTGGTAGGCGGCGGCTAGGTGCCGGGCGCGAGGTAGCGCCCGAAGTACTCGAGGATCGTCTCGAAGCGCACGACGCGGTGGATTGGCGAGCCTCCGCGCGACAGTTCGTGGCTCTCTGCGGGAAACCGCACCATCTCGACGTCCTTGCCAAGCAGGCGCAGGAGCGTGAACAGGTGCTCGCCCTGCTCGATGTTGCAGCGCAGATCCTGCTCGGAGTGCAGCACGAGCACCGGCGTGTCCATCTGTTGTGCGTAGGTCGAGGGCGACCGCTCGAGATAGGCGTCGACGTTCTCCCACATTGGCCCGCCGAATTGGCGCTGGAAGATCCAGAAGAGATCGCTCGACCCGAACATGCTCACGAGGTTGTTGACCGCCCGCTCGGAGATCGCGGCTTTAAAGCGGTTCGTGTGGCCGATGATCCACGACGTCATGAAGCCGCCGTACGAACCGCCGATCACGCCGAGCCGCTCCGGGTCGATGAAGTCGAAGTTTGCGAGCGCTGTGTCGACGACGGCCATCACGTCTTCGTAGTCGCGCGTTCCCCAGCCCGGCCCGGCGTCGTTCATGGGGCCGCGAATCGCACGGCCGTGCTCCTCCGAGTAACCGGAGCCGCCACGCGGGTTCGAGAAGAGGACGACATAACCGGCCGCCGCGTAGACCTGAACCTCGTCGAAGAAGCCGGTGCCGTACTGCGCGAACGGTCCGCCGTGAATGGTCAGCACCGCGGGGTAGCGCTTGCCCGGCTCGAAGCCGGCTGGCCGGACGATCCACGCGTCGACCTCGTAGTCGTCGGCGGACACCGCGGTGAAGCGCTCGGGCTTCGCGAGCTCGCGACTTTGCGTATAGGCGTCGCCGACGTTCGTGACCCGCTGGCCGTCGGTGCCGACGTAAAGCTCGCGCATCGTCGTGTGCGTCGATGCGACGTAGGCGAGCTTGCCGTCGCGCATGTCGAACGCGGTGATCACCCGCTCGCCGTCGACAATGCGCTCGGGCTCTGACGAGGCATCCGCTGCGACGGTATAAACGTGCAGGTTGCCGCCGTCCTCGACGGTGAAGACGAGCCGGTCGCCGTCCCAGACCGGCTCCCGGGAGTCCGGGTACGGACCGCACTGCAAGTCGAGAGAGGTGGTAAGCAGCTTCGGGTCGCTGCCGTCCGCATTCATCACGCCGAGCTGGCTGTGATGGGGATAGGTGCCGTCCTCCGGCGTCCAGCGGTAGGCGATGCGGCTGCCGTCCGGCGAAAACGACGGGTCACCGTACGAGCCGTCGTCTCCCGTCAGTGCCTTCGGCTCGCTACTGCCGTCGACGTCGACCGAGTAGAGGCGGTTCACGAGCTCGACGTCCCAGCGCTCGTCGCGCAAGCCGTCGATCACGATGCGCTTGCCGTCGGGCGACCACGTAGCGCCGGCGTGCTCGAAGTCGCCGCTCGTCAGCTGTCTTGGGTCGCCTCCATCGAGCTCGACGACGAAGAGGTGCTTCCGCCGGTCGCCCGTGAAGCCGACACTGTCGAGCTTGTGGAAGACCCGCGTGAACCGCCGCGGTGCCCGCTTCTTGTCGTCCTCCTCCGCGTAGGCTTCGTCGCGCAGGCGCGCGAGGAACGCGACGCGTTTCGAGTCGGGCGCCCACGCGATCTCCTCGACGCTCTCCTTCTGGTCGGTCAGTTTGCGCGACTCGCCTCCCTCGGCGGGGATGACGTAGAGGTTCATGGGCGTCTTGTCCTCGCCTCGGTTCGAGGCGAACGCGAGCCAGTTCCCGTCAGGAGACCAGCGCGGTGTCGAGTCCCGGCGTTCGCCCGAGGTGAACTGCCGCGGCTTCGCGGATCCGTCGAGCGGCGCAACCCAGATCGCGCCGCGATACTCGTTCGACTCGCGGTCGACCGCGGTGACGACGAACGCTATCCGCGACCCGTCCGGCGAGATACGCGGGTCGCCGGCGTTGACGAGCTCATAGATGTCTTCCGGCAGCATCCCGGCCACGGGCCGGGACTCTATGCAAATTGGCCAGCCTCGCGAGCGAGCAACGCCGGGCGGCGCTACCTCTATTCTGAACGGACGCCCGCGGGTGTGGCGAAACTGGTAGACGCGGCGGGTTTAGGTCCCGCTGGGCCTCACGGCCCTTGGAGGTTCGAGTCCTCTCGCCCGCACTTCGAACTGCTCGCGGCACCCGGGGCCGCAGAAGTAATACGTGACGCCGTCGCGTTCGAGACTCAGGGCCTTCGAGCGGTCGACCGTCATGCCGCAGACGGGATCGGCTGCACCGCGGCGCAGGGTCAGCGCGATGAGCGCGGCGAAGACGAGGAGCCCGACCAGGTTCAGGACGAGCTTGTAGTCGAGCCCGATCGGCATGAAGACATCGCTGCGCTTCGGCCGCGAATGGGGCACGAGCTGCGCCCCACTGAAGATCCCGTCGATCGCGAGCGCCGCGAGCGCCATGGTGACGAACATCAGCCCGACGATGCGGAGGGCGAAGCGGGAGCCGTAGTACTTGCGATAGATCGCGATGATCGGCAGCACGATCAGGTCGGCGAAAATGAACGCGAGCACGCCGGCGAACGAGATCCCGCCCGACCACAGCACGGCGGCGAGCGGGATGTTGCCGACGGAGCAGACGAACGAGGCGACGGCGATGAGTGGGCCGACGACGACGTTCTCGAGGAGGCGGAGCGGCGCGGGCGCGTCGTGCAGGAACAGAGCCTCGAACACGCGATTCGGGATGAGGCCGGCGAACCCCGCGAGGAAGAACCCGAGGCCGATCTCTTTCCAGAGCATCCGCCAGTCACCGCGGAAGTTGTGCGCCACGTCGGACCACGCCTCGGCGGAAACGAGCCGGCGGCGGAGCGGCAGCGTGCTCTCGGCCGCGTGATGCTCGTGCCCGGTGGCGGCGGAGCGCGCGTGCTCGCGGGCTTCCTCTTCGAGCTTGCGCGAGACGAAGAGGCGGAGCAGAACCGTCATGAAGACGATGAGGACGGCGCCGCCGAGGAACTCAGCGAGTGTGAAACGCCAGCCGAGCAGAATCCAGAGCACGAGCCCGAGCTCCCAGACGAGATTCGTCGATGCGAACTGGAACGCGAGCGCCGACGCCGCCGAGGCTCCCTTCTGGAAGAGGGACTTCGCGATTGCGACCGCGGCGTACGAGCACGAAGAGGAGGCTGCGCCGAGCGCCGTCGCGCGCGCGACCGGGGCGAAGCCGCTCCCCGAGAGCGCACGCTCGATCCGCTCCCGCGGCACCCACGCCTGCACGATCGCGGACACCGCGAAGCCGAAGACGAGCGCCCACCACACCTCGTACGCCATGCGCGCGGCGTTCTCGATTCCGTGCGCGACGAGCATCAGCGGGTCTTGGCGAACCGGCGGACAGCTGCCAGCAGCTCGTTCGTCTTCTCGGTCGCGGCTCGCTTGTCCCCCGAGGAGAGGGCACCCGCGACGCAATGCTGCACGTGGTCGTCCAGGATCGCCATCGCGACACTCTCGAGCGCGGTGGAGACGGCACCGAGCTGCGTGAGGATGTCGATGCAGTAACGGTCGTCCTCGACCATGCGCTCGATCCCTCGCACCTGTCCTTCGATGCGGTGCAGGCGCTTGACGAGTGAATGCTTGTGCTCGGCGTAGCCGTGGGCCACGCTGCCAGAATACCACCAGGGGGTATAGCGGTCTAGTGCCGGGCCGGTGCGTGCGAGGCGAGGTAGGCGACGGCGGAGAGCAGCACGATCCAGATCGTGGTGACCGCCAGCATCAAAGACATCGTCCAGTTCGTCATCTTGGGGAGGTCGTCATTCGCGATCAGGTCTCGTGCACCTTCCGGCAAACGTGCGAATCCCCCGTTCGGGTTTGTCGTGCTCAGCCGGTGAGTGACCGGATGCGGGCTACAGCGCGAGCGAGCGCTGTCTCGTCGAACAGGTACGGCGTTGCGTTCGGGATCGAGCGCTCGGGACCGTCGAGGTCGGCGGAGCCTGCGGCAGCGTTGAGCGCGTAGCGCACCGGTATCTCGTGGCAGATGACGAGCACCGCCTGCTCAGAACGCTCGAGTAGACGCTCGAAGGCACGCGCATAGCGTCGAGCGGCGGCGTCGAGGCTCTCTCCGCCCGGAAAGGGATCGTCGCGAGTGTGCGCGCGCTTCCAGGCGCGGTACTCCTCGAGCGTCGCTCCTTCCAAGTCGCCGACGTCGATGTCGTCGAGGAGCGGCTCGTCAACGCGCGGCACGTCGCGGCCGCGCAGCACCTCGTCAGCGGTCTCTTGGGTTCGGCCGAACCTCGTGTGGACGCAGAGCTCGAGCGGGATCTCCGCGAGCTGGTGAGCCAGCCGCTCCGCCTCCGCTCGTCCGCCGTCGGTCAGGGGAACCGGCACGCTCGGATCGCCGTTCACCCGGTTTGCCACGTTGAGCGTCGAATGGGCGTGACGGGTCAGCACGAAGAGCCGCACGGCGGCCGAGCCTACCCTCCTCAGTCCGGAAGGGGTCTGCTTGAATGGCCAGATGCAAGCCCAGGTCGAGGAACTGCCGGAAAATCGCGTGCGCTTGACGGTTCAGGTGCCGTCGCACGATGTCCACCATGCGATCGAGCACGCGGCGACGGATCTCGCGCAGACCGCCAAGATCCCCGGCTTCCGCAAGGGCAAGGTTCCCCGCCAGGTGCTCGTGCAGAAGGTCGGCAAGGAGCGTCTGATGACGGAGGCGATCGAGAGCCACATCGGCGGCTGGTTCTGGAACGCCGCCGCGCGGACCCGCGTGCGGCCGATCGCGCAGCCGGAGTACGAGTTCGAGCTCCCGACGGCAGACGACGAAGACTGGGAGTTCAGTGCGACATTCCCGGTGCCGACGAAGCCCGAGCTGCCGGACTGGACGGCACTCGAGGTGGGCGCCATCAAGCCTGAGGTACCGGACGAGCTCGTGCAGCAGGAGCTCGACGCCCTGCGCTCGACCGTGGCCGAGCTCGTCCCCGTCGAAGGGCGACCGGTCGGTTTGGATGACACCGTGATCCTTGACCTGATCTCGCCCGGCGGTGAGACGCGCCGCGACTACGTTGTCGAGCTCGGCCGAGGTGCAGTCGTCGACGAGGTGGAGCAAGGAGTGGTCGGGCTCAACGCCGGCGAGTCAAGGGAGATCGAGTTCGATCTCGCGGACGACTCGAAGCAGGCGGTCAGCGTGACCGTCAAGGAGATCAAGGAAAAGGTTTTGCCCGCGCTCGACGACGAGCTTGCGCGGTCCGCGAGCGAGTTCGAGACGATCGCCGACCTCCGTGCCGAGATCGAGTCGCGCCTTGGCGCTCAGATTGCGGAGGAAGTGGAGGCACAGTTCCGCTCCGACGTTGTCGATGCGCTCGTCGCTGCCTCGAAGTTGGATGCATCGGCGGGGCCACTCGTCGAGGCGCGCACGCGAGAGCTGTTGCGCGGCCTGGCTCGGCAAGTCGAGGCGCGCGGGGTTCCGCTCGACACGTACCTCGCGATGACGGGGCAGCAACCGGAACAGCTGCTCGCCCGGCTCGGCGAGGAGGCGGCACGCTCGGTCGCGCGCGAGCTCGTGCTCGACGCGGTGGCCGATCAGCTCGACATCCAGGTTCCCGACGAGGAGATCGAGGCGCTCGTGCGCGAACAGGGGAGCGAGCTCGGCGACGACGTGGATGAGACGCTGCTTCGGCTGCGCGAGACCGGCCGTTTCGAGGCTCTCCGCGACGATCTCCGTCTCCGCAACGCACTCGACCGAGTCGCCGGCGAGGTGAAGCGGATTCCGCGTGAGCTCGCGGATGCGCGCGAAGCGATTTGGACTCCCGACAAGGAAAAGCAGCAGACCGAGACGAAACTCTGGACCCCCGGCAGCGAAGGAGCCACATGAACGACCCGTCGAATCTCATCATCCCGTCCGTCATCGAGCAGACCTCGCGAGGCGAGCGGTTCTTCGACATCTACTCGCGGCTCCTCAACGAGCGCATCATCTTTCTCGGCACGCCGATTGACGACAACGTCGCGAACCTGATCGTCGCGCAGATGATCCACCTCGAGTCCGAGGACCCCGACAAGGACATCAACATTTACGTGAACTCGCCCGGTGGGTCGGTGTATGCGGGGCTTGCGATTTACGACACGATGCAGTTCATCAAGCCGGACGTCGCGACGACGTGCTGCGGGATCGCGATGTCGATGGGCGCGCTACTTCTTGCGGCCGGCGCAGAGGGAAAGCGCACCGCGCTGCCGAACTCCAAGATCCTTATCCACCAGGTGTCGGGCGGCTTCCAGGGCCAGGGCACCGATATCGAGATCCAGGCCCGGGAGACGATCAACCTCAAACGGGGCTTGGAGGAGATCATCGCCAAGCACACGAATCAGCCGATTGAAAAAGTTTCAAAGGACATGGAGCGCGACTACTACATGAATGCCGACGAGGCCCAGTCATATGGGATCGTCGACCAGGTGATCGCGCACCGGTAGACGAAACGGCCGGACCGAGGTACAAGGAGACGAAGTGGCCAGGGCAAGCGAAGGCAACGAGCAGCTCCTCTGCAGCTTCTGCGGGAAGAGCCAGAGGCAGGTCAAAAAGCTGATCGCCGGCCCCGGCGTGTACATCTGCGACGAGTGCATCGATCTCTGCAACGANNCTCCGACCCAGCTCGACCTCGACAATTTGCCCCGCCCGCGGGACATCTACGCGGTGCTAAACGACTATGTCGTCTCGCAGGAAGAGGCCAAGCGGACACTCGCGGTCGCGGTCTACAACCACT
>PLZU01000076.1 GCA_003152275.1 Actinomycetota bacterium
ACCCTCCATGGTTAGTTACTCTGCAGTGCAGAGTTTGTTACTCTATACCACAGAGTGAAGGCGAGATCTAAAGGCAGTCAAAGCCTGAGAGACGAGACGATCGCTGTCCGACCGCTCGCTGCTCGACAGGCACTCGACGACGTCCAGCGCTTACAGGGTGTGGGTCGTCGCCGCTTGGCGACGGTCTGGTTTCCGCTCTCCGTGTTCGGGCTGATCTATCTCGGGATGGCCCCGCTCGCGCTCGTCGTCCACCGCAACCATCTCGCCCCTTATTTCCTCGTCACCCTCATCTCCGTCTCGTTCCTCACCGCCCGCCACTACCGGCGCCGCGGCGATAGCGACGGCATCGAGACCGCGGTCTGGCCATGGCTCGCGACGTCGATCGCGATGACCGTCGGAGGTGGGGTCGCCTCCGTGACCGGCTTCCGCCTGCACTCGCTATTCCTCAACAGCACCGGGCCGTTCCTGGTTGTCACAGCCTTCTTCCTCGCCTTCTCCGCGATCGCGCGCAGCACGTTCCTGCTGATCGACGCGCTGATCATGGCTGCCGTCTGCGCGGCCGCAACCCCGATCGCAAACGGCGACAATCGAGTCGCCACCGAAGCGATCGGCTTCGCATTCGTGCTGCTCGCCAGCGCGCGGCTCCAGCATCAAGCCGCGACCGGTCTCAACTAAATGACCCACCCGTCCCGCCGACTCGACGACGACGTCCACCAGCGCGTTCGGCTAGGCGTCCTTGCGCTGCTCAGCGGAGTGACGCGCGCGGACTTCGCGCAACTGAAAGCAACTCTCGGTACCACCGATGGGAATCTGGGCCAGCACCTTCGTGTTCTGGAAGAAGCCGGACTGATTACGTCGACCAAAGACACCGCCGGCCAACGCGGCAGAACCTGGGTCCGCATCACACGCAAAGGCAGAACAGCCCTGCAGCGCGAGATCCAAGCCCTCAAAGAAATCGTCGCCATCGTCGAAGCCCCCACCGACGCCGAGACGCCCCGACCCACACCCACCAGCCGCCCCCGTACGACCTAAACCCAAGCAATCCGAACGCCCCTCAGTGGGCCCAGCTCACGCCGCCCTGATCGTCCAACCCACCGCACGCCGTATCGACAGCCGCACGCACATACTCTCGACCAGTCTCACCGACTCTCCGACCGGATCACCTGATCACGACTTCCCGCTCTTCACACGGCTCGCCCGGTTGCGCTGGACGATCGAGCTCGACTACCGCCAGCTGACGGAGGGGTGGCCCAGAACGCCGGGTAGCAGTCACCGGACACGCACTCGCTGAAGGACGAGAGCATCTTGGCACTCGCGAAGTTGGGCGAGTGGTTTCTCGTGCCGATCATGTGGCTCGCCGACTTGCTCATCGGACGACGGAGGCTGCGCCGCCGCCGGGCATCTAGCGCGAGGGCAGTCGCCTGGGCCACGATCATTACGCCTGAGCCGGGATTTTCGGGTCCGGGACCCCGGTCGACAGAGGCAGCGCCGGGGACGATCAGCCGGATGAGTACGTCTCAGGGCCGCGACGGTTCGGCGGATGGGGGCCGTCCGTAGTCGACGGCGGCGCGGATCAGCTGTGGCGCGGCATTCGCGAGTTGGCGGTCGGGGGCTGCGCCGAGAGCGCCGTTGATTGTCGAGAACGCGACGCGCAGTGCGATGAATGCCGTCGCCTCGAAGATCGTCTGGTCGTCGAGCCCGACGCTGCGTAGTCGCTCGACGTCGGCCTCATTCGTCTCGCCGGGCGCCGCCACGACCTGCCGGGCCCAGTTTGCGAGCGCGCCCTCACGCTCAGTGAGCGCAGGGGCCTCTCGGCCGGCGAGCGTCGCCGCCGCGGTCTCGTCGTCGGTCAGCGCTGCGAGCCGCGGCCCCCACGCGAGCGAGCAGTACGAGTCGCGCCGCGCCGCGGCGGCGGCGGTGTTGAGGATCGCCTTCTCGCGGTCGGTCAGAGCCGAGCCCTCAACGAGCGACGTGCGCAGCGCGACGAACGCGTGCTCGAAGTCGTTCCTCCACGACCACAGTCGCGTCACGTTCCACACGTAGCCGTCGTCGGCCCGGTCCCGCTCGAAGGCGGAGCGCGTCATTTCGCTCTCGGGCGGCTCGCCAAGGTACGTGCTCTGATTGCCCACCGGTCAATTATCTCCCGCCCGATCAACCTGCGTAGGCGAAGCTCGAACCGTAGCCGCACGTGCCGCAGTAGCTGAGCTTGAGTGGGCCGTCCTCGACGCGTAGCTCGTCGGCGACAAGCTCCTCGCCGGAGCGGTCGTGCCCTGGGATCACGCAGGTCACGACCTCATCTTCGATGTAGCGGTCTCGGATTGAGACGCTGACCCGGTCGCGGATCAGCAGCCGCTGCCGGCGCCGGGTGTGCTCGACGTCGATCCCGGCGATCCGGACACCGACGAATTCACCTTCTTTCCATGTCCACGGGAAATGCGCCGCGCGGCGTCTCCGCCGAGCTGACCGGTGAAGATGCCTTCGAGCGCGCGTTGCTGTTGCTCGCTCGCGCGGTCGTCGAGGTAGAGGATCCACGTACACGGCGACCCGGGCTCGTCGTCGCTGTAGCGCATCGCGAGCGCGACCGGTTGCCCGGCAAGATCGACCTTGTCGACACGGCCCTCGTCGATCAGCCACGACAGAACTCCCGCGCACGCGCCGTGCGTCGAGCGGCCCCCGGGATGCCGTCGATGCGCCGGCATGGGCAGATCGCCTCGCAGTTGCACGACTCGAAGTAGGTGCCGCTGACCTGCCAGCTCATCCCCGCATCGATCCTCGCACGGACCCAATCATCGGCTGCAGGATCAGCCGGCGTGTTTGTAGTCCACGCCCATCTCCTTGAGCGCCTTCTCGACCCGTCAGCACGGCCCGGTCTTCAGCCACTCGAATCTGCAGCGATGGAGCTTGACGGCCATCCGAACCCACCATACGCCGGTCGTTAGTGACCCCCTCTCTCACGCAGAGGGCGTCACACCAGATCAACAGGTGACCAATCCTCATCCTGCGAGGGCTGTAACGAGGTGGCCTATCGCGAACCCGACACCTGCGCTCACTGCACCGACGATCATCACCTGGAAACCAGCGCGACGCAGCGAAAGCCGGGTCACGCGGCCCTTCGCCGCCCCGACGGAAAAGAGCGCCAGCAACGTACACGCCACGCTCACGACCAACGCACGATTCAATGAGAAGAGGAAGTACGGCCACAGAGGCACGATCGCAGCACCGAGATAGGTCGCACCGACCACCACCGCGTCACCGAGCGCGGCGCCACCAGCATCGGGTGAGAGACCCAGCTCCTTCTGCACCTTCGTGCGCAGGAAGACGTTCGAGTTCGACGCGAGTCCTCGCGCGACCGTCTCGGCCCGCTCGCGGCTGAGGCCTTCGCGCTCGAGGACGACGGCGAGCTCGGCAGTCTCTCGCTCAGGAAATTCGTCGATCTCGCGCCCTTCGGACGCAATCTCTGTGGCATAGAGCTGCTCCTCTGCCTGGCTCGCGAGAAACGAACCGCCGCCCATCGAGATCGCACCGGCAACGGCCTCGGCAAGACCAGCCACGATGATCAACGAACGAGCCGGATGCGCCGCCGCCATACCGGTGACGACGCCGAGCGGAACCAAGAGGCCGTCCTGCGCGCCGAGCACGAACTCCCGGATGCGCGAGAGCCGCCCGATCCGTGCCGCCTCGCCGAGCGAATGCTCAGCGATGTGACGTTCTGCTTCAGCTCGCACATCGTCGGGGCGATCTTCGCCAGTCATGCCAAACGCCGCAGGAGGTGAGAAATCGTCCCACCACCCTGTCTCCGCGCTGCCGTCCCGCGACTCATCCGAGGATGATCACAGCCAATCCAAGGAGGTGACGAAACAGCCAGTAGAAGCATGAGATAAACACCCGACGATCCTGCCAACACCCGCTCCGACACGCCGAACCGAGTTTCCGGCACCCTCAGGCTCAGGGTGACCCCCAGCTACGACAGGCTGGTGGCCACCAGACGAGAGTTGGCGCAAACACAGCGCGAATGCCGCCTTTACACGCCTGCGCGGGCGGGTGCTGGAAAAGCGGCGGAAAGGCTGACCGCGATCCGGGAGCGAGCATGCCCGCGAGCGTGAGCTGATTGGGTTGCGTCAACTAACGCGCAGAGCCATCAGAATCGCGTCGACATCGTCGCGGGAACGCTGATAATGCCCCTTCCGATAACCCTCGCGCTCGAACCCGAACCGCTCATAGAGCTTGATCGCCGGCTCGTTCCACGGGAAGACGTGCAGCTCGAGCTTCCGAATGCTCGCATTGCGCGCCCAGTCGACAGCCGCCTCCAACAGCGCCCGCCCCACGCCGCGGCCGCGCGCGTCTTTTGCGACCATCAGACCGAGGTCGGCGACATGCGCGCTCGCTGGATGCGTATCGCGCGCGAGCGACAGGCGGCCGATGATCGCGCCGTCACTCCGTTCCGCAACAAGAACGGCAGCGTTCGGATAGCGGCGTAACGCCTTGAGATACCGCCGTTCATCGCCGACGCTGCGCCACTCGCCGTCCGCCGAGATCAGCCAACCCTCCGGCTCGGCGCTCACTGCTTCCGCTAGACGCGTAAGGGCTTCCGCGTCCGATGGATCCGCGGGGCGCACCCTGAAATCGAGCGTCACGCGACGATTCCCGTTCCGCCGCGACGAAGGTCACCGGCGGCGGACGCGCTCGCGCCCCGCACCTCCACTGCGCTCACGCCTCCGAAATAGAGATTGCGCTCCTTCCACCGGACGACCGCGCGGCCCTCGGCTTCGAGGGCGTCGGCTGCTGCCGGATCCTCGCAGTGCACCACACCGCCTTCGGCGTGGATACGCGGGGCTTCTACTGCTGCCCCGACGTCCATGTCACTTGCGACGACATTCGCCACGACTTGCAGGATCGCGCCACGCAGTCTCGCGCTGCCGGCGCTCCCGAGCACTAGACGGTTGATCGGTAATTCGC
>PLZU01000024.1:0-136 GCA_003152275.1 Actinomycetota bacterium
CGGCTACCCGGTGCTCGTGCGACCGCACCACGTGATCGGCGGCCGGGGGATCCACGTCGCGCGCAACGCGGGCGAGCTCGACGTACACGGCTCCTGTCTCGTCGACCGCTATCTCGAGAACGCGATCGAGCTCGAC
>PLZU01000024.1:312-9792 GCA_003152275.1 Actinomycetota bacterium
ATGCGCTCGACCGGCGAAGTGATGGCGGGCGGGCCGACGCCCGCGGCGGCGTACGCTCGCGTGCTCCGCGCGGCGGGCGCGTCGCGACGCGGTGGTCACATCGGCGCGCCGCTGCAGCGCTCCTAGCTCATGGCTTGACGAAACATCTCGCCTTACGCTCGGGTTCCCGTATCTACTGCGATCTCGAGTTCGTCGTCAAAACTGATTGCAGGTCGAAGCGGCAAGAACGCCCTGAGCACATCGCGCCGTGCGCGGTACCCGCGAGGCGTGCGCTCAAGCAACCCGAGTTCAACAAGCGCGTTTAGATCTCTTGCAAGGGTTCTGATCGTCCCGCGATATGCCTCATTGAGTCGGACTGAGAGAGTTGAGATCTCCGCACGTCTCACCGGTTCGTCGTGCTTTGAGATCTCGAGCGCCAGTTCTCGTTGGCGGAGCCGAGCAGGCGTCGACATCCCCCCGAACTGCTCGTAGATGTACTGCTCCCACCGGTCACTCCATTGCTGATCGAAGATCAGTTCGAGCTGTGCCCGCAGGCCGTCGCTGAACCCTGCCACTGCGTAGCGGAGGAAGGGGAGGATGTCGCCGCCAGAGCGGCTAGCAAAATCGAGCTGACGGTCGTATTCGGTTCGAGTCTCGTTGTAGTGATTGCTGAGGAGATGGGCGGCCGGCATTGGGAATCCGGCCGCGAGAAGCGTCCATACTTCGACGAGTCGGGCTGTCCGACCGTTCCCATCCCCGAATGGGTGGATCCACGCGATGTACAGGTGGGCGAGTACCGCTCGGATGACAGCGAAGGGAACGATCCAGTCGGGTGTGCGGGGCTGGAATCCGTCTTCCTGAAGCCAGGCGAACAGCTTCAACAGCATGTCCTCCACCTCGACGGCGGGCGGTGCGAGGTACCGTCGGCCGACGCCGACCGGGTGTTTTCGGATTTCCCCAGGCACGACGCCCTCTTCAAGTTCGAGGCCATCCAGGACACGCCGGTTGAACTCCTTGAGGAGCTCCAGCGTAAGGGGGCCTTGACGGCCGGCGAGCAGCTCGTCCCGGATCCAGTTGCAGGCATCGACGATGTTCTCGACTTCGCGAGCCAGGTACTCCTGCGAAGGCGGGAGCTGCAGTTGACGGCCCTCGACCAGGGCGAGCGCGTCATCTTCAGAGAGAGTGTTGCCCTCGATCGCGGTGGTCGCATGTACCCCTTTGGCCAAGAACAGCGTGTTCATCCGCTCGGCAACCTCAGGTCTTAGAAGCGACTGGTTGAGACGAACGACCTTCGAGCGCGCTTCGCCGAGGAACATCCAGAACTCGGCTCCGGCTCGAGATAGGTCGGCCCGGAATGAGATCCAGGGGTGTGTCGGGACTAATGGGGCATTCCGTGTCACCATTGCATGTCACCTGACTGTTTCAAAGAATACCTGCAATATAGCATGTAATTTGCTATTGACCCCCTATTTTGTCACTCTCGCTTGTCCTATGACGAAAAGCGCCAAAGCCTCTCAGAAAGCCCAAGCAGCTCCGAGCATCGGCTCCATAGCCCAAGCCCGCCAAGACACGGGTCGAAACCCACCATGTTTCGCCAAGCCGCCTGAGCTAGGCCAGGGCCTGGCGGATGCCGCGGACCGCCTGTGCGATCCGCTGCTCGTTCTCGACGAGCGCGAAGCGGACGAAGCCCTCACCGTCTGCGCCGAAGCCGCTCCCAGGGCTGACGGCGACGTGCGCCTCGCGGAGCAGCCGCAACGCGAACGCTTGCGCCGGCTCTTCCGTGGGGATCCGCGCCCAGACGAACATCGTCGCGCGCGGGCGCGGTACGGCCCAGCCCACGCGCTCGAGGCCATCGCACAACGCGTTGCGCCGACCTTCGTAGATCGCGGCAACCTCGGCCGGCCGGTCGCGGGCCTCGCGCAGCGCGACGGTCGCAGCGATCTGCAGCGGTTGGAAGCTTCCGTAGTCGAGATACGACTTCAAGCGGGCGAGCGCGCCGATGACGTCGGACCGTCCGAGCACGAAGGCGACGCGCCAGCCGGCGAGCGAGAAGCCTTTCGTCATGGAGTACAGCTCGACGGCGACCTCGCGTGCCCCCTGCGCTTCGAAGATCGACGGCGGCGTGTAGCCGTCGAACGCGAGGTCGGCGTAAGCGAAGTCGTGTACGAGCACGAGCTCTCGTTCATGAGCGAAGTCGACGAGCTGTTGCATGAGTGCGCGATCCGCGCAGGCGGTCGTCGGGTTGTGCGGGAAAGAGCAGAGCAGGACGCGCGGCCGAGGCTGCGACGCGAGCCACGCCTCCTCGACGCCGGCGTGGAAGTCGACGTCCGCGCCGACGGGCACCCGCTGGACGGCAGCCCCGGCGAATCCGGGCGCGAACAGGTGGATCGGGTAGCTCGGGCTCGGCACGAGCGCGACATCACCCGGCCCGAGCAACACCCACAGCAAGTGCACAAGCCCTTCTTTCGCGCCGAGCGCGAGCGTCGCCTCGGTCTCGGGGTCGAGATCGACGCCGAAGCGATCGCAGTACAGGTCGCAGATCGCTTCGCGCAGCTTGGGGAGGCCCCGGCTCGAGGAGTAGCGGTGGTTGCGGGGCAGGAGCGCCGCCTCGCGCAACTTCTCGACGGCGATCTCAGGGGGCGCGACGTCGGGGTTGCCGAAACCGAGGTCGATGACATCTTCGCCTGCGCGCCGCAGCTCGAGCTTCAGGCGCTCGACCTCGGCGAAGGCATACGGCGGGAGCGCGTCGACTCGGCGGAAGTCCGTCACGCAGCGGATCGTTGCAAAGCGCCGAGCGCCTCGCGGACCGCCACAACCTCGCCGATGACGACGAGCGCGGGCGTTCGGCAGCGACGTGTTCGGTTAGACCGACGGTTAGGCGTCGAGCACGAGCCGGTCCCGGTGGACGGCCTCGCGGTTCACCGGCCGGCCGGCGAGCTCGGCCGCGTCGACCGAGGCGATCCCGCGGGCGAAGACAGCGCCGTCAGGGCCGACGAGCTCCACGCCGTCGCCCGCCCGGAAGTCGCCCTCCCAGCCGCTGACGCCGACCGCGAGCAGGCTGGCGCCCCCCTCGACGATCGCCTTGCGCGCGCCAGCGTCGACCGCGATTTGCCCGGCGATCCGCTTCCCGTGGCGCAGCCAGAGCTTGAACGCGGGCGCGCCCTCGGCAGCCGCGAAGCGCGTACCGGGCGCGCGGCCTGCGAGCGCCGCCGTTAACACGTCCTTCCCCGTTCCGTCCGCGATCACGGTTGCGATGCCTGCGCCTGCCGCAAGCTCGGCGGCCGCGACCTTGCTCTCCATCCCGCCGCGACCGAGCGCACTGCCGGGCCCGAACACCGCGGAGCGCGCCGCAGCCCCGTCCTCGATCAGGACTCCCTCGCGAAGCACGCCGGGCACCGACGTGAGCAGAACGAGCAGACGCGCGCGCACGAGCACGGCCACCTGCGCCGCGAGCGCATCGTTGTCGCCGAAGCTGATCTCATCGGTCGCCGTCGCATCGTTCTCGTTCACGACAGGCACTGCGCCGAGCGCGAACAGCGCGCCGAGCGCCCTGCGCACGTTCACGTACGCGCGGCGCTCACCGATCTCGGCGCTCGTGAGGAGAATCTGCGCTGCTTCGAGCCCGTGCGGTCCGAGCGCGTCCTGCCAGGCGCGCTGCAGTGCGGCCTGCCCGAGCGCCGACGCGGCCTGCAGCCGCGGCAGGCTCGACGGTCGCTTCTCGAGCCCGAGCCGGCGCAATCCGAGTGCGATCGCTCCCGACGACACGACGCAGACAGGTGTGCCTCCCTCGACGATCTCGGCGATCTCCGCCGCGCGGGCGCGCAACAACGTCCGCCGCGGGCGGCCGCGCTCGTCGACGACGAGGCTCGAGCCGAGCTTGACGACGAGCGGGCGCTTCACCGGTGCTGCGTTCCATCGCCGACGACGCGGTACTGCCGCAGGTACAGATCGCGATACGTGACCGGCCCGCGCGGGCCCGGCACGCGATCGACGTTGATCCCCGTCTCGGGCGAACCGGTCAGCGCGAAGCCGTCGGTGAACCGTGTCGTTGCGTTCCAGAAGGCCGCCGTGCCGCGGTAGCTCGCGAGGAAGCGCTGCGCCGCAACCTCGTCCTCGGTGACGATCGCTGCGGCAAGGCCGGACGTCTCGCTGTTTGCGAGCGCGACAGCGTCATCCAGCGAGTTCACCGTGCGCAACGTCACGGACGAGATGTGCTCGGAGTCGTTTGCCCACTCGTGCCCGATCCGCTCCGGCTCGCGCACCGCGATGCCCAGCCGTTCGAGCACCGGGCCGAGCTCGACGTTCGCCGCCCGGTCGACGAGCAGGAGGTTAAGGCGGTTGCAGACCCCGAGCCGATCGAGGCTCGCCTCGACGAGCGCCTTCGCCTTCGCCGGGTCAGCAGCGGCCCCTATATAGAGGACACCACCGCCCTCGGCGTGCGCGAGCGTGCGAACGCCATGCGTGGCAGCCTCTCGCGCGAGCGCGGCCGTCGTCTCACCGCTGCCGCGCAGAATCACGAGCGGCAGCACCTCTGGCAGCGACACGAGGATCCGCGCACCGTCCCGGTCCGGCGAGCGCACGAGGCCGACCGCCTGCGGCGGCAATCCCGCCTCAGCGAGCGCGGGGCGAAGCACCTCGTCGACGAGGACCGTGACGGTGCGCAGCGCAGCACCGCCCGTGCGGAGGACGGCGCCGTTCAGCGACTTCAGCAACTGGCCGGCGACGTCGACCGCGACGTTCGGCCGCGCCTCGAAGTTCGCGCCAACAGCGCCGATCGGGATGCGCACAACGGAAACGTGGAGCCCGTTCTCGAGCTCCCACGCGTCCTCGGCGCGTTCGAGCGGCGGCAACGCGGCGAGCTCTGCAAGCTGTGAGCCGAGCGCAGCGATGCGCGAGTCGTCGAGCCGGAGACGGTCGAGAGCGCCTTCATCCAGGGTTGCGGCGCGGACGTCCTCGGCGTTCGCGGCGGCGATCGCGTCGTGCCGTTCCTCCACAAGCTTTGCCGCCCGCTCGAGCGCTCGTGTCACGGCTGCGTCCGTCAACTGCGCGACCGCGGCGTGCGCCTCTACTGCCTCGCGTTGGATCGCGGCTCTCATCCCGTATTCCGGAGGCCGGCCGCGATGCCGGCGATCGAACGAAGGAGCGGCGGCACAACCGCATCGTGGCCGCTTCGGTAGCGCCGGAGCAGCTCGACCTGAATCGCGTTCATCGGGTCGACGTAGGGGTTGCGCAGGCGGATCGAGCGCTGCACGACCGGATGACGGTCGAGAAGCTCATCGGCCTCGACGACTTCGAGTACGGCGGCGACGGTGCGAGCGTGTTCCGCGGCGATCGGCTCCCATAGGCGGTCGTCGTCGACGAGCACGAGGTACTCGCGCGCTATCTCGATGCTTGCCTTCGCAAGCGTCATCTCGAGGTTCTGCACGAGCGATCGGAAGAACGGCCAGTCGCGGTAGAGAAGGCGTAACTCGTCTACGTCGGCCTCGCCGAATGCGGCCCCGCAGCCGTACCACGACGGCAGCACGCAGCGGTTCTGCGTCCAGGCGAACACCCACGGGATCGCGCGTAGAGACGCGAGGTAGTCGGCGCCCTCCGGCCGGCGCGCCGGGCGCGAGCCGATGTTCAGCAGGGCGAGCTCGTCGACCGGCGTGAAGGAGCGGAAGAAGTCGACGAAGCCGGGATCGTCGATGAGCGAGCGGTAGACGGCGCGTGACCGGTCGGCGAGCGCGGCGACGAGCGAAGTGTCGACCTCGGCCTCGTCGGGGAACGCGGCGAGGAGCGTCGCGGCGAGCGCCGACTCGAGGTTCGCCTGCGCCAGTCCGGGCAGGCCGTACTTGAAGGCGATCGTCTCGCCCTGCTCGGTCAGCTTCAGCCGGCCGGGGGGTTCGCCCTGCGGCTGCGCGAGGATGGCTGCATACGTCGGGCCGCCGCCACGTCCGGCGCTGCCGCCGCGCCCGTGGAAGACGGTCAGCTGCGAGCCGCGCCGCCGAGCGACGGCGGCGAGCGCGACGAGCGCCTTGCGGATCTCCCACTGGGCCGCGAGGTAGCCCGCGTCCTTCGCCGAGTCGGAATAGCCCACCATCACCTCGCTGCAGCCGACGGTGTCGAGGAGCTCCTCGTAGATCCGCGGCGCTGCCCGAAGATCCTCCACCGACTCGAAGAGCGGCACGAGCGACAGCCGGTCGGCCGATAGCTCGTGCACTCGGTGAACGTCTTGCGCCGACGACGTCCCTGACACGATCACCGTGTCGAGCGCCTGGGGACCGTGCCTGGCGCGTGCGGCGGCAGCGCCGTCGAGCAGTTCGCGCATGCGTTCGTCGGTCTCGTGCGCATGCACGCGCAGGTCGAGCTTGGCGAGGTGCAGGCCGAAGATCTCGACGCGACGCCGAAGCGCCGCGAGTGCGCCGTCGGCGATTCGTGCGCCGCGATGGGTCCGGAGGCTGCGGTCGAGCAACTCCAGATCTGCGGCGAAATCCTCTACCGATGCATACGCATCCGCGTCGAGGCGCCGCCACATGAATGAGAGCTTCCGTCGATATGGCTCGTCGATGTTCTGGTCGCCGATCGCCGAGGCGTAAGCCGGCATCTCGAGCTCGTCGCGTTCGATCGACTTGAGCAGCTGCGGATCGACGGGTGTCAGAAGCGACGAGATGCCGATCGCGGCTGCGAGTGCACGCACCTCGTCTCGGTAGCGGAGGCGAAGCAGCGTTCGGGCACGCTCGAGCGCCTCCCACATCGTGTCGGCACCAGCGTTCGGATTGCCGTCGGCATCGCCACCGATCCACGTGCCGAAACGGAGCGGAGTCGGAGCGCCCGGCAGGTGCGTCCGGTAGTCGGCGAGCAGCTGCTCGGCCGCGTCGATGAGGCTCTGCTCGAAGAACCAGTGGCCGTTGCGAATCTCGTCGACGACGCGAGGCCGGTGCGTTCGCACCTCGTCCGTCTGCCAGAGCACGGTGATCTCGGCGGCGAACTCCTGCTCGATCGCATCGCGCCGGTGCGGCGCGTCGTCGAGCTCGGCGAGGAGCGCCGCGATCCGTAGGTGCGATGCAAGCACCGTCCGGCGCGCAGCCTCGGTCGGGTGAGCGGTCAACACGAGCTGCAGGGAGACGCGCTCGGCCACCCCGCCCTCCGGGATGCGTGAGAACGACTCGGCGAGCGACTCCGGCAGCACCCGTTCTTCCTCCGCATAGGTGCGCCTGCGGCGAATCCGATGCTGCTGCTCGGCGACGTTCGCGAGCTGGAAGTAGAGCGCGAACGCACGGAGGACGCTCGCCTGCCGCTCGAGCGGCAGGCCGGCGACGGCGGCAGCGAGATCGTCCTGTGGTGCGCCGTCGCGCGCTGCCCGCGCGAGCGCGCGCACGCGTTCGACATCCGCGAGGAGCGACTCGTCCTCCTGCTCGACGAGCACCTGCCCGAGCAGGTCGCCGAGCATGCGGACGTCACGCCGGAGCGGGGCGTCGGTCGGAAGCTCTTGGACTGCCATGCAGCAAGCGTAGGACGAAATGGCCGGAAAACCGCACAATCATTTGCCCAGGTCGAGAAGCCGCGCTAGCGTCGATGCATGGGGCTCACCCTCCTGGACAAGGTTTGGAAGAGCCACGTCGCGCAGCGCGTGGAGGGGCAGCCCGACCTGCTGTACGTCGACTTGCACCTCGTTCACGAGGTCACGTCACCGCAGGCGTTCGAGTCGCTGCGGGTCGCCGGCCGGTCCGTCCGCCGTCCCGACCTGACGCTCGCGACGATGGACCACAACGTCGCCACCGGCGACGACACGCCGATGGATCCGCTCTCCGAGCAGCAGCTCGACGCGCTGGCCCGCAACTGCGAGGAGTTCGGTGTGCCCCTGTATGCGACGGGCAGCGGCCGCGAGGGAATCGTGCACGTGATCGGCCCCGAGCTCGGCCTGACGCAGCCCGGTATGACGATCGTCTGCGGCGACTCGCACACCTCGACGCATGGCGCGCTCGGTGCGCTCGCGTTCGGGATCGGCACCTCCGAGGTCGAGCACGTGCTCGCGACCCAGACGCTGCCGCAGCGCAAGCCGCGTTCGCTCCGCATCCGCTTTGTCGGCGAGCTCCCCGACGGCGTCGGCGCGAAGGACATCGTTCTGGCCGCGATCGGCCGGCTCGGCGTCGACGGCGGCGTCGGCCACGTGATCGAGTACGCGGGGCCGGTGATCGAGGGCCTATCGATGGAGGGGCGGCTCACGATCTGCAACATGTCGATCGAGGCGGGGGCGCGCGCAGGCTTGATCGCGCCCGACGACGTCACGTTCGCGTATGTCGAGGGCCGGCCGGGCGCACCGAAAGGCTCGGACTGGGACGTGGCCGTCGCGCGCTGGCGCGAGCTCCCCACCGACGCCGACGCGGTGTTCGACCGCGAGCTCGAAATCGACGTCTCCGAGCTCCGCCCGCAAGTCACCTGGGGCACGAATCCCGGCATGGTCGTGCCGCTCGACGGCGTCGTCCCGGATCCGGAGGACATCGTCGACGCCGACGCCCGCGCTGCTGCCGAGCGCGCCCTCGTGTACATGGCGCTCGAACCGGGAACGCCGATTCAGGAGATCGGCGTCGACCGCGTCTTCATCGGCTCGTGCACGAATTCGAGGATCGAGGACCTGCGCGCCGCCGCCGCAGTGGTGCGGGGCCGGCACGTGCACCCCTCCGTGCGCGCGCTCGTCGTCCCGGGGTCGGCGCAAGTGAAGGTTCAGGCGGAGGCCGAAGGCCTCGACCGGGTCTTCACCGATGCCGGTTTCGAGTGGCGGCGCGCAGGTTGCTCGATGTGTCTCGGGATGAACCCCGACGTGCTCGCGCCGGGCGAGCGTTGCGCGTCCACGTCGAACCGCAACTTCGAGGGCCGCCAGGGCGCCGGCGGGCGCACGCATCTCGTCAGCCCGTCCGTCGCCGCCGCGACCGCGATCGCCGGCCACTTCGCAGACGTGCGCGACCTGGTACCGGCATGAAGTCGTTTCGCTCGGTCACGTCGCGTGCGCTCGTGTTGGATCGTCCGGACGTGGACACCGACCAGATCATCCCGAAGCAGTTCCTGAAGCGCATCGAACGCAGCGGCTTCGGCGAGTTCCTCTTCTTCGACTGGCGCAAGGATCCCGCGTTCGAGCTGAACCAGCCCGAGGCGCAGGGAGCGCGCATCCTGCTCACCGGCCGCAACTTCGGTTGCGGCTCGTCGCGCGAGCACGCGCCGTGGGNNTCCGCCAGAACTCGCTCAAGATCGGACTGCTGCCGGTGCAGCTTCCGCCCGAGCAGGTGAAAGCGCTGATGGAGCGCGCCCGCAACGGCGAGGAACTCACGGTCGATCTCGAATCACGCACCGCCGGCGGCTTCCCGTTCGAGCTGGACGACTTCTCGCGCAAGTGCCTGCTCGAAGGGCTCGACGATGTCGCGCTCACGCTGCAGCAGGAGGAGGCGCTCGCGGCGTACGAAGCGTCGCACGCCGCGCCGATCTCGACACTCGCAATCTAGGGGAGACCATGACCACACTCGA
>PLZU01000014.1 GCA_003152275.1 Actinomycetota bacterium
GCCGCGCCGAGGTTCAGGCCCTTGTCCTTCGCCTGCTTGATGAGCATGACCGTCTCGAGCGCGTCGACGTCGTAGATGCGCTGCTTCTTCCCCTTCGTGGGGATCTGGGCCTTGTTCGTCCAGTAGTCGAGCTGCATCTTCGAGATGCCCGCGATCTGGCAGACCTGCCCGAGGTAGAGCTCCACCTTGTCCAGGTGCTCTGCCAGGTTGATGGGCTCTAGAACGTCTACGTGTCTGCTGATCGCCATGACTTCCCCGCCTGGAATCGGTAATGCGACCCCTCAACTTAGGAGTTATAAACAGCAAACTCGTCTTTGGGAAGGGCCTCCTTCTGAACTCTCTCCCTTTAAAGGGAGGAACCCGCCCTACTCCTCGGTAATTGGGCCGTTGCCGGCGGGATTGACGACGCCGGCGGCGTCACCCACGACCGGCTCGTCGTCGTCGTCGGATTCGACCACCGGAGCGAGCGCGGAGACCCGCTCGTCGCCGCGGAGCCGCATCACAATCACGCCCTGGGTCGCACGGCCGAGCCGCTTGATCTCGTCGACCGGCATCTTGATCACGGTGCCGCCCGTCGAGATGAGCATCACCTGGTAGCCGTCGCGAACGACGCGGGCGCCGGCGAGCGTGCCCTTCGACTCAGTCAGCTGGATTGTCTTGACGCCCATTCCGCCGCGGCCCTTGCGCGGATAGCCGGCGATACGGGTCCGCTTGCCGTAGCCGTTCTCGGTGACGACGAGAAGGTCGGAGTCGTCCTGCGCGATGTTGAGCGAGATCACCTCGTCGTCGCCGCGCATGCGCATCCCCTGAACGCCGGAGGCGTCGCGGCCCATGGCGCGCGCTTCCTTCTCGTTGAACCGGATCGCCTGACCGAGCTTCGAGACCATGAGGATGTCGTCGTCGCCCGACGAGTGGCGCACGCCGACGAGCTCGTCGCCATCGCGCATCTTGATCGCGATGATGCCGTCGGCCTTGAGGGGCGTGTTGTACGCCTTCAGCTCGGTCTTCTTGACGACACCGTTCTTCGTGCCAAACACGAGGTACTTGGCCTCGTTGAAATCGCGCGTCTGAACGACTGCGCGGACGGTTTCCGTCTGGCGGAACGGCAACAGGTTTACGATGGCGCGCCCCTTGGACTGGCGCGACCCGAGCGGCAGCTCGTGCACCTTCAGCCGGTAGACCTTGCCGACGTTCGTGAAGAAGAGGATGTAGTCGTGTGTCGACGCGACGAACAGATGCTCGATGTAATCCTCGTCCTTCAGCTCCATGCCCATTACGCCGATGCCGCCGCGCTTCTGCTCACGGTACGCGGTGACCGGTAGGCGCTTGATGTAGCCGGACTGCGTGATCGCGATCACCATGTCCTCTTCTGCGATCAGGTCTTCGAGCTCGAGCTCCTCCTCCGCATGCACGATCTCCGTGCGGCGGTCGTCGCCCTTGCCGTACACCTGCTTGATCTCGAGCAGCTCCTCGCGAATGAGCCCGTCGATGCGCACGGGATCGCCGAGGATCGACCGCAGCTCGGCAATGCGCTCTCGCAAGTCGTTGTACTCGGCTTCGACCTGCTGCCGCTCGAGAGCCGTGAGCGCGCGCAAGCGCAGATCGAGGATCGCGCTCGCCTGAATCTCGGTGAACTCGAACGTCTCCATCAACTGGTCGCGCGCTGCGTCAGCATCTGCCGCAGCGCGGATGAGCTTGATGATCTGGTCGAGAACGTCGAGGGCCTTGAGGTAGCCCTCGAGAACGTGTGCGCGGCGCTCCTTCTTCTGCAGCTCATCCTTCGAGCGGCGGATGACGACCTCGCGCTGGAAGTCGAGGTAATGCCGGACGAGCTCGAGCAGCGAGAGCGTCTTCGGAACGCCTTCAACGAGCGCGACCGCGTTGTAACCGAACGTCGACTGCAGTGGCGTGTGCTTGAAGAGCTTGTTGAGCGCGACCTGCGGCACCGCGTCACGCTTCAGCTCGACCTGGATGCGCATGCCCGTGCGATCGGAGTGGTCGGCGAGATCGGAGATCTCGGTGATGACCTTCTCCTGCACGAGGTCGGCGATCTTACGAATGACGCCTGAGTCGCCGCCCTTCTTCACGCCGTACGGGAGCTCGCTGATCACGATCGCCGACTTGCCGCCACGCAACTCCTCGATGTGGGCTCGCGCGCGCATGACAACACGCCCGCGGCCCGTGCGATACGCATCGCGGATCCCGGAGCGGCCGACGATGAACGCGCCTGTCGGGAAATCGGGACCCTTGATGTGCTTCATCAGGCCTTCGACGTCGATGTCGGCGTTGTCGATCATCGCAACGACCGCGTCAATCGTCTCGCCCAGATGGTGCGGCGGCATGTTCGTAGCCATGCCGACTGCGATCCCGGTCGACCCGTTGACGAGCAGGTTCGGGAAGCGCGACGGCAGCACCGACGGCTGCCGGCGCGACTCGTCGTAGTTCGGTTCGAAATCGACGGTGTTCGCGTCGATGTCGCGCAGGAGCTCCGTCGCGATCTTCGAGAGACGCGCTTCCGTGTATCTCATGGCAGCCGCGGGATCCTCGTCGATCGAGCCGAAGTTGCCCTGGCCGTCGACAAGCGGATACCGCAGTGAGAACGGCTGAGCCATGCGCACGAGCGTGTCGTAGATCGCGGAGTCGCCGTGCGGGTGGTACTTGCCCATCACGTCGCCGACGGTGGCCGCGGACTTCTTGTACGGCCGGTTCGGCTGCAGTCCCGCCTCGTGCATGCCGTACAGCACGCGACGGTGCACCGGCTTCAACCCGTCGCGCACGTCCGGCAGGGCACGCGAGACGATGACCGACATCGCGTAGTCGAGAAAGCTCGAGCGCATCTCTTGCTCGAGCTCGCGCGACTCGACGCGGCCACGGCCAAGCGCTCCGGTTTCGACCTCAGACACTGTGCCTCTTAGACGTCAAGGAACTTCACGTCCTTCGCGTTCGCCTCGATGAACAGGCGGCGCGGCTCGACCTGATCGCCCATCAACATCGAGAAGAGCTGGTCGGCCGCGTGCGCATCCTCGACGTCCACGCGAACGAGCAGGCGCTTCGTGGGATCCATCGTCGTCTCCCACAGCTGCGTGTCGTTCATCTCGCCGAGGCCCTTGAAGCGGGAGAGCTGGATGCCGACCTCTTTCGCGAGGTCGAGCGCGCCGCTTCGCAAATCGGAGAACGTCAGCGCAGCGCCGGACTTCTTGCCGAGCTGAAGCGTGAACGGTGCCGGCCCGATGATCTCGACAAGCCGCCCGTACGCCTTGCGCAGGTTCGCGTAAATCGGCGATGCCAAAAGCTCGGCGGAAAGGACGACCGTGTACGCCGACGACGTTGACTCCTCGATCACCTTCACGCGCGCACCCGCATCGTCATGCTCGAGCACCGACAGCGTAAAGCCATTCGACGGTAGCTGCACAAGCGCCTGCTCAACGCCGTTCGGCGTCACCGCGTCGAGCTCGACGAGCCGGTGCGAGATCAAAAGGTCAACCGCGTGATGACCGAAGTCGGAACGTAAGCGTGCGAACCAGCCTTCGAACTCCACGAGGGCACTCGTAAACTTCTTCCACTTCGCCTCGGTCAGCTTGACCTCCTTGCCGTCGCGGTCGCGCACGTCGAGATCGCCGAAGCGCTCGCGCACGAGCAAGTCTTCGAGCTGCGAGTCTTTTTCGAAGTAGTACTCCTGGTTGCCGAGCTTCACCCTGTAGAGCGGCGGTACCGCGATGTAGATGTGCCCGCGCTCGAACAGCTCCTTCATGTGCCGGTAGAGGAACGTCAGCACAAGCGTGCGGATGTGCGAACCGTCTACGTCGGCGTCGGTCATGACGATGATGCGGTGATAGCGGAGACTCTCGATGTCGAACTCGTCGCCGATGCCCGTACCGATCGCGGTGATCATCGCCTGAATTTCGTTGTTGGAGAGCACCTTGTTGATGCGGTTCTTCTCGCTGTTGATGATCTTGCCGCGCAGCGGCAGGATCGCCTGGTACGTGCGGTCCCGGCCTTGCTTCGCCGAACCGCCGGCCGAGTCGCCCTCGACGATGAAGAGCTCGGCGTGTTCCGGGGCGCGGATCGAGCAGTCGGCGAGCTTGCCCGGCAGCGACGAGCTGTCGAGCGCGGATTTGCGCCGCGTTAGCTCCCGCGCTTTCCGCGCGGCAAGCCGCGCGCGCATCGCTGCAATCGCTTTGTTCGCAATCGCGCGCGCATCGGAGGGGTTCTCCTCGAGGAACTGCGCCAGCCGCGCGTTGACCGTCGTCTGGACGAGACCTTCAATGCCGACGTTGCCGAGCTTTGTCTTCGTCTGACCTTCGAACTGCGGGTTGCGAAGCTTCACGGAAACGACGGCAGCGAGACCCTCTCGCACGTCCTCGCCTTCGAGTTTCTCGTCCTTCTTCAGAAGCTTCATGTCGACGGCCTTGCGGTTGAGCGTTGACGTGAGCGCGCTCCGGAAACCGGAAAGGTGCGAGCCGCCCTCGATGGTGTTGATGTTGTTGGCGAACGTGAAGACCGACTCCTGGTAGGAGTTGTTCCACTGCATCGCAACCTCGACCGCGCCCTGTTCGGTCTCGCCCTCGAAGTAGACGATGTGCTTGTGGATCGCGTCCTTCGCCTCGTTGATGTACGAGACGAAGTCCTTGATGCCGCCCTCGTAGTGGAACTCGACGGTCTTGCCGTCTGCACGCTCGTCGATGATCTTGATCCGCAAGCCCTTCGTGAGGAACGCGGTCTCGCGGAGACGCTGCACGAGCGTGTCCGCGTTCATGTCGAGCTCCTCGAAGATCTCCGAGTCCGGGAGGAAGTGAATCGTCGTGCCGGTGTCGTCGGCCTCGCCGACGACCTGGATGTCTCCCTGCGGCTCGCCGCGCGCGAACTCCTGCCGGTACACTTTGCCGTCACGCCGAACCTCCGCGACGAGACGCTCGGAGAGCGCGTTCACAACGGAGACGCCGACACCGTGGAGGCCGCCGGAGACCTTGTAGCCGTCGCCGCCGAACTTGCCGCCGGAGTGGAGCTTCGTGAGGACGACCGTCAAGGCGGACTCGCCCTGGCCCTCGACGATGCCGATCGGGATGCCCGAGCCCCAGTCCGTGACCGTCACCGAGTTGTCGGGGTGGAGGACGACCTCGATCCGTTCGTTCCGGCCCGCCAGGGCCTCGTCGACCGAGTTGTCCACGACCTCGTAGACGAGGTGGTGGAGACCCCGGAGGCCCGTCGAGCCGATGTACATGCCCGGACGAAGCCGGACGGGCTCGAGCCCCTCCAGGACGGTGATGTCTTTTGCAGTGTAGGACGCTTCAGCCATGAAAAAAGCCCTGCAAATATCGCATCTGCGGGCAAGTAATACTGTATCAGATGAAGCGGCTAGCCCAGGCGCCGTGCGAGGGACAGCGCAGCAGCCTTAGCGACGAGCTCGCGGAGCTCCGCGTCCTCGATTCCCGACGCCCACTCGACGGCTCTTTCGCGCTGCTCCAGAGTAACGGGAGGCGACCCCTGGGGGGTCGCCTGGATGGGGTCGGCACCGAGCTCGGGCAGCGGCCCCGGGACGAACTTCAGGGGCGGCTTGCCGGGTAGGCGAGCGCTGATCTCGGCCGCCCGGTGCCCGAGCTCGAAACTCCACACGGCGTCCTGGGTGTGGACGATCAGCGTGCCGTCGCGCTGGAAGCGCGCCGGCCACGCGTTGCGGGCGATCTCAGGGCCAACCGCGGCGGACCACGCCTCGAGCACCGTGCTCATGCCCGCGTTCGGGCCGTGGCGGCGAAGCTCACGCTTCACCTGGTCACCGAGCGGCTTGATCGCGCACCTCCCCGGGCGTCACCTCGAGCAGTTGTTCGGGCTCTGCAGGCAGCATCGCCGCATCGGTGGCCGTGATCAACGCCTGCCCTGCCCCCGCAACACGAGCCGCCAGAATGCGACGCCGCTCCGGATCGAGCTCTGAGAGAACGTCGTCGAGGAGGAGCAGCGGCGGAAAGCCGCGGCGCGCGGTGATGAGCCCTGCCTCGGCAAGGAGCAGCGCGAGCATCGCCAGCCGTTGCTCACCCTGTGAACCGTAGCTGCGAAGATCGCGCGTGCCGGCGGCAAGCACGATGTCGTCGAGGTGCGGGCCGATACTGGTCACACCGCGCTCGAGGTCACGCTCGAGCCGCTCCTCGAGCGCGGTGATGAGTAGCGGCTCGCCCTCGTAGCGGAGTTCCGCAGCCACAAGACCGAGTTCACCGGCGCGTTCGGCAAACGACGGCTGAAGCAGTGCGAGCGCTTCGTGTCGCGCAACGACAAGCGCTGTCCCGAGTGCGGCGACCTGCTCCGTCCACGGCACGAGTGCTTCACGGGTCGAGAACCCGCCAGCGACACGACGGAGCGACGCGTTCCGCTGCGCGACCGCTGCGCCGTAATCCGTCGAGAGCTGCGCGCGCGCAGGCGTCAAACGACCGAGTGTGCGATCGAAGTACGCGCGGCGCACGGCGGGAGCTCCCTTCACGACACCGAGGCGGTCAGGCGTGAAGACGAGCGTCGCAGTCTCCGCGCGCAATTGCTCTGCCGCGCGAAGGGTGGCGCCATTCAACTTCGCCTTCTTGCCGGCGCCGGCTTCGAGTGTCAGCTCGATCTCGACGGGCACCGTCCCGCGCGTCCCACGAACGCCGATCCGCGCGACGCGTTCGCCAAAGCGGATGAGCTGCGCGTCGGCGCGTGTGCGTGGCGAGAAACCTTGCGTACCGACGTGCAGCGCTTCCAGCAGGTTCGTCTTGCCGACGCCATTCGGCCCGACTGCGAGAACGAGCCCGGGGCGCAGGTCAAGCTCGAGCCGCTCATACGACCGGAAGCCGCGAAGCTGGACCTGGTCGACGATCAGCCGGGCAGGCGGATCGGCATGACGAGGTACGTGAAGTCATCGCCCTCGCCCTGGATCACGGCCGGCCGAAGCGGGCTGATCAGCTTCAAGCGCACATCGTCGCCGTCCATCGACTCGAGGCCGTCACGCAGGAAGTCGGCATTGAAGCCGATCTCGAGTGTCTCGCCCGTGAACGCGACCGGCATCGACTCCTGTGATTCGCCGACGTCGTGTGTTCGTGCGATCACGGTGAGTTCGCCTTCCGTGAAGCGCAGCTGCAGCGGCGTTGCGCGCTGGATCATCACCGACGCACGGCGCACGACCTCGAGCAGCTCCAGGCGCGGTAGCGTCAGCTCATGCTCGAACTGCTCGGGCAGCAACTGGCGATAGTTCGGGAACTGCCCGTCGATGCGGCGCGTCGTTAACCACACGCCGTCGGTAGCGAAGACGACCTGGTTCTCGTGCACGCCAACGTCGACGGTGTCGCCTGAGCTTGCAATGCGTGCGAGCTCCTGCAGCGCGCGGCTGGGCACAATCGCTTCGAGTTCAGGAACCGTGCCATTGAGCTCAGTTTCTTTGACGGCGAGCCGATAGGAGTCGGTTGCAGCCATCACGAGCTTGCCGCCCGTGAAGGACACGAGGATCCCTGTGAGCACGGGCCGCGATTCATCACGCGACGCCGCACGTGCGACACGGTGGATAGTCTCGAGCAAAGACTCACGGTCGACGGTGAAGGTCTGCACACCTTCGAGTTCTTGTAGTCGTGGGAAGTCCTCAGGGTTGTACGTATGCAGCGTGTAACTCGCGCTACCGGCCGTCACGTGCACGACAGACTCCGCCGGCTTGTGCTCGATTACGACATCGCCGACAGGCAGCAAGCGTGCGATGTCGGCAAATGTCTTGCCTGGTAACACGATCGCGCCGTCACCCTCGATCTGCGCTAACGCTGTGGCCCGAAGCGAAAGCTCCATGTCGGTCGCAGCAAGCCGCAACTCACTGCCTTGCGCTTCAACGAGAATCCCCGAGAGGATTTGGACCGATGTCCGTGTCGACACAGCGCGGGACACCACCCCGAGAGCCGAAACCAGCTCGTCTTTCGGGACAGTAATCCTCAACCCCGTTCCTACCACCATGTCTGTATCAAGCATCTTATTTATTCCTTCTAGTAGTTATAGGGAGTGTGGATGACGGGGAAGACGGTGTGAAACAGCATGGTTGAGCCATGTTTACTCGGTACAGGGAATGTGGAGAGATGTCGGTTATCGACAGGCCTCATGGTTAGCGGATCTGTTTGACGCGAGCTGTCAACTCTTGAACGAGGTTGTACACAGATCTGTCCTCACGGATGAGTCGCGCGATTTTTGACGTTGCGTGGATGACGGTGGTGTGGTCGCGGCCGCCGAACTCTTTGCCGATCTTCGGTAGCGAGGAGTCGGTGAGCTCACGGGAGAGGTACATCGCCACCTGTCGCGGGTAGACGATGTTCTGCGACCGCTTTTCACCACACAGCTCCTCGAGCGTCATATTGAAGCGCTCCGCAACGAGATCCTGGATGCGTTTGATCGAAACCTCCGCGGCCTCTCCCTGCGGGAAGACGTCCTTGAGAACGTCTTGGGCAAGCTCTACCGACATTGCGCGGCCTGTGAGTGACGAAAATGCGACGACACGTGTCAGCGCACCTTCGAGCTCGCGGATGTTGGTGGAGACGCGGCTGGCAATGAATGTGAGCACCTGTGGGTCAGGGACGTGGATCCCGTCGGTCTTCACCTTCTTGCGCAGGATTGCGATACGTGTCTCGAGGTCGGGGGGTTGGATGTCGGTGATCAGTCCCCACTCGAACCGGCTGCGCAGACGCGCTTCCAGCGTCGCGATTTCGCGAGGCGGCCGGTCGCTCGACATGACGATCTGCGAGCCCGCTTCGTACAGTGAGTTAAACGTATGGAAGAACTCCTCCTGGATGCGCTCCTTGTGCTCAAAGAACTGCACGTCGTCGATCAGGAGCACGTCATAGGTCCGGTATCGCTGCTTGAACCCCTCAATTCGCTTGTCGCGCAGCGAGTTGATGAAGTCGTTCATGAAGGTCTCGCTCGTGATGTAACGGACACTCAGCTCGGAGGTGTGTTCGCTCACGTACTGCGCGACCGCTTGCAGGAGGTGCGTCTTGCCGAGGCCGGTGCTGCCGTAGATGAAGAGCGGGTTATACGCCTGCGCCGGCGCCTCGGCGACTGCGAGCGCGGCAGCGTGGGCGAAGCGGTTGGACGAGCCGATCACGAACGAGTCGAACGTGTACTTTGCGTTGAAGCCGCCGCTCTCGGGCTTTCCAGGCTGGATGCGCTCGACGACGGGTACGACCTCGAGGCTCGCGATATCGCCGCCGCCGCCGTCGACAGGGAGCTCCGGCAGGGTGCCGAGCTCCGAGATGCGCAACTCGATCGGCCGCTCCTCGCCTGTGACGTCGCGGATCGCGGCGCCGATCAGCCCGCGGAAGTGCCCTTCGATCCAGTCACGCGTAAAATCGTTGGGAACGCCGATCACGAACCGGTCGCCATCGAGCTCGAGGCCCTGTGCCTCCCCGAACCAGGTTCCGTAGGTCGTGTCGTTCAGTGCACCTCTGAGCCGACCAGCAACTTCGCTCCACAGGCTCTCCGCAGTCAGCTCGATTTGGTGCTCCACCCCTGTTGCCAGCCCCTCCACTCGTGAATGCGGGAGCGGCGAGCATACCAACCTGCCAAAACACTGCAAATGACGCGTTTTTGCAGGGAGAAACCAAGGTGCCATAATCCCTCCACAGCTGTGGAAAGGCGTGGGGGAAACTCTCCTTTCCGGCTCCGCTACTTGGCTCCCGGCTGTGGATAAATCGGTGGACGACCGGTGGCTATACTGCGCCGCTCGCAGTCCCCCGCACGGGGGATTTCTCGGTTGCCACCCCCCCTCTCGACTCGATGAAGCGCACTTACCAGCCCAACGTCCGCCGCCGCGCCCGCAAGCACGGTTTCCGTGCCCGTATGTCGACGCGCGCCGGACGGCTGATTCTGAAGAAGCGCCGCGCCAAGGGGCGCAAGCGCCTCTCTGCGTAAGCTGCAGACCGTGAAACGGCCCAATCGGCTGTCCCGCTCCCGGGACTTCGACGCTGTGTATCGCCACGGCCGCTCGGTGTCGTCGCGCTTTCTCGTTCTGTACTGGTTTCCGCAAGAAGAACCTGCAGCGCCGCGCTTTGGCTTCTCCGTTCCGCGCGCTGTCGGCGGCGCCGTCGAGCGCAACAAGATCAAGCGACAGCTGCGCGAAGTCTGGAGTGGCCGGCTCGAGCACGTGCCCGCCGGGAACGACTACGTGTTGATCGTGCGGCCGGGCTTGCCGGACGCGGTTGCAGCGAACGGTTTCGAGTGGCTCGGCGAGCGCGTGGACGAGGTTCTCGGCATGACGAAGGTGGCGGCCTGATGTACCGGCTCGGCGTCGCGGCTGTCTGGCTCTACCGGGTCACGTTCGGCGCGCTGTTTCCGACAACGTGCAAGTACCACCCGTCCTGCTCGCAGTACGCAATCGACGCTGTACGGGAGAAGGGTTTGCTGCGCGGCTCGTTGCTCGCCGGGTGGCGCCTGCTGCGCTGCAATCCATGGAGCCATGGAGGGTTTGATCCCGTCCGGTGATTCTCGCCATTCCACTCCTCACGCCGCTCGAGCATGTTGCTCGCCACATCCTGAACTGGCTGCACTTCAGCGCGCACCTGCCGTGGGCATGGTCGATCGTCGCGCTGACGGTGATCGTCCGGATGCTCCTCGTGCCGCTGACGGTGAAGCAGATCCACTCGATGCAGAGCCTGCAGCGCCACGCGCCGCAGATGAAGGAGATTCAGAAGAAGTACAAGGGCGACAAGACGAAGCAGAACGAAGAGTTGATGAAGTTCTACAAGGAGAACCAGATCAACCCGGCGGCCTCGTGTCTGCCGATGCTCGCCCAGTTCCCCGTCTTCATCGCGCTCTACTACTCGCTGCGTGCTTTCTCCCGTGAGCCGGCGTCGAAGCATCCGGGCAGCCTCTCGTTTCTCCACTTCATTCCGTCGATCGCTGCGCACACGACGAGCCACTGGGGCGGCTTCGTGCTGCTCGTCGTGTATGTGGGAAGCCAGATGGCGTCGACGCTGTACATGTCGGCGACGGCCGACAAGACGCAGCGCACGATTTTCATGCTCATGCCGCTCGTTTTCGTGTTCGTGATCGCACGTTTTCCCGCGGGCCTCGTTCTCTACTGGGTGACGACGAACCTGTGGACTGTGGGCCAGGGGCTGATCACGCGCCGGTTGATGCCGAAGACTCCGGCGCCGTCACTCTTCGAGAAGAAGAGCTCACGTACTCCGCCGCGCGACGATGGTGATGGGGGCGGTAACGGTGTTGCGAAGAGTCCCGAGTCGCCGAAGCCTGCGCCGGCCCGGTCGCAGCAACCGCCGCGGAAGGTGCGCCGGAAGAAGGCGGGCGGCCGGCGGTGAGTGACGAGCTGACGGTCGAAGCGACGGGCGAGACCGTAGGCGAAGCGAAGTGGGCGGCACTGCGGGAGCTCGAACAGCGGCATCCCGCGCTCGACAAGTCGGCGGTGCGTTTCGAGGTCGTGACCGAGGGTGAGCGAGGGCTGCTCGGTGTCGGCTACTCGCCGGCTCGAGTTGTTGCGCATCTGCCGGCCGACGCGGCTGATTCGATCGAGCTGGACGAAAGCGATCTCGCAACCGAAGCGCGGATGCTGATGGTCCGTGTTGTGAACACGCTCGGCATCGACGGCCGTCTGGACGTGCGTGAGGACGCCGATGCGATCACGCTCACATGCTCTGGCGCGGACGTCGCGCTCTTGATCGGCCGGCATGGCCAAACGATCGACGCGGTGCAGTATCTGATGAATGCGATTTCGCATCGTGCGTATGGGGACGAGCGCAAGGAAGTGATCGTGGATGCTGCCGGGTACCGCGAGCGCCGGCGCGCGACCCTGGAGTCGCTTGCGGTGCGAACGGCGCAGCAGGTGTGCACGAGTGGCGAGCGCGTCGAGCTTGATCCGATGACCGCCGTGGAGCGCAAGGTCGTGCACCTGAGGCTGCAGGAGTTTGACGGCGTCGAGACAGCCTCGGAAGGGACGGAGCCGAATCGCTACGTCGTCGTCCTTCCTACGTGACTGGCTCCGCGCCGTTCTTGAGACTCCGGGGCTGACGGCGCTTCGCGACGAGGAGCAGGCGTACGCCATGCTCGTGGACGATGCTTTGCGCGCGTGCACTGTTCTAGGGGAGTTCGACGGATCGATCGTGGACGTCGGGTCCGGCGGCGGCTCGCCGGGGATTCCGCTCGCCTCTGTGTTGCCGGAGCGTGAGGTGACGCTGCTCGAGGCGGAGCGGCGCAAGTGCGACTTCCTCGAACAGTGGGCGCCGCCGAACGCACGCGTCGTTTGGGGCCGCGCGGAGGAGCAGCCTGTCGACACGTATGGCATTGCACTTGCGAAGGCGTTGGCACGGCCGGCGACGGCGGTTGAGTGGTGCCTGCCGCTTGTGCGCCCGGACGGCGCGCTCGTACTCTGGCTCGGCCCGAGCGCCGACCGCGAAGCCGTCGGTCGGGTCGCAGAGCAAGTCGGTGGCGGCGAGCCGGAGGAACGCAGCGGCCTCGTCGTGATCCGAAAACTCACAGCGACGCCTGCAGGCTTCCCCCGCCGCGTCGGGGTCGCGCAGAAGCGCCCCTTGGCCTGAACGGCCACGTCCGGTGCTAGGCGAAAAGCCCCGCTCTCAAGGCAGTTTCGTCTGGCGAGAGAGTTCGAAAGCCGCGACAGTCCCGAGACGGTGCCTGGCATCGGCAGCTCGTTCCGCACTCGTCCGGAGCTGCCGCGAGAATGGACGCATGGCCCGGATCTACGCGCTTGCCAACCAGAAGGGCGGCGTCGGCAAGACGACGACCGCGATCAACCTTGCCGCCTGCCTTGCAGAGGCCGGCGAGCGCGCGCTCGTGATCGATCTCGACCCGCAGGCGAATGCGACCTCCGGTCTCGGCATGCGCGCGAACGGCACTTCGAGCTACGACCTGCTCGACGGTGCGCCGCTCGCGGAGCTCACGAGACACACGGCGTTCGAGAACCTCGACATCATCCCGTCGAAGCCCGATCTCGCCGGGGCGGTCGTCGAGCTTGCACAGCGCAGCGAAGGCGAGCGCTACCTGTCGCAGGCGCTCGCAACGGGTACGTCGCAGTACGACTTCATTTTTCTCGACTGCCCGCCGTCACTCGGCCCGCTGACGGTGAACGCGCTGGCCGCGGCCGACCGGGTACTCGTGCCGGTGCAGGCCGAGTACTACGCGCTTGAGGGGCTGAGCCAGCTGATGCAGTCGATCGATTTAATCCGGCGCAGGCTCAATCCGACGCTCGGTATCGGCGGTGTCCTGCTGACGATGGTTGACTCGCGCACGCGCCTCGCGCAGGACGTCGAGGCGGAGGTGCGCAAGCACTTCGGCCCGCTCGTGTTCAGGACGTCGGTACCCCGTTCGGTGCGCCTTGCAGAGGCGCCGAGCCACGGGCTGCCGGCGATCGCCTACGACCGCCGCTCCGCCGGCGCGGATGCCTACTGGAAGGTGGCGATGGAGCTTGTCGAGCGCGCATAATCGCCGCGGCCTTGGCCGCGGCCTCGAAGTTCTCGTTGGAGGGCTCGACCCGAACGCGACCGAGTTGCTCGAGCTGCCAATCGACGCGATTCACGCGAACCCGAAACAGCCGCGCAAGCGCTTCGACGGCGAGGCAGGTTCCGGGCTCGCCGAGTCTGTGCGCAGCCAGGGTGTCATCCAACCGTTGCTCGTGCGCCCGCGAGCCGCAGGCGGATACGAGATCGTCGCAGGCGAGCGCCGCTGGCGTGCTGCGCGAGAGGCGGGTCATGCAACAGTGCCAGCTGTTGTCCGCGACACGGACGACCGCGACACGCTCTTGCTCGGCCTGATCGAGAACGTCGCACGCGAACAGCTCACGCCGGTGGAGGAGGCGCGCGCGTACGCCTTGCTCCTCGACGAGTTCGGGCTCACGCTCGGTGAGATTGCGGAACGCGTGGGGCGCTCGAAGCCGTCGGTGTCGAACCGCATCCGCATGCTCGAGTTGCCGGACGATGTGCTCGGGATGCTCGAGCGCGGCCAGCTGACCGAGGGTCATGCGCGCGCCGTGCTGGCGGTGCCCGATCACGAAGGCCGCCGCCGGCTTGCCCGCGAGATCGTGCAGAAGGGGCTGTCGGTACGCGCCGCTGAGCAACGGGCGAAGTGGGCCGGCGCGAAGCAGAAGCCGCGCGTAAAAGCAACGCAGGTCGATCCGGAGCTCGCCGGCCGCGTACGCACAGCGCTCGAACACCTCACGGGCTTTCACGCGAAAGTCGGACGCGGACGCGTCGAGCTCTGCTTCGCCGACGAGCACGAACTCGCCGAGCTCGCAGAAGCGCTCGAACGCGCCACGTCGCAGCTGTAACGCGCACCGCCGGCCTTGCTCCTGACGTGAGCGCGTAACCCGTCGCCGCGACCGACCTGCGCGGGCGCGGCACACAGCGCCCACGAGTCACAAACGAATCACCAGAGATCGTCATGGTCACGCGAAGCGCGACCGGATCTCTGGTGACAGTGGGCGATCGTGGATTCGAACCACGGACCTCCGCCTTATCAGAGCGGCGCTCTAACCAACTGAGCTAATCGCCCGCGAGGCAACGCGAGCGCCAGTGTAGCTCAGTGCTCGCGCTGCGTCCGGCGGAGATACTCCTCGACCGCCAGGAGAAACGAGCGGTCGTTTGCGAGCTCGGTCAAGTGCCCTTTCGTCGCGTCGTCGAGCTCGTGGTCCGAGGCGACCTCGGCGAGGAAATTCGGCATCCGGCCGTCGTGCGACATGGCCGCCATGCGGAGGAAGATCTTGCGCGCGTCATCGTTTTGCGAGATCGCCTCGAGGGACTCGAGATCCTGAAGCCAGGGGGTGAGCATCACCACTAAAACGCCTGCGCGCCGAGAGCGGTTACGGCCCGATTTAGGGATCGGCTGCGCCCATGCCGATGCCGATTGAAATGCCACTGCGGCTATGCAAATCGGTGCTCGAGTCATCTATTACGGCCGTGTGCTCGTCCTTGTCGGGCACGAGCCGATGAGTGTGCCGAATCGGCGCGCGCAGGTCGAAGATCCAGCGACGGGCGAACATTTCGAGGTCGCGTACGACGAGCTCGAGGAGGCGCCGCCGGCGCCGCAAGGTTTCGACCCTGCGGCCTGAGCTATATTCGACTCGAGGTCGCGGTTGCACGAAATGCTCATCTACGGGGTTAGCTTCGACTTGGTCGGCAAGCAGCCGATCGTGCTTCTCAAGACCGCGGACGGGAACAAGTTCCTGCCGATCTGGATCGGGCATCCGGAGGCGGCGGCGATCCTCATGAAGTTGCAGAGCCAGGCTCCGCCGCGGCCGATGACGCACGATCTGCTGAGCGACATGCTCGAGCAGCTCGAAGCGCAGATCGTGCGCATCACCGTCACGGAGTTGCGCGAGAACACGTTCTACGCCCAGATCACCGTGCAGCAGGACGGTCGCGAGATCGAGGTCGATGCGCGCCCGTCGGACGCAATCGCGCTCGCGATTCGAGCGGAGGCGCCGATCTTTGCGGCCGACGGCGTGATCGAGGAGTCCGCGATCGAGTTCGAGGGCGAGGATGTCGACCAGGATCAGCTCGACGCAGAGGTAGCGAAGTTCAGACACTTTCTCGACGAGGTCACGCCCGAGGACTTTGCGGTCGAGAACGGCGAAGACGACTAGGAGCTAGCGCAGTAGGGCTAACTCAACAGTGCGATGGCGAGCGCAGCGCCGTTGAAGAGTGCGTGCACGACCATCCCCGGGACGACACTGCGCGTGCGATCGCGAAGATACGCGAGCCCGACGCCGAACGGAATCAGGATGAGCAGCGCCTCCACGAGCCCGTGCCACAGGCCAAACGCGATGCCGACCAGCAGGATCGAAGGCCATCGCCCGGTGAAGCGAAGCAGCGACTGGCCGACGCCTCGGAAGGTCAGCTCTTCGACCACGGGCGCGACAACGGTGAACAGAATGACGTTCGCCGCGAACGCGCCGGCGTGCGACGGCTCCCAGTGCGTGGGCGTCAGTCCTTGCTCCTTGCCGGGGTTGCGAATCGGCAGCGTGACCACGACGAGCTCCCAGAGATAGGTCGCGACGAGTACGCCAACTGCGAGCGCCGCTGCACGTCGTGCGGGGCGGCGTAACGCGAACAGATCGGTGCGGTCGAACGCGATCGCGAGCACGACGCCGAAGATGAGCCCGTAGAAAATAAGGCCGTTGGCGAACGCCGAGTAGCTGTAGACCTCGTTGTGCGTGTTCTTGGGCGTCGAGCCGCTGAAACGAGCGCTGTATTCGAGCGTCGAGACGGCGGCGATGAGCCCGATCCAGCAGACGAGGCGTGTGCGGCTCACGCGAGGATTCTCCGCGCAGCGTCGGCGAGCGGAGCCTGCTCGAACTGCAGTCCGGCGGCACGTGCCCCCTCTTCGTCCGCGGCCGCGTCCCCGACATGCACAGCATGCGCTGCATCGGTGCCGAGCAAGGCGAGTGCGAGCTCGAACACCGCCGTTGCGGGCTTGGGTGCACCTGCCTCGGCGGACGTGACGATTGCGTCCACGACGGAGCCGACGCCAAGCCGCTCGAGGTGCTCGTGCAGCCCGATGTCCCAGTTCGAAACGACGGCGAGCCGTAGCCCGGCAGCTGCCAGCGCGCGGCAGGCATCGTGCGCACCGGGCAACTCGGCGAACCTCAGCGACGACACGAACGCAGAGGAGAAGTCGCCCGGGTCGAGCTCGCTCTCGAGCGCCTCGAGGAAGACGCGCGCGCAATCCAGGCGAAGGAGCACAAGCGCGTCGTCGTCGCGGCCCTCGTGCGAGTGGGCCACGTAGAACTCGACCTCCACCTCGAACGCACGTTGCACCTCGCCGGCGGTGCGCTCGATGCCTCGACCTGCGAGCGCGGCTCGCAGTGCAGGCACCGGGTCGCAGAGCGTGACCAGTGTTCCGTACGCATCGATCGTGATCGCCTCGAGCTTCACCGGCGCATAGGGTTGCAGTCGTGCGCCACTTCACCCCCGAGGAGGCGAATGCCGCGCTTCCCGACGTTCGGCCGCTCGTCGAGCAGATGGTCAAGCACCGGCAGGCACACGCCGCGGCGCTGGAGCGTCAGGAAGAGCTCGAGGGCCGGATCCGCGGGAACGGCGGGGGCATCCCACCCGCGCAGCTCGCGGACACTGCCGCAGAGGTCGAGCGGCACGCGCGTGAGCTGGCCAGCACCGTCGACGACCTTGTTGAGCTCGGCGTCGAGGTAAAGGATCTCGACGAGGGGCTTGTGGATTTTCCCGCGCTCCACCGTGGTGAGACCGTCCTTTTGTGCTGGCGGCTCGGCGAGGACGAGATCCGCTACTGGCACTCCGTGGAAGGTGGTTTCGCGGGCCGGCGGCCGTTGCCGCTCGACTGAGGATCCCGGCCGCCGCCGTCGAAGGAGGAAGGCCGTATGCCCTTCTGGCACCGACTCGTGATCGCGGCTGCGGTCTTCCTCGTCATGACGCTGCTTGCGCGCTTCATCGACTGGTGGCTCGTGCGCCGGCCGCTGCCGCCTGAGGCCGTCACCCGCTATCGCATTCTGCGTCGCACGATCAGCGCTGCGATCGTTGTCGTCGGGCTCTTCTCGGCGCTGCTCGTCATTCCGGAGGTGCGTGCAGTTGCGGGCGGTCTGCTTGCCTCATCCGCGGTTCTCGGAGTGATCATCGGCTTCGCGTCGCAGCGAACGCTCGGGAACTTCGTCGCCGGACTCTTGATCGCTATCACGCAGCCGATTCGCCTCGGCGACCGCGTCAGCTATGCGGGTGAGGAGGGCGTCGTCGAGGAGATCGGCCTCACGTACACCTTCATCCGCACCCAGGATCAGGCTCGGCTGATCGTTCCGAACGAGAAACTGGCCTCCGATACCATTCGCAACTCGACAATTCGCAGCAGGGAGACGTTCGCTGAGATCAGCGTGCCGGTCCCGCTTTCAACCGATCTCGGTGTTGCGGTCGACGGGCTCCGTGAAGAGGTCGCAGCCGAGCGCGACGCGTCCGTGTACGTGAGCGGGCTTGACGGCAATGCGACTCTGACGATTCGCGCCGCTGCACCGAACGAGGACGCCGCGCAAAAGCTTGAGCGCGATCTGCGCGTGCGTGTGCACGGCCGCCTGCGCGCGCTGGGGGTTTGGGGATGACGCCGCCGCCCGCTCACGCTACCCGCCGGAGACGCAAGCGCCGCGCAAAGGTGCGTAAGCAGCGCTCGCGTCGCACGCTCGTCGCGGTGCTCATCGGCCTCCCCCTCGTTGTGCTCGTCGCCGGAACGGTTGGCGCGACGGCAGTCTTCGGCTCGAGCTGCGATCTGAATGCGCTTCGCCCGGTGGCGGTCGGGCAGAACTCGTTCGTCTTCGCCGCTGACGGGTCCGAGCTCGGCGTGATTCCCGCTGAAAGAAACCGCACGCCGGTATCGCGTAGCGAGATCAGCCATTGGGTGCCGCAGGCGACCGTGGCGATCGAAGACCGGCGCTTCTATCAGCACGGCGGCATCGATCCCGTGGGGATTGCGCGCGCTGTGGTCGCGGACATCCGCGCCGGCAAGTTTGCACAGGGCGGATCGACGATCACGCAGGAGCTTGTGCGCAATCTCTACCTGTCGCGGGAGCGAACGCTGAAGCGGAAGCTCACCGAGGCGTGTCTCGCTATCAAGCTTGCGCGGCATTGGTCGAAGGACAAGATCCTGACCGCGTACATGAACCAGGTCTTCTATGGCAACCACGCGTACGGGATCGAGGCTGCAGCAGAGACGTACTTCTCGCGCACGGCGAAGCAGTTGAACCTCGAGCAGGCCGCTCTGATCGCCGGCCTCCCGCAGGCACCGTCGAGCTACGACCCATTCCGGAACCCCGAGGCCGCGCTCGGTCGGCGCAACGAAGTGCTGCACGCGATGCTCGTCAACGGAGCGATCACGTCGTCGCAGTACGCGCGTGCAGATGCGCAGACCAGCCTTGCGCTGAAGCCGGGGAAGCGGTTCATCCGAATCCGCGAGCCGTACTTCTTCAGCTACGTCGAGGAGCTCCTGCAGCAGGAGTACGGCTCCAACACGGTGCGAGAGGGCGGGCTCAGGGTCTACACAACGATCAATCCGGGGCTGCAGCGAGCGGCGACCGCTGCAATCTCACATGTGCTCACCGAGCCGACCGATCCGGCTTCGGCGATTGTCTCCATCGATCCACGGAGCGGCGCCATCAGGGCGATGGCGGCGGTTACACCCGGCAGCCACGGCAACCAATTCAACTTCGTCACGAGCGCGCGGCGGCAGCCTGGCTCGACGTTCAAGGCGATTGCGCTGACTACTGCTGTGGCGCGCGGCATGGATCCGTTCACGACGTCGTACCTGTCTGCTCCGTTCCACTACCAGCCGGACTCGACCTGTAATCCGTCCGACCCGAACTGCGCATGGAACGTCCAGACGTACGACCACACGTACGCAGGTGTCGAGTCGGTGGCGAACGCGACGGTTCAGTCGGACAACACGGTGTACGCGCGGCTGTCACTCGACGTGGGGCCCGAAAACATTGTTGCGATGGCACGCAAGCTGGGCATCCGCACCTCACCGCTTCAAGCGGTCCCTTCACTCGCGCTCGGGTCGATCGGCGTGACGCCGCTCGAAATGGCGTCTGCCTACTCGACCCTGGCCGCGGGCGGCGTCTACTCGAAGCCGATGGCGATTACGAAGGTCGTGCTCCCGAACGGGAAAGCAGACACGAGCGCGAGTTGGGGGAAGCCGCAACGCGAGCGCGTGATCCCCGACTGGGTGGCCTCGACGGTTACGCAGGTGCTCGAGCAAAACATGCTGTACGGCACCGGGCGTGGCGCGCATGTTGCCAATCACACTGACGCCGGCAAGTCCGGCACAACGGACAACTACGCCGACGCGTGGTTCAACGGCTACACGCCGCGTCTCGAAGCGGCCGTGTGGATCGGCTATCCGTCGGGTGAGATCCCGATGCTGGACGTGCACGGGATCGCTGTGTCGGGCCCGACGTTCCCGGCTCAGATCTGGCACCTCTTCATGGATACGGCCATAGGCAACCGGCCGAACGTGCCGTTCCCGCCTGCGCTGACGAAGCCGCAGTGGACGTCGTGGCAGGGCCAGTACGAGTACGGCGGAGCGTACGGCACCACGGGCACGACGGGAACGACAACAGGCGCAACGACGCCGCGGACGACGCGGCCGGCGCAGACGACAACGTCTGTATCGGTGCCGAGCGTGCCCGTGACGACGACTGCCCCACCGCCTCCGCCGACGGCAGAGACGCAACCGACGGTGCCCCCGCCGACGGATACCGGCGTGCAGCCCTAGCGGGCTTTACGGGGCTGTCGCGGTTGCCGCCGCGGTGGTCGCCGGTGGTGCAGTGGTTGTGGGAGGCGGTGCCGTCGTAGCGGGCGGGGCGGTGGTGGTCGGGGGCGCTGTTGTGGGCGGCGGCGCTGTTGTGGGCGGCGGCGACGTCGTCTGCGGCGCGGTTGTTTGCACGGCAGTGGTCGCTTGCTGAGTCGTCGGCTGCGGCGTGCTCGTCGAGGGTGCCGTCGTCGTCGCGGAGGACGTTGCGCGCTTCTTTGTCGAGGACAGCGTGAACGACGAGACCGTGCCCGGATCGCTCGGCGCTGACGAACGCGTCATCGCATACGCGAGTGCGCCACCCGCGAGCGCGAGGACGACGAGTACCGCCGCGACGAGCGGCGCACGCCTCCGGGCCAGCTGAGGTAGCGGCGGCGGTACCGGCAGCACCTGGGTCACCTCGCCGGGGAGCACGGCCGTCGCCGTGGCGAGACCGGCTCCGGCGGGCAGTCCGAGGTCGGCGAGGAGTGCGGCGCCGTCTGGCGGCCGGCCGGCCGGGTCCTTCGCGAGGGCCGCCATGGCGGTCGACTCGAGCCGTGCCGGGGCGTCGTCGCGGAACTGCGCGATTGGCGGTGGCGGGGCGTCGCGGTGGAGCGTGACGAGCTCCAGCGGATCGTTCGATTCGAACGGAAGCCGACCAGTGAGCAGCCGGTACAGGATCACCCCGAAGGAGTAGACGTCCGAGGCAGCGCTGGCCGGTTCGCCCATCGCCTGCTCGGGCGAGATGTACGCCGCGGTGCCGAGGAGGGTGCCGGCTTCAGTGAGCGTCCCCTCGCCCGCCGCCATCCGTGCGAGCCCGAAGTCGGCGAGCTTCGGCCGGCCTTCCTCGTCGAAGAGCACGTTTGCTGGCTTGAGGTCTCGGTGCACCACGCCGCGAGCGTGTGCGTGCGCGAGGCCGGCGGCGACGCCGGCAGCGATACCGAACGTCTCGTCGTCCGGCAGCGGTTTCTTGTCACCGAGCCGCTCCTCGAGCGTCCCTCCGGGGAGGTACTCGAGCACGATGTACGGACGCCCGTCCGACTCCCCGTAGTCGTAGAGGTGGGTGATGTTCGGGTGCGCGAGCGAGGCAACCGCGCGCGCCTCGCGTTCGAAGCGGGCGGTGTCTGCTTCCGGGGCGAGCAGCTTGATCGCGACGTGACGGCCAAGCTCGAGGTCTTCCGCGCGCCAGACCTCGGACATCCCGGTTCGCCCGAGCACGTCGTCGAGCCGGTAGCGGCCGGCGATCACGGTGTCGGACATGCCGATACGTTATGCACTGATCGTGAGCGCCTTACTCACACTGCCGCAGGCGCAGGCGCTCGTGCTCGCCCGCGCGCATGCGCGCGCGGCGGAGCCGGTGTCCGTGGGGGCGGCCGCCGGACGCGTCACGGCGGAGCCCGCGCGTGCGCTTGTTGACCTGCCGCCTTTTCCGAGCTCGGCGATGGACGGCTTTGCGGTACGCGCGGCCGATCTTCCAGGCACGCTGCCCGTCGTCGAGCGGATCGCGGCCGGCCGGCCGGCACGGCGTGCACTCGCGCCGGGTGAGGCGATGGCGATCTCGACGGGCGGTGTCGTTCCCGAGGGCGCCGACTCCATCATCCCCATCGAGTATGTTGTCCAACATGACAACGCGATCGAAGCTCGTGAGGCGGTGCGCCCTGGTGCGCACGTTCGTCCGCGCGGCGGTGACGTGGCTGCGGGTGACGTTGTCGTCGAAGCAGGCGTGCGTCTTGGGCCTGTGCAACTCGGAGCGCTCGCGGCAGCCGGTGTGGCCGAGGTTGCGTGCGCGCGTCGCCCCCGCGTCGCGATCTTGGCGACAGGCAGCGAGCTGGCACGTTCCGGTGACGAGCTCGCGCCTGGTCAGATCTACGAGTCAAACGGTCTTATGCTCGCGGCCGCGCTCGCCACCGTCGGTGCCGACATCGATGCGCTGCCGGTTGTCGCCGACGACGAGTCTGCACACCGCAAGGCGCTCGAACGCGGGCTTGCGGCAGACGTTCTCGTGACGTCGGGCGGCGTCTCGGTTGGGCCGCACGACCTCGTGCGTGCGATCGAGGCGGAGCTTGGTGTCGAAGAGGTTTTCTGGCGCGTCGCGATCAAGCCGGGCAAGCCGGTGTCGTTCGGCGTGCGCGGCGAGACGCTCGTGTTTGGGCTGCCGGGAAACCCGGTGTCGGCGCTCGTCGGCTGCGAGTTGTTTGTCAAGCCCGCGCTGCGGGCGCTGCAGGGGCAGCCCGAGCCGCTGCCGCGGTTCGAGTCCGGCGTGCTTGCAACACCGCTGCAGCGCAACGACGCCCGCGACGAATTCGTGCGGGCGCGATCACGCTTGGACCGAAACGGCGTCGTGCTCGAGCCGCTGTCGGGTCAGGAGTCGCACATGATCGCGCGGGCGGCAGCGGCGGACGCGCTCGTGCACGTACCGCGCGGTGACGGCGAGCTCGCAGCGGGCGCGCGCGTTGCGTGGATCCGTCTCGACGGCGCTTAGCCGGCGGCGCGCCGAGGCAACGTAGCCGCTCGCCGCCGCCTTCGCTGCGCGAACACGAGCCGTCGAATGATCTGGCGGAGCGGGCCTCGCGGCGGCCGCTCTGCAGCGCTCGGGTACGGCGCGTACCGCCCGCCGACGAGTGCGACGAGTTGTCCGGCGGCTGCGGCGCACGCGAGTGCGATCACGAAGCCGGGCACGGGCGCATAGCCGAGGGCAAACAGCCAAGCGATGTACCAAGGCGTGTCCCAGCCAAGCCCGTAGCGGTCGGCGAACGACCAAAGCAAAAGCAGCGGGCCTGCGAACCCGGCGACGAGGACGATTGCGCGCATCCAGACGGGGCTCTCGCGCACTTGGGGCAGCCAGAGCCAGACGTGCAGTGACGGTAGGAGGAAGATGAGGGCGAATGGATTTGTTGCCACAACGAGCAACGCGACGACGCCGAGCGCAAGCAGCGCGGCCGCGTGGCCGGCGAGCTCTTCCTCGGGAAGCACCGCACGCCGCGGCAACAACCGGTCGCGTGCGACGATCCAGCCGAGGCCTGCGAGTACGGCGAGCGCTGCGAGCGCGCCTGTCGGCCAATGCACGTTGTCGAGCGTTGGCGGCCGCGGCGCGCCGTCCGGCCAGGCCCCGAGAAGCGTGAAGAGCGCGAAGAGCACGCCGCACCACGCCCAGAATCCGAGGCGGCTGCGGTAGCTCCGGAGTGCCGGCGCAACGCGGATGCGCCGGCGCCGGCAGCGCGCGAAGAGGTCGACGGTCGCGGCGAGGAAGGGTAGTAACGCCCCCACGAGCACGAGCTCAACCGCCCAGCCGCGGACGATGCGGCTGCCGAGATAGATGTAGCTCGACGGCCCGGGTGCGAGCGCGACTCCCTGTTGTAGCGCGTCGATCACGTTCTGCGTTGCACGCCCGATCTGCCCGAGACGTGTCGTGCGTAGGCGTGCGGCGACGTCCTGCAACCCGCTGCGCGGCCGGTCAGCCGCTGTTGTGATCGTGACCGCCGGAATGCCGCGCGTCACGAATGGCGCTTGCTCATACAGGCTGTACGGGAAGCCGAGATCGACGAGTTGCCGGAGCGTGCTCGGGCGCCGCGGATCGGCGCCGATCTCGGCTGCGAGCTGCGCACGCACGGTCTCGACGAGTCCAGGCGTGGGTGAGCGCGAGGTGTCGGCGTTGAGCTCGAGCCGCGGAGCTTGGGGCCCTGCGATCGCGTCGAGGTTGACGACGGCGATTACGTCCGGCGCTTCGGGAGCGTGCGCGGCGAACCATGCAGCGCCGAGCCCGCCGTAGACGGCGCCGTCGGTCGAGAGGAAGAGAAGGCTGTATGGCAGGTGGATTAGGGAGGCGCGCACCGTCGGTGCGTAGGCGCGTGCGAGCTCGAGGAGCGCCGCGGTGCCCGAGGCGTTGTCGTTCGCGCCAGGCCCGACACCGCTGTCGTCCCGGTGCGCCATCACGACGATCGTCTTCTGCGACAGGCCGGCTTTTGCCGCGAGCAGGTTGACGATCCGCACCTGACCGCGGCCTGGCACGGTCGCCGTGAACGCCTCCTTCCGGACCGTGATGCCGTAGGACTTGAGCTGTTCCTGGAACCAGCGTGTCGCGCTCGTCGCGCCCGGCGTGCCGGGCAACCGGTTCGGCGCGTTCGTCGTGAGATCTGCAGCGAGCGCGGCGGCGGCGTCCTTGTCGAATGCGGGCGGGAGCGTTGGTGCTTGCAGCGCCGCGGGTCGCGCGACACTGAACGCAAGCAGCAGCAGGGGCAGACCGACGAGGAGCCACGTTCCTCGGTACAGCCGACCGTTGACGGGCCGCTCGAGCGATCCTCGCCGCGGGCGACGCCGTTCCGATGCAGGCGGGACGGCAGCCACGGCGCTCTATAGTAGGGCGAGGGATCGGCAGGCACCCACTTTCCACGTGAAAACGCCCTCGCATGACTCCGCCACAATTCTTCTCGTCGATGACGAGGAGGCGGTTCAGAAGCTCCTCACGTATCCGCTCGAGCACGAAGGCTTCCGGGTGCTCCAGGCGCGCGACGGCGAGGAGGCGCTCCGCCGCTTCGCAGGGGAGCACGTCGACCTCGTCGTGCTCGACCTGATGCTGCCGAAGCTCGACGGTCTCGAGGTGTGCCGGCGCCTCCGCGCTCAGAGCGCCGTCCCGATCATCATGCTCACCGCTCGCGACGACGAACTGGACAAGGTCGTCGGGCTCGAGCTCGGCGCCGACGATTACATTACGAAGCCGTTTTCGATCCGGGAGTTCAGAAGCCGCGTCCGGGCACTCCTCCGGCGAGCCTCGTTGAGCGCGACCGACGGTGGGCGCGACCTCGTCTCGGTCGACGGGCTGGCGCTTGACCTCGCTAAGCGGACGGTGGAGCTCGACGGCCGGCGCGTCGACCTCACCTACGTGGAGTTCGAGCTCTTGCGGACGCTCGCGGCAAAGGCGGGCCGCGTGTACAGCCGTCAAGCGCTCCTCCAGTCCCTCTGGGGCGACTACGCCTATCGGGAGCCGCGGACGATCGACGTCCATGTGCGCCATTTGCGCGAGAAACTCGGCGACTCCGAGCTGATCCAGACGGTGCGGGGCGTCGGCTACCGGTTTCGCGGGTGAATCCGTTCCGAAGCGTCGGTGCGCGGCTGAGCCTCGCGCTGGCGCTCGTCGTGCTCGGCGCCCTGGCGGTTGTCTGGGTCGCGCTCGTCCCGACGCTCGAGCGCCGGCTCGTTGCCGGGCGGCTGTCGGAGCTCGCCGGCTCGGCCCGCGGGGTTCTGCGGGAGGCGGAAGCGGCGCGGACCCTGCCGAACCAGGATTTTGTCGACGAAGCCTCCCGTGGCGCGGTTGCCCGGGTCGTCTACTACCGGCCGCTCGCCCTCGGCACGATTTCGCCGATTTTCGACTCCGCCCATCTGCTCTCCTCGCAGGACGTCGAACGGGATCCGATCGCGTTGAGGGCGGCCCGCGATCCCGGGGTGCAGCGGGGCCGTGTCTCGCGTGGCGGCAACGACTACGCCGAGGCGGCCGTGGCGGACAGCGCCGGCGATGTCCTCCTCTTCTCCGCGTCGCTCCACGCGACCCTGGAGGACGTTGACCTTGTTCAGTCGCGGCTCCTCTGGTCGGGCCTCGCAGGGCTCGGAGTCGCTCTTTTGGCAGGTTTTGGGGGCGCATCCGTGTTTGCGCGGCGCATTCGCCGGCTCGAGCGCGCCGCCGAGCGCATCGCCTCCGGCGATTTCGACCAGCCGGTCGAGGACCACGGCCGCGACGAGCTCGGCCAGTTGGCCGCGGCGTTCGATCGGATGCGGTTGCGGCTCTCCCGCCTCGACGATGCCCGCCGCGAGTTCATCGCCAACGCTTCGCACGAGCTGCGGACGCCGATTTTCTCGCTGGGAGGCTTTCTCGAGCTGTTTCGCGACGAGGACCTCGACGAGGCCACCCGCCGGGAGTTCCTCGAGACGATGACCGAGCAGGTGGAGCGGCTTTCGAAGCTTGCAACCGACCTGCTCGACCTCTCGCGGCTCGACGCGGGCCCGATGCGACTCGAGCACGAGCCCGTCGAGCTCGCGACGATCGCCGAGGATCTGAGCGAGGAGTTCGCGGCAGTCGCGCGCCGGTTCGACCACCCGCTCGAGGTGGATGTCCGGGAGGGGGGCGTCGCCCTCGGCGACTACGAGCGGGTGCTGCAGATTGGGCGCGCGCTCGTCGACAATGCGCTTCTCCACACGCCGTCGGGCACCCCGGTGCGGATCGTGGCCCGCGGCGCCGATCTCCGGGTCGAGGATGCAGGCTCGGGCATTCCGGTTGACCAGCACGAGCGGGTGTTCGTCCGCTTCAGCCGGCTGGAGGGCGCCCGCGCGTCGGGGACGGGCCTCGGGCTTGCAATCGCCCGGGAGCTCGCTGCGCGCATGGGTGGCGACGTCGAGCTCGAATCCCGGCCCGGCTTGACGGTGTTTACGTTGCGCCTGCCCGCGTTTTCACGGGAAAACGAGCCGTTGGCCCCGATCCGCTAGCTGCTGACAAAAGACACCACACAATCGCCGCGTTAGCTTCCGCCCCTCGGCGGGTAGCGGAAGGGGGTCGAGCTACGGTCCGCTGGCGATTGGTGGAGAAATCGGCGGGTTTAGCTTCTCGAATCTGTGGAAAAGGGGCTCGGTGAACGCCATGGACGAACCCGCAACCTCCGAGTGGCCGGCACGGGACGGCGCGCGCGCGATCACGCTGCGCATACCGGCGAAACCCGAGTACATCACGCTTTGTCGCCTCGCTCTCACGGGTCTCTCCCAGCTGCGTGACATCGGCGACGACACGATGGCCGACCTGAAGCTCGCGTTGACCGAAGCCGTGTCGAACTCTGTGCGGCATGCGTACGGCCCGAACGGCGACGGGCACGTCGACGTCACGTACGAGCTCGCACCCGATCGCCTCGGCATCGAGGTGGTCGACGACGGTGAAGGCTTCGACCCTGACGAAACGCCCTCGTTTGACGCTGAGCTCTCAGAGGGCGGGCTCGGCATCGCGATCATTCGCTCGATCGCCGACGAGTTCGAGATCCAGTCGGCACCGGGTGAGCGCGGCTCGCGCCTCCGGTTCGCCAAGCGCTTGTAACGAAGCTAGCCGACCGCGGACCTATCGTTCGCCGCGGCAGTGCTGCAGCTCGTCAATGTCGGACACAAGTCACTCGCGGACTACGCGACCATCGCGACCCGCGGCTTGATGGACGAGATTCGCTCGCTCGCGGAGCCGCTCGCCGGCGCCCGCGTGCTCGAGCTGTCTGCGACCGCGTTCGGAGGTGGTGTGGCCGAGATCCAGTACACGCTCGTGCCGCTGATGCAGGACGTGGGGCTTGACGTTGAGTGGCGCATCATTCGCGGCGCTGACGAGTTCTTTGCCGCTACGAAGACGATCCACAATGCATTGCAAGGCAATCCGCAAGGACTGACCGATGCACAGCGCGCGTGCTTCTCAGATTTTCAAGAGTTGAATGCGCGCGAGATCGAGATCGATGAGTACGACTTCGTCGTGGTTCACGATCCGCAGCCCGTCGGCGTCATCGACCATCTCGGCGGCGGCAGAGCGAAGTGGGCGTGGCGCGGACACATCGACTTCTCGACGCCGAACGACGATGTCCTTGACTTTCTGCTTCCGTCCGTTCGGCGTTACGACGCGGTGATCTTCCATCTGGCCGAGTACGTGCCGAAGCGCGAGGGCTTGCCGCCGTGTGTGATCTGGCCGCCGGCCATCGATCCGCTAGCACCCAAGAACATGGCGCTCTCGCTGGAGGATGCGGCGTACATCGTCGATCAGTTCGGCATCGACATCGGCCGGCCGCTGCTGACGCAGGTGTCGCGCTTCGACCCGTGGAAGGACCCGCTCGGCGTGATCGACGCGTACCGCCTCGTGAAGGAAGAGGTCGCAGGTGTGCAGCTGGCGCTGGTCGGGTCGATGGCGCATGACGATCCCGAGGGTTTGGAGTTCTGGGACCAGACGGTCGCGTATGCGGATGGCGATCCCGACATTTTCATCCTTTCGAACCTCAACAACGTCGGCTCCGTCGAGGTCAACGCATTCCAGGTGCACGCGGCTGCGGTGATCCAGAAGTCGATCAAGGAAGGCTTCGGGCTGACTGTTTCGGAGGCGCTGTGGAAGTCGCGCCCGACCGTCGCCGGCAACGTCGGCGGGATCGTCACGCAGATCGAGAACGGTCGCACTGGCTGGCTAGTCGACTCATCGGAGGACTGCGCCGGAGCGTGCCTCGAGATCCTCGCCGACCCGGGAGCTGCACGAGAACGGGCACTCGCCGGTAAGGAGCACGTGCGCAAGCGGTTCCTCACGCCGCGGCTGCTGCGCGACCGGCTGGCGCTCTTCAACCGGCTCGTTGGGCGCGATACCGGCGCCGAGCTCGAGGTGATTGCCGCTTGAGGCGGCTCGCTGCCGGATAGGTTCCCGGCAGTGGCAACGAGGCGGAAGTTGATCGTGGTCGCGAACCGCGGCCCTGTGTCTTATGCGCGCTCCCCGTCGGGTGAGCGCATTACGAGACGTGGCGGTGGCGGTCTCGTCACCGCGCTGCGAAGTCTCGTGGCGCATCACGAAGTGACCTGGATCGCAAGCGCCCTGAGCGACGAAGACCGCGTTGTCGCCGAGGAGCACGAGGGCGACGCGTTCGACGAGACCTGGCGCGACGACTCGCCGTACCGCCTCCGCCTCGTCGCCCATGAGCCGCGCGCGTTCGGCGGCTTTTACAACGTCGTCGCGAATCCAACGCTCTGGTTCTTGCAGCACTACATGTGGGGCCTGGCGTACGCGCCGGACGTCGACGTCGGATTGCGCGACGCATGGTTCAACGGCTACGTCCCGGTGAACGAAGGCTTCGCGAACGCGATCGTCGCCGAGATCGACCGCCGGCCTGACGCGGCCGTGTTCTTGCACGACTATCACCTGTACCTCACGCCGAAGCTGGTGCGCGAACGGCGCCCCGGCGCACGGCTCACGCACTTCATCCACATCCCATGGCCGGAGACCGACTACTGGCACGTGCTGCCGGCCCATCTGCGTGTTGCGATCCACGAGGGCGTGCTCGCTAACGACATTCTCGGCTTGCACACGCACCGTTGGCGGCACAACTTCCTGCGCGCGTGCGCGGACATCGTCGGTGCGGAGGTGGACCACGCCGCCTCGACGGTCACGCACGACGGGCGCACAACGCTCGTCACAAGTCATCCGATCGGAGTCGACCCGGCCGAGCTCGAAGAACTGCGAAACGACGCGAGCGTGCTCGAGCAAGAGCGCCTGATCGCAGCGCGGAGGCCGGAGTTTCTCATCGTACGAGTTGATCGCACGGATCCGTCGAAGAACGTCGTACGCGGCTTTCGGGCGTTCGCGCTCTATCTCGATAGACATCCGGAGATGCTCGGCCGCGTGACGCTGCTCGCGCTGCTCGATCCGTCTCGCCAGGACATTCCGGAATACACCGAGTACCTCGCCGCGATCGAGCGCGAGGCGCGCAGCGTCAATGAGCGGTTCCAACGCGACGGCTGGCTGCCGGTCGACTTGCAGATCGCCGACAACTTTGCGCAGTCGATCGCGGCGTACAAGCAATACGACGCGTTGCTCGTGAACCCGGTCTTCGACGGGCTGAACCTCGTGTCGAAGGAAGCGCCGTTCCTGAACGAACGCGACGGCGTGCTGATCCTCTCGGAGAATGCGGGCTCGCACGAAGAGCTCGGCGAGTGGGCGCTTACGGTCAACCCGTTCGACATCGACGGGCAGGCAGAGGCGATCAACGCTGCGCTGACGATGGAAGGCGGCGAACGGAAGCGGCGGCTCGAGGCGCTCCGCGCGTGCATGCGGGAGCACGACCTCGCGGCCTGGGTTGCGGCGCAGCTCGCAGATCTCGACCGCGTCTCCTAGGGCGTACGATTCGGCTCATGGCGACGACCGCAGCTCCGGAGCTCGTTTCCGTCAACCCTGCGACGCTCGAACCCGTCGGATCGGTGCGCCGCACCGATCCGGAAGAGCTGCCGGGAATCGTCGCTGCGTCCCGCGCTGCGCAGGAGCGCTGGTGGGCGCTTGGCCCAGCGGCGCGCGCGAAAGTTCTGCGCGAGGCAGCGCGTATCGTACGTACGCGCGCAGACGAGATCGCCGACACGATCGTTGCCGAGACTGCGAAGCCGCGCACCGAGGCAATCGCAAACGAGCTCTACACGGCAGTCGATCATGCAGCGTGGCTGGCGAAGCAGGCGCCGCGCGTCCTCGCGGACGAGCGCGTTCGTTTCTCGCAGCTGCACCTGAAGACGAAGAAGGCCTGGCTCCTGTACGAGCCGCTCGGTGTCGTCGCGGCTATCACGCCGTGGAACATTCCGTTCGGCATCCCGTTCGCCGAGGTGGCGTCAGCGGTTGCCGCGGGTAACGGCGTCGTGCTGAAGCCGTCGGAGTTGACGCCGCTGACCGGCGAGTGGGTGCCGCGCATCCTTGAAGAGTCGGGTGTGCCCGTCGGGCTCGTGCAGGTCGTGCATGGCGAGGCGGAGATCGGCGCGGCGCTCGTCGCGGATCCAGGCATCTCGAAGGTCTTCTTCACCGGCTCCGTCTCGGTGGGCCGTCGCGTTGCAGCGTCGGCCGGCGCGCGCGGGTGCCCGGTGGTGCTCGAGTTAGGCGGCAAGGACCCGATGCTCGTGTTCGCGGATGCCGATCTCGATCGCGCGGTCGACGGCGCGCTCTTCGCCTCATTCCTCAATGCCGGCCAAGCCTGCGTGAGTGCGGAGCGCATCTACGTCGAGCGCAGCGTCTACGAAGACTTCACGCAGCGGCTTACCGAGCGCTCACGCCAGTTGAAGCTCGGCGACGAGGTCGGCCCTCTGATTTCAGAGCGTCAGCGCGACAACGTCGAGCAGATCGTCAACGTGCACAGGCCCGATCGCGAAGGCTGGTTCCTCGAGCCGACCGTCGTGCGGGGACCGCTTCCCGACCGGGAGATCTTCGGCCCGGTCGTCAGCGTCGAGCCCTTCGACAGCGAGGACGAGGCCGTGCACCGCGCGAACGACAGCGAGTTCGGGCTTGCGGCGAGCGTGTGGTCGCGCGATCGTGCCAAGGCGGATCGCGTCGCGCGGCGCATCGAGGCCGGGATGGTCTGGGTGAACGACTTCGGTTATTCGTTCACGACGGGGCAGGCGGCGTGGGGTGGCGTGAAGAGCTCGGGCTTCGGGCGCACGAGTTCGAAGCACGGGTTGTACGAGTGCGTGCAGGTGAAGTACCTCGATTGGGATCGAGGACGGCTGCGTCCTGCGTGGTGGTTTCCGTACGACGTCGAGACCGAGCACGCGCTGCGGGCGGCGCTCGACGTCCTCTACGGGACGGGGCTCGAGCGGTGGCGCGCCGCTTGGCGCTCGCGGCGCGAGCTGCGGCAGTTGCTGAGGCGGTCTCGGTGAGTGAGCTCAGCCACATCGACGAGACCGGTGCGGTGCGGATGGTCGACGTGGGCGGGAAGCCACTATCGCGTCGCCGGGCGGTCGCGCACGCGCAGGTGCAGATGTCTCCGGCGACGTCGCGCCGGCTTCACGACCTGCCGAAGGGCGACGCGCTCGCAACCGCGCAGCTCGCCGGGATCATGGCGGCGAAGCGCACGAGCGAGCTGATTCCGCTGTGTCATCCCCTCTCGCTCTCGCACATCGAGGTGACGCTGGACGTACAGGAGGGCATCGTCGATATCACGGCCGTCGCCGAAACGACTGCGCAGACCGGTGTCGAGATGGAGGCGCTGACGGCGGCATCGATAGCGGCGCTCACGATCTACGACATGTGCAAGGCCGTCGACAAGGCGATGACGATCGGCGACGTGCGGCTGCTCGAGAAGCTGAAGGAGCAGGTGTGAAGGTCGCCGTTCTCACGGTGTCCGACCGCGTGTCGCGTGGCGAGGCGGACGACGGCAGCGGCGATCTGCTCGAGCAGCTGTTACGGGAAGACGGCTTCGAGGTTGAGCGGCGGCTTGTTCCTGACGAGCGAGCCGAGATCTCGGCGGCGCTGCGCGAGCTCGCACACAAGGTGCAGATCATCTTGACGACCGGCGGCACCGGCCTCGCACCGCGTGACGTGACGCCGGAAGCCACGCTGGACGTTCTTGAACGTGAGGCGCCGGGGATCGCGCAGGCGCTGCGCGTCGAGGGCCTGCACAAGACGCCGTACGCACTCCTTTCGCGCGGAGTCGCGGGGCTGATCGACTCGACGCTGATCGTCAACCTCCCGGGTTCGACGGGCGGCTGCCGTGACGGCTACGAAGTCCTGCGCCCGGTGCTCCCCCACGCGCTCGAGCTCCTCGGCGGCACGGTGCACGTCACGCACAAGCAGAGCGACTGATCCGTTCGGACATCTCCCGGTGTCAGACACCGCTTGTGGGAACGCTTGGTTGAGCGGAGCTCTGCCGATGGCGGACATGTCCCGGTGTCAGACACGACGGTTTCGTGACGAAGTCGTGACGAAGTCGTGACGGGTACTTTCGGGACACGACGTAGCATGGCGGCGTGACTGCTTCTGCGCCGACGCTTGCGCCGTTGCCGGCGCGCTTCGCGCGGCTCGTCAAGATCGAGCACACGATCTTTGCGCTGCCGTTCGCATACGTCGGCGCGTTTCTCGCCGTCGGCGGGGCGCCGTCCGGGCACGATCTGCTCTGGATCACACTCGCGATGGTCGGCGCTCGCTCGCTCGCGATGGCGCTCAACCGGCTGATCGACGCGCGCATCGATTCGCGCAACCCGCGCACCGCGACGCGCGAGCTGCCGAGTGGCCAGCTGTCGGTCGCCCAAGTCACGCTCTTCTGCGCCGCGTCGCTCGCGGTCTTCCTCGTCTCCGTCTGGCAACTCGCGCCGAAGACGCACTGGCTCTGGCCGATTCCCGTCGCCGGCTTCGTCATCTATCCGTATCTGAAGCGCTTCACCTGGCTCTGCCACTTCTGGCTCGGCGTGGTCGACGGGCTCGCGCCCGTCGGCGCGTGGGTGGCGATCACGAACCACCTTCCGTGGGAGGCGTGGCTGCTTGGCGCTGCGGTCGCGTTCTGGGTCGCCGGGTTCGACCTCTTCTACGCGCTCTTCGACGCCGACATCGATCGTGCGCAGGGTCTGCATTCGATCGTGACGAGGTTCGGCGTGCGCGGTGCATTCGCCGGTGCGCGACTGTCGCACGCTGCGATCGTCGCGTGCCTCGTCGCTGCCGGGCTCGGCTTGCCGGTTGGTGCTCTCTACTGGATCGGCGTCGCCGTCGTCGCTGCGCTACTCGGCTACGAGCACTCGCTCGTGAGGGCCAACGATCTGAGCCGGCTCAACGCGGCGTTCTTCACAATGAACGGCGTGATCAGCGTCGTGTTTGCAGCCTTCGTGATCGCGGACGCCGTCAGCTGACGGTCACGCTGACGCGCTGCACCGCGTTGTTGCAGTAGCCGCCGATGTTCCACTTCGGATCGTTTGGCTGCGTGTTCCCGGCAGCGTCACTCGCGCGACAGCAGAGCTCGTGGTCGCCCGGGCCCGCGTCCCACGCGAAGCGCCAGCCGGTCCATGCGTACGTCGACACGGCGTCGCTGAGTTCGGCGTCCGCCCAGGTGTCGCCGCCGTCCACGTTCACCTCGACACGCTCGATCGGCGCCCAGCCCGACCAGGCGCGCCCTTCCAATACGCACGGCCCGGCGTCGACGAATCGTGTGCGCGACAGGAACTCGGGAATGCCCGGCGGCACGACGAGCGAGCGCGGCAGCATCCGCGTCACCGGCGTCCCCACTTCGTCGTCGGATTGTCGAAGCCGGTACGCCTCCTCTTGCTGCCAGCCGCGAAACTCCTCGCCGACGACCGTGATCGCGCTCAGCCACTTCACGTGCGTCATCCCGTACCAGCCGGGGACGATCAGGCGCAGCGGATAGCCGTGCTGCGGCGGGAGCGGTTCGCCGTTGACGGCGTAGGCGAGGAGCACTTCGTCGCGTAGCGCATCGTCCACGGCGAGGCTTCGTTCGTAGAGGTGCTCGACACCGCCCTGGACGCCGCGGTCGAGGCCCGTGAAGACGACCTCCGCCGTGCCCGGAGCGAGCCCGGCCTCTCGAAGGAGCGGTCCAAGCGGCGTGCCGGTCCACTTGGCGGTGCCGACCGCTTCGGTCAGCCACGGCTGACTCGGCGAGCGCGGCGACAGGAGCGCCCGCCCGTTCCCGGCACACTCGAGCGTTACCGCAAGCGTCCGCGCCGGCCGCGACAGCAGATCGTCGAGCCCGAGCTGAAGGGGCCGTTCAACGAGACCGCCCACCGCAAGCTCCCATCGCGATGCATCTACGTGCGGGATATCGAAGTGGATGAGCAGGTAGTGCAGGCCGACAGGCGTGATCGGCTCCCGCAGCGTCTCGAGCGGCATCGCATGGTTGCGCGCCGCGAGGCCCAGTTCCTGAACGGTGATTCCTTCCATGCGGCTCGCCGCGATCGTACTCCTGCGGGTGCGGGCTGCGGCCCTCGCACCCGCAGGAGTCTGTTGGCGTCAGCGCCGCTGCGGCGAACTGAGCTGGTCGCGGAGTGCCCCGCCGGTATTCGCCGACGTCGTGACGTCGACGTAGTACCCGCGAGGGCTCTGGAGCAGCGCCTGAAGGAGCGAGGCGGACGCACCGCTCACGACCTTCGTCAGATTGCCGCGCCCGTCGGTGTCGGTGACGGTGCCGATTCCGGCGTCGAGTACGACCGGGCCGTTCGAGCCGCGCGCTCCCTGGTGGAGGGCGAGGCCCGTGAGCGTCACCGACCCCGGGAAGCGGTAGTTGACGTAGAAGACGACGTTCCCACTCGTGATGTTGCCGGAGGCGTCGCGCGTCAGGTCGAGCGTCAGGTTGCCGGTCCCGTCCGCCTTGAGATCCTTAACGCGCGGGACGACCTCGTTTGGCGTGAGCTGGAGATGGAACACAGCGGTTGACGTCTGCTGTTTGGGTTTCCGGCAGTCGCCGCGCACGTAGAGCACGCCGGCGCCGTTGGCGCTGCCCGAACCGATCTTGCCGCTTGCGAACCCGGTCGCGGCCGTGAACGCAGCCGAGATCGACGCGACGAGCTTCGCCTCCGGTCGAGTGCCTTGACCGACAAGGGAGCCGACGGCCGCACCGTTCGCGATCGCGGCGTGGATCGTGCCACTTGCGCCGGCGTTCGTGCCGCGGACGCGCAACGTTCCGTCGAGGAAGCCGAGCTTCGTCGTCGTGTTCACGACGCTCGATACCCGAAACTCGACTGAGCCGTTCAACCGGGCATCGTTACTTGTCGCGGTCCCGGTGTAGGTCGCGGTCGTGAGCTGGTAGGCGCCGTCGCTCGCGGCGCACGTTTCCGTGTGGCTTTTGGTTACCGAGCCCGCGGTGAAGTCTGTTGCTGCGGCCTGCGTGGACTGGGTGTGGCGGGTGGCCGCCGCGACCCCTGCCGCGGCTACGGCCGCGACAACGAGGACGACGGGCACGGCGATACGCGGTTTCAACATGATCCGTAAAACCCCCTGGAGTCGAACATTTCCGCTACCGGAGTAGATGCCGCCCGGCGACCCGTTCACGTTCGGCGGACGTAAAACCTGTGTAAGGCGACCTGGACTCCTAGACTGGCCGCGTGGTGGAGGCTCGAAAGCTCGGTCGGCGCTTCGGCGAGAAGCGCGTGCTCCGCGGCGTCGACATGGAGGTAGCGCGCGGCGGCTTCGCCGTCGTGACCGGCGCCAACGGCTCCGGGAAGACGACGTTGCTGCGCATCTGCGCGGGCCTTGCGATCCCGACGGAAGGTGAGCTGCGCGTCGATGCCGAGCGTGCGCGGATCGGTTATCTCGCGCACGAGCCGCTCGTCTATCGCGAGCTGACGGCGCTCGAGAACCTCGAGCTTTACGGCCGGCTCTACCGCGTGCCTGAGCGGCGCGAGCGGATCGGCATGCTGCTCGAGCGCTTCGGCTTGTGGGATGCGCGGCGCGATCGGGTCGCCTCGTACTCGCGCGGGATGACGCAACGGCTAGCGCTCTGTCGCGTGCTCCTGCACGATCCTGCGCTGCTCATACTCGACGAGCCATACACGGCGCTCGACACGCAAGGCGTCGAACTGCTCGACGCTCAACTCGCCGAGCTTCGTGGTGAGCGCACCTTCGTCGTGTCCACCCACGATCCAGCGCGCATCGAGCCGTTCGCGACGACGCGCCTCGCGCTCGCATGAGCTATCTCGCCGACGTGCGTGCGCTCGCGCGCAAGGATCTGCTCCTCGAGCTGCGCGCGCGAGACACCCTGCCCGCGATGCTGCTGTTCGTCGTCGCGGTGTTTGTCGTCTTCCACTTCTCGCTGCCGGCGCGCTCGTCGGATCTCGCCGCGGGCGGCTTGCTGTGGGTGGCGATCATCTTCACGGCGCTCCTCGCCCTCGGCCGTGCGTTCGTGCCGGAGCGCGAGCAGCATGTGCTCGACGCGCTCGTGCTTGCACCGTGCGACCGCAGCGCGATCTGGCTCGCGAAGGCACTCGCGACGCTCACCTTTCTCGTGCTCGCCGAGCTCGTCGCGGTGCCTGTGTTCGCGCTCTTCTTCCACGGCCTCGACGCCGCGACGCTCCTTGCGATCGCGCTCGCCGACATCGGCATCTGTGCGGTCGGAACCTTCCTCGGTGCCATGGCCGTCGCGACCAGGGCGCGCGACCTGCTCCTCCCGCTCCTCTTTCTCCCGCTCGCGATCCCGATCGTGATCGGCGGCGTGGGGGCGTCCGTGGTCGAGTCGCCAGGCCGGTATCTCGGCTTTCTCGGCCTTTATGACCTGATGTTCGCGCTCGTTTGCTGGGCCTCGTTCGAGTACGTCGTGACCGAGTGAGGCTCCGAAGGGCACAATTGGGAACGGTGGGACGGCCGCATAGAATTCCGCTGCCCGCGCTTGCCGCGGCGTCGCTCGTTCTCGTGACGGCGGCGCTTGTGCTCGTCTTCTTCGTCGCGCCGAACGATCAGTTCCTGGGCTTCTCGCAGCGGATCTTCTACTTCCACGTGTCGATCGCGTTCACGGCGTATCTCAGCTTCGGCCTCGGCGCGTGGAAAGGGTTCCTGCATCTCTGGAAGCGCGACCCGAACGCCGACCTCGAGAGCTACGTCGCGATCCACCAGGGCGTGATCTTCGGCGTGCTCGTGCTCGTCACCGGGTCGATCTGGGCGAAGTACTCGTGGGGGCACTGGTGGCTCTGGAGCGAGAACCAGCTCGTGCTGTTCCTCGTGCTGTTCCTCTTCTATGCGGCGTACTTCATGCTGCGCTTCTCCGTTGACGACGGGCCGCAGCGGGCGAATCTGTGTGCGGTGTACGCACTCTTCGGTGTCGTGTTGATCCCGGTCAGTTTCCTTGCCATCCGGCTCTCGCAGAAGTTCATCCACCCCGTCGTCTTCACCCGGCACGGCGCCAACTTTGGTGGGTGGATGCTCGTGACGTACTTCGTCACGCAAGTTGCGGTGCTGACGCTCGCGTACACGCTCTATCGGATCGAGCTCGCCGGCAAGCGCCTCGATGCGCGGCTCCGGCGGCTCCGGGAGTCGTACGCGTGACGACCGCGGAGACCTACGTCACGGCTGCGTACTGCGCAATCTTCGCGCTCGTGCTTGTGTATGTCGCGATCATCGCGCTGAAGCTGCAGCGGCTCGAGCGAGAGGTCGACGAGCTCGTGTCGCGCCAAACGGAGAAAGTCGGCGAGCGGGAGACGGTTTCTGTTGGCTGAGTTCCTGTTCTGGCCCGCACTCCTGCTGTACGGCGAGGCGGCCGTCGGGTATTTCGGCGACGCGCGGCGTCCCGGTGTCGCGGGACGCGCAGCGACGTGGGGCGTGCGTCTGGGCTGGCTCGTGCAGACCGCACTCTTGGGTGTTCAGGCCGCGCGCGAGGATGGCTTCCCCTGGGGGACGTGGGCCGGCTCCCTCAACCTCTTCGTCTGGCTCGTCGTCGGCGCGTATCTGATCTGGGGCTGCCGCGGCGCCTATCGGCTGCTCGGGCTCGTCGTGATGCCGCTTGCTGCGGCGCTGCTCATCGTCGCCCGCGCCGGCGGCGGTACCGCGATCGGCACGCGCAGTCACTACTCCAACCTCTTTCTCGTGCTGCACGTCGGGCTCGTGCTCGTCGCATTTGCAGGCTTCACGCTCGCAGCCGCCCTATCGGCGCTCTATCTCTGGCAGGAGCGGCGGCTGAAGCGCCGCGCGCCGACGATCCTGCGTCGACCTGCGCCGTCGCTCGCGACACTCGATCGCGTTGCGGCGCGCACGGCCGCGTTCTCACTTCCGCCGTTGACGCTCGGTATCGCCGTGGGCATCGAGCAACTCGTCCAGCGTGGGGATCGCGTCGACGCGATCGTCGTCGCGACGTTCGTCACCTGGGCGGTCTGGGTCGCCTATCTCGTGCTGCGCCTAACCGGCTGGTCCGGTCGTCGTGCGGCGTACGTAGCGCTTGCGGGCTTCGTGCTCGTGATCCTCGTCCGGCTCGCCTTCCCCGTCACCCACTTCGCGTGATGCGTCTCGTTCTCGTCGGCACCTCGCACCATCACGCCCCGGTTGAGTTGCGGGAGCGTGTCGCGCTTGACCGTGAGCATTCCGCACAGTTGTCCTCGCAGCTTGGCGAGGCCGTGTGCCTCTCGACGTGCAACCGCACCGAGCTCTACGTCGTCGCGGACGACGCCGAAGAAGCGGAGCGGCGGGCGGTCGCAGCGCTCGCCGAGCTCGAGCCGCAGGTTGAGCCTGCGCTCTATCGGCTGCGTGACCAGGCGGCTGCACTGCATCTGTTCCGCGTCGCCGCCGGGCTGGACTCGCTCGTGCCCGGGGAGGGCGAGATTCTCGGCCAGGTCCGAGCCGCCTACGAGGCGGGCACGCCTGGGTTCCTGCTCGACCGGGTCTTCCGGCAGGCGCTGCACGCGGGCCGCAAGGTCCGGTCGCAGACGGCGATCGGCGAGAGCCCGGCGTCGGTGTCGTCTGCAGCCGCTGCTCTTGCGGAGCAGGTGTTCGGCGACCTCGACGGCTGCCGGATCATGCTGATCGGTGTCGGCAAGGTCGGCGACCAGGCCGCACGCAGCCTGCGCACGCGCGGCGCGGAGATTGTGCTCACTGCCAACAGCAAGACGGATCGGGTTCAACTCGAGGAGGAACTTGCGCGAGTCGACGTTGTGGTCTCATCGACGAGCTCGCGCGGCTACGTGCTCGAGGCGGAGACGGTCGAGCGTGCGCGCCACGGGCGGCAGCTGCTCTTCATCGATCTCGCAGTCCCGCGCGACCTCGACCCTGCGATCCACGAGCTCGATGGCTGCTACCTCTACGACATCGACGACCTCGAGGCGATCGTGTCCGAGACCCTTGCCGGCCGCCGCAGCGAAGCGACGCGCGCTGAGGCGATTGTCGCGACGGAGGCCGAGAAGTTCCACGCCTGGCACGCCTCGCTCGATGTCGTGCCGGCAATCGCGTCGCTGCGCGCCCACGCAGAGGAGATCCGCGAGGCGGAGCTGCGCAAGGCGGAGGGCGTCCTCGGCCGGCTCGACGACACGCAGCGCAGAGCGGTCGAGTCGATGACGTCCCAGATCGTCAACAAGCTCCTGCACCTGCCGACCGTTCGCATGAAGCAGGCGGCCGTGTCGGCCGACGGGGTGATTTATGCTGAAGCGGTGCGGCACCTCTTCGGTCTCGGCGAGGACGAGCGCTGAACGTCGGCAAGCTCACCGGCCGGCCGCTGCCTTTGCAGGCGCCGACGGCGTTTGTCCGGGTGCGGCCCCGCGGCGCGTCGATGTGCGGCCAACCGGTGCGAAAGCGGGCGCGGTGTGCTGATCCGCGTCGGCAGCCGCGGCAGTAGGCTCGCGCTCACGCAGGCGGACATTGCCGCCGCCTGTCTGCGCGCGCCTGGTATCGAGATCGCGCTGATTCCGATCACGACGGCCGGCGACCGCGACCGCACGAAGCCGTTCGGCGAGATCGGTTTGCGCGGCGTCTTCGTCAAAGAGCTCGAGGAGGCGCTGCTCGAGCGTCGCATTGACATCGCGGTGCACTCAGCCAAGGACATGACGTCGACCGATCCCGCGGGTCTCGTCGTCGGCGCATATCTCGAGCGCGACGATCCGCGTGATGCGCTGTGCGGCGCCGACGCGATCCGGCCGGGGATGCGTGTTGGCACGGCGTCGGCTCGACGTAAGGCGCAACTGCTCTTCCTCGAGCCGACGCTTTCGATCGAGCCGCTGCGCGGCAACATCGACACGCGCTTGCGGAAGCGCACCGAGCGAGGGCTCGATGCCGTGGTGCTTGCGGCGTGCGGTCTCGACCGCCTCGGGCTCGCGCGCGAGATTGGCAAGCGGTTCGAGCCGGACGAGCTCTTGCCGGAGGCTGCGCAAGGCGCTCTTGCGTTGCAGGTGCGCGAGGGCGACGAGCACCTGGTCGCGGCTGCGGATCACGGCGAGACGCGTGGTCGCGTCGAAGCCGAGCGCGCCGCTGTTGCAGCAGTGGGCGGCGGTTGCCTCGCCCCGGTTGCGGCGTACCACGACGGCGTACGGCTCACCGGACTGATCGCGGCGGAAGACGGCTCCTGGCTCGAGCGCCGGATCGGTGACGACCCGGTGGCGCTCGGCCTAGAGCTCGCAGCTCTCGAGCGGTGAAGATCGTCGTCACGCGTTCCGACGAGCAGGCCGACGCGCTCGTCGCACGGCTCGAAGCGCTCGGTCACGACGTCGTGCGCTGCCCACTGATCCGGATCGACCCACTCAGCGACGAGCCGATCGACCCTGCACCGTACGACTGGATCGTCGTCACGAGCCCGAACGGTGCGCGAGAACTCGCCCGAAGGCTGGCGGCGAAACCGCAGCGGATTGCGGCGATCGGGCCGGGTACCGCCGATGCGTTGCGCGAGCACGGGCTGCATGCGGACTTCGTGCCGGTAACCCACACCCAGGAAGGGCTGCTCGCCGAGCTGCCGCCGGGTCGCGTCCTTCTCGCGGCGGCCGAGGGCGCGCGCCGGCTGCTCGTCGACGAGCGCGGCGCTGACTTCCTGGCGCTCTACCGCACGGTTGAGCTGCGGCCGCCCGCTCCGGTGGGCGACGTCGCGCTGCTCGCGTCCGCGTCCGCCGCCAGGGCACTTGCGGCGACAGGCGCGCGTCTGCCGGTCGTCGCAATCGGCCCTCAAACCGCGGCCGAGGCACGTGAGCACGGCCTCGACGTCGTCGCGGTTGCCGACTCACACGACCTCGACGGCCTGCTGGACGTCGTAAGTTCTCTCTGAAGCGGCGGT
>PLZU01000011.1 GCA_003152275.1 Actinomycetota bacterium
CGCGGCTCGTCGGCCTGATCGCGATCGCGATCGTGATCGTCGTCGGTCTCGTCTTCTGGGTCGGCTCGTGCCAGGGCAAGGACAAGCAGGGCGAGTACAAGAACTACGTGACGAAGGTCAAGGCGATCGCGAACGCGGACACGGCGCTCGGCAGAGAATTCGCAACCGAGCTCTCCTCGTCCCCGCTCAAGCAGTCCGACCTCGAGGCGAAGCTCGAGCAGTACGCCCAGCAGGAGCAGCAGGCGTACCAGCAAGCGCAGCAGATCCGGCCGCCCGGGCCGCTGCGGGCGATCCACCAGAACCTCATCGACGCGATCGAGTTGCGTGCGAAGGGCCTCACCGACCTCGGCGACACGCTTGCCCAGTCAGCGGCGACCAAGAACCAGACGGATACCGTCGCGAAGCTGACGAGCGGAGGCGAGCTCTTGACCGCCAGCGACGTCGTGTGGGCGCAGCTGTACCTCGCGCCCGCGACGCAACAGCTGACAAGCCAGGGCGTAACGGGCGTCGTCATCCCGAGCTCGCAGTTCCTCGCGAACACCGACTTCGTCAGCGCCCGCTCCTTCGGCATCCTCCTGACGCGCCTTTCCGGTGCGTCGACCGGCGGCACGCCGAGCGGCAAGCACGGCGACGGGCTCGTGTCCGTCAAGGTGACGCCACAGGGCAGCGTCCTCACCACCAGCTCCGCGACGACGATCAAGGTTTCCGCCGATCTCGCGTTCGCCGTCACGGTCGAGGACTCTGGTGACTTCAACGAGTTCAACGTTGTGGTGAACCTGACGATCGACGCGGGCGGTGCTCCGATCAAGCTGCAGAAGAAGATCGCGCTGATTCAGCCGGCCCAGCAGCAGACGGTCACCTTCTCGAGCCTCAACCTGCCGACCTCGGCATACGGCAACAAATCGACTCTCAAGGTCGATATCGCACCGGTTGCCGGCGAGATCAACACCTCGAACAACTCGGCGGCCTACACGGTCTTCTTCACCCTGAGTTAGCGTTGGCCTGATGCACCTCAGCGCCTCGGCCGCCGGCTGGATTGCGCTCGGCGCCGCCGCTGCAGCGGCCGTCGCGCTGCTCGCCGCCCTCGTTCACTCCCTGACGCTGCGACGGGTCCGGAAGGCGCAACTCGTCCTGCTCGGCGGCGGCAAGGACGACCTCGTCGATTTCGCCGTCTCGCTGCAAGCCCGCATCGACGATCTGCATCGTGCGGTCGACGAGGTGGCCGCCGCGCTCGGGCGGCTCGACCGCCGCATCGACGACACCGTGTCGAAGACAGCGATCGTCCGCTACGACGCCTACGAGAACTCGGGCGGCCATCAGTCGGCCTCGGTTGCCATGCTCGACTCCTTCCGCACCGGCGTCGTCCTGAGTGCGATCCAGGGGCGGGACTATGCCCGGATCTACGTGAAGGAGCTCGACCGGGGCCGCGCCTCCGTCGCCCTCTCGCCCGAAGAACTCGAAGCGGTCGAGCGGGCCATGGCCTCGTAGCCTCTGTCACGACTTCCACACGAAAGCGTCACGAAACCGTCGTGTCTGACACCGGGCCATGTTCCGTCCGGACTGGGCGACGTATCGGCACCCGCGAAACAGACCGGTGTCTGACACCGGGGCATGTCTCTTGAAAGCTGCCCGCTGGTACCTTTACGGCAGGGTGCAGCAAGTTCTGGTCTTGAACGCCAGCTACGAGCCGCTGAACGTGTGCACGGTTCGGCGTGCCCACGTACTGCTCTACAAGGGCAAGGCGGAGGTCATCGAGCACCTCGACCAGCCCCTCCGGTCGGCCACGGGCAGCTTCGTCTGGCCCCACGTGATCCGGCTACTCAACTACGTCCGGGTACCCCGGGCGATCCAGCGGAAGATCTCCCGCCGGGCGCTTTTCGCCCGGGATGGCTGGCGCTGTGTCTACTGCGGCACGACGAACGGGCGGCTCACCCTCGACCACGTCGTCCCACGATCGAAGGGCGGCGAGTCGATCTGGGAGAACGTCGTGACCGCCTGCGCGCCATGCAACCTCCGCAAGGGCGACCGCTCGCTCGAGCAGGTCGGGATGGAGCTGAAGACGCTGCCCCGCCCGCCGCAACCGGTGCTCTTCATCAAGCTCGCCGCGCCGCGCATCCCGCACGGCTGGACGCCGTACCTCGGCAAGCTCGGCACGGCCACCGCCACCGCCACCGCCTAGAGCGCGCGCATGTGACGATTCGGCGCCACGGCGCCGTATCACCCACATGATGCGACTTCGCTCCATCCTCCTTATCGCGGGCTTCCTGCTCGTGGCCTCGGCAATCGCCGGCGTCGCGCAGCCGCGAATCGGCCACGCTGCCGGAACCACGACGCCAAAGACGATCACCGTGACGGGCGACGGCTCGGTGACGACGGTGCCCAACCAGGCCGGGTTCGACTTCACGGTCGACACGAGGGCGAGCACCGCCAAGGCCGCCCTCGCCCAGAACGCCGACGCCGCTGCAGCCGTCGCAGCAGCCGTCAAGAACGCAGGCGTTGACGCGGCCGACATCCAGACGAGCCAGGTCTCGCTCTCGCCACAGACGAGCCAGGCGGGGACGGACATCATCGGCTACGCCGCGTCGAACACCATCTCGGTGACAGCGGCAATCGCCAAAGCTGGCTCGATCGTCGACGCCGCCGTCGGCGCGGGCGCGGACGGCGTGTCGGGGCCGAGCCTCTCACTCTCCGATCAGGACGTGCAGTACCAGGACGCCTTGAAGAAGGCCGTCGCCAACGCCCACGACAAGGCGCAGGCGCTCGCGGACGCCGGCGGGCTCAGCCTCGGCGGCGTGCAGACGATCGTCGAAGGCGGAGGCCAGGTTCCCCTGCCGTTCGCACAGAAGGCCGGCGTTTCGGCCGGGGTCGCGATCGAGCCGGGCTCGCAGACGATCGACGCAAGCGTCAGCGTCACCTACGAGGCGTCCTAACCGCGCTCGACCGGCAGGCCTCGCTTCGACCACTCGCTCCACGAGCCGGGATAGAGCTTTCCGTCCCGGCCGTGGAGCGACGCGCGATGAAGCACGACACACGCGGTGACACCGGAGCCGCAGTAGGCGACCAGCTCGCCTTCCGGGAGCTCGGGCTGCGCCTCTGCCCAGGGCGCGTTCAGCGAGCCGGGGATGCGGCCCGGCGGGTCGTCGATCGGGTTCGGCTCGCCGCGCCAACGAGACGTGGGACGCGCGTCGACGAGCCTCAGGCCCGGATCCGCCAGGCGGCGGGCGATCTCCTCTGCCGTGATCGTGTCGCCGGCGCGCTCGCGCGGCACGAACTCGGCGGGCTCGATCTGCTCGTCACCCGGGCGCAGAGGACCACCCCATGCGTCGAGGCCGCCGATCAGCACGCCGCAGTCGTCGTGGCCGAAGTGCCGCAGCAGCCACCAGAGCCGCTCGGCACCGCCCAGCGTCCCGTAGGCGACGACGAGCACGTCCCGCCCGATGCCTGCGCGCGACGCCGCGGCCGCGAACGCCTCTGCCGATGGCAGCGGATGCCTCCCCGCGGCGGGCACCGAGAGGTCCGAAAGCTCCTCGTCGACGTCAAGGAACGAGGCGCCCGGGATGTGCCCGGTGAGGTAGAGCTCCCGCCCCCGACCGGGCGCACCGAGCTCCCACCGGCAGTCGACGAACTGTGTCCGCACCGCCCGCGAGCGTAGCGGGGGATTGCGCTCTATCGCACGAGGGGAGTACAACGCTGAGAGGAATGCAGCATCGCCTGTGGGTCGCTGGTGGAGCTCTACTCGCCGTGTGCGGCCTCGCACTGTCGGCCGGCGGCGCCTACGCCTACTACTTTGACTCGACCCGCACCGATGTGATCGCCGCCGGCGTGCAGATCGACGGCGTCGACGTCGGCGGGCTCCATGCCGGGGAGGCTCGGCAGCTTCTCGAGACCCGCCTGGCGGAACGCCTCCGCGAACCCGTCACCCTCGTCTACGGCCCGCATCGCTTCGCGGTACTTCCCACGCGCGCAGGGCTCCACGTGGAGATCGCGGCGACGGTGGGGGCAGCCGTGCAAGCATCGCGCAGCGGGAGCCTCGCGCACCGCTTCTTCCGCGACGCGGGCGGGCAGCCGCTCCAGGAAGCGATCCCGCTGCAGGCTGCGCTCTCCCCGCGCCACCTCGAGACGCTGGTCGACCACGTCGCCCAGGTCGTCGACAGTCCGGCCCGGAACGCGCGCGTCGAGCCAAAACCGCTCGCAACCGGGCTGCGCATCGTCCCAGCGCGCCCCGGCCTCGCGGTGAAGCGTCCGCTGCTCGAGCGCGCACTCACCTCTGCGCTCCTTGCGTTCGACGGACCGCGCACGCTCACGGTGCCGACGCGGCCGCTACAGCCGCACGTGAGCACCTCGAAACTGACGAAACGGTACGGAACGTACATCCTCGTCAGCCGCGAGACGTTCACGCTCCGCCTCTACAAGAACCTGAAGCTCACGAAGACCTACCGAATCGCGGTGGGCCAAGCGGGCCTCGAGACGCCCGCGGGCGAGTACACGATCAACGACAAGCAGGTGAACCCGTCCTGGCACGTACCGCTGAGCCCGTGGGCGGGCGCTCTTGCCGGCCACATCATTCCGCCGGGCCCTGACGACCCGATCAAGGCGCGCTGGATGGGCTTCTTCGACGGCGCCGGCATCCATGGCACGGTCGAGACGTGGTCGATCGGCAGTGCCGCATCGCACGGCTGCATCCGGATGACGATCCCCGACGTCGAGGATCTGTACCCGCGTGTGCCGCTGCACACCCCGATCTACGTGGGCTGAGAAGGGGCGGCGCCGAAGCGCCGCCCCTTCCCAAGTGTGAGCCGGATCTGCTTGCCGCAGTCCGCACACTCCGTGCGGGCTGCCCCCTTGCGCGTCGCGCGCTCGATGGGCACGGGCCTAACGCACGTACACGTCATGGCGACGTCACCGGACTCGGCTGGATTGCGTGCGCGGTTGCACCTGCCGGTGCATGGCTGTGGGCAGCGCCGAGATGCCCGTGGCTCTCGGTGCCGTAGCCGCCAGGAACCGGGATGTAGAACTCGGGATAGCCCCACATGCCGTGCTCGTGCACGTCGAGACCGCCCGATTCGACTTCCGGTGAGACGCGGATGCCCCAGATCTTGTTCAGCACCCAGAGGCAGCCGTACGACGTCCCGAAGGTGAAGGCGCCGACGGCGACGAGGCCGAGGGCCTGCACGCCGAGCTGGTGGAAGCCCCCGCCGTACACGAGGCCTTTCGTGCCCGTCCCGAGGTTCTTCGCGAGGAGCGGCACGGCAAAGAGCCCGCACGCTAGCGTGCCCCAGACGCCTGACATGCCGTGCACGGCGACTGCGCCGATGGGATCGTCGATGCCGATCCGCTCGACGAAGATGACGCCGAACACCGCGATCGCGCCGGAGCCGGCCCCGATCACGATCGCCGCCCATGGCGCAACGAAGCCTGACGCCGCGGTGATCGCCACGAGGGCGCCGAGCGCGCCGTTCAGCATCATCGAGATGTCGGGCTTGCCGAGCTTCAGCCATGCGATCACCATCCCGGTGACGGCTCCCGTGGCCGCGGCGATGTTCGTCGTCAGCGCGACGTACCCGAAGTAGCCGAAGCCTCCGAAGTCGACCGAGAGCGTCGAGCCCGGATTGAAGCCGAACCAGCCGAACCAGAGGATCAGCGTTCCGAGAACGGCGAAGGGGATGTTGTGGCCCGGAATCGGGTTCGCGCGGCCATCCTTGCCGAACTTGCCGATGCGGGGACCGAGAATCAGCGCCCCGGCGAGCCCGGCCAGCGCACCCTGGTAGTGCACGACGGTCGAGCCGGCGAAGTCCTGCATGCCCTTGGCGAACAGCCAGCCGTGCGGGCTCCAGATCCAGTGCGAGACGATCGAGTACGTGATCGTGAACCAGATGCCGAAGACGAAGTACACCCAGAGCTTGGCGCGCTCTGCCATGGCGCCCCAGACGATCGCGAGCGACACGCCTGCGAACACGACCTCGAACAGGTAGCCGGCGGCGCCGGGAATCTCCGAGAACCAGTCGTACGGCTTCTGCCCGACGGCGATCATCGAGTTGACCGACGGGAAGAAGCCCGCCGTGCCGCTGAACCAACCGCCGTCCCCGAAGGCGATACCGAACCCGACCATCCAGTAGACGATCGAGCAGATACCGAAGATGAGCACGTTCTTGCCGGCGATGTGCCCGGCGTTCTTCATGCGCGTGAGCCCTGCCTCGAGGAAAGCGAAGCCGGCCTGCATGAACATGACGAGGACCGCCGTGACGACGACCCAGATCGTGCTCGCCGCGATCAGCAGATCATGGTTCGTAACCGCTGCTGCTCCGATCATCCGACTTCCACCTCCTCCAGGCGCAAACCCGTTCGGTTGTGCGTGACGTTTTCAATGGGCGTCGACCACACGAGCCCGTCTCCGGACTCGTTGCCGCTGTGAGCGGCAGCGACGATTGCTCCGACGACCGCTTCGACCTTGGCGTCGCCGACGACGAAGATCAGCATCGCCTTGGGCAGAAAGCGCGACTCGAAGACGCGTCCGCGGTACTCGTGCGTGACGCCGCGCTCGCGCCCGTGTCCGACGGCCTCGATCACCGTGACACCGACGTGACCCGTCTCTTCTTCGACGGCGTCGATCACGGTTTCGATCCGCTCGCGTATGACAACTGCCTCAACCTTCGTCACGCCACCACCCCCGCTCGTCGTTCGAGCAACAACACGTCGCGCCATTCGCCGTTCAGCTCGCCGAGGCGCTCGCGCACGCCGACGAGACGAAAGCCGCAACCCAGATGGAGCCGAACGCTCGCTTTGTTCTCCGGGAAGATCCCGGCCTCGAGCGTCCAGATCCCTTCCGCCTCGGAGCGCGCGATCAGTGCCTCGAGCAGACCTCGCCCGACACCCTGGCCTTGCGCCCACGACGCGACGTACACGCTGTTCTCCGCGACGCCGCGATAGCAGCCGCGGTCCGACGACGGCGTCAGCGCCGCCCAGCCCGCGGTCTTGCCATCGAGCTCCGCGACAAGCCTGATCGCCGAATGCGCGGCGTCCCACTGCTCCCACGCAGGCACGCCGGTCTCGAACGTCGCGTTGCCCGTTCGGATGCCGTCCTCGTAGATCTGCGCGACCTCCTGCCAGTCCAGTGGCTGGAGGTCGCGGAGCTCCAGGCGTATGAGAGTCCTCAACGCGATCGGCTCAGCAGTCGTAATAAAGGGCGAATTCCATGGGATGCGGGCGCAGCCGCACCGCGTCGACCTCGTACTCGCGCTTCCAGTCGATCCACGTGCGGATGAGGTCCTCGCCGAACACGCCGCCCTTCGTCAGGAACGCGTGGTCGGCCTCGAGCGCGTCGAGCGACTCGGCAAGCGAGCCGGGCACCTGCGTAACGCCGTGGTCGTCCTCGAACAGGTCGAAGTCGGACGGCTCGCCCGGATCGAGCCCACGCTCGATTCCGTCGAGGCCCGCCATCAACATCGCCGCGAACGCGAGATACGGGTTCGCTGTCGGGTCGGGGCAGCGGAACTCGATCCGCTTCGCCTTCGGCGACTCGCTGTAGGTCGGGACGCGGATGCATGCGCTGCGGTTGCGCGATGAATACGCGAGATTGACCGGCGCCTCGTAGCCCGGCACGAGCCGGCGGTACGAGTTCGTCGTCGGAGCGCAGAGCGCCAAGAGCGCCGGCGCGTGCGCAAGCAGTCCCGCGACGTAGCCACGGGCGAGCTGCGAGAGGCCGGCGGGCCCGGACTTGTCGGCGAAGAGCGGCGTGCCTTCCTTCCACAGCGACTGGTGGCAGTGCATGCCAGAGCCGTTGTCGCCGAAGATCGGCTTCGGCATGAACGTCGCCGACTTGCCGGCTGCGCGCGCCGTGTTCTTGACGACGTACTTGTAGAGCAGCACCTGATCCGCCATCCGCGTCAAGCTCTGGAAGCGCAGGTCGATCTCGCACTGTCCAGCGGATGCGACCTCGTGATGGTGGAACTCGCACGGAATACCGAGCCGCTCGAGCGTGAGCACCATGCGCGTGCGCAGGTCGCTCAACGTGTCGTGTGGCGCCGGCGGGAAGTAGCCCTGCTTCTCGCGGATCGTGTACCCGAGACCGGGATCCCCGGAGTTCCAGTGGCCCTCCGAGGAATCGACCTTGTAGCGCGCCTCGTTGGGGCCGCTCGTGTACGACACCTCGTCGAAGACGAAGAACTCGCACTCGGGGCCGACGAAGCACGTGTCGGCGACACCCGACGAGCGCAGGTAGTCCTCCGCCCGCCTGGCAACACGCCGCGGATCCTTCGCGTACGGCTCGAGTGTCACCGGCTCGGCGATCTCGCAGAGCAGCGAGAGCGTCGGCACTTCGGTGAACGGGTCGAGGATCGCGGTCGACGCGTCCGGCATCAGCAGCATGTCGCTCTCGGCGATTCCCTGCCACCCGCGGATCGAGGAGCCGTCGAAGCCGAGGCCCTCGTCGAACGCAGATTCGTCGAGCGATCCCACCGGCAGCGTGACGTGCTGCCACGAGCCGAGCAAGTCGCAGAACTTCAGGTCGACCATGGCGGCGCTCGTCTCGCGCGACCATTCGAGCGCAGCGCGCGGCTCGACGTTGCCCTCGAGGTAATGCCTCAGCTCTTTCTCTATCTCTGCCATTTCGTCCTCCTTTGAGAGACCTGAGCCTTTAGAAAATGGGTAGCGTGCTGGACCACAAAAAAAGACCCCACGACTCGAAGTCGTGAGGCCTCATTGCCTCGGCGCCCACCAACGGTGGCGGACGTCCTGTGCAAGACCATAGCGGGTCCGGCGGATGGTTTGTCAAGATCCCGCCATGCCGAATTACACGGTTAAGAACCTCAAGCAGGTCGACAACATGGCGGAGCAGTTCGGGATCGGCGACGGCCTCGAGGCGCGCTTTGCGCGTGGCCCGCTCGAGCTCTCGAACTTCGGGCTCAGCTACCAGCGGTTCGCACCGAACTTCCGCATCCCCTTCGGGCACAAGCACGCCGAGCAGGAGGAGGTGTACATCCTCGTGAGCGGCAGCGGCCTCATGAAGCTGGACGACGAGATCGTCGAGCTGAAGGAGTGGGACGCGATCCGCGTTCCCGGCGAGGTCGCGCGAAACTTCGAGGCCGGACCCGACGGCGCCGTGCTGATCGCGATCGGCGCACCCCAGGCGAAGGACACCGAAATGCTGCCGGACTGGTGGAGCGACTAGAGGGCGCCTGCGAGCGCGTACCAGACGCGGCCGCCCTCCGAGCGCTCGAGCACGAACCCGGCCCGCTCGAGCGCGCGCCGTGAAGGCATGTTGCCGGCTTCCGCTGCTGCCAGGACCCGCGCGATTCCCTGTTGGCGCAGCAGCCACCGCGAGAGCGCCTGGACGAGCTCGGTTCCGTAGCCGGCGCCGCGATGCTCGGCCGCAAGGCCGTATCCGATCTCGACGCCGCCGGCGTTGTCGATCTGCCCGACCGTTCCGCACTCACCGATCACGACGCCGCCAAGGGCGACAAACCAGATCGCCGGCGCGATCCGCATCGCATCGAGTGTGTCGGCGTGCGGCCAGCCGGCGGCGTGCGCGACTGCGGAGAGATCGCCGGCAAGGACTGCCCGCGCGATCTCGATCGACGCCGGTACGAGCGCAAGCCGCGGTGTCGCTATCGCTTCCGGGCGGATCACTTTGACTGGTGCGGTGCCACGATCGCCGCAGCAACGCCGAGCCCGATCAGCACGCTTCCGCCGAACCAGCGCTCGACGCGCGCGATGAACGGCGTGCCGCGTAGGCGGTCGGCAACCGTGCCGGCGACGACCGCGTAGAGGCTGTCGCTCGCGAGCCCGAGGCCTGCGAAGGTGAGGCCGAGCAGCATGACCTGCAGCCAGACGTGGCCTGCATTCACGTCCACGAACTGCGGGATGAACGCGAAGATGAAGACGATCGTCTTCGGGTTCAGCAAGTTGACGATCAGCCCCTGGGTGTAGAGGTCGCGCGTCGTGCGCGGTGCGCGGCTCTCCAGATCCTCCTCGACCGGGCGCGTCAGCAGGCGGCGGACGCCGAGAAAGACGAGGTAGGCGGCGCCGACATAGCGCACGGCATCGAACGCGACCTTCGACGCGAGCACGAGCGACGAGAGGCCGATGGTCGCGAGGGTGACGTGCACGACCGTTCCCGACGTGATCCCGAGCACCGATGCGAGCCCCGCGCTCCGCCCCTGGTCGATGCTGCGGCTGACGACGTACAGCACCGCAGGGCCGGGGATCGCAAGCAGTGCGAGCGCGGTCGCAATGAAAAGGGCGTATGTCGACAAAGACGGCACCTAGCGACCGTACATTGCTGCGACGTCGCGGCTCGTCTCTGCGATCCGTTGGCGCAACTCCGCCGGCTCGAGCACCTCGAGCTGCGTGCCGAAGCGCAGGAGCTCGCGGTACGCGTCGCCGAGATGGGCGAACGCGACAACGGTACGGCCGTCCTCGTCGACCCGCGGCTCGCCGGGCAGCCAGCGCCGCACGTCCTCATCGACGCGCACGGTGACCTGCACGCGCGGCAGCGTCTCCTCGAAAGAGCGCGACCACTGCTCCCAGAACACCGTCAGCTCAAATGCGGACGGCCGCTCGAAGGTCTCCTCGAGAGCACGAACCGAGGCGACGCGCGACACGCGGTAGACGCGCATACCGACCGAGCGGCGCGCGACGACATACCAGGCGCCGCCCTTCAGCACGAGCCCGAGCGGATCGATCGTGCGCTGAACGACGAGGCCACCCTCCCGATAGCGGATCCGCGCGCGGCAGCCCTGCCAGACCGCTGCCGCGAGCGCGGGCAGGTGCGGCACCCTGTCCTCAGCGCGGAACCAGCCGCGCGTATCGAGGTGGAAGAGCCGCTCGGCGCGCGTCGCCCGTTCCTGAAGCTCATGCGGCAGCGCCGCGAGCAGCTTCAGCCGTGCGGCCGCGAACTCGCCGCCGAGGCCGAGCTCGGCCGCCGGCCCCGGCATGCCCGCAGCGAAGAGCGCCTCCGCCTCATCGGCGGTGAGCCCCGTGAGCCGCGTGCGGTAGCCGCCGGCGAGCCGGTAGCCGCCCGCCGGGCCGCGCACCGCCTCAACCGGGACGCCTGCCGCGGCGAGCGATTCGACGTCACGGTGGACTGTCCGGACGGAGACCTCGAGCCGCTCGGCAAGCTCGGCCGCCGTGAGCCGGCCCCGCGTCTGGAGCAGCAAAAGCAGGGAGACAAGCCGCGTCGCACGCATTCCGTTAAAGATGACAGAAGGTGTCCTCTTTGTGTGGGACTGTCCAGGAATGAACATCTGGACCGACGATTGGGATGACGCCGAGGACTGGTCGGGCGGCGGCGCCAAGTCGAGGCGGCTCGTTCCGAGCGGGCCGTTCCTCGGCGCCACGGTCTACGAGCTCGAGCCCGAGCGCTGGGTGATCTACCACGTCCACCACGGATCGGAGGAACTACTCCTCGTCCTGCGCGGGCGACCGACGCTGCGAACGCCCGACGGAGAGCGCCAGCTCGAGGAGGGTGAGGTCGTCAGCTTCCTGCCTGGCCCGGAAGGGGCGCACGGGCTGCGGAACGACACCGCTGAGCCCGTGCGCTACGTCATGGCCGGCACGCGGGTCTCACCCGAGGTCGCCGAGTACCCCGACCTGAAACAGCTCACCGCGCAGTCGAAGCACGGGCTGTTCGTGATTCACGACATCAGGGAGGAAGCATGAGCGAGCACGAGGAGCACGGCGGCAATGTCGTCGAGTTGCTGCTCCGCGAGCCGGAGATCGTCGCCTGGCTCGACGACCGGCGGCGGCCCGAACCGGACGAGGCGCCGAACGACGACGAGCCGCCGCGCGCAGCATGACGAGACTCAACCTGTTTGCGGACGAGCCATGGGACATGACGGCGGAGAAGATGCAGATCCGGACGCGCTTTTTCGGACTGCCCCTCGGCGCGAAAGACCTCGGCGCGTCCCTGCACGAGCTAATGCCGGGGTCGACCGGCTTCAACCTCCACGCCCACTACGGCATGGAGGAGCTCTTCTTCGTGCTCAGCGGCACACCAACGCTGCGAACGGGCGACGGTGAAGAAGAACTTGCGCCGGGCGACGTCGTCTTCTGCCCGCGCGGCATCGAGGGGCTGCACACGTTCACGAATCCGACGGACACGCCGGCGCGCGTGCTCGCGGTCTCGACGAACCCGATCCCCGAAGTCGTCTTCTATCCCGAGATCGGGAAGATCGGCGTTGTCACGCGCAACCCGTTCGAGAAGCCGCCGGAGGGCGAACACCAGGGCATCGTCGCGATGTTCGACGTACCGTTCGAAAAATGATTTGACGTCGCACCAACGAGCACGTATCGTTCAGCGGCCATGTTGCTCTCGAACGTGATGAACAGGAAGCTCGCCCGGCCACGCGGACGCTAGGTCCGCGCGCCGCCCTAGCGCGAGTTTTCCCGTTCTCCGTTCCCTTTCTCGTTCTTTCAAAGGAGCAGCAGCATGTCGACCTTTGCACTACCAACAGCATTAGCGACGTCCGTCCGCCGGGATGTGCCGGCGGTCGAGGTCAAGAATCTCCGCAAGGAGTTCCGCAGGCGTGACAGGAGCGCCGGTCGTTTTGCGCGGCGCCGCCGCATGCCTGCACTCCGCGACGTCACGTTCTCGATCGCCCGCGGCGAGTGTGTTGCGATCCTGGGCCAGAACGGGTCGGGTAAGTCAACGCTCGTCCGCCTGCTCTCGACCCTGCTGATCGACGACGGCGGCGAAGCCCGCATCTTCGGCCACGACGCGTTCCACGACACCAAGATCATCCGCCAACTCGTCAACCGCGTCTCGGTCGAGGCGAGCTTCTTCAAGAAGATGTCCGCGCACGAGAACCTCTCGTACGCGGCGCGCTTCTACGGCATGCCGCCATCGGTGACGCGTACCGCGATTCCGGAGATCCTCGAGAGGGTCGGCTTTCCTGCGGACCGGCGCGGCGAGTCGATGGAGAACCTGTCCCGCGGGATGCAGCAGAAGGTCGCGCTCGCACGCGCGCTGCTGACCTCGCCGGTGCTCCTTCTCCTCGACGAGCCGACGACGGGGCTCGACCCGCGCTCGAAGCTCGAAGTGCAGCAGTTCGTCCGCGAGGTGCGGGCGACGCACGACGCGACGATCCTCCTCTGCACACACGACATGGCGGAGGCGGAGGCGCTCGCGGACCGCGTCGGGTTGCTCGACCGCGGCGAGCTGCTGTTCCTCGAGCCGGTCGAGGACGTGAAGCGGCGCTACGGCGTGCAAACGCTCGAAGAGGCGTTCTTCGCCGCGACCGGACGCGCCTTCGAGGAAGAAAACGCTGAGGACGACGAGTACCGGGGGGTGTTCGCATGACCGTCACCGGCGTAGGCTCGACGGAGCCGGCAGGGAGCGGAGGCGCCGGCTCCGCCGGCGCCAGAGCGGGGCTCAGCGCAACGCTCCGCCACGAGCTCATCGGGCTCGGGGGCATCGTCGAACGCAACGTCTACCTCACGAAACGCTACTTCCTCTGGGACCTCGCGTTCATGGTCTGGACGATCGCGAACACGCTCACGATCGTCTTCATCGCGCGCTCCGTGGGACTCGCGTCGGCACAGGAGAACGTGCTCGCAACGAAGCTGCTCGTCGGCGCGGTCATCTGGGCGTTCCTCGGGATCATCTTCGAGTTTGTGACGGAGACCGTTGCGTGGGAGCGCTGGGAAGGAACGATCGAGTACACGTTCATGGCGCCGTTGTCGCGCTCGACGCATCTCTTCGGCATGGGCGCGTTCGCCGTGCTCTACGGTCTCATCCGCGCGACGATCCTGTTCTTCGTCGTTGCGGCGTTCATCGGCATCCACATGTCGGATGCGAACTTCGGCTCCGCGCTCGCGCTGCTCGGAATCGCGTCGATCTCATTCATGGGAATCGGGATGATGACAGCCGTCCTGCCGCTGATCTCGCCGGAGAAGGGCGCGCAGCTCGGCTTCGTCGCTCAGGGGTTGATGCTCGCCGTCTCGGGCGTCTACTACCCGGTGTCGGTGATGCCGGGCTGGATGCAGGCGATTGCGAAGATCTCGCCGGCGACCTATGCACTCCGTGGCGATCGCGCGGCGATCGTGAACGGCACGGGCCTCGCATGGGCCGACGTCTGGCCTTTGCTCGTGATCGCGGTGTTCGCGATTCCGGTCGGACTCGCCGTCTTCAAACGCGGAGAGCGGTACGCGAAGAAGCACGGCAAGTTGAAGCGGTCGGGCTAATCGCATGAGCGCCGATCCGGTTCGTGTCTGGTATCTCCGGACCGCCGGCTCGGCGCTCGGCGACACGCTCGTCTGGACGCTCGCGCCCGTCTACTTCGTAACGGTCGTCGGCATGAGCCCGCTCCAGCTCGTGCTCGTCGGGACGTTCATGGAGCTCACGATCTTTCTCTGCGAGGTCCCGACCGGGATCGGTGTCGAGAACGTGCAGCCGGTGTATCTGCGCTCCGCGCAGTTCGGCCGCGTCTGCGCCCTCGTTGCGATCGGCGGCAGCGTCGCGCTCGGTCTTGTCTCGCTCCGCCTGCCGGTGATCGTCGGCGGCATCGTGATCGGCGCCGTGGGCGTCGTACTTGCATCCGTGATGCCGGAACACGGCTTCCGGCCCGCGTCGCGTGACGAGGCCGAGGGCACGCTGCGCACAATCGTCGGAACGGGGCGAGCCGGCGCCCAGCTCGTGCGGCGTACACCGGTGCTGCTGCTGATCCTCGCGATCTCGGCCTTCTGGGGCGCATGGAGCGAGGCGTACGACCGGCTCGGCGAAGCGCACATGATCCGAGACATCGGCCTGCCGTCGTTCGCCGGTCTCTCCTTCATCGTCTGGTTCGGGATCATCTCCGCGGCTTCGCTTGTGCTCTCGCTGCTCGTCGCGCGCCCCGCGAACCGACGGCTCGAGCACGCGCCGCGACAGACGATCACGCGCGTGCTGCTCTTCGCCAACGTTGCCGTACTTGCAACAGTCGTCGTGTTCGGTCTCGCTCAGGCGTTCTGGCTCGCACTGATCGCGATGCTCGCGACGAACACGATCCGCGGGCTTGTCGTGCCCCTCTTCTCGAGCTGGCTCAACCAGTCGATCACCGAGTCGAGCGTACGCGCCACCGTCTTCTCGATCACGAGCCAGGCGGATGCGATCGGGCAGTGGACAGGCGGCCCTGCGATCGGCGTGGTCGGAAACGTCTTCGGGATCCGCGCCGCGCTCGTGCTCGGCGCCTCGCTCCTCTCGCCGGCGGTCGCGCTCTACGCGCGAGCGGTCCGCCGCGGCGGGCCGGGCGGGTTAGCTCAGCCGGTCGAGGCAGGCGCGTAGACCGTCGCGCCAGTGCGGCAACTGCGGTGCATCTTGCCGCTCGCTGCGCAGCACCGAGTACGCCGGGCGAGGCGCGGCCCGACCGAGCTCCGCCGTCGTGATGCGCCGGACACGGCAGTCGAGGCCGGCTTCCTCGAAGATCGCCTCTGCGAGCTCCGCCCACGTGCAGTCCCCGGCAGCGGCGAGGTGCCAGAGACCGCGCGGCAGCTCGATCAGCTCGCGAACCGCGGCAGCGAGATCGCCCACATAGGTCGGCGAGCCACGCTGGTCGTCGACGACGGCCACCTCGTCACGCTCGCCACCGAGTGCAAGCATCGTCCGAACGAAGTTCTTTCCGGTCGCTCCGAAGAGCCACGAGCTGCGGACGATCCACGCGCCCTCACCGGCGGCCGCTTCGCCGTGGAGCTTCGTCCGCCCGTACGCCGACAGCGGATTCGGCGCGTCGGACTCGACGTACGGCGTGCGCTTCGTCCCGTCGAAGACGTAGTCGGTCGAGAACGCGACGAGAGGCGCGCCGAGCGACGCGACGTTCTGCGTTCCGCCGACGTTGGCGGAAGCGGCATCCTGCGGGTTCGCCTCCGCGCCGTCGACGTCCGTCCAGGCGGCCGCATGCAGCACGAGATCGACCTCGCCGAGGTTGGGCGGCGGAAACGTGACGTCCCAGTCGGCCCGGGTCAACCCGCGCGCACCCGGAAACGCGTCAACGAGCGCGGCGCCGAGCTGGCCACCGGCGCCGGTTACGACAACGTGTCGCGTGCCGAGAGAATCGGCGATTGCGTGCTCCACAGATGGCGGATGCGCTCGTCGTCCCACGGAACGCCGTGCTCGTCGGGGCTCGAGGGATCGTATTCCTCGGTCACGAGGTACGCGAAGAGACAATCGGTGAGCGCCTCGTACCCGTGTGCGTGCACGCCGGGCACGTAGAGCGCGACGGGATTGTCGACACCGATGTCCTCCGTGAAGACCTCGCCGCTCTCGCGGTCCAGCACGACCACTCGCACCATGCCGTCGAGGCACACGAAGAGGTCGTCCTGCCCGCGCTCGTGGTAGTGCAGGCCGCGGATCACGCCCTGCCGGGAGCGTGAGAGGTTCGCCTGCTTGATCGGCTTCGGTAGGTCGCTCGCGCGGATCAGCTCCGCGAACCAACCGCGGTCGTCCTCGTGCTGCCGGAGCGGAAAACGCTTGACGTTCATCCGCGCGTGCCGCGAACGAAGTCGTTCACTTCGTAGTACGCCTCGATGGACTCGCCCGCGTCGCCCCAGAAGCCGTCGACGACGTCGGCCTCCATCTCGCCGCGCCCGACGTACCAGTTGTTCACATCGGTGATCTCGAGCTCGCCGCGACCCGACGGCTCGAGCGTCGGCAAAACCTCCCACACCTGGGCGTCGTAGAAGTAGATGCCGGTCACTGCGAAGCGCGACGGCGGCGACTCGGGCTTCTCGACGATCGCGGTCACGCGGTCGCCGGCCATAACGGCGACGCCTAGGTGGCGCAGGTGTTCCTCTTCGGCGACCTCGGAGAGCACGATGCGAGCGCCTGCCGGCTGCCGCTCGAAGTTCTCGACGATCGGCTGGAGCGATCGCTCGAAGATGTTGTCGGCGAGCAACACGCAGACCTTGTCGCGCGCGACGAACCGCTCGGCGAGCCCGAGCGCGTCGGCGATGCCGCCCGCCTCTTCCTGATAGCCGTAGAAGAGCCTCTCGATGCCGTAGTCGTGGCCGTTACCGAGCAAGCGGAAGAACTCGCCCGCATGCGTTCCACCGGTAACGAGCATCAACTCGTCGATGCCCGCGCCGACGAGCGCTTCGACGGCGTAGGTCACCATCGGCCGGTCGTAGAGCGGGAGCAGGTGTTTGTTCGTGATCCGCGTGAGCGGATGCAGCCGCGTGCCAGACCCGCCAGCGAGGATGACGCCTTTCACGGGGGCGATGCTACGGAAAAGCGGGGGTCAGACCCCGTGGGGTCTGACGCCAGCCGGAGGGAGGACGCGCTAGGGGTGGATGGGCAGGACGAGAAAGAGCACCGTCAGGGCCGCGATCAAGGCGACCATGAGCCGAATCCCGCGTTCACTCGTATCCATGCCACGACTGTAGAGCCACCACGTCAGGGGTCCGTTTCGACAGTGCAAGGAAAGCGTTAGCGTTCGCAAATGCCTGCAAGGCTCCGCCGCTCGTGCCTGATCGTCCCGGCGTCGAGCCCGAAGATGCTCGCGAAAGCTACGGAGCTGCCGGCCGACGAGGTCGTCATCGACCTGGAAGACGGCGTCGCGGTTGCCGACAAGGAGGCCGCCCGGGAGAACCTCGCGGGCGCGAGAGCGCGTGGCACCCTCGCCGTCCGGATCAACGGCCTGCGCACGCCGTGGTGGCGCGACGATCTCGCGGCCGCCGCGCACGCAGACGTGATCGTCGTGCCGAAGGTGGAGTCCGCGGACGAGGTTGAGGCCGTCGCCGAGCTCCTCGCCGTCGGTGTCGGGCTCGAGGTGCAGATCGAGACGGCGCGAGGGCTCGTCGAGGTCGAGCGGATCGCAGCGGTCGGTTCTCCGCTCGAGGCGCTCGTCTTCGGCCCGGGCGACTTCGCCGCGTCGATCGGCGTTCCCGTCCTGACGATCGGCTCCGGCGTGTCGGAGTACGCACTCGGCCGAATCGCGGTAGCCGCGCGCGCCTTCGGGCTGCAGCCCGTGGACGGCCCGTACGCCGTCCTCGACGACGTCGAGGGCCTGCGGGCCGGAGCCCATCGGGCGCTCGGGCACGGCTACGAAGGGAAGTGGGTCATCCACCCCGACCAGATCGGGCCGGTGAACGACGTGTTCACCCCATCCCCGGAGGAGGTCGAGCGGGCCCGCCAGATCGTCGCGGCCGCGGACGGTGCATCGAGTCTCAGCGGCGAAATGGTGGACGCGGCCACGAAACGGCTCGCAGAATCCGTGCTCGCGCGCTTTTCACGGTAGCCCGTACCGGGTAGGGACAAAGCGATGACCGGGCGTAGGCGCGACCTCGACGACCTCCAGGCCGAGATCCAGGAGCTCTTTGCCGACCTGTGGCAAGTGCCACGCTTCGCCGGGCTCCGCCGCGGCTTCCGGCCACAGTGCGATTGCTTCCGCACGGACGACCCCCCGGTCCTCCACGTGGTGGTGGAGCTTCCAGGCGTCGATTCCGAGACCGTCGCGGTGGCGGTGTCGGGGCAAGTGCTCGTAATCGCAGGCGCGCGCCAGCGTCCGACCATCCCCGGCGCGCGGTACCAGTCGATGGAGATCGAGTACGGCGTATTCGAGCGCCGCGTCGAGCTCGGTGAGGATGTCGATGCGGCCGGCGCAACCGCACGGTACGAGCGCGGAATGCTGAAGGTCGTGCTGCCGATCGCGCAGCGCAACACCGAGCAGGAGCCGACACCGATCGAGGTGACGCGCGGATGAGCGAGCCCGAGTATCAGGTCGTCGTCAGCGCCGAGCAGCAGCAGCACGCCGAGGAGCTCGGCGACGAGCTGCCCGCAACGCTGCCGGTGCTGCCGCTGAAGGAAACCGTCGTCTTTCCCGAGTCGATGACGCCGCTCGCAATCGGCCAGGAGCGCTCGATCAAGCTGATCGACGACGTTGTCGGGGGCGACCGTTTGCTCGCGCTGATCGCCGTCAAGAGCGACAACGCGGAGACGCCGGGCTGGGACGATCTCTACGAGATCGGGACCGCCGCCGTCGTCCACAAGATGATTCGCGTTCCAGACGGAACGTTGCGCGTGCTCGTGCAAGGCATCCGACGCGTGCGGCTCGAGCGGCGCGTGGGCGACGAGCCGTACTTCGTCGGCGAGTTCCTCGAGGAGCCTGACGTGTTCGAGGAGACAAAGGAGGTCGAAGCTTTGACGCGCAACGTGCAGGGCCTGTTCGCGCGCGTCGTCGGCCTCGTCCCCTACCTCCCGGAAGAGCTACAGATCGCGGCTGCGAATGTCGACGATCCGAGCGCGCTCTGCCACCTCGTCGCGTCGACGTTGCGGCTGAAGACCGAGGAGAAGCAGACGCTGCTCGAGCTCGTAAACGTCGAGGCGCGTCTGCGCAAGGTGTCGCTGATCCTCAACCGCGAGCTCGAAGTGTTCGAGCTCGGCACAAAGATCCAGTCTCAGGTGCAGTCCGAGCTCGAGAAGGGTCAGCGCGAGTTCTTTCTGCGGCAGCAGCTGAAGGCGATTCACGGCGAGCTCGGCGAATCCGATCCGGAGCAGGCGGAGCTGGCCGAGCTGCGGGAGCGGCTCGAGGCACTCGAACTGCCGGAGGACATCGCGAAGGCCGCGTTCCGCGAGCTCGGGCGGCTCGAGCGGTTGCCGTCCGCCGCCGCCGAGTACGGGGTCATCCGCACGTATCTCGACTGGATCGTCACGCTCCCGTGGGACGTCAAGACGACCGACAACCTCGATCTCGTGCGCGCGCGGGAGATCCTCGACGAGGATCACTACGATCTCGAGAAGGTCAAGGAGCGGATCATTGAGCACCTCGCGGTCTCGAAGCTCCGCAACGACCCGTCGGGTCAGATTCTCTGCTTCGTGGGGCCGCCAGGCGTCGGCAAGACGTCACTCGGACAGTCGATCGCCCGCACGCTCGAGCGCAAGTACGCGCGAATCTCGGTCGGCGGCGTACGCGACGAAGCCGAGATTCGCGGTCACCGGCGTACGTACATCGGCGCGATGCCCGGCTCGATCATCCGCGCGCTCCGCGACGCCGAGTCGATGAATCCGGTTCTGCTCGTCGACGAGATCGACAAGATGGGGGCCGACGTACGCGGCGACCCGTCATCCGCGATGCTCGAGGTGCTCGACCCCGAGCAGAACAAGGCCTTCCGCGATCACTACCTCGATCTGCCGTTCAATCTGTCGAAGGTGCTCTTTATCTGCACCGCGAACACGACCGACACGATCCCCGGCGCGCTGCTCGATCGCATGGACGTGATCTCGCTCTCCGGCTACACCGAAGACGAGAAGCTCGGGATCGCCAAACGGTATCTCGTGCCGAAGCAGATCGAGGCGCACGGGTTGACGCCGGAACAGTTCAGCATCTCCGACAAGTCTCTACGGCTCGTGATCCGCGAGTACACGCGCGAGGCGGGCGTGCGCGGACTCGAGCGGCGCATCGCAGATCTCTGCCGCAAGGCGGCGCGCAAGGTCGCGGAAGGATTCGCGGGGAAGGTTCGCGTCGACGAACGTCGCGTGCGCGCATCGCTCGGGCCGCGACGCTTCTCCGGCGAGGTCCGCCGTCGCACCGCGGCTGCCGGCGTCGCGACCGGGCTCGCGTACACCGCGGCCGGCGGCGATGTCCTCTTCATCGAAGCGCAGGCCTACCCCGGCAAGGGAAAGCTGACAATCACCGGCCAGCTCGGCGAAGTGATGCAGGAGTCGGCGCAGGCTGCGCTTTCGTGGGTGCGCTCCCACACGAAGGAGCTCGGTATCCCCGAGACGTGGTTCGCCGAGCACGACCTGCATGTACACGTGCCCGCCGGCGCCGTGCCGAAAGACGGACCGTCTGCAGGAGTGACGATGGCGACCGCGATCGCGTCGCTCGTCCGCGGCACGCCCGTTTCTGACGATGTCGGCATGACGGGTGAGATCACGCTGACGGGCCAGGTGCTACCGATTGGCGGCGTGCGCGAGAAGATGCTCGCAGCGCAGCGGGCCGGGCTCAAACGCGTGATCCTCCCCAGTGAGAACGAGGTCGACCTCGACGATCTGCCTGCGGAGACCCGCCGCGACCTCGAGTTCGTGCTCGTCGACTCGATCGAGCAGGTCTTCGAGGTGGCCTTCGACGGAACCGGCAACGGAGTGGCGCGTCCGGCGCCCTCGGCAGTGAAGCAAGCGGCTAACCCGCGCTGAAGCTCCTAAAAAGAAGCGCGCAGGCGCCGGCAGCGTCCTTTCCGTCCGGCGGCAGCTGGCAGAGGAGCTGATACTCCCGCCGGCCCAGGAGGACGAAACCGATGCGCGTCGAGCCGAAGCGGTAGGCGCGGACTTTCCGGCCGTCGACCTGAACCGTCTGCTTCTGGGTGAGCGTTCCGCCCGCCTCGGCGGCGAGTTTCGCCGCGATCCCGTCGAGCTCCTTCGCCGCAGCAGCGAAAAGCGCCGGACGGTAGGGCTTTTGCAGCGTGTAGGTTGTGACCGAGACGCGGGAGGTCCCGCTGAGAACCGCGACGGCCTGCTGCGTCCGGTTCGTGCTCCAGCCGCCGGGGGCGGAGAAGCTGAAGCCCGGCCCTCGCACGACCCGTGTCGAAACCGGGTGGGTCTTCGTTCCACTACCACAGGCTGAAAGAATGAAAAGCAGCGCGAGGGGTAGAAATACCCTCGCCAGCAACCGAAAGGAACCGCAGAAAATGGCCAAAACGAAAGACAAGGTCTCGGACGTGGCCGGCAATGTCAAACCGTATGTCGATCGGGCGCTCCATGACGAGGAGCTGCGCGACAACCTACGGAGCGTCTATGAGTCGGCTCGCACAATCTACGACGAACTGATCGGCAAGCGCGGCGTCTCGGGCGTGGCTACGCGCATCGCCACCGACAAGGACATCCAGGACGAGCTGCGCTCGACAATCGACGGCCTGCGCAAGGCGGCAGACCGTGTCCAGGGCAAGGAGCCGCACAAGAGCCGAAACGGCGGCCTGCTGCTGCTCGGAATCGTGCTCGGAATCCTCTTCAATCCCCTGACCGGCGAGGCCACCCGCAAGTGGCTGTCCAACCGCGCATTCGGCGGCGGCGACGACTTCACGTATCAGGGAGGCCGCGGCAACGGGTCGGGCAACGACTCGTAGCGTCTAACCCCCTGCTCCGATCACCGGCTTCGAGGCGGGCGGCTGTGCCTGCGGCAGCAGCAGCCCGCCTTCTCCTTCTTGCGTTGTCGGCTCCATCGCGCGTTGCAGCGACTGCGGGTCGAGGCCGGTAGCTGTCGAGATGTCTGAGCTCTGCAAAAGGATCGCACCCGCCTTGGGCGCGACCGCAACGTTCGCCGGCGTCCAGCCCGCCACCGTTTCGAAGCGCACGTCTTGCACGTGCTTCCACGAGTCGAGGTATTTCGTCGGGTCCACCGCTCCGTCGTAGCCCAGCCCGAGCAGGCCAACCGGGTGCACCTCGAAGTGCAAGTGGTATGGCGTCCCCTGCGCGTCGCCCGTGTTGCCGACGAACCCGAGCACGTCGCCCGCGTTCACGACCGCGCCGTTCACCGCAAGCGGCGTGTAGGCGGAGAGATGCGCGTAGTAGTACTCCCAGCCTTTGTCGTCGCGCAACCAGAGACGCCAGCCCCCGACACGGTTCCAGCCGACCGAGAACACCGTGCCGTGCGCGATCGCGAGGAGCGGCGCGCCGAGCGGCGCGAAGATGTCGTCGCCGTGGTGCCAGCCGCCGGAGACATCGCCGCGCAGTGCGCCGTAGGTGTCCGAGTACGACGAGATGCCGTACACCGGGAACACGTATCCCTGCGGGCTCAGCTTCGGCGTGATCGTCTGCGGCCTGCTGAGGAGCGGCGGCAGACCGTTCGAGCGAGGCTCCTTCGGCTTCGCGCCCGTTGTCGTCGGCAGTGACGGCGCTTGCGGCAGCGGAGCGGCGACGCTGGCCTGCGCATTTGCTTCCGCGTAGCCGATCTGGATCTCGCTCTGCGCGGGCAGACCGCCGTGATCGGCGGTGAGGAAAACGTCGAGCGCAGTGACGACGTTGTGCTGACCCGGCGTCGGCTTGTCGAGGCGCTGGCTCTTCTGCTCGAGCGCGATCGCGTAGCCCCAGTCGGCGAGCGGGATCTGCTGGTTCGCCGTCGGGGTCACGGGCTGGCCGAGCACGACGAGATCACTGAAGCCCGTCACACCGATGTCGCCGGACGCGCTCGCGGCGCCTGCGCTCGTATGCGTCTCGCCGGTGACGGCTGCCGCGACGATGTCCCCCTTGAAGAGCGAGAGCGTGGTGACTTGCGACGTCGCACCGGCACTCGCCTGCGTCCCACTGGTCGCGGTCACACTCGTTGTGACGGAGCTCGCAGAGACGATGGAACCGTCGCTGGGATACGAGAAGGCACCATCGAACGCAACGGCGTCTGCAGGCGCGTCGAGCTCACGCGTGCCGACGCTCGGCTGCCCGGGGATGATCACCTTGATGGCCCACGCGCGAGCGATCGCTCCTGCCGACCGGTCGGCGGAGCTGGTCGACGCACCGACTGCAAACACGCAGGCAGCGGCCAAGACGGAGATCAGTAGGGAACGACGCACCGGCCTCCCCAGTATGGCGGGCCTACCTTCCGAGCTGCTCACGCGCGAACACGCGGAAGCGATCCCGAGCCGCGTCGTCCGGGCCGAGAGGCTCCTCGCCCGCGTACTTCGGATCGGCGGCGATTTCCTGCGCAACTGTCCGCACCTCGGTCGCAAGCGCCTCGTGATGCGCCGGGTTTTTCAATAGCGTGTCGATCCAGCTTTCCGAGCCGTCGTAGTCGGGCACGTCATGGTCGAAGAGCAGCTGCCCGAGCAGAAGCCCGCAGCGGATGTAGGCAAACGTGCGGAACGCGAGAATGCGATGCGGCGACTCGACGAGGTTCGCAATCTCGGGATTCTCATCGACGATCTGCTGGACGATCGAGCCGATCGGCTCGTCGACCAGCGGGATCCAGAGCTCGTCGTTCTCGGCCATCGCCCGAATTATGGCTGCTTTCGCCGGGCCCGCCAGGCGATCTGCGTCGCGGAAAGGATCAGGAGCACGGCGAAGAGCTTGCGGAGCACGTGTTCGGGAAGCGATTCAGCGACCTGCGCGCCGCCGACCGTGGCTCCGATCGAGGCAACTCCGATCACGAGGGCGGCGCGCCACTGGACGTTGCCGTAGCGACTTTGCCGCCAGACGCCGACGAGCACCGTCGGAATGATCGCGAGGAGAGACGTCGCTTCGGCGTGCAACTGCGTCAGGCCGAGCCACGTCAGGGTCGGCACGAACAGGATGCCGCCGCCGACGCCGAAGAGCCCCGCGAACACGCCGGCGACCGCGCCGAGCAGAATGGCCAATGCGTACGTCACTGGAGCAGCATCCGGATCGCGATCGCGACGAGCAGTGCCGCGAAGAGGAATGAGAGCGTGCGCACGGGGACTCGTTGCTGCAAGGTGGCGCCGCCCACAGCGCCGAGCGCGGCCGGGATCCCGACAAGCAGCGCGTAAACCGGCTCGACCTCGCCATGTACGACGTAGGTAACGACGCCGGCTGTCGCGGTGATCCCGATCGCGGCAAGCGACGTCGCGGCCGCGGGGCGCATCTCCCATCCGACGACGAGCAGGAGCAGCGGCACGATCACGATCCCTCCGCCGACACCGAAGAGGGCGCTGAAGAAGCCGGCGACGAGACCGATCAGGACAAGACGCACCGGCCTATGCTACGAGGGTGGCTTCCACGCCCGCGCTGGTCGAGCAGCTGTTGAATCAGTTGAAGGAGGCGCCGGAGCGGGCCGCCCTGTTCCTCGACTTCGACGGGGTGCTTGCACCGATCGTCCCGCGGCCCGAGGACGCGTACCCGCCCCCTGAGACGCGCGCGGAGTTAGAGCGGCTCGTTTCGCGCTATGGGCTCGTCGCCGTCGTGAGCGGCCGAGCGGGCGAGGACGTGCGCAACCGCGTTGCAGTCGACGGGGTCGTCTACGTCGGCTCGCACGGGCTCGAGCTCGACCACCAGGCCGATCGCTGGCGGCAGCAGATCGCCGACTTTGCGTCCGCCGCGCCCTGGCTCGCCTCCGAGATCGAGCTGAAGGGATTGTCCGTCGCGTTTCACTACCGGCATCGCGACGACGAGCGAGCGGCGGTGCTCGAGCTGGAAGCGCTCGCGGAGAGCGCTCGCGACGAAGGGCTCATCGCGCGCTTCGGGCGCAAGGTGCTCGAAGTGCTCCCGCCGGTCGGCTCGAACAAGGGCACCGCGGTGCGGCACCTTCTGGACGGCGCCGGGCTCAAGCGCGCGCTCGTCGCAGGCGACGACACGACTGACCTCGACGCGTTTCGTGCCGTCGAGGACCTCGAGCACAAGGTGCGCGTCGCGGTGCTCGCCGACGAGTCGCCATCGCTCCTCGCCGAGCATGCCGAGCTCGTGCTCGGGAGCACCGGGGAGTTCCTCGCGTTGTTGAAGAGGCTTTAGCTCGAAACGCGGTTAGGCGAACGCCTTCTTCACCGTGACGGCGGTTCCATAGGCGCAGATCTCGGTCCAGTTCTGGCCCATCTCAGACGTGTCGAACCGCATCGCGATGATCGCGTTTGCGCCCTTCGCCTCCGCTTCGGTCGTCATGCGGTCCATCACCTCGTGCCGGCTGTCGACGAGCGCTTTCGTCATGCCCTTCAACTCACCGCCGAAGATCGACTTTAGGCCGGCTCCGAACTGCGAGCCGATGTTCCGCGAGCGGACTGTCAGACCCATCACCTCACCGAAAACCTCTTCGACCTCGTAGCCGGGGATGTCGTTCATCGTCGTGACGATCGTGTGCGTAGCACCTCCCATGCGCGTCGCACGTCGTCCTCCGTCGTGCGCGCGTTGCCGATTGCCAGCCGCATCACATAGCGGCCGTTGAGTTTCGTGTGTGACAGAAAGATCTCACCACTGCGGTTCGCCCGCTCGAGGATCGCCTCATTCTCCTCGTCCGATCCGTTCCGGCGGAAAACGACGAGCGAGAAGCGCTGCGGAGCGGCGAGCTCCCAGTCCGGGTCGTCCTCGACCCAGCCTGCAAAGAGCTGCGCCAGCCGGATGTGCTCGCGCTGGATCGCGCGCAGGCCCTCAGCTCCGTAGCAGCGCAGTACCGCCCAGAGCTTCAGCGAGCGAAAACGCCGCCCGAGCGCGGGTCCGTACTCGGAGAGGGCGTACGCGTCTTCCGGCGTCCGGAGGTACTCCGGCACGAGCGAAAACGCCTGCCGGAACTCGTCCGGCCGCGCCGTCCAGAGGAGGGAGCAGTCCATCGGCAGCATCAACCATTTGTGCGGGTTGACGACGAGCGAATCGGCAAGCTCGACACCGTCCTGCGACCAGCGTTCCTCCTCGAGGATCCACGCGGAACCCGCGTAGGCCGCATCGACGTGCAGCCACGCACCCGCTGCGTGCGCACGATCCGCCAACGCGCGAACAGGATCGACCGAGGCGAACGACGTCGTTCCCACGGTGGCGACCACCGCTGCGACATCGTCAAGCGCGACGTCGGGACGCATGCGCAGCTCATCATCCACCGGCACCTTGCGCAGCTCCATGCCGAGCATGCGCGCGCCCTTCTCGACCGACGAGTGGGCATGCTCCGAGCAAACGACGACGTTACGACCCGTGACGTGGCGTGCCGCAATCAACGCGGCCAGCGTCGACGTCGACGCGGTGTCCTCGATGTGTCCGTGCCACCCGTCCGGCAGCCCGAGCAGCTGTCGCACCCAGTCGACTGTGCGCAGTTCGAGCTCCGTCGACGCCGGAGACGCGCGCCACAGAATCGCAACCTGGTTCATCGTCGCCGCGAGTAGCTCGGCGAGGATCCCGGGCTCGGATGCCGTCACCGCGAAGTACGCGAAGAAACGCGGGTGCTGCCAGTTCGTGAGCGCCGGAACGAGCAGCTCGTCGAGGTCACGCAGGATGTTCGCGAACGGCTCGCCCTCCTCGGGAGGCGCTAAGGGCAGCCGCGCCGACAGCTCGCCGGGCGCCACCTGCGCGAGCACCGGCAGCTCGCCGACGCGGTCGAGATAGTCCGCCGCCCAATCGACGGCCGCGTATCCGTCCTCGCGAAAGCTCACGGACGCTTCCTGCGCAGCTTGTCGAGTTGCTTCCACGTGCGCGTATTTGCAACGTCGTCTTTCGTCAGCCAGCCGCGGCGCGCCTGGCCGATTCCGAACTCGACGTACTTCTGTGCGCGGATCTGATGCGCGTCGGAGTTGACCACAAGCTTCAGTCCCGCCTCTTTAGCGGCGCGCGCGTGGACGTCACGCAGGTCGAGCCGATCGGGCTGGCCGTTGATCTCGAGGAAACAGCCAACCTCGAGCGCGCCTTCGATGACCCGCTCCACGTTCACGTCGCGCGGGCCGCGCGACCCGATTCTCCGCCCCGTGAGATGGCCGATGCAATCCACGTATGGGTTCTGCATCGCCTCAAGCACGCGTTCCGTGGGGCGGTTCTCCGGCGCGTTGTGCACCGAAGCGACGACCCAGTCGAGCCGTGCGATCTCCTCGTCCGGCACGTCGACCTCGCCGTTCGAGCGGATGTTCGCTTCGACGCCGGCGAGGATTTGCAGCTTCGGGTAACGCTCGCGCATCTGCTCGATCTCCTCGAGCTGCTGCGCCAGCCGGCCGTCGCGGAGGTAGTGCGAGTGGTCAGTGATCGCGTAGTACTCGTAGCCGCGCTCGAGCGCAGCCGCAACCATCTCTTCCAGCGTGTTCTTGCCGTCGGCCGACCAGTGCGTGTGCGTGTGCAGGTCGCCGCGCAGGTCGCCCAGCTCCACGAGCTCCGGGAGCTCACCGCGCTTCGCGGCGTCGAGCTCACCGTTCGACTCGCGAAGCTCCGGCGGGATTGGTTGGTAGCCGAGGAACTCGTAGAGCGCGTCTTCATCCTCCGTCTTGAACACGTCGCCGGTCTCGACCGTGGTCACGCCGTACTCGGAGATCGAGAACCCACGTCGCACCGCATCCTCACGCAGGGCGACGTTGTGGTCCTTCGAGCCCGTGAAGTGCTGCAACAGGTTGCCGTACGACTCTGGTGGAACGACGCGTAGATCAAAACGCAACCCCTCGTTCGACAAAACGGTCGCTTTCGTGTCGCCGTGCGCGACGATGTCGACCACCCATGTGAGCTGCGTGAAGAATGCGGTCAGCTCGGCAGGATCGGTAGCGGTCGCGATGATGTCGAGGTCGCGGAACGTCTCTTTGCGCCGACGCACCGAGCCGGCCTCGGAGACGTGCACGGCGGCGGGATGCTCGCGCAGCACGGCCACGACCGCCTGCACCGCAGGCAATCCGTCGCCGAGAAGCCGCCGGCCCGTGTCCGGATTCTCCGCCTGGAACGCGAGCGCCTTGAGGATCTTCTCTTCACTCTTCGCCCCGAGGCCCGGCAGTGTCCGCAAGCGTTCAGCCTCCGCCGCCACCTTCAGTTCGTCGAGCGTCGAGATGCCGAGCTCACGCCAGATGCGTGCAGCGGTCTTCGGCCCGAGCCCCGGCAAGCGCATGAAAAGGACGACGTCAGACGGGATGCCGGCCTTGCGCTTCGTCAGGGCCTCGATCTCACCCTGGTCGACGATCTGGACGATCTTCTCCTCGATTGTCTTGCCGATTCCCTGCAGCTCCTTCGCCCGCCCGTCGAGCGCGAGCTGCGCGACCGATCCCGACGTTTCACGCATTCTCGTCGCAGCACGGCGGTAGGCGAGCACGCGAAAAGACTCGGCGCCCTCGAGCTCGAGCAGATCGGCGAGCAGGTCGAACTGATCCGCCACGTCGGCGTTGGGCGGAAGCGCGGCCACGGAGCGATCTTACGTGTGCGTAGGGCCGATTAAGCGGCCGTTAACGTCACCGAAACGAGCGCCTCCGGCGCTACGGGTGACTACATTCGGTTCGTGCGCACGGCGGCCGTTGCTGCTCTTATCGCCCTCTCGGTCGCCGCAATGGGCTTCGGCCTGCAGGCGGCCGGGCTGCGCCGCACGCCGCAAGCCAACGTCGTCGCCGAGCGGGCAGCAACCTGGCTGCTCCGGTATCGCTTCGCAACGAGCACGTTGCACCTCGGCGGCCGGATGGTGCACGGGCGGTGCTTCCACGGCTGGTTCGAAGGTCGTCATGACCACCCGGCGCATGGGACGATCCTCATCCTCGACAACGGGACGTCGGTTCGGGCGATCGATCCGAGCACACTGCTCTCGCAGGGGCCCCGCACGCTCCTGCCGTCCTCGGCGCTCGAGCTCGCCGGCTGCACGCATGTCCTAGGCTCCCGTATCGCCGAGCTGGCGCAGTTCGACAACCACGTCCTGCTCACTCGGACATCGATCCTCGGTCAGCCGGCACTTGCCCTGCGCTTCCGAAGGCTCACGCTGTTCGTCTCGGCGAAGACGGATCGTCCGCTGGGGGTGACGCTCAACGGTGTGGCCAGCAGCATTCGGTTCTCGGCAATCACGCCGGTCGCCGCGCGCGCTCTCGGGACGACCGAATGACGGAGCTTGCAATCGCAAGCCCTACGCGGCTGTTCGAGTGGGTGCGGACGAACGCGTGGGTCGCCGGCTGGTGGGCCGCAAGCCGCGCTCTGGTGCTCGGTACGACCGCGATCATGCACGTCGTCGGGCCGCGCGGACTGATCGGCCGTGACGAGCAGGCGCACGTGTTCGGGGCGCTCGGAGCCTGGGACGGACGCTGGTACCGCACCGTCGCGGCGAACGGCTACCTCCTCGAGCCGGGACGGCAGAGCGATCCTGCGTTCTTCCCGCTCTATCCGCTTCTGCTGCGCGCACTGCACGGCTTCGGACTGGGCTACCTCGCCGCAGGCGTCGTTCTTTCCCAGCTCGCGTTCCTCACCGCGCTTGTCGCCTTCGAGGTGCTCACTCGCGAGCTTTTCGGCCCGTCCTTTGCCCGCCGCACGGTGGTGTACCTCGCGCTCTTTCCGATGGGGTTTGTGTTCTCGATGGCGTATCCGGAAAGCGTCGTGCTCTGTGCAATCGCACTCGCTGCCGTCGCTGCGCTGCGCGGTCGCTGGATCGCAGCGGCGATCCTCATGGCCGTGGGCAGCCTCGCTCGGCCGGAGACGCTGTTCGTCTCGATCCCGTTGCTCGCGCTCGCGTTGCGCGAACGCGTACCGCGACAGCGCGGCCTCGCCTTCGGCGCTGTGATCGCCCCATTCGCGGCGCTCGGCAGTTTCGCGCTCTACTTGGCACTGACCTTGCACGATCCGCTCGCGTGGACGCACGCAGAGCGCGCGTGGGGCCGACAGTTCACGCCGTTCGGCCTCATCACGGCGATTCGAGCACTGCCGCGCGCGGTCGAAGGCAATCCGTGGGTGCTAAGGGACGTTGCATTTTTCCTCGTGTACCTCGCACTGCTCTGGCTGGCCCTGCGGGCGAAAGCACCGCGCACGTGGGTTGCGGCCGGGGCGATCGTGGCGATCCTGCCGACGTTCAGCGGCTCGTTCCACTCGATCGGGCGCTTCGGCTTGCTTGCGCCTGCGGCGTTCTGGGGCCTCGGAGTGCTCGGCGCTTCGCGGCGCACCGACACAGCGATCCGCGCAGTCAGTGCCGTGCTGCTCGTCGGCGGTACGGTCTCGCTCGCCTGGGTCTTCCCGTAGCCTGCGAGCTCCTTGCCCGACGTAATCGTCTGCCTGCCGACGTACAACGAGCGCGAGAACCTCGAGGCGATGCTGCGGGCGCTCGAGCCGCTCGGCGTGCGCGTGCTCGTGATCGACGACAACTCGCCGGACGGCACCGGCGAGATCGCCGACGGGCTTGCGGCCGAGCTCGCGTTTGTCTCCGTGCTTCACCGCGAGCGCAAGGAAGGCCTCGGCCCTGCGTACCTTGCGGGCTTCCGTCGTGCACTCGAGGACGGCGCGGAACTGATCCTCGAGATGGATTGCGACTTCTCCCACGATCCGAAGGACGTCCCAAGGCTGATCGCCGCCTGCGAATCCGGAGCCGACCTCGCGCTCGGCTCACGCTATGTACCAGGCGGAGGAACTGCCAACTGGGGACTCGCCCGGCGGATCGTCTCCTGGGGCGGCTCGCTGTATGCGCGGCTCGTCCTCGGCGTGCGGGTTCGCGATCTCACCGGCGGGTTCAAGTGCTACCGGCGCCGCGTGCTCGAGACGATCGACCTGGAGGCAATCCGCTCGAAGGGCTACGCCTTCCAGATCGAAGGGACGTACCGCACGCTACGCAAAGGTTTTGAGGTGCGGGAGGTGCCGATCCGGTTCGCCGACCGGACGGAGGGCGTGTCGAAGATGAGCCGCTCGATCTTCCTCGAGGCCGTCGTGAACGTGCCGCGACTTCGGCTTGCAGCGCTCAGGGGGCAGTTGTGACCGGCTGCCGCGCCAGCGCCGCATAGAGCTGGACGAGCGCAGCCTGGTCGAGCAACCGCGTCTTGCCCGTGAAGGTGAAGAGCCCCGTGCGCACGTCACGCGCCGAGGTCCAGGCAGCATCGCCGTAGTTCTCCGCCGCGGCGACGTAGTCCTGGCGTCCGTCGGCCGCAGCGAGAGCGAGCAGGTTACGGAAGAAGATCGCTGCGAACGCCGACGGCTCTCCGCTCGTCCACCGATCGGCGAAGTACGCGAGCGCGGTATCGGCGATCTGCTCGGCGCGCGCAAGCGCCTGCGGGTCGCCCGTCAGCGTGTAGAGCATGACGTTCGCACCAATGACGCTGCCCTGGTTGTAGCTCCAGTGCGTTCGGTCGAGCTTGCCGTCAAGGTCGATGTGATCCCAGTAGAGCCCGTCGGGCCCGAGCATGCACCGATCGACCCAGGCAAGCATGCGCTGCGACCAGACGAGGTACCGCGCCTGCTTCGTCGCCGCATAGAGACGGAGGCCGATCAGGGCGCCGTTTGCTGTCGACACAGTGTTCCGGTCTCGGTTGGCGGGCGACGTCGTCCAGAAGACGCCGCCGGAGCAGGGGTGACTTGCCACGTCGTCCCACGCGTCAACGACGGCATTGAAGATCGCCGCGGCCCGCGCACGCGCGGCAGCGCCGCCTGCGAGCTCGCTCCAGTCCAGGAAGTCCTGCGCGAGCCACTCGTTGTCGTCGAGGTAGAGATCGCCGTGCGGCCACGCGACATAGACGGCCGCGGAGCGGAAGCGGCGCTCGAGGGTCGCGAACCGGGCGCGAACCGGTGCCTGCACCCCGAGCCGCGGCAACCCGGCGATCGCGATGTTCGCCGCCAGCACCTGGGAGAAGGGCCATGCGTGCGAGCCGGGCGCGCCTCCAACCCGCTCGCGGTAGTCACCCGACCGGCGGTCGAAGAGGTAGCGCTCCATGGCGCTGAAGCTGGCCGCTGCGCGGGCCGCGTCGCGCGAATCAGCCCGTACCGGGGCTGCGGCGACCGCAGGCAGGAGCAGCATGGCAAGGAGAAGCGCCAGAGGCAGGACGCGGCGCATCGGTTCAGGCTATCCGGGGATACCATCCCTCGCATGAGAGAGCTCGAGCCGGCGACGTTCGACGAGGCGATCCGCGAAGGCCCCGTCGTCGTCGACTTCTGGGCACCTTGGTGTCGCCCCTGCCGTGCGCTCGAGCTCGTGCTCGAGCAGATCGAAGATCGCGTCCCGGTCGCGCGGCTGAACATCGACGACTACCCGGAGATCGCGTCGCGCTACGAGATTTTCTCGATCCCGACGGTGATGCTCTTCGCCGGCGGCGCGCCGTGCGGCAGGGTCGTCGGCGTGCGGCCCCTCGCGCACTTCGAGAGTTGGCTAGGTGAAGTGCTGCCAGCCGGCGAGCTCGACAGGCTCGCCGTGCAGCCGTACGACGACGCCTGAGCCCTCTTCGCAGCGTCCGATCACAGTGAATCCGAGCGAGTCCGGGGTCGCGGCGAGCAGCTCGTAGTCCTCACCGAAGCTGACGTCCTCGAGCAGCGCACCTTCGACGAGCGGAACGCGCTCGAGCTCGATCGCGAGACGGCAGCCGGAGCGCGCTGCAATGCGCGACGCGTCGGCTGCGAGACCGTCGGAGATGTCGAGCATCGCAGCTGCAACGCGCGCAAGACGCCGTCCCTCTTCCAGACGGATCGGCGGCCGGATGAGCCGGCCTGCGCGGAACGCGGCGCCGGCTCCGCCGAGCGGCCCGGTGACGACGAGCAGATCTCCCGGCCTCGCGCCGGCGCGTCCGGGAACGCGCTCCGCGCGCCCGAGAGCTGTCACGCTCAGCAACACCGACTGCGCGCGGGTCGTGTCGCCGCCGCGCACCGGTACGCCCGGCTCGTTCAGTCCTTCGTACAGCTCGACAACGTCGGCGACATGCGATTCGCCCGGCAGTCCCAGTGTGACGATCAACGCGATGGGATCGGCTCCGCAGGCGGCGAGATCGCTGATGTTGACCGCAGCGGCGCGGAAGCCGAGATCGCGCCACGAGAGCAGATCGAACCGGAAGTGCACGTCCTCAACGAGCGCATCCTGCGTCACCACGAGCCCCTCGATCTGCGCAGCGTCGTGCTCGATGTCGTGTGCGAGCCCTCGCCTCTCGAGCTCGGCGAGCAGGCCGAACTCCCCCGCCCCGTCAAGCGTCACAGCTCCTCGATCTGCACACGCCCATCAAGGGTGGCAGGGTCGAGCGCGTAGAGCGCGTCGTAGAGTCGGGCGTGGAACGTCCCCGGCCCCTCTGCGCCGCGCGCGGCATCCTCCGCGGCAACCCCGAACGCAGCCAGCGCTTCGGCCGCAGCCTCGAGCGGCTCGCCAGGTTTCGCAGCGAGGAAGCAACCGGTTATCGCACTCGACATGCATCCCGTACCGGTGACCGTCGCGAGAAGCGCGTGACCGTTCGACACGGCGAGGACGCGTTCGCCGTCGCTCACGTAATCGACCGGACCGGTCACCGACGCAATGACACCGAGGCCGCGCGCCGCGGTTCGCGCCAGCGCCGCGGGCTCCATTCCCGCTCCGATCGACTCAACGCCGCGAACCTCCGCCTGTGCGCCGACGAGCGTCGCGATCTCGCCTGCGTTGCCGCGTAGCACTGTCACGTCCACCATCCCGAGGATGCGGTGCGCGGTCGCCGTGCGGTACTCCGTCGCGCCGGCACCGACCGGATCGAGCACGATCGGGATCTGCCGCGCCGTCGCCGCGCCACCTGCGAGCAGCATCGCCTCGACCCAGTGGCCGGACAGGGTGCCGATGTTGAGGACGAGCGACGACGCTATGCGCGCCATCTCCTCGACCTCTTCGCCCGCATGCGCCATCACCGGCAGCGCGCCGAGCGCGAGCGTCGCATTCGCAGTCTCGTTCATGACGACGTAGTTCGTGATCTGGTGGACGAGCGGTTTCTGCTCGCGCATCGTGCGCAGGGTCGCTCCGGCAGAGCTCATCGTGTTCGCACCCCCAGAACATCGACAGGGCCGTCTCCGGAACCGATCTCGGTGAGCCCCTGTGCCACCGCGCGTGCCGCGGCCGCCGCAGCACCGCGCGCGGCGTCCACGAGACTCTCACCACGCGCGAGCAGCGCGGTGAGCGTGGCCGAATGCGTGCAGCCCGCTCCATGCGTTGCCGCGACGTCGTGTCGCTGGACGGGGATCTCGATGTGCTCAGTGCCGTCGAAGAGATGGTCGACTGCCGTGTTGCCGTGCCCGCCCGTGACGATTGCAGCGGCCGCGCCGAGCTCGTGCAGCCGCTCGGCAAGCTCGCGTCGCGACGCGTCGAGGCCGGTGAGCGCCCGGGCCTCGAAGAGGTTCGGCGTCACGACGGTCGCAAGGGGAAACAGCGCTCCGACGAGGGCGTCGACCGCGTCGTCTTCGAGCAGCTTCGCGCCGGAGCTCGCAACCATGACCGGGTCGACGACGAGCGGCACGGGGTGCTTCTCGATGTACTCGGCGACCGTCTCGATCAACGTCCGCGAAAAGAGCATCCCCGTCTTGGCCGCGTCGACGCCGATGTCCGTGAACACCGCGTCGAGCTGCTCGCGCACGAACGCCGGCGGCAGCTCGTGGATTGCCGCGACACCGACGGTGTTCTGCGCGGTTAGCGCCACGAGCACGGATGTCCCGTACACCCCGGCGGCGGCGAACGCCTTCAGATCGGCCTGGATGCCGGCCCCGCCGCCCGAGTCGGACGTCGCGATCGTGAGCGCACGTGGGACAGTCAAATCGCTCCCTTCGCCGGTACTAACCGGATCAGGTTCGACGGGTCTGTTCTCAGCCGCGAGCGCGGCACCCCGGTGTCGTCAGGCTAACACCCCATCATTCAGTGAGTGCGGCTCGTCGCCCTCCTGGGTCTCGTCGGAATTTGGCATGCGGCTTCCCTCCTCCACGGGTCGACGTTCGTGACGGCGTCGTTCACCCTCGGAGCCGCCGCGCTCGGTCTCTGGGCGGTCACAACACTCCGCGACGAGTGAGCCGGCTGCCGCCCGCGCTCGCGGCGAGCGCGACACCGCAGATCCTCGAGGAGCTCGGCGAGCCACCAGCGCGGGTGCTCGAGCTCGGCTTCGCCGGGATCCACGCAACACCACTGCGGCTTGCCGGGTTCGAGGTCGTTGTCGTGGAGCCAGACCCGGCGTTTCGCGACCGCGCCCGCGAGCGAGCCGGCGCTGTGCTCGCCGAGTCGCCGCCGACCCCGTTCGATGCGGTAGTCGCGCCGGCCGGCTCCGACCTCACCGGAATCACGGCGCGCACGATCGTGCTCGTCGGGCAGGATGGCTCCGTATGGAGCTCCGCCTAGGGGACATTCTCCAGGGCGACGAGCTCGCCCATCTAACGACGACGCCGGCGCGCGCGGCCCGCACAGAACGGCTCTCCGACGGCGTCCATCCCCAGGTACGTGAAGCACTCGCCCGACAGGGCATCACCGAGCTCTACGTCCACCAGGTGGAAGCATGGGAAGCGGCGCGCCGCGGCGAGAACCTGATTGTCACCACCGGCACCGCCTCCGGCAAGACACTCGCCTTCAATCTCCCCGTTCTCGACTCGCTCGCCCGCGAACCGAAGAACCGCGCGCTCTATCTCTATCCGACCAAGGCGCTCGCGCAGGACCAGGCGCGTGCACTCGCGACGCTCGCCGTTCCGGGCGTACGTGCGGCGATCTACGACGGCGACACGCCGACCGAGCGGCGCTCGCAGATCCGCAAGTGGGCGAACCTCGTGCTCACGAACCCCGACATGCTCCACATCGGCGTGTTACCGCGGCACGACCTGTGGGCCGATGTGCTGCACAATCTGCGTTATGTCGTCGTCGACGAAGCTCACGTCTACCGAGGCGTGTTCGGCTCACACGTCGCCAACGTGCTTCGACGCTTGCGCCGAATGGCTCGCGTGTATGGGTCGGAGCCGCAGTTCCTGCTCGCGTCCGCGACGATCGCCAACCCGGGCGAGCTCGCGCACTCGCTGCTCGGCGTCAAGGCAACGACGATTGGCGACGATGCGGCGCCACGCGCAGAACGGACGATCGCGCTGTGGAACCCCGAGCTCATCGACGCCGAACTGGGGATCCGCACCAGCTCACTCGGGGACGCATCGCGAATCATGGCGGAGCTCGTGCAGCGCGACCTTCGCACGATCTGCTTCACCAAGAGCCGCAAGCAGGCGGAGTTGATTCACCGCATGACCACTGATCGCGTCGACGCCGCGACAGCAAAGAGGCTGGCGCCGTACCGCGCGGGCTACACGCCACAGCAGCGGCGGGACATCGAGCGCCGTCTCGTCGAGGGGGAACTGCTCGGAGTCGCCGCGACGGACGCGCTCGAGCTCGGCATCGACATCGGCCTGCTCGACTGCGCGATCTCCGTCGGCTTTCCCGGGACGATCGCGAGCCTGCGCCAGCAGTGGGGACGCGCCGGGCGTCGCGGGCACGGGCTCGCTGTTCTTGTCGCCTCCGAAGACGCGCTCGACCAGTACTTCATGCGCGAGCCGGAGAAGCTGCTCGAACGGCGCGTCGAGGCGGCGATTCTCGACCACGCGAATCCACGCGTGCTCGACGGCCATGTGGCCTCGGCGGCGTTCGAAGCGCCGATCGACGACGCAGACCGTGCCACACTCGGCGACGAAGCACTCGAGCGGGCGCCGCACGTCCCCAATCTTCAGCACACGAAGCACGGTTGGGTGTGGGCGGGGAAGGACTACCCGGCCGCGCGCACGCCATTGCGCTCGGCGAGCGCGGACGCATTCACGGTGATCGATGGAACAACCGGCGCCGTTCTCGGGATCGTCGAGCGCGAGCGGGCGTACTCGACTGTGCACGAAGGTGCTGTGTATCTCCATATGGGCGAGCAGTGGCTCGTGCGCGAGCTGGACCTCACGGCGCGGCGTGCCATCGTGGAGCCGCACACCGGCGACTGGTACACGCAGGTGAAGAAGGACACCTCGACCGACATCGAGCGCCCGTTGCGCACGGGACGGCGATTCGGACTGGAGCTCACCTTCGGGCTCGTCTCCGTCACCGAGCGCGTCGTCGCCTATCAGCGCAAGGACATCCGCGACCAGGCGACGATCGCAACGGTCGAGCTCGATCTGCCACCGAGCGTGTTCGAGACCGAGGCGGTCTGGTACGTGCCGACCACGCGCCAGCTCGACGGCCTCGAGGAGATGCCGACGCTGATCTCGACCCTGCACGCAGCAGAGCACTCGATGATCGCCCTCCTCCCGCTCTGGGCGATGTGCGACCGCTGGGACATCGGCGGGCTCTCGACGAACATCCACCAGGACACCGGGCAGCCAACGGTCTTCATCTACGACGGGCATCCCGGCGGCGTCGGCATCGCAGCGCGCGGCTTCGAGCAGTTCGAAGGCTGGGTCGCGGACACCGTGCGACTCCTCGAAGGCTGCCCCTGCGAGCACGGCTGCCCGTCCTGCGTCCAGAGCCCGAAATGCGGCAACTTGAACGAGCACCTCGACAAGCACGGAGCCCTGATGCTCCTGAGCAGAATGTCGAAATCGCGCTAGGCCGTTCGTCGTAGAGTCGACAACCAACCCGAGGAGGGCTCCATGCAATACATGCTTTTGGTCTACGACGATCCGAGCGAATGGAACGTCGCAGAGGATCAGATGCCGGCGATCTACGAGGAGTACGCCGCCGTGTCGCGGGACAAGGCGACGAAGCACGGTGCCCAGCTCACGGGCACCGAGACCGCGAAGACCGTGCGGATCAAGGGCGGCGAGACGCTCGTGACCGACGGGCCGTTCGCCGAGACGAAGGAGAAGCTCGGCGGCTATTACCTCATCGAGGCCGACTCGATCGAGGACGCGACGAAGCTCGCGGCGAAGATCCCGTCCGCGCGGCTCGGCGGCTCGGTCGAGGTGCGCCAGGTCGTGGAGATGTAGCGATGCAGTACGCGCTGCTCATCTACAGCGAGGAAGGTGCCTGGGAATCACGCTCGGATACCGAACGCGCAACGCTGTACCAGGAGTACTTCCAACTCAATCGCGACCTGGGCAGGGAGGACAAGTTGCTCGCCGGCGAGGAGCTTCAGCCCGTCGCAACGGCAACAACCGTGCAGGTGCGAGCGGGCGATGCCGTTGTCACCGACGGCCCCTTCGCCGAGACGAAGGAGGCGCTCGGGGGTTTCTACCTCATCGAAGCCGACTCGCTCGACGAAGCGATCGACTGGGCGGGGCGAATCCCGTCGGCGCGCTTCGGAACGATCGAGGTGCGTCCGGTGGTCGACCATTCGGGGAACAGCGCATAGACGACCTCGCCCGCGCCTATCTCGATGAGCGTGCGCGCTGCATCGCGATTCTCGGCCGCGTCCTCGGCGATCTCGATCTGGCCGAGGACGCGGTTCAGGATGCGTTCGTCATCGCCGCCGAGCGCTGGCCGCAGCACGGAACGCCCTCGAATCCCGGGGCCTGGATCGTGGCGACCGCGCGCAACCGGGCGATCGACCGAATCCGGCGTGAACAGACGCTTGCCCGCAAGACGCAGTTGCTCGCGCGCGCGGAGCAGCTGCCCGACGACGAGGAGGCACTGATTCCGGACGAGCGGCTCGAGCTGATCTTCGCTTGTTGCCATCCGGCGCTCGCCGCCGATGCGCAGGTCGCGTTGACGCTCAGCCTCGTCGGCGGCCTCACGACGCCGGAGATCGCGCGAGCTTTCATCATTCCGGAGCCGACGCTCGCGCAACGGCTCGTGCGCGCCAAGCGCAAGATCCGTGACGCAGGCATCCCTCTGCGGGTTCCGCCCGAGCACCTCCTGCCAGAGCGTCTTCGCACCGTTCTAGCGGTCGTCTACCTCGTCTTCAACGCCGGCTACGGGCCGCCCGTTCGGCGTGAGCTCTGCGCCGAGGCGCTCAGGCTTGCGTTACTGCTCGCGACGCTGATGCCGGACGAGCCGGAAGTACACGGTCTACACGCACTCGTGCTCCTCCAGGATGCACGGCGCGATGCGCGCGTCTCGCCGGACGGCCGGCTCGTGCTGCTCGAAGATCAGAACCGCGCACTGTGGGACGACGCTGAGATCGCGCAGGGGCGCACGGCGCTCGAGCGTGCCCTTGTACTGCGGATGCCCGGGCCGTACCAACTGCAGGCTGCAATCGCTTCGCTGCACACCGAGGAGGAGACAGATTGGCGCGAGATCGCGCTCCTCTACAGCCGGCTGCACGACTTCACCCCTTCCCCCGTCGTCGAGCTGAATCGTGCGGTCGCGGTTGCGATGGCTCACGGAGCCGAAGAAGGGCTTGCTCTCGCGGACTCGATCGACGGCCTCGACGACTACTACCTTCTCCATGCGACGCGCGCTGACCTGCTGCGCCGCCTGGAACGCCACGCGGCGGCGGTAGAGGCTTACGACCGCGCGCTGGCGCTTGCGCCGAGTGAGCTTGAGCGCGACTTCCTACGCGACCGGATCGCTGCGCTCCGATAGCGCCGGCGGTGCGGTTCGCTCGAGCGCCTCCCAGCCCACGTCCCGTTCACGTTCACGTACCTCAGCAGCGCCACCGCCGCGCAGCCCGAACAGCCGCTTCGCGAAGAGTAAGTAGAAAGCGATCGCGACGTTGACGACGAACGCGGCGAGCTTGAACGGCGAGACCGCCCGCGCCAGCTCGTAGATCTCGTATGGGATGAAGGCGATCGTGGCGAGGAACGTCAGATACTCCGCCCAGCGCTTCTGATACCAGAGCCCGACCGCCTCGGCGCCTTCGAGCACGGCGTACGCCGCGGCTGCAGCAGCGACCGCGTACAGCGTCGACGACTTGAGGGTGAAGACGTGTTCGATCGAGTGCAGGAATCCGTGCCCGGAGGCGTGCGCCGGGTTGCCGGTGCTGCCCTGGACCGCGTTGACAAGGCGGTAGAACACATCGCGCACGCGAACCTCGTGTGCGGCGAACAAAAAGACTGCGACCGCCAGCGCGGCCAGTACGAAAAAGTGGATCGCGCGGTCGATCGCAATGACGCGAAGCACTACGCGGTCTCGCAGCGCCTTTCCGCGGAGCGGGAGCTCGATCTCGTCACGGGGCGGCGGCGTCTCGCGCGTGGGGTTCGCCGGCGGTTGGAGCGGGACCCACGAGTCGCAGCGGACACAGCGATACCAGCGAACGCCCTGCTCCTCGCGTGCAACGACGGCGTCCTCGGGCCGAAGGTTCGCCGCGTCGGTCCCGATCAGCTCGTGACCGCGCATGCCGCAGACGAGCAGCTCCCAGTGGAAGCGCGGCCGGAAACGGCGCGGCTTCTGGGTACCCGGTGGTCTGTGCATCGTCGGGGATGCTAGAAGAGGGGTCGGTGGAGACGCGCACGGCTCGCGGCGGAGTGCTCATCCTCGGCGGCGGTTTCGCCGGCGCGTACGTCGCGCGGCTGCTCGGTCAGCGCGGGGCGACGATCGTCAGCCGCGAGAACTTCATGCTCTATACACCGCTTCTCCCCGAGGCCGCGTCTGGCACGCTCGAGCCGCGTCACACTGTCGTGCCGCTGCGCGTGATGTGCCCGCAGGCGGAGCTTCTGCTCGGCGAGTTGACGGCCGTCGATCTCGCGGGGCGGACGGCAACAGTCGAAACGGAGGGCGGCACGAGAACTGTGCGCTGGCTAGAGCTCGTGCTCGCCCTCGGCGCAGTCCCGCGCACGGTTCCCGTTCCCGGGCTCGCGGACAACGGGCTTTCGTTCAAGTCGCTGCCGGACGCGATCAACCTCCGCAACCATGTGTTGCGCGAGCTGGAAGCCGCCGACGCCGAGCAGGACGAGGCGGCCCGCCGGGCGCGCCTGTCGTTCGTCTTCGTCGGCGCCGGTTACGCGGGAGTCGAAGCGCTCGCCGAGCTCTCCGATCTCGTCGACGATGCGCTGCGCTATTACCCGAGGCTGCGCGACACGCCGCGCCGCTGGGCCATCGTCGACGCGGCGCCAAAGATCCTGCCCGAGATTCCGTCGCGGCTCGGCGAGTACGCCGCTCGCGAGCTCGCGGAGCGTGGTGTCGAGATCTACGTCGGTACGACGCTCGCCTCGATCTCAGACCGCGAGGCTGTCCTCGGCGACGGCACGCGCATCCCGACCCGCACGATGGTCTGGACGGCCGGGGTGCGCCCGAATCCGCTGCTACGCGAGCTCGAGCTTCCGCTCGACGACCGCGGCCGCGTCGAAGTGGACGAGTTTCTGCGCGTTCGCGGCCTCGACGGCGTGTGGGCGCTCGGCGACTGCGCGAGGGTTCCGAACACGCGCAGCGCGGAGCCTGACCCGCCTACCTGCCAGCATGCGCTGCGCCAGGCTCGACGCCTCGCGAAGAACATCGCGGGGACTCCAGAGCCGTACGGGTACCGGATGCTCGGACAGGTCGCCACGCTCGGTCGCTACAAGGGCATCGCCGACGTGATGGGCCTGCGCCTGCGTGGCTTCCCCGGCTGGTTCGTGACGCGGAGTTATCACCTCTACCAGCTGCCGCTTGCGCAGCGACGGCTCCGCGTCGTCGTCGACTGGACCGTCGCGCTGCTCTTCCGCCGCGACGTCGTCGAGCTCGGGATGCTCGGCCAGCCCGAACGACTCGACTAACGGAGGGCCTTTAGCGCCTTATCGAGCCGCTGGCGCGTTGTCAGCACGCCCTCGAACAGGTCGCCGTACTTGCGGATCCGTTCGAGTACCACGTCCAAAGTGAACGCCGCAGGGTCGAGCTGGTCGTTCACTTCCTCCCAGCGCAACGGCGTCGACACCGGCGCGCCAGGACGCGGGCGAACCGAATAGACGGAGGCAATCGTCTTGCCTTCGCCGTTCTGGTTCGAGTCGATCAGCACGCCGCGCCGGCGCGCTTTCGACCACTCCGTCGTCGCGAGCCCGCGGTGCATGCGGGCAATCGCGCCCGCGATGATCTCCGAGAACTCGCGCGTATCGTCGAACGTATAGCGCCGCTCCACCGGGACGAGAACGTGCATGCCGTCGGCGCTCGACGTCTTCGGAAACGAGGCGAGCCCGAGCGCATCGAGCGCCTGCTTGACGATCAGCGCGACCTGCACCGTTTCCTTGAAGCCGACGTCGGGCGACGGGTCGAGATCGAAGAGCACGAAGTCGGGTCGATCGGGCTTGTCGACTCGCGAGTACCACGTGTTCATGTCGATGCAGCCCATGTTCACCATCCACAGAAGCGCGTCTTCGTCGTTGACGAGCGGCGTGTCGATCCACTTCTTGCGCGCCGGCGACTCCCTCGTCGATACGTGCGCACGGAAAGTTGGAATCCAGTCGGGCATGTGTGACGGCGCGTCTTTCTGGAAGAACGCCTTCCCGTACGCGCCGTCCGGATAGCGGCGCATCGTGAAAGGCCGGTCGCGCAAATGCGGAACGAGGACGGGCGCGACGGTGCGGTAGTAGTCGATCAGGTCGCCCTTGGTGATCCCCTCGTCCGGAAAGAAGACCTTCTCGAGATTCGAGAGCTTGACGCGCCCCTCGTTCGCCTCCTCGCGCCGCACTTCGCGGGCCGGCTTGTCATCGCGCAACCCCTGAAACGACGGCGCGCGCAGATGACCGTCGTGCGTCCACTCGGCGAACTCGACCTCGCACACGAGCCTCGGCCTCACCCAGACGACGTCGCCCTTTCGGACTTTCGCCATCTTCGGGAGCTCCTTGAACGCCGGCGTGTCGGTCCGCAGCGGTTCGAGCTTCGCGAGCAACTCATCGATGTCGCGTTCCGTGAACCCGGTGCCGCAGTTGCCGACCCACCCGAGTTCGTTCCCGCGATAGGTGCCGAGCACAAGCGAACCGAAGCGCCCGGATCGTCGACCCTGGCCCTTCGTCCAGCCACAGATGACGAACTCCTGGCGGCCGTGCGTCTTCACCTTGAGCCAGTCGCGCGTGCGCTTACCCTCCAGGTAGCGCGACCCCGGCCGCTTCGCCATCACGCCCTCGAGGCCCTGCTCGATCGCGGCCTCGTACAGCGCTTCCCCATCGTCGAAGAAGCCTGACATCTGCACCGTCTTCTGCCGCTTGTCGAGCAGCGCTTCGAGGCGCTCTCGCCGCTCCACGAGCGGATGGTCGACAACCGGGACGCCGTCGATCTCGAGCACGTCGAACACCTCGTAGACGAGCGGCGTGCCAGGCTTGCCTTGCTGCATCGCGGAGAAGCTCGGCCTGCCATTTTGGTCGAGCGCACACACCTCGCCGTCGACGACGCACTCCGACGAGCGTGCCGCCTTTGCGAACGCCTTGGCGAGCTCGGCAAACCGCGCGGTCAGGTCGTTGCCGTTGCGCGAAACGAGCCGCGCTTCGCCGCCGCGAACATAACCGAGTGCGCGATACCCGTCCCACTTCACCTCGTACACCCAGTCGCCGCCGGTGGGTAGCTGTTGAGCGAGGGTGGCGAGCATGGGCTTGTAGTCGTTTCGCAGCACGCGCGCAGTCTCGTCGCGCTTGCGAAGCAGCAGCCAGTTCCTCTCGTTGCCGTCGAGATGTGCGGGGACGAGCGTCCACGTTCCCTCGAGCCGCTTGCCGTGCAGACGCACCGTCAGCCCGCCGTCGGGCTTCTCCTCAACGAGCTCGTACGTGCCGCTGTCCCAGATCTCAACCGTGCCGGCGCCGTAGTTCCCCTTTGGAATCTCGCCGGCAAAGGTGGCGTAATCGAGCGGGTGATCCTCGACGTGCACCGCGAGCGAGCGCTGCCCCGGCTCGAGTGGCACACCTTTGGGCAGAGCCCAGGACGCCAGTGCACCGTTACGCTCGAGTCGGAAGTCGTAGTGGAGGCGCCGCGCATCGTGGCGCTGGACGACGAAGATCGGATCCTTCCTCGGCGTGCGCTTCGACGTGAAGGGCTCGGGCGTCCGCTTCGGGTCGCGCTTGCGGTCGTACTCGCCGAGCTTCGAAGGGCTCACACCAGGTTTGTACCGTTTGCGAGCTTCGAGTCGTAGTTGCCCTAGTTGTAAGCAGGATTAGCCGCGGGGGATAAGCCTGTGGACGGTGTGGACAAGACCTCGGCTAGGGTTGTCCACGATCTGCGCGAAGCTACCGAAAGTTCACGCGAAAACGCCGAGCGAGCGGAAACGCGCCCGCCGGCGGCGGCGGAGCTCGTCACCGGGAACGTCCGCGAGCTCATCGAGCACTTCCCGGATCGCGTCGCCGAGGAGCCTCGCCGCCTCGTCGGGATCCTTATGGGCGCCGCCGGGCGGCTCCGGGACGATCCCGTCGATCACGCCGAGCTCCAGACAGTGGGCCGCGTCGGGCTTGAACGCGGCAGCAGCCTTCTTCGCTTCGCCGGCGTCGCGCCAGAGGATCATGGCGCACCCCTCCGGTGAGATCACCGAATAGATCGCGTGCTCCTGCATCAGCACCCGATCGGCGAGCGCGATCGCGATCGCTCCGCCGGATCCGCCCTCGCCGATCACGCAGGCAACGGTCGGAACGGTGAGGCGCGCCATCACGGCCTGCGACGCGGCGATCGTGCCGCCCTGCCCGTGCTGCTCGGCCGCCACCCCCGGGTAGGCACCGGGCGTATCGACAAGCGAGATCACCGGGAAGCCGAGCCGGTTTGCAAGCTCCATCACGCGCATCGCTTTCAGGTAACCCTCCGGATTGGACATGCCGAAGCGCCGCTCGGCACGCTCCTGAATGTCGCGGCCCTTCTGCTGGCCGACGAGCGCGACCGTGCGACCGTCGAGCTTGCCGAGGCCCGCAACCATCGCCTTGTCGTCCGCGCGGCCCCGGTCGCCGTGTAGCTCGAACCAGTCGTCGAGCAGCCGCTCGACGTAGTCAAGCGTGTACGGCCGCTTCTCGTTACGCGCGAGCTCGACCGACCGCCAGATCTCCTCATCCGTGGGCTCTTCGCCCATCCGGTCGAGTTGACGCTGAAGCCGCTCGAGCTCGCCGGAAAGCTTCGCACCGCCGAGCAAAGGCATATTGCGGAGCCTACTCAGGCGCTCGCGCAGGCGCAGCTCGTGCTCAGACGGGGGCATCAAACAGCCTCAGCAGCTTCGACAGCGTCGGGCGCAGCTCCGGACGGGGGACGATCGCGTCGAGATTGCCGAAGCGGAGGTTCTGCTCGGCGAGGCCGAAGTCATCCGGCAGCTTCTCGCGCGTGAGTTGCTGGACGACCCGCGGGCCGGCGAACGACATCAGCGCCCCCGGCTCGGCAAGCAGAACGTCGCCGAGCGTCGCGAAGCTCGCGAGGACGCCGCCCGTCGTCGGGTGCGCCATCACGCTGATCATCGCCCGGCCCGAATCGTGGAGATCCTCGATCGCGGCGACGGTCTTCGGCAGCTGCATGAGCGCGAGGATCCCCTCCTGCATGCGCGCACCGCCGGAGCCCGTGACGGAGATCAACGGGACGCCGCGCTCGGCGGCGGAGTCGCACGCGCGCGAGAACTTTTCGCCGACGACGCTGCCCATCGAGCCGCCCATGAACGAGAAATCCATGATCGCCAGCTCACACTGGCGGCCGTCGAGAGACGCCTGGCCGATCACCATCGCGTCCGTAAGGCCGGTCTTCATCTCCGCCTCGGCGAGTCGCTCGGTGTACGGGCGGAGGTCGAAGAAGCCGAGCGGGTCCTCCGAATGGAGATCCGCGGCTTCCTCGAGGAACGAGCCCTCATCGGCAAGCGACGCGATCCGAGCGCGAGCACGCATCGGAAAGTGATGCCCGCAGTGCGAACAGACCCAGAGCGCTTGCTCGAGCTCGTCATCGCGGTAGTGCGAATTGCAGCTCGGGCAGGTGTTCGGGTGTTTCGGGGGCGGAACGGGCTTGTCGTCGGTCTCGACGGAAACGTCGATCTTGGCCACAGCGCTAGCTTAGACCGGGCCCGTCCCCGAGGGGTTGCGCGGTCAGAGGCCGAGAGCTGTAGTTAGACGCTCGAGCTTCTCGACGTTGCCGCGATTGGGAGCAAGCCCGGTGAGGCCTGCGCCCACCACCGTGCCGCCCTCGCGGATCCTGCCGAGCTGCAGCTCGACGTCGGCCACGCTCGGGCCGCCCGGCTCCGGCATGAACACCTCAAGCTCGTTCGGCTCGAAGACGTCGCAGTCGATTGCGACGTAGACACAGTCGACCCGCCCGAGCACCGCCTGCAGATCGTCGTGGATTCCCACCGCTGCGATGTAGTCGACCTCGGGTGGATCGAGGTTCCGCGCGCCAACGAGCGCAACGTCGCGCGGATCGACGGCGCCGCCGTCGATGATCATGCGCAGCGGCATCCCCCACTCGTTGCCCGACGGCGACGTCTCCGGAGTGTTGAGGTCGCCGTGCGCGTCGAACCAGATGATCCCGAGCCGTGCGTGGCGCGCCGCCAGCCCCTCGACAGCGCCGATGTGCGAGCAGCAGCAGCCGCCGAGAATCAGCGGGCGCACGGGAAGCTCGGCCGCGATGGAGAGGGTCTGTGCGTGAAGTGAGTCTTCTTCGACGACAGCCGCTTCCGGATAGTTGAGTGGCAGCGCAGCAGACTCGACCATCAGCTTTCCTCGCGTGCCGCTTCCCCAGGCGCGCGGAACACGAACGAGCCCGGCGGCGAAGGTTCTACCGCACGAGTGGCACTCGTATTCCGGGCCGATCGCAACGGCCGTGAGCGTCTTGCACGTCGGGCACTTTGCGCGCAGGAAACTCACGCGAGCGCCTTCTCGAAGACGACTCCTGCACTCTCCATCTCCATACCGACGCTTTCGTACAGTTTGGTCGCGCCCGTCGGGCTCTCAGCGTCGACTCCGAGCGTCACACGCGAGACGCCCCGCGAGTAGAACTCCGCGAACGTTCGCAAGAGCAGCGCGCGCCCGAGCCCTTTGCCGCGCCATGGTCGCGCAACGCCGAGCGCCGCGACGTAACCGCCTCCGTTTCGTTCGGGCTCGTTACGGATCACCGCAGCGATCTCACTCCCGTCACGAATGAGGAACCAGAGCGTCGGATCGAAGTCGTGCGCACGCTGCTTCTCCTCCCACCACCGATCGAATGCAATGCTGTGATGTTCCCAATGATCCTGGAACGCTGCGTCCAACGTCTCGTAGAACGGTCGCGCGTCCTCTGTCCGCAAGGCCTCGAGCGTGAACCCTGCAGGCAGCGGCGGCACCGCCGGCGCCGCCTCGAGCTCAATCGCCATGTCGTAGAAGCGCCGGACGAGCGCGAAGCCCCGCCGCACAAAGAGATCCCCTGCGGCGGCGTCCCGCTCGAGACCGAACGTCTGCACGCGCGCCGCGCCTCGCTCTCGCGCCCGTGCCTCTCCGCTGTCGACAATCCGGCAACCGAGGCCACGGCCCTTCGCACCCTGCGCGACGATCCCGACGAAGAGCCCGAGGTCGTCGTGGAGCTCGAACCACGACACCGCGACGAGCTTGCCGTCCTCCTCGTAGAGCCACGAGTCGTTCTCAACGTCGGTACGTGTGAGCCAGCCACGCACGTCAGACGGGCCGAGACGCGACGGCCGTCCATGAAGCGCCGTCTCGTCCGTTGCCGCGAGCGCCGCGACGGCCTCCATGTCGGCGTCGGTGATCGACCTGACGTTCATCCGAGCGAGTCCAGCGCCACGCCAAGTCCGGTCAACGAGTGCAGCTCAACATCGGGCTCCGGCTCCGCATCCTCGCCGAGCCTATTGATCCACACCGTTGGCAGCCCGAGCTCGACAGCGGGCGCGATGTCGTGGTAGAGACTCGCAGCGACGTGGATATGCGCAGTGCGCGGCGCGCCCGTCCTGCCTTCAAAGGACTGCCAGTGCTTCGGCGCCGGCTTGTAGGAGCCGATCTCCGACGCGACGATCGCGAACTCGAACGGCACACCGATGCGCTCCATCGACGCGTCGATGTAGTCGCGGTCGGTGTTGGAGAGAATCGCCAGCTTCCAGCCGCGCGAGCGCGCGTCCTCGAGCGCGGCCGGTACCTCCGGAAACGGCTCCCAGTTCGGAAGCGAGCGCGCGAGCGCGTCGTGCTCGCCGGCGTCGAGCGGCAGGTCTTCGCGCTCCGCAAGCCGTACCAAAGCAACCGTCAGCACGTCGCGGTAGCTCGCGTTCGGACGTTCGCGCTCGTACGCGCGTTCGAGCTCGTGATAGCCGGGCAGCAGCCGCGCGACGTGCTCGGCGCCGAAGAGGCTCTCCAGCTCGCGCCCGATCCCGCCGTTCCAGTCGATCAGCGTGCCGTAGCAGTCGAACGTCGCCCACCGGTCCATAGACTCCCATCATGGCCGAAAGCGCAACGCACTACCGCTGGGACGACCTCCCGCGCGAGCAGCTGAACCCGCTGATCGGCCGCCGGCTGATCACCGGCGACCAGATGATGATCGCGCACGTCTACCTGGCGAAGGGCGCAATCGTGCCGAAGCACTCCCACGAGAACGAGCAGCTGACCTACATCCTCGAGGGCCGGGCGCGCTTCTGGTTCGGCGAGGACGAGTCCCAGGTCGTGGAGATCGCGGCGGGCGAAGTGCTGCACATCCCCGGGCATTTGCCGCACAAGGCGGAAGCGCTCGAGGACACGCTCGACGTCGACGTCTTCCACCCGCCGCGCGCGGACTGGCTCGACGGCAGCGACGCGTATCTGCGCGACAGCTAAAGCGCCGGCCTGAAGGCCATGAGCTCGGGCCCGTGCTGGTCCAGCCAGTCGCGCTGCGCCCGCCAATCCGGACGGCGCGCCTCGACAAGCTTCCAAAACTTGCCGGAGTGGTTCGCTTCCCGCATGTGGCAAAGCTCGTGCACGACGACGTAGTCGAGCACTTCGAACGGAGCGAGCACGAGGCGCCAGTTGAACGAGAGCGTGCCGGTCGTCGAGCACGAGCCCCAGCGCGAGCGCTGGTCGCGGATCTGGATGCGCTTGGGCTTGACGCGCAGCGTGGACGCCTCGTCGTCGATCACCATTGCGACGAGCTCCCGTACCGCGCGGCGCGCTTCCGCCTCCGACACGTGCCGCGGATCGAGCCGTAGGCGAGGGCGTTGCTTCGCGCGTTCGAGTGCGATCCACTCCCGGTGCGAGTCGATGATCGCGGCGACGTCGTCCGCGCGCATCCACGAGGGAACGGTCATCAGGGTCGGCTCGCCCCACGGCACGGACAGCGTCCATTTCCGAGCACGCCGCGACCGGCGCAACTCGATGAGTTCGTCCATCTAGAAAACGCTAGTGACTGCGTCGGAGGGCGCTACTCAGCGAACTTGGTGAAAACGACACATGCGTTGTGACCGCCGAACCCGAAGGAGTTCGACACGGCGACGTTCACGTCGGCGTCGCGCGGTGCGTTCGGGACGTAATCGAGGTCGCATTCCGGATCCTCAACCTCGTAGTTGATCGTCGGTGGCAGCTTGCCGTCGCGCACTGCAAGCGTCGTAAACATCGCCTCGATCGCCCCTGCGGCACCGAGACAGTGCCCGGTTGCGCCCTTCGTGCCGGAAACGGGCGTCGAGCGCGCGTTCTCCTCGCCGAGCGCGAGTTTCAGCATCTTCGTCTCCGATGCGTCGCCGACCGGTGTCGACGTCGCGTGTGCGTTGATGTAGTCGATCTCGTCCTTGCCGACGCCGGCGTCACGAAGCGCCATGTCAAACGCGCGCACCGGTCCGGTGGGGTCCGGCTCCGTAATGTGCTTCGCGTCCGACGACAGCCCGTAGCCCGCCACCTCGGCGTAGATCTTCGCGCCGCGCGCCTGCGCATGCTCGAGCTCCTCGAGCACGATGACCGCGCCGGCCTCGCCCATCACGAAGCCGTCGCGTCCCGCATCGAACGGGCGCGAGGCCTTCGTCGGGTCGTCGTTTCGTTGCGAGAGCGCTCGCATCGCGGCGAACCCGGCGATCCCGACCTGATTGACGGCCGCCTCGGTCCCGCCGCAAAGCATCACGTTCGCGCGACCGAGCCGAATCGCGTCGAGACCGTCCCCGATCGCCATATTCGACGCCGCGCATGCAGTGCACTGCGCGGTCAGCGGCCCGCGCGTGCCGAGCATGATCGAAACCCAGCCCGCGCCGAGATTCGGGATGATCGACGGGATCGCGAACGGGTTGACGCGATCGGGCCCCTTGGTGATGAGCGTTTCGTAGCAATCCTGGAACGACTTGATGCCACCGATGCCCGTCGCGATCGACGCGCCGATGTCGTCGGCCTCCGCGCGGATGTCGAGCTTCGCATCCTCCTGCGCCTGGTAGGCAGCCGCGAGGATGAGGTGGACGAAGCGGTCCATGCGCCGGGCCTCTTTGCGGTCGATCCAGTTCGTCGGATCGAAGTCCTTGACCTCGCAGGCGAAATGGATCTTGTAGTCCGTGTGATCGAACTGCGTGATCTCCGCCGCGCCCGACTCGCACGCAAGCAGGCGCTGCCAGGTCGTCTCGACGTCGTTACCGAGTGGAGAGACGGCGCCCAGCCCCGTGATGACGACCCGCCGCCGTCCGTTATGGGACACGTTGTTCATCTACATTCCCAGCCCGCCGTCAACGAGGATCACTTCGCCCGTGATGAACGAAGCCTCGTCGGAGCAGAGGAAGCGTACCGCCCCTGCAACGTCCTCCGGCTCACCGAGGCGGCCGAGCGGCGTCGCCTGAAGCATGGCGGCCCTCGCTTCCTCGGGCAGCACGTCGGTGAGCTGGGTTTTGACGTAACCGGGCGCAACCACGTTCGCGCGGACGTTGCGGCTGCCGAGCTCACGGGCCAGCGACTTCGTGAAGCCGATGATCCCCGCCTTCGAGGCTGCGTAGTTCGTTTGGCCCCAGTTGCCGTGGACGCCGACGATCGACGAGACGTTGACGATCGACCCCGCACGCTTCTTCATCATCGGACGACACACCGCGCGGCAGGTGTAGAAAACCGAGGAGAGATTCGTCTCGATCACCGTGCGCCAGTCGTCATCGGACATGCGCGCGAGGAGCCCGTCGCGCGTCAGGCCGGCGTTGTTGACGAGGATGTCGATGTCCCCGGCCTCGGCGACGAGCCGCGCTGCCTCTTCCGCACTCGAGACGTCCGCTTGCACAGCGCGTGCGCCGAGCTCGGCCGCAAGCGCCTCAGCCTCGTCATGGCCGGAGCGGTAGCCGATCACAACTGAGGCACCTGCCGCGGCAAGCTCGGACGCGATCGCGCGGCCGATGCCGCGCGACGCTCCGGTGACGAGCGCCGTCTTCCCTTCCAGCGATGCGAACACCACTAGGTTTCGGCGAGCGCGTCGTGCAACTTGTCGAGCGCAGCGAGGTTGTTGACCGAAATCGCTTTGACACTGCGATCGATGCGGCGAACGAGTCCCGACAGCACGTTGCCCGGACCCACCTCGACGAACGTCTTGACGCCCTCCTTCATCAGCTCCGACGCGGCCTGCGTGAAACGGACCGGCGCCGTCAGCTGGTCGACAAGCAACGGTGCCATACGCTGCGCCGACTCGAGGCGCGCGGTCACGGTCGACATGAACGGAGCCGTCGGCTCCTGGAACTTGACGAGCGCGATCGCGGGGCGTAGCCGGTCGGCGGCACGCGCAACGAGCGGCGAGTGGAACGCGCCCGACACCTTGAGCTTCACCGTGCGCCGCGCTCCCTCTTCCTGCGCCCGCTCGATGCACTCGTCAACGGCGCTGTTCTCACCGGAAACGACGATCTGTCCGGGGCAGTTGTAGTTCGCGGGCCACACGCCGAGGATTTGACGGCAAAGTGTTTCGACCACCTCGTCCTCGAGCCCGAGGATCGCAGCCATTGACCCCGGATGCTGCGCCGCGGCCTCAGCCATCGCGATGCCGCGTTCACGGACGAGCGCGATCGCCTCCTCCACCGAGATCGCATTCGCAGCGGCAAGCGCCGCGAATTCACCGACGGAATGTCCGACGACATAGTCGGGCTCGATCCCGCGCTCGCGAATCGCAGCGAGGACGGCCAGCGACGTCGCAACGAGCGCCGGCTGCTGGATCGCCGTGTCGACGAGCTCTTCCTGGTCGCCGTGGAAGCAAAGCCGCTCGAGGTCGAGCCCGGATGCGCGGCTGCTGCGCTCGAAGATCTCCATCGACCGCGGAACCGCCTGCGCAATGTCGTAGCCCATCCCCGCCTCGATCGAGCCCTGACCGGGGAAGCAGAACGCAATCTTGCTCATACGGGGATCATCTTCATGCCGGGGTCATCTCCTTCGTCCAGCGGATCAGCGCCGAGCCCCACGTCAGCCCTGCACCCATTCCCGTCATCAGCACCAGCTTTCCCGGTTTCAGCCGTCCGTCCTGCGCCGCGTCGGCGAGAGCGAGCGGAATCGACCCGGAAGAGGTATTCCCGTATCGGTCGACGTTGATCACAACCTTCTCAGACGGAACCCCGAGCTTCCTGGTTGCGTGATCGATGATCCGCATATTTGCCTGGTGAGGGACGTAAACGTCGATGTCGTCGATGGTAACGCCGCAGCGTTCCATGACGTTCTGCGCCGACTGGACGAGAATCCGCGTGGCGAACTTGAAGACCTCCCGCCCGTTCATCTTCACGAACCGCTCGGGCTCGTCAAAGATCCGGGAGCCGCTGCCCGGCAGCCAGAGGCTCGCACCGCCGGCACCGTCGGCCCCGAGCTCGAAGCCGAGGAAGCCCCGTTCCGGCACCGCCTCGATCACGACAGCGCCCGCCCCGTCTCCGAAGAGAACGAGCGTCGAGCGATCCTCCCAGTCGAGGATTCGCGAGAGCAGGTCCCCGCCGACGACGAGCGCTCGCTTCGCAAGCCCGCCGGCAAGCATCCCGTACGCCTGGGCGAGCGCGTACATGAACCCGGTGCAGCCAGCCGAGAGGTCGTACGCCGCTGCGTCGACGGCGCCGAGCTTGTCGGCGAGAATCGCGCCGGTCGAGGGGAACGACATATCGGGAGTCACGGTCGCAACGATGAGCAGGTCGATGTCCTTGCCCTCGACGCCGGCTTGCTCAAGTGCATCGCGGCTCGCAGGCAGCGCGATATCGGAGAGCGCCTCGTCCCTCGAGGCCATCCGCCGCTCGCGGATGCCGGTGCGCTCGCGGATCCATTCGTCCGTCGTGTCGACGTATTGCTTGAGATCGTCGTTCGTGACAACACGATCCGGCACCTTGCAGCCAAGCCCGGTGATCGAGATTGCAATGCCGTCCTTTGCCGCGCCGATCATGCCGTGCTGACGAACACCGTAAGCGTCGCCTCCGCGGCGAGCTCGTCGCCGACGAGCGCGCGGCCGTGTCCCTTGGCGATCGGCCCGCGCACGCGGACGAACTCGCATTCGAGGGTCAGCACGTCGCCCGGCTCGACGACCCGCTTGAACCGGCAGTTGTCGATGCCCGCGAAGAACGGGATCTTGCCCGCGTTCGCCTCGGCGGCGAGCACGGCGACCGCGCCTGCTTGTGCGATCGCCTCGATCGTCAGCACGCCCGGCATCACCGGCCGCTCGGGGAAGTGACCGGGAAACCACCAATCGTCCGCGCGAATCTCACGCAGTCCCACCACACGCTTTCCCGGCTCGAGCTCGAGGATCTCGTCGACGAGCAGGAACGGGGGGCGGTGCGGGATGAGCGACTCGATCACTTCCCGGCCGAACGGCGGCGTAGGAATCGTCATGCAGCGTTGTCTTCGAGTCGCTCGCTCAGTCGAGCGCGCCCGCGATGTGCGTGGCACTTCGCCGTGCCGACGGGCATGCCGGCGGCTTCGGCGATCTCCTCGAACGAGTAACCGAGCGCGTCCTTCAACAGCACGATCTGCGCCTGCTCCGGCGACACGCCGGCGAGCGCCGTGCACAGTTCGCGGCGAAGCTCGGAGTTGCCCGCCTCGCGGGCCGGATCGTCCCCAGACTGCAGATGCTCGCCGAGGGGCTCGTGGGCGCGCGCCTTTCGGCGCTCCGCTGCGTCAAGGCAGGTATTGACGACCAGCCGATGCAACCACGTCGAGAACTGCGAGCCACCGCGGAACTGCTTCAGGCGTACACAGACCTTGGCAAGCGCCTCTTGCGCGGCGTCGCTCGCGTCGTCGGGATCGCGCAGGAACTGCCGCGCGAGCCGTTCGACCTTCGGCGCATGCCGGGCGAGCAGCACCTCGAGCGCCTGCCGGTCGCCGTCCTTCGAGCGCTGGACGAGGATCGGATCGCTCAGCTTCTCGTAGGCAAGCCCGCCGTCCCGGCGGAGCTCGAGCCTGATCGGGCGGGCTTTCCGCACGGGGCTAGTCTAGTCGTGGTGTCCGATCTGAGACAGGATCTGAGCCCTGAGGCGGTACTGCCGCTGCTCGGTGGGAGGCTCGGGAAGCCGTATCGCTTCGTTGAGTCGTGCGCGTCGACGCAGCGCCTGCTTGGCGCCGACGACCCCGAAGGCGCGACGGTCGCGACGGATCACCAGACGGCGGGACGAGGCCGGCTCGGCCGCACCTGGGAGGACGTGCCAGGACGCGCGCTCCTCTTGTCGGTGCTTCTGCGGCCGGAGGCGCCGATGCCGCTTTGGCCGGAGCTCTCGCTCGTCGCAGGCGAGGCCGTCGCCGCCGCGCTGCGGGCCGAAACCGGCGTCGATGCCACGCTCCGGCATCCGAATGACGTCGTCGTCGCAGGCCGCAAGCTCGTCGGCGTGCTGCCCGAGGCGAGCTCAGGCCGCGTCGTCCTCGGAATCGGCGTGAACGTCAATCAGCGCGCGGACGAGCTACCGGCTGAAACCGCGAAGCCGCCGACCTCGCTTCGGCTCGAGCTCGGGCGCGACGTCGAGCGTGCGCCGCTCCTCGCTGCGATCCTGCATGAGCTCGAGCTCGGCTACGACGGCTGGGCTGCGCCCTACCGGCGGTAGCGCACAGTGGCCGTGTTGCCGGCCGCGTCGGTCGCGGTGAGCCGATAGGCGAACGGCTTCGTCTTCAGCCAGAACTGTGTCGTTGTCGCCTTCTTCAGGACGCGCGTGTAGCGCTTCATTCCCACATAGAGCGCGAGCGTGGCTGGCTCCGAAACGCGGAAGCGCAGATTGGGGAACGAAATGACGGTGACCGTAGGGGCTGTCGTATCGAGCGTCACCGTTGCAGTGCGGGTGAACGTCGTCACGTCGTCCGTAATCGAGAGCACCAGCATATATGTGCCGTCAGGTGCGCGTGAGCCGTCGGACAGGCGTCCGTCCCAGGTCAGGGTCTGCGGCCCGACCGTCGGCGCCGGCACGACCGGTGACGCAACGAGCTGCGCGCCCTGAAGCACCTGGAAGACGAGGGCGGTCGGCGCGCGCGTCAGCGTGAAGCTCAGCGACGGTCCCGTCGCGACGAAGCCGGTGAGAATGTCGTCGACCACGAACTGCGCGGCGGCGGTTGCGGTCTTCGAGCCCGAGGCGGCGTTGACGACGATCGCGTAAGCGCCGTTCGGCAGTCCGGGCGGCGGCGTGAAGGCAAGCGTCTGCGATCCCGCCGGCTTCTGCGCGGTGAGCAGCGTCGAGAGAATCGCGCCGGTCGGCGAGACGAGGTTGATCGTGACGTTTGCCGCAGCCGTCAGCGTGTACGACACCGTGGTCGTCTCGCCCGGAGCGACGGCTGCGGGAAACGCCGCCGTCTTCTGCACGGCGAGCGCGGCGCCCGCCCCAAGCGCGCCCGTCGCCGAGCGCGCGTTCGGCGACGCGATCGTCCACGAGTAGCGGTCGGGCGGCGCCAGAGATGCGTCCCACGTCCAGTCGACGGCTGTCCCGGTGCCGGTGCCCTGCGCAACCTGGATTCCCGCGGAGTTGACAACACTGACCGTCCACGGTTGGGCAACCGAGAGCCGCGCGGTGAAGCGCATCTGGCCCTCGCCGTTATGCGCAACCGCGGGTGCGTAGATCTTCGGGCCGCCGAGCGCTGCGACGTCTTTCGCAATCTGGGGCAGCTCCGCGTAGAGCGCGTTCCCGGGGCAGTCCGTGTAACCGGTGTCGCGGTGCCCGGCGATTGCCCGCAGGAAGACCGCCACTCCCTTCGGGAAGCGCGGGTTTCCGCCCGATAGCCACTGAAAGGTCGAAAGCGGGTCGACGTGCGCGAGGTCGAGCCGCCAGGCGAGCACCTGTTCGAGCGCTGTCTTCGCGGCAGCCGGCAATTGCGTCGACGTGTAGTCGCCGATCACGGCAACGCCGACCGAGCCCGTGTTGAAGCCCTGCGCGTGCGCGCCGATCACGGGCCGGTCGACGCCGCCGTAGCGGCCCTCGAACACCTGCCCGTACTTGTCGACGAGCAGGTTGTAGCCGATGTCGTTCCAGCCGTTGCCCTCCACGTGGTAGATCTCGATGCCGCGGACGATCGCGGCCGACTGCGCGGCCGTGTAGTTGTTCGAACCCGCCGTGTGATGCACCACGACGAAGTGGATGGCGTCGGCGTAGGCAGGTGGCACGCGACGGATCGACTCGTTCGCGCCCCAGGACGCGCGCGGGATGATCGGCGGCGCTTTGCGATTTCGAGGCGCCGCGCAAGCAGCTTCTCCGGGGGGCTCCACACGTAGTAGGCACGCAGCCGGGTGACGTGACCCTGGGTCCTGAAGCGAATCGCGTCGGCGGTCCCAACCCAGTCGAGGTTCCCGAGCTGCCAGTTGTGCTGAGCGGTATCGGCGTCTGCCTTCTGCCATGCGCTCCAACTCCCGTGCGCGGCGCGGGTGCGATAGACGACGCTGCCGGAGCCCTGCCAGTGGACGGCCACCATGTTGAAGCGAGAGAGCGCCGACGCGGTCGTGCGTAACGCGCGCAACGGCACCTCGCGCATCGTCAAGGTTGGCCCTGCAGCGAGAGCTGACGCAGGCGCGGCGAGCGCCGCAGCAAGAATCGCGAGGAGCGACTTCACCTGACCCCCTTCGGCGCCGGGGTGACAAGACCCTTCCCAGGTACGCTAGCGACTGTGCGTGCGTTGCTCGCCGCGCTCGGCCTGGCTCTGGTGCTCACCGCCGGCGCCGGCGCGTCCGGAAGCGGCAAGCGCGTCCTCGCGATCCGGTTCGGGCCCGACCTCGAAGTCAACCCGGTCACGCAGGACTACCTGACGAGCCAGCTCTCCCGCGCCGCGAACGACCACTACGACGCGGCCGTGATCCTGCTCGATACGCCTGGCGGCCTGTCGACATCGATGAAGACCATCTACACCGCGGAGCTCAACGCGAAGCTGCCGGTCATCGTCTATGTCTCGCCCGACGGGTCCCGCGCCGCGTCGGCCGGCGTCTGGATCTCCGAGGCTGCAGACGTTCTGGCGATGGCGCCGACGACAAACATCGGCTCGTCCACGCCGATCGACTCGAGCGGAGCGAATCTCGGCTCGGACCTGCGGCGCAAGGTGATCAACGACGCAGCCGCTTCACTCACGGCGCTCGCCTCCGCGCACAAGCGCAACACGACGTGGCCGGGGCAGGCCGTTAGGGTCGCCTCGAACCTCACCGCACAGCAGGCGCTGCACATGCACGTGATCGATTTCATTGCTCCGACCCTGCCCGCGCTGCTCGTCAAGCTCGACGGCTACAAGACGAAGGACACCGAGCGCCCCTATGTGCTGCACCTCGCGGGCGCGCACATCGACAACGCCAACCCGGGCCTCTTCACGCGCGTCCTGAATGCGCTCATCGACCCGAACATCATCAGCCTGCTCTTCCTCGCCGGCATCATCGGGATCGGCTTCGAGATCTTCCACCCGGGAATCGTCCTCCCCGGCGCACTCGGCGCCGTCGCGCTGCTCACTGCGCTCTTCGGCTTCTCTGTGCTGCCGATCTCCTGGACGGGGCTCGCCCTGATCCTGCTCGGGGTGGCGTTACTCGTGATCGACGCGCACGTGGTGTCGCACGGCGCGCTGACCATCTCCGGGCTGATCAGCCTGACGGTCGGGATGCTGATGCTCTTCCACAACGCTCCTGCGCCCTACCACACCTCGGTCTGGTTGACCCTGTCGGTGACGGTCCCACTCGGCCTCTTCTGGGTCTTCGCGATGTCGAAGGCCGTGGCCATACGACGGCGGCCGCCCACGGTGGGGCCCAATCGCGTGATCGGCGAGCAAGCGATCGTGCGCTCGCCGGCTCAGGTCTTCGTGGCAGGCGAGCTCTGGCGGGCGCGCCGCGCTGACGGGGGCAACCTCACCCCCGGCGACCACGTTCAGGTCGAAGCGGTCGACGGCCTCGAGCTGACGGTGCGATAGTTCAGCTATGGCTCCCGTACTCGTCGCCCTCGCCGTTGTTCTGTTCCTCGTGGTTCTCTTCGCGATCTCCGCAATCAAGGTTGCGCGCGAGTACGAGCGCGGCATCATCTTCCGCCTTGGACGGCTCCTGCCGGAGCCGAAGGGTCCCGGGCTCTTCCTGCTGATCCCGGTCGTCGACCGGATGGTGAAGGTCGACCTGCGCACGATCACGCTCAACATCCCGCCGCAGGAAGTCATCACGAAGGACAACGTCCCGGTGCGCGTCAACGCGGTGGCGTACTTCCGCATCGTCGCGCCAAAGGACGCGATCGTGCAGGTCGAGAACTTCATGGTCGCGACGTCGCAGAAAGCGCAGACCACGCTTCGGTCGGTGCTCGGCCAGCACGTGCTCGACGAGCTTCTGTCCGAGCGCGAGAAGATCAACGCGATCCTCCAGACGATCATCGACGAGGCGACGGGGCCGTGGGGAATCAAGGTCTCGGCCGTCGAGGTGAAGGACGTCGAGATTCCGGCCGGCATGCAGCGCGCGATGGCGCGGCAAGCGGAGGCCGAGCGCGAACGGCGCGCGAAGGTCATCAACGCCGAGGGCGAGTTCCAGGCGTCTGAGCGGCTGAAGGACGCGGCGCTCGTGATCGAGGACCACCCGATCGCGCTGCAGCTTCGCTATCTCCAGACCCTGCTCGAGCTCGGCTCGTCGCAGGCGACAACAATCGTCTTCCCGGCCCCGATCGACCTGTTCCGGCCGTTCCTCGAGGGCTTCGACCGCAAACGCGGCTCTGGATCTTCGGACTGACCCGCTCTCGGGTCGGCTCGTCGTCGTCGCGCCGA
>PLZU01000055.1 GCA_003152275.1 Actinomycetota bacterium
ACCTGGCTGCTCCACCCCGCGTCGCGGGCGGATTGTAGCACCGCGGTTACAGTGTTTTTCGTGGCTTGGACGATCTGGACGGCGCTCATTGTGGGCGGGCTGGCGGTGCTTGCAGCGCTCGGATTCCTCGGCGTGCGCGCGCTCCAGGGCTGGCGCACGCTCAAGCGTTTCCGGCGCCACCTCGGCAAAGAGCTCGACGGGCTCGCGGACGCGGTCGAGCGCACGTCGCGGGCGACCGAGCGGGCAACCGACACGAGCCGCCTCGACCGATCCTTCGGCCGCCTCCGCGTCACGCTCGCGCGCTTCGCCATCTTGCGCAAAGCGCTCGACGAGGTGACCGGAGAACTCGGCCGCTTCACCGCGCTGTACCCGCGCAAGTGAGAGTCGCGGCGGTCGATCTCGGCACGAACACGACGCGCCTCCTCGTTGCAGACGTCGACGACGGCCGCATCGACGAGGTGCACCGCGAGACTCGCATCACCCGGCTTGGCGAAGGAGTCGACGCACGGGGCCGCCTCCTCCCTCTTCCGATCGCCCGCGTGCGCAACGCGCTCTCCGACTACCGCCGGACGCTCGAACGCCTCGGCGCCCAGCGCACGCTCGCGGTCGCGACAAGTGCTGTGCGCGACGCGGAGAACGGCGAAGCGTTCCTCGGCGAGATCGAATGGAGCTACGGCTTCGCAACGCGGCTTCTGAGCGGTGACGAGGAGGCGCTGCTCACACGGCGCGGCGTCGACCCGAAGCCCGGGACGCTCGTGGTCGACATCGGCGGCGGCTCCACCGAACTGATCGTCGACGACTTCCACGCGAGCCTCGACATGGGAGCCGTGCGCTACACCGAGCGGTTCGTGCACACCGACCCGCCGGACCCACAGGAGCTCGACGAATGCGCGCGCGCCGTCCACGCGATCCTCGAAGAGCGCGTGCAGGTGAAAGCGCAGAGCGCGATCGGCGTTGCGGGCACGGTGACAACACTTGCCGCGCTCGACCTCGATCTCGAACGCTACGACCGCAAGCGCGTGCACGCGCACCGGCTGACGACAGCCGGCGCTCGCACGCAACTCGAACGTCTCGCCGCGCTGCCGCTCCACCAACGGCGTGAGCTACCGGCGATCGAGCCGGACCGCGCACCGGTGATCGTGGCGGGCGCCGTCATCCTCGTCTCGATCCTCGACCACTTCGACCTCGAGGAGATCGACGTGAGCGAGCGGGACATCCTCGACGGGATCGCGCTCGCAGCAGCCGAGCTGCCCGAACCCGAGGAGGGCGCTGCGCCGCCCGGCGCCTTCACCTGCTGCTGAGAAGCTTTTAGAGCAGAACCGAGCCCGGATCCGGATCGAGCTCCGGCGGCTCGTCTTCCGCGAGCCGGCGCTGGACGACCGCCCGCGACAGCACCCCGACGAGCCTCCCGCCCTGCTCGACCACCGGCACTCGCTCGAAGTCGCGCTCCTCCAACTGATGGAAGCCGTCGTCGAGCGACATCACAGGGTCGAGCGTGAACAAGGGCGGCTCCGCGATCTCGCGCAGTCGCACCTCACGCGGATCCTTGCCCGCAGCGACGACCTCGCGCACGAGCGTCTTGCGCGTGATCACGCCGACCAGGCGGCCGTCCTCCTCGACGACGAACACCGCACGCACGTCCTCCCGTTCGGCGAAGCACTTCCCCGCTTCCTGCGCGCTGTCGTCGACCCGAAGCGTCGTCGGCTCCGGCACCATCGCGTCGCGAACGGTCTCGTCGCTCATGGATAAATCCCGCGTGTCTCGAGCGCACCGCCAACCTCGCGGATCGCCGCCACCAGGGCGGAGAGCCGCAGCGAGATGCCCTTCTCCTCCGACACCGACCACACGCGGTCGGAGGCGTCGATCATCTTGTCGGCGAGCCGTCCGCGGATCTCATCGCGATCCCAGAAGAGCCGTCCGAGATCTTGCACCCATTCGAAGTACGACACCGTGACGCCGCCGGCGTTCGCGAGGATGTCGGGGACGACCGGGATTCCGCGCTCGGCGAAGATCGCATCCGCTTCGATCGTCGTCGGGCCGTTCGCGCCTTCGACGATCAGCTTCGCCTGCACCCTCCCTGCGTTCTCCCCGGTGAGCTGATCCTCACGCGCTGCGACGAACAGGACGTCGCACGGAAGCTCGAGGATCTCCTCGTTCGTCATGCGCTCGCCGTGTTCGTATCCCGCAAGCGAGCCGTGCTCGACGACGTACGCATGCAGGTCGGGTATGTCGAGACCGTCGGGCGCGTGGAGGCCACCCGAGATGTCGGAGATGGCGATCACGGTTGCGCCCTTGTCGTGAAGCTCCGAGGCCGCGACGCCACCGACGTTGCCGAAGCCCTGCACGATGCAGCGTCGCTCGGCGAGCTCGAACCCGAGCCGGTGACAGGCGCGCTCAGCTGTCATCACAACACCGGCGCCCGTCGCCTCACGCCGAAAGATCGAGCCGCCGATCGAAATCGGCTTGCCGGTCACGACCTCCGGCACCGCGTGGCCGACGAGCATCGAGTATGTGTCCATCATCCAGGCCATCGTCTGCTCGTTCGTCGCCATGTCGGGCGCGGGGATGTCGGTCTGCGGGCCGATCTCGCGCACGAGCTCCGAGGTGAAGCGGCGCGTCAGCCGCTCGAGCTCGCGCGGTGAGAGCGCACGCGGATCGCAACGGATGCCGCCCTTCGAGCCGCCGTACGGCAGCCGTAGCAGCGCGCATTTCCACGTCATCCACGACGCAAGCGCGGCGCACTCGCCGAGCGATACCCCTGCGTCGTAGCGAATGCCTCCCTTCGTCGGGCCGAGCACGGTGGAGTGCTGGACGCGGTAGCCGGCGAAGATCTGGATCGTGCCGTCGTCGCGCCGGAGCGGCACCGCGACGATCACGGCGCGCTCCGGGAAGTTCAGCCGCTCGGCCACCATCTGCGAAACGTCTGCGTGCGGCAGCGCCTGCTCGAACTGGGCGCGCGCCATCAAGAAGAGGGGCGTGTCCCATTCCAGGGGCTGCTCGAGAGGCGATACCTGGAGGGGGGGCAAGGCCGCTGAAGTCTAGGACGAAGGCTCGCCGAGGGCGCGGGCGAGGCGCTCGCGCACGCCGGCGACGGCGGTCGCGGTCAACGGCTCGCCAAGGACACTCGCCAGGAGCTCGGTCGCCTCCCGCACGACCTCCTCTCGCTCTCGCGAGAGCCCGGAGTGCTCGAGGAGGAGTGCGCCGCGGGCGCGGGAGGCCCATTCGAGTGCTCCGTGGAGGTCGGGTGACAGCGCCGGCACGTCGCGCACACGCGGTGCCAGCTCGACGGCTCGCCGCGCCAGCTGCTCGGCCTCGGCGCGACGAACGACGCCTTGGCGCTCGAGCTCGGCGTGCGCATCGCGCGCCTGCGCGACCCAGAACTCCGCCGCGTGCAGGTCGTCCCGCGCTCGGTGGAGCGCCCGCGCCGCCTCCAAGCGCTGTTCCTCTTTCTCTGCGCGCTCGACGAGCTGCTCGGCTTCGCGGGCCGCGTGCTGCGCTCCATCGCGCGCGTCGACGGCCACACGCTCGTCGGACGCACGCTCTGCGAGCGCTGCTGGCAGCGTGTCGAGGAAGGACGCGGCTGCGGTCGCGTGCGTGCGCAGCTCCTCGACCTCCGCCTGCAGAGCTTCCATGCGGGTGAGCGCCTGCGCGACGTCGGCGTCGCGGCGCTCGAGCTCTTCGGCGAACGACAGCAGCGATTCCACGGAGGTGCCGGGGGCGGGACTCGAACCCGCAGACCCACGGGCCACCGATGGTAAGTCATCCCCGAGCCCGAGACCGACCGACGACAATCGGCGGCGGTAGGCTCGGCCCTTGCGGATTCTCGATCGGATCGAACGGATCTACGCGATCGGCGGCGGTCCCGGCGCGAATCGCGTCGGCGGGAGCCAGGCCGAGCAGGACGCGCACGATCTCGTCGCCGGCTGGCTGAACGAGGCGGGACTCTCCGTCGAGGTCGACCCGGATGGAAACCTCCTCGGGCGCCTCCTTGGTGATGACCTTGACGCCGCCGAGGTCTGGGTGGGCTCGCACCTCGACTCGGTGCCGAACGGAGGACGCTTCGACGGTGTCCTCGGCGTGCTCGCCGGGCTCGAGGCGGTCGAGCGGGTCGGGCGCCGCCGGCGTACGCTCGCCGTCGTCGCGTTCCGGGACGAGGAGCGTGGCTTCACCGGCAGCCGCGCGCGTGTGCAGCACGGATCTCTGCCCGAGTTCTACATCGAGGCGCACATCGAACAAGGCCCCGTCCTCGAGCGTACGTCCATGCCGCTCGGCGTAGTTACCGGCATCGTGGGCGTCGCCCGCGGCGAGGTCGTCCTTCAGGGCGCCGCGGGACACGCGGGCACGACGCCGATGGACGGCCGGCGCGACGCGTTGTGCGCAGCGGCCGAGCTCGTCCTCCGAGTCCGTGACGCCGCCATCGCGGTCCCGCAGGCCGTCGCAACAGTGGGGCGACTCGAGGTTGTGCCGGGCGCGGCGAACGTGATCCCCGAGCGCGCGATCCTTAGCGTCGACGCGCGCGCACCGGACCGGGAACGGCTCGATGCACTCGTAGCGGCGATCGGCTTCGACCCCTCGCTGATCGCCGAGCCGGCGCGCATGGACGAGCGGGTGCAGGCTGTGCTGCGGGAAGAGCTCCAGCGGCGCGGCCTGCCCGCGCCGGAGCTCGTCTCCGGGGCCGGCCACGACGCGGGCGTGCTTGCCGCCGCCGGCGTCCCCTGCGGAATGCTCTTCGTGCGAAGCGGCGCGGGCGGAATGAGCCACTCGCCAGAGGAATGGAGCGACCCCGACGACGTCGCGCTTTGCATGGACCTGCTCGCTGCAGCGCTTGAACGCCTCGCTATTGCTCCGTGAAGACGATCTCCTGGGCGCCCTCCCAGAGGAAGCGCCGTCCGAGCGTTCGCAAGTTCTCGCCGCCCTCGACGATCGTCGCGAAGTGGTTGCCGGCGAGTGGGCCCGCTTTGCTCGCGAAGCTCACGTAGCCGTACGCGAGCAGGAGCTCCGTCTCGCTGAGGCCGCCGGGGTAGAAGATGATCTCGCCCGGGTTCGGGTAGCAGGTGGCGTTCTCCGGTGCGATCCCGAGATCGAGGTCGCCCATTGGAATCCAGCCGCCCTCCCCGCTCCAGCGCACGTGGATGATCCTCGACTCGAGCGGCAGCAGCGTCCTGAATGCGGCGACGGTCTGCGGCGCGTCCGCTTCCTCGAAGCGCGCGACAAAGTCGAAGCCGCCGGCCGAAATCGCAAGCATCAGGGGATCTTCGCACCTTGCCGGATCCACGCGCCGAGCGTGGCGCGCTCGGCCGGCGTCATGTGCGTCAGGTTGCCGAGCGGCATCGTCTGCTGCACGACTGCCTGCTGCAGGATCAGCTGCACCTGCGCCTTGATCTCCTGCGGCGTATCGAACGCGATCCCCTTTGGCGGCGCGGAGAACCCGGGCTCGGTCGGCCGGGCCGAGTGGCAGACGGCGCACCGCTGCGCCACGATCACGTGTGCAACCGCGAATGACACATGCGCGCTCGACGGATTCAACGGCGGGGCTGACGAAGGCCGGATCCAGACCGCGACGCCGGCGAGCGCGAGCGCCGCGGTGACCGGGATCCACCAGAGCGTGCGCCCCCGGTGGCGCAGGTTGAAGTAGTGGCGGACCCACGCGCCGATCACCATCAGGCAAACGAGGATCGCCCAGCTCGACGAGTGCCCGTACGTGAACGAGAAGTGGTTCGAGAGCATCGCGAAGAGCACGGGCAGCGTGAAGTAGTTGTTGTGGATCGAGCGCTGCTTGCCGCGTGCGTTCGCCACGGGATCGGGCTCGCGACCCGCCTCCTTCGCTCGAATGAGCTCCCGGTGCGCAGGGATGATCACGAAGAAGACGTTCGCCGCCATGATCGTCCCGAGCATGGCGCCCACCTGCAGGTATGCGGCGCGTGCGGAGAACAGATGCGTCACGCCGTATGCGGTGCCGGTGACGAGCGCGAGCATGCAGATGGCGAACGCCGCCTCGCTGCGTTTCGCGACCGTGCGGCACAGCGCGTCGTACACGAGCCACGCGGCGACAAGCAGGCCGATCGAGGCGCCGATCGCCTCCGCGCTCGAGAGCTTCGCCACGCTCGGGTCGATGAGGTACGTGTGCGGCTGCAGGTAATAGAGAACGGTGAAGAGCGCGAAGCCGGAGAGCCACGTCCAGTAGGCCTCCCACTTGAACCAGTGCAGCGGCTCCGGCAGCGCGTGCGGCGCGACCCGGAACTTCTCGACGCGGTAGAACCCGCCGCCGTGGATCTCCCACGTCTCGCCGCCGACGCCGCGGTCACGGTCGCGTTCGTCCTCCGGCGGCAAGAGGTGGCTGTCGAGCGCGACGAAGTAGAACGATGTGCCGATCCAGACGATCCCCGCAATGACGTGGAACCAGCGAAAGACGAGGTCGAGCCACTCGACGAGGTACGGATCTACCGTCGCAACCATCGGTCCTCCGCAATCGCGACGAGCTCCTCGAGTGCTGTCTCGAGCTCCTCGTCCGTCGTGCGGTCGATCCTAACGCGCAGCACTTCGAGGATCTCGCGCTTGGACCGGCGGTTGACAAAGACAACGAAGCGGAAGCCGTGCCGCGTCTCGTACTCGGCGTTGAAGCGGGCGAGCTCCGCGAGCACGGCCGGCTCGTCGTCGGATCCCTGTTCGGCCGCGGAGCGCGCGGAGAGCTTCGCCGCGCCGATGGCGGGATGGGCGTCGAGAACTGCTCGCTTGTCCTCCGGAGAGAGCTCGTGGACAAGCGTTCGGGCGCGCGCGAGCGGGTCGGGCTCGTGTGCGAGCAGCTCGACGAAGCGCGTCCGCCCCTCGAACAGCTCCGCGAGCTCCGCGGCGCTCAGCTGCCGCGGTAGGTCGTGCACTGGAAGGAGGAGACGAGGAGGGGGACGTGGTAGTGCCTGTGAACGTCGGTGATCGCGACAGTCAGTTCGACCTTCTCGAAGAAGCCGCGCTCGACATAGAAGACGAGCCTGTACTCGCCGGGTTCGAGACTCTCTGCGAGCTCCGCGATGCGCCCGTTCTCATCGGTCTCCTGCAGTGAGACGAGATCCTGGCCGCGATAGAGGCCGACCTTCATCGCTGCCACAGGTTCCCCAAGCTCGGTGTCGAGGACGTGGGTCGAGATCATGGCGCGAATCTTCTCGCCTGGGCCCGATGGTGCCGAGCGATCTCCTCCTCATCCGCGCGCGCGAGCCGGCCGTCGCGGACGACCTCGTCGCCGCCGACATAGAGCCGGTCGACGCGGTGCGGCGCGGACAGGACGAGGCCGGCGACGAGGTCTGCGGCGCCGGCGAGCTCGAGCCCGTCGGTGCGCCAGACTGCGATGTCGGCTCGCTTGCCCGGCTCGAGTGAGCCGATGTCGTCCCGCCCGAGCACCGCGGCACCGCCCCGCGTGCCCAGCCGCAGCGCGTCCCGGACCGTCAGCGCCGCTGGGCCCCCTCGCCCGCGTGCGACGAGCAGCGCCTGCTTGACCTCCAGCATCAGGTCGCCGCGCTCGTTCGACGCCGAACCGTCGACGCCGAGCCCAACGCGAACGCCGGCGTCGAGGAGATCGCGGACCGGCGCGACACCGGCGCCGAGGCGGAGGTTCGACGTCGGGCAGTGTGCGGCACCGGTACCGGTGTCCGCGAAGCGCCGGATGTCGGGTTGCGAGAGGTGAACGCAATGCGCGCACCAGACGTCAGCGTCAAGCCAGCCGAGCGAGTCGAGGTACTCGACCGGCGTGCAGCCGTAGAGCTCACGGCAATACGCCTCCTCCTCGACGGTCTCGGCGAGATGCGTGTGCAGCCCGAGCCCGAGCCGGCGCGCGAGCTCAGCGGACGCGCGCATCAGTTCGCCCGTGACGGAGAACGGGGAGCACGGCGCGACGGCGATCTGCACGAAGCCGTCGTCCTGAAGGCCCGCGAGCCGCTCGGTGTCGGCGAGAACATCGTCCAGCGACTCGACGAGCGAGTCGGGCGGGAGGCCGCCATCGGACTCGCCGAGATCCATCGAGCCCCGTGACGCGACAATCCGCAGGCCGAGCTCATGCGCTGCGCGCACCTCGGCCTCGATCAGTCCGCTCGTCCCGCGCGGGAAGACGTAGTGATGGTCGAACACGGTCGTGCAGCCAGAGAGCGCCAGCTCGGCGAGCCCGGTGCGCGCGGCCGCATACACGGACTCCTCGTCGATTCCCGCCCAGACCGGGTAGAGCGTCTTCAGCCACGTGAACAGGTCCGCCTCCTGGGCCCGCGCCCGTGTGAGCGTTTGGTACAGGTGGTGGTGCGTGTTGACGAGGCCGGGCGTCACCACTGCGCCGCCGAGGTCGACCCGCTCGTCTGCCTCGGGCGGCGCGCCACCGCCGACCGCCTCGACGCGCCCGTGCGCGACGAGCACCCAGCCGTCCGCGTGCTCCGAGCCTGCGTCGTCCATCGTCACGACGTGCGCGCTCTTTAACAGCAGGCTCATTCGACGCTCAGCGGGACGAGCTCGAACCGCTCGACGTCGACGAGACCGCGATCGGTGATCTTCAGCGCCGGGATCACCGAGAGCGCAAGGAACGACATCGTCAGGAACGGCGTCGCGCCGCTCCAGCCGAGCGCCGCCGCGGCGTCGGTGCACGCGCGACTCTGCGCGATCACGTCGTCGAGCGGCGCGTCGGAGAAGAGGCCGGCCACGGGGAGCGGGCACTCCGCGAGCACGCGACCGTCCTCGACCGCGACGATGCCGCCGCCCAGCTCGGCGGCACGTGCCACGGCGGCGAGCATGTCGTCGTCGGAGACGCCGAGCACGACGAGGTTGTGCGCGTCGTGCGCGACCGTCGACGCGAGCGCGCCGCGCAGCAGGCCGGAGCCGCGCACGAACCCGACGCCGACGCGGCCCGTGGCGAGGTGCCGCTCGACGACGGCGATCTTCGCGAGGTCGCGTTCGGGGTCGGCGATCGCGCAGCCGTCCTCAACTGTCGGGCGCTCGACGAGCGACTCCGTCACGACCTGATCGGTGACGAGCCCGATCACGCGGATCGCTCCTCCGCCGCTTCGCGCCGCGAGGTCGTCGCGTACGAGCGGCGCGATCCGGACCGACTGGCGCACCCACTCGGGCACGTCCGGCCGGACGATCTCGCCGACCGGCTTCCCGGCCTTGAGCACGAGCTCCGGCCGGAAGGAGTCGAGGTCGGGCAGGACGAGCAGGTCGGCCTGGTAGCCGGGCGCGATCGCGCCGAGGTGCGTCAGCCCGTGCCACGTGGCCGGGTTTAGCGTCGCGCAGACGAGCGCGTCCTCAGGGGCGACCCCCAGCTCGACCGCCTTGCGCACCATTCCGTTCACGTGCCCGTCGTCGCGGATGTCGTCGGGGTCGCGATCGTCGGTGCAGAACGCGATCCGCGACGGGCCGAGCTCGCGTACGAGCGGCACGAGCGCCTTCAGGTTGCGCGCCATCGACGCTTCGCGGATCAGGAGCCAGATCCCGGCGCGTAGGCGTTCCCGTCCCTCCTCCGGCGTCAGCGCCTCGTGGTCGGAGCGGATCCCGGCCGCGGCGTAGGCGTTCAGCTGCTTCCCGACCACCCCCGGCGCGTGGCCGTCGACGTGCTGTGCGCCGTGCAGCCGCAGCTTCGAGAGCTCGCTCTCGTCGCCGGCGATCACCCCCGGGAAGTTCATCATCTCGGCGAGCCCGAGCACGCGGCGGCGGCGCAGGAGGCCCTCGAGGTCGCCGTCGTTCAGGGCTCGCCGCGGCGACTCGAAGCTCGACGCCGGCACGCACGACGACGCCATGAAGTAGACGTCGAGCGGCAAGTCGGTACAGAAGTCGAGCAGCCAGTGGACACCGTCGGTGCCGAGCACGTTCGCAATCTCGTGCGGGTCGGCGACAACCGCCGTCGTGCCGAGCGGCAGCACGAGCCGCGCGAACTCGTCCGGCAGCAGCTTCGTCGACTCGAGATGCATGTGCGCGTCGATGAACCCGGGCACGACAAAGCGCCCGCTTGCGTCGAACGTCTCCCGTCCCTCGTAGTCGCCGAGGCCGGCGACGAAGCCGTCGACGACGGCGACGTCCGTCTCGAGCCATTCGCGTGTGAACACGGAGAGCACTCGACCGCCGCGGATGAGGAGGTCAGCGGGCTGGTCGCCGCGGGCGACGGCGAGGCGGCGGGCGAGATCGGCCACACGGCGACCATAAACCGGATCGACCCGGCCCGGAGAAAGGGGATTACGCTGCCCGCATGGACGTCCTGACCCCGCGGTCGCTCGACGAGGCGCTGCGCCTGCGGGCCGCGCACCCCGACGCTTTGCCGATCCAGGGCGGGACCGACCTGATGGTCGACTTGAACTTCGACCGCCGGCGCCCAGAGGCGCTGCTCAACCTGAACGAGGTCGCCGAGCTAAAGGGCTGGTCACGCGAGAACGGAGTCGTGCGACTCGGCGCCGGCCTCACCTACACCGACGCAATGAGCGCAAAGCTCGCCGCGCTTCTCCCGGCGTTCTCGGAGGCTTCGCGCACCGTCGGCTCGCCGCAGATCCGCAACCGCGGCACGATCGGGGGCAATCTCGGCACGGCCTCGCCGGCCGGCGACGCGCTGCCGCCACTCCTGATCTCCGAGTGCGAGGTGGAGCTCCAGAGCGTGCGCGGCGAGCGGCGCCTCGCGCTCGAGTCCTTCCTCATTGGCCCGAAGCGCAACGCGCTCGCGCCGGATGAGCTGATCCTTGCTGTTCGTGTCCGTGGCGGTCTCGGCACGCAGACCTTCATGAAGGTCGGGCCGCGCAACGCGATGGTGATCGCGGTGGTGTCGCTCGCGCTGGGGGTCGACCGCGAACGCGGCGTGCTCTCGGCCGCCTTTGGTTCGGCGGCTCCCGTGGCGACGCTCGTCACCGCCGCATTGGACGATGTCGACTCCTTCCCCGAGCAGGTCGCCGCCGCGGCGAGCCCGATCGACGACGTGCGCGGCACCGGCGCGTACCGGCGCCACGCGCTGCGCGTGCTCGTTGCGCGCGCGCTCGAGAGGTGCCTCACGCGATGAAGATCGAGTTGATCGTCAACGGCGAGCAGTGCGAGGCGGACGTCTGGGAGGGCGAGAGCCTGCTGTATGCGCTGCGCGAGCGCCTCGGCCTCTACGGCTCGAAGAACGCCTGCGAGCAGGGCGAGTGCGGCTCGTGCTCGGTGTTGCTCGACGGCTCGCTCGTGTGCGCGTGTCTCGTCCTCGCCGCGCAGGCCGAGGGGCACGAGGTCGTCACCGTCGAGGGGCTCGCCGACGCCAACGGTCTCCATCCCGTTCAGGAGGCGTTTGTCGAGACGGGCGCTGTGCAGTGCGGCTTCTGCACGCCTGGCCTCGTCGTCGCTACGACGGAGCTGCTGCGGCAGAACCCGGACCCGAGCGACGACGAGATCCGCGAGGCTCTGTCGGGCAACCTCTGCCGCTGCACGGGATACACGAAGATCTTCGACGCAGTGCGACTCGCGGCCCAACGCGCATGAGCAGAGTGATGCCCGGAACGGAGGCGCGGCTCGGCTGGATCGGCGAGAGCGTCCGCCGCGTCGACGGGATTCCGAAGACGACCGGGGAGTTCGAGTACGCGAGCGATTTGCAGGTGGCCGGAATGCTCTGGGGTCACACGCTGCGCAGCCCGTACGCACATGCGCGCGTGCGTGCGATCGATCTCTCGGGCGCGCTCTCCGTTGCGGGCGTGCACGCGGTGCTCACGCATTCCGACGTGCCTGGGCGCAAGACGTACGGACTCGAGTTTCAGGATCAGCCCGTGCTCGCGATCGACCGCGTGCGCTACTTCGGCGAGCCGGTCGCGATCGTCGCCGCCGAGCACCCGGAGCAGGCGCGGCGAGCGGCGGAGCGGATTGTCGTCGACTACGAGCCGCTCGTCCCGATCGTCGACCCGGAGCGGGCGACCGAGTCGGAGCCGCTGCACCCGGACCCCGAGTCGCACGTCAGCGACCACTACCTGCGCGACCCGCGTCCGAACGTCCTGCGCACGATGCGGATCATCCACGGCGACCCCGACGCGCGGGGCGACGTCGTCGTCGAGGGCACGTACGAGCTTGGCAGCCAGGACCAGGCGTTCCTCGGCCCCGAGTCGGGACTCGCCGTACCGGACGGCAAGGGCGGCGTCGACGTCTACGTCGCCACGCAATGGCTGCACGTCGACCGCGAGCAGGTCGCACCGTGTCTCGGCCTGCCCGAGGAACAGGTCCGCATCCATCTCGCCGGCGTTGGCGGCGCGTTCGGGGGTCGCGAGGACCTCTCGATCCAGATCCACGCGGCGCTGCTCGCACTGCACACGAGCCGTCCCGTGAAGATGGTCTACAACCGGCAGGAGTCGTTCTCGGGGCACGTGCACCGGCACCCGGCTCGCATTCGCGCCGAGCACCGCGCAACCCGCGACGGCCGGCTCGTTTGCGTGCAGATGCGCATCCTGCTCGACGGCGGCGCGTACGCGTCGAGCTCGACCGCGGTGACCGCGAACGCCACGTCGTTCGCGTGCGGACCGTACGCCGTCCCAAACGCCCTGATCGAGACGATGAGCGTCTTCACGAACAACCCGCCTTGCGGCGCAATGCGCGGGTTCGGTGCCGTGCAGACATGCTTCGCGGCCGAAGCGCAGATGGACAAGCTCGCGCAGGCGCTCGAGATCGATCCCGTGGAGTTGCGCCTACTGAACGCGCTCGGGACCGGCGACACGCTGCCGACCGGACAGAGGATCACGAGCTCGCTGCCGGTCGCCGAGGTCATCCGCCGCTGCGCGGCCCTGCGCGAGCCCGACCCGGAGGAGCTGCCGCGCGCGGCGATCCGGCTTCCCGGGGGCGCGGGGAACACGACGCGCGGCGAGGGTGTGAAGCGCGGCGTCGGCTTCGCGGTCGGGTTCAAGAACATCGCGTACTCGGAAGGCTTCGACGACTCCTGTGCGGCGCGCGTGCGCCTCCATGAGGACGGCTCCGCCGAGGTGCACTGCGCCGCCGCCGAGGTTGGTCAGGGCGTGACGAACGTGATCTTGCAGGTCGCCCGCACCGAGCTCGCCACCGACGATGTCCGGATCGCGCCGGTAACGACCGCTGCCGTCGGCTCCTCCGGCTCGGCGTCGGCGTCGCGCATGACGTGGATGGCCTCCGGTGCCGTGCGGGACGCGTGTCGCGCGGCGCTTGTCGAGCGCGAGGCCCGCGGCGGCGGCGAGGTCGACGTCGAGCGCGTCTACCGCCACCGGCGCACGGCGCCGCTCGATCCCGAGACCGGCCAGGTCGGCGAGCTGCCGGCGCACGTCGCATTCGCATGCGCGGCGATGAAAGTCATCGCCGAGGTGGACGTCGAGCTCGGCCTGACGCGCGTCGTGTGGATCGGCACCGCACAAGACGTGGGCAAGGCCGTCAACCCGCAGGCCGTCGAGGGCCAGATCGAGGGTGGGACGGCGCAGGGCCTCGGGCTCGCTCTGATGGAGGAGATCCAGACGCGGGACGGGCTGATCACGAACGCGAGCTTCACCGACTACCTGATCCCGACCGCGCTCGACGTGCCGCCGATCGTCTCCGAGCTCGTCGAGCACCCCGAGCCGGACGCGCCCTACGGCGTGAAGGGCGTCGGCGAGCCGCCGACCGTCGTCTCGACGGCCGCCATCGTCGCCGCGCTGCGTGACGCGACCGGACGCGAGCTCGCTCGCGTCCCCGTCCGTCCCGACGACATTGTGGGCCTCCAGTGAGGGAGGTGATGACCTGGGCGGACCTCGGCTGCGGTACGCGCGAGCTCGCGGAGACGATCCACGCCGACGGCTACGCCCCCGACATGGTGCTGGCGATCGCACGGGGCGGCCTGCTCGTCGCGGGCGCGCTCGGCTACGCCCTCGACGTCAAGAACACGTTCACGATGAATGTCGAGTTCTACACCGGCGTCGACGAGCGCCTCGAGATGCCGATGTTCCTGCCGCCCGTTCCGGAGCTCGTCGACCTCGACGACGCGCGTGTTCTGATCGCCGACGACGTCGCCGACACGGGCCGCACGCTCCTGCTCGTGAAGGACTTCTGCGCGGGAAAGGTCGGCGAGGTTCGCTGTGCCGTCCTCTACGAGAAGCCCCAGTCCGAAGTCCACTGCGAGTACGTCTGGCGGCGCACCGACCGCTGGATCGACTTTCCGTGGAGCGCCCAAGCGCCCGTCGGTGCTCCGGCTGTACCGCGGCCGGACGCTGTCCTATAGTCGTCCCTTGACCGGAGGATCAAAGGAGAGAGGGAGTCATGAGGAAAGGAAAGCACGCGCTCGCCGGGCTTTTCGCGGCGCTCGTCGCAACTGCGGTGCTGCTCGCGGTGGGTGCGACAGCCGGCTCTGCGCGGTCGCACAGCG
>PLZU01000050.1 GCA_003152275.1 Actinomycetota bacterium
AAGATCGCGCACATGCACCTGTCGTGGCTCGACCCGCACAAGATGCGGAAGATCACCGTGGTCGGCCGCGAGAAGATGGTCGTCTTCGACGACATGGAGCTTGAGCGCAAGGTGACCGTGTACGAGAAGGGGCCGTGGAAGCGGGCCGAGAGCTACGGCGAATGGCAGACGCGGTCGGGCGACATCTACATCCCGAAGATCGCGACGGACGAGCCGCTCAAGCTCGAGTGCCAGGAGTTCCTGCAGCTGATCGCGGGCAACGGTGACCGCCGCAAAGTCGCAGAGGATGGCGCCCGCGTCGTGCGCGCGCTCGACCGGCTGACAGTTTCCCTCACGAATGCGTAGGCTCGACGGAGCATTCCAAAGAGCGGAGGCACCGGCTCTGCCGGTGCCGGAGCGGGGATATGGCTGATATCCACCCGACCGCGACGGTCTACCCGGGCACGGTGCTCGGCGACGGCGTGCGCGTGCTCGAGAACGCCGTCGTCGGCAAGCAGCCGGCGCTCGGGCCGAAGTCGACCGCGAAGCGCGAGCCGCTGCCGCCGGCGGAGATCGGTGACGGGACGATCGTCTCGACCGGGGCGATCGTGTTCGCGGGCGCGAAGATCGGCGCCGCGTGCATTCTCGGCGACCAGTCGTGCGTGCGCGAGCGCGTGACGATCGCCGACGATGTCGTCGTGGGCCGGGGCACGCTCGTCGAGAACGACACGACGATCGGTAGTGGTACGCGCATTCAAGCCAACGCGTACGTCACTGCATACTCGACGCTCGAGGAAGACGTCTTCATCGCGCCGTGTGTTGTGACGACGAACGACAACTTCATGGGCCGCACCGAGCGGCGCAAGGAGCTGATGAAAGGCCCGACGATCCGGCGCGGCGCGCGGATCGGTGGCGGCGCGATCCTCTGCCCCGCGGTCGAGATCGGCGAAGAAGCGTTCGTCGGTGCAGGCGCCGTCGTGACGAAGGACGTTCCGCCCCGCAAGGTCGTCGTCGGCAGTCCCGCGCGTGTTCTGCGCGACGTTCCGGCTGACGAGTTACTGGGGTCTGATCCCGCATAGCGGGGTCTGACCCCGCTTTCGAACCGTCAGGGCAGCGGCGACTGTGTCGTCTTCACAAGACTCATCGTGTATGAGCCGAAGCCCGGCGACGCGACCTTGACCTCGACGTAATACCAGCCGCGCGTCGGAGCGGTGAACGTCACGTGCTGCACGGCGCCCGGCGAGGCGGATTGCGCGGCGCGCAGGGTCTTCTGCCCCCGCGTGTCCACGATGCGCCGCGTGCCGGGTCTCCACAGGATGAGGTTCACCTGCGCGCCCGCCCAGCTGCAGTTCACCTTTGCCGCGAGGCGCTGGTGCGCGCCAAGGGCGACGCGGTAGACGTCGACTGGATCGTCGTAATAGTCAAGCGTCGCCGTCAAGGTCGACTTCTTCCCCCAGATCGTGTGCGCCTCAGCGCCGGCGTTGTCGTTCGTCTCGAAGCGATCGGGCGCCGGCAGCGGCCCGGCAAGTGCGACGACGGCCTTCGCGACATCGAGACGTCCCCAGCCGCTGTAGGCGTCGCGTCCCAGCTGGCACTTCGGGCAGCCGGTCGCGGCGTTCACGTCGTCGGCCGTGTGCTCCAGGATCGTCGAAACCTGGCTGTTGGTGAGCGACCGCGCGAGTGCGAAGAGCACGGCGGCGGCGGCGGCGACCTGGGGCGCCGCAAACGACGTCCCCTCAGGATTGCGGTAGTCGTCAGTCCCGCAGTCGGAGTAGCCCTGGTCAGTGCAGAGGGGCCGCTGCGCCGTGAGCGCCAACGGGAACGTCGAGAAGATCCCCGAGCCTGGTGCGGAGATGTCGTTGAACACTGCGTCGCGGTTCGAGTAGTCCGGGACGTTGCCCGACTGGGTCAGCGCGCTCACGCCCAGCACGTGCGGCAACGCGGCCGGATAGCTCGCAAACGGCCACGGCTGGGTGAAAGCTTCGTCAGCGTTGCCGACCGCAGCGACGAGGAGGGCGCCCTTCGCATACGCGTACGCGACCGCGCTCGCTTCCAGCGCCGAGTACGTGTCGCGGGCGGGGCTCAGGGGGTCGCGCACTCCGCCGAGACTGAGATTGATCACGCGCGCGCCGGAGTTGGCGGCCCAGCGGATGGCTGCGGCCTCCGCCTCGAGTGGGATCGTGCCGTCGCTGCGCACGACCTTCGCGACCAGCAGTTGGGAGGTGTAGGCCATCCCGACGATTCCCTGGGTATCGAGGTTCGCGGCGATGATGCCGGCGACGAACGTTCCATGGCCCTCCGTGTCGACGCACGGGTCGCCGCCGACGAAGCTCCGCGCCTCCGCGATGCGCCCCTGAAAGTCGGGCAGCGAGCAGTCGACGCCCGAATCCACGATCGCCACCTTCACGGGGGCGAGCGTCGTGGGCGGTTCGGCCCACGCATCGAAGGCGTGGTCCTGCTCGAGGTACCACTGCTTCGACGCGAGCGGATCTGTCGGCGTGAACGCTGCGGCGGGCGCCGCGACCGCAAGCGCGGCGACTGCGAGCAGCGGCAGGATGCGGCGCATCAGCGCACCACGATCTGCGGCGGCGTGGTGCCCGCCGAGTAACCCGTCGCCGGGCCGATCGATATGCGGTACGTCCCACCGGAGGTGAGCGTCACGGGGACGGAGAACGTGCCGTCGCCGTTGACGATTCCGCTCGCGATGGTCGTCCACGTGCTATCGGCGTTCTGCTCCTGCACCTGCACGGGTGCGGATGGGAGCGCCGGCTGCTCGGAGCCGGCGATCTGCGTCGTGCTGAACGTCGTCATCTGGATCGCCGGCGCCACGCGAATGCGCACGAACGCGGCTGCGGCTCCCAACGTTGCGAGGCGGTAATCGGTCGTGATCATCGGCCGCTGCGTCAGCTTCAGGAGACCGGACGCGACGGGGCCGACGGACTGCCACGTTCCACCGCTGACGCGCTGCTCGAGCGTGACGCCTGGCACGCCCCGCACCGTGCCGATGAGCGTGAGCGGTGCGCCGTACGGCACCGGCGCGCTTGGCACGGGCGCCGACAGCGACATCACACCGACGGTGAACCATGTCGAGCGCAGGCCGATCGCCGAGCGGAGCGTTGCCGCCGACACCGTCAGCGCCGCGAGCGGTGTCACGAGATTGAGCTCGCCGACGCGGCCTGCCGCGTTCGCGACAGTCGTGGCGTCCGTGATCGGCCCCGTCAGCTTGAGCGACTTGCTGATGGTCTGCGCCGTGACCGGCACCGGACCCCAGTTGTGGTACGGCGAGATGTCGTCGTACGGGTCCGGCACGGAGACGAGATACGGCACTGCCGTACCGGTCCAGTCGAGGCTCGATTCGGTTTTCCCGCCGGATGTCGAGGAGAAGAACGTCGTCGCGACCTTGCCGCCGAAGAAGAGCACCTGGCCCTTGGTCGCGGTCACAGCTGCGGTCGTCGCCGACGATTCGTTCGAGAGGCCGAGATACACCTGGCTGCGCGAGTCGGAGTACGCGTCGTATGGCGCCCCGATCTTCCTCGTCGCAAGCGCGTACGAACGAGCCGCCACGGCTTGTGCGTCGAGCGCCTGCGCTGACCACGTGGACGGCATCTCTGACGGTACGACCCCGTCGAGGTACGGCTCGAGCCCCACGATGTTGACCGCGCGGAGCTTCCCGTCCACGACGTCGACCTGAATCTGCCCTCGATACGGGCGTGTGAGCGTCAGCGGGCCACCCGGGCCGGGGAGAAACGTCAGCGGGGCGGTCAGGGTTTGCCCGGCGAGCCTGAGCCCGGTTCCGAACGTGACGGCACCCGCCGGCAAGGCGAGCTGCCGTCCGGCACCGTCCTTGACCGTGAACGGGACGGTCGAGGAGAGGGTCACCTGCTTCTTGCGGTCGGCGAGCAGGACGCGGAACTTCGTGCTCGGCGCCGGGCCGAGGGTCGTTCCCGGGTAGTAATGGGCGAGGATCTGCTGGAAGGTCGCGCCGTGCAGCGCGTAGCCGTAGGCGCCGTACTGGCTCATCCCAACCCCATGACCCCAGCCGTGACCGGAAAAGACGAAGAGCGCGCCCGATCCTGCCGGCGCCGCGAAGCACGTGCCCGTGCAGACCGGGGCGCTGCCGGCGGCCACGGCGGAGCCTGCCGTAAGCGCAGCGGCAGTGGCGATCAGGAGGATAAAGCGACGCAGCATCTTCAGCTCCACCGACCCCGCGGAGCGGGAATCCAAGCTAGCAGAGCTATTTCGCCGTCGACGGTTGATTTCATGCCCCTGCCGGGAACCCGGACGCGATGGCCGTAAGCGCTGGCCTCTTACCCGACCGGTACACGGGCGCCCAGCCGATCGGGCGCGGAGGCATGGGAGAGATCTTTCGGGCGACCGACACGACGCTCGGCCGTGCCGTGGCGGTGAAGGTGCTCGACGAGCGCCACGCCCAGGACGCGTCGGTCCGCGAGCGCTTCACGCGTGAGGCTCTCGCGGTGGCGCGGCTTTCGGGCAACCCGAACATCGTCACGATCTACGACGTCGGCGTGCACCGCGAGCGGCCGTTCATCGTGATGGAGTACCTGGCGGGCGGTTCGCTCGAGCAGAAGATCCGCGCCGAAGGCGTGCAGTCGCCGCGTGAGGTGCTCGAGTGGCTCGAGCAGGCGGCGAACGCGCTCGACGCGGCGCACCGCGAGGGCATCGTGCATCGCGACGTGAAGCCGGCGAACCTGCTCCTCGATCGCCACGGGCGTGTGCACGTCGCCGACTTCGGGATCGCGAGCGCGGCGGGCCTCGGTTCGCTCACGCAGACGGGCACGGTGCTCGGCACCGCGTCGTATCTTTCGCCGGAGCAGGCGCTGGGCGAGCGGACGACAGCGGCGAGTGATCTCTACTCGCTCGGCATCGTCGCGTTCGAACTACTGACGGGTCGGCGCCCCTTCGAGGGCGACAGCGTCGCCGCCGAGGCGGCTGCGCATGTAACCGGCACGGTGCCGTCGGTACGCGACGTGAATCCGACGCTGCCTTCCGAGCTGGACTCGGTGTTTGCGAAGGCGCTCGCGAAGGATCCGGCGCGACGCTACGGCAGCGCGGCCGAGTTCGTCGCCGCCTTACGTCACTCGCTCGAGGAAGCGGCCGGTACGACGCAGGTCATCGTTCCGGTTTCGGCTCCGCGCCGCCGCACGCGTCCTCGTTGGCTCGTGCCGCTGCTCGGCCTGCTACTTGCAGCAGGCGCCGGCGGCGGTATCGCCGGTGCGATGCTCGCCGGAGGAGACGCGAAGCAGTCGCTGCCGCCTGTCCGTCCGAGTGTTTCGGTCAAGACGGTGACGACACCGCCCCCGACCCCCCCGTCGACGGGGCCCTCGACCGATCCTGCCGCGCTGTCGAACCAGGCGTCGTCGCTGATGGCACAGCAGAACTTTCAGGCTGCGCTGCCGCTCCTGCAGCAGGCGGTGCAGGAACTGCAGGGGCAAAGCACCCTCACGGCCGGTTACGCGAACTACAACCTCGGTGTGACGTTGATCGCGCTCGGAAGCTGCAGCGAGGCGACGCCCTATCTCGAGACCGCGCAGCAGATCGAGCCCTCAAGCCGCGAGGTGCACGACGCGCTGAAGAGCGCGCAGCACTGCAGCAAGAGCCACGGCCACGGCAACGGCAACGGCGATTAAACAGCGGTTGCGTTTGCGAGCCGCTCGGCGTACTGGCGCGCGTAGTACTCGCGGTACTCGCCCGACTTGATCGGTTGCCACCAGTCGCGCCGGTCGCGATACCACTGCACGGTCTCGCGCAGGCCGTCCTCGAACGGCGTCTGCGGCCGCCACCCAAGCTCCCGCAGCTTCGTCGTGTCGAGCGAGTAGCGGCGGTCGTGGCCTTCGCGATCCGCGACTCTGCGCAGGAGCGAGCGGTCGGCGTCCGTGAGCGCGAGGATGCGCTCGGCGACGTCGATGTTCTCGTGCTCGTCCCCGCCACCGACGTTGTAGATCTCGCCGGGGGCGCCTTCGCGTAGCACGACCTCGATGCCGGCGCAGTGATCCTCGACGAAGAGCCAGTCGCGCACCTGGCGTCCGTCTCCGTACAGCGGGAGTGCCTCGCCGTCGAGGGCGTTCGTGACGAAGAGCGGGATGAACTTCTCGGGGTACTGATGCGGTCCGTAGGTATTTGAACCGCGCGTGATCGACGCGTCGACGTCGAACGTGCGCACATACGCCGGGATCAGGAGATCGCCCGCCGCCTTCGCGGCGCTGTACGGGCTCGACGGGCGGAGCAGATCCGTCTCCGTCGAGGAGCCCCCCGTTTCGAGGTCGCCATAGACCTCGTCGGTCGACACTTGCACAAGTCGCGCGCGCGACTCGCGGACGTGCTCGAGCAACATCTGCGTTCCGCGAAACTCCGTTCGACCGAAGTCCTCTGCAGTAAGGATAGAACGGTCGACGTGGGTCTCGGCGGCGANNCGAAGTTGACGATCGCCTCGCAGCCACGCGCCGCGCGCGCAACGTCGGTGGCCTGCGCAATGTCGCCCTCGTGAAACTCGACATCCTCCGGCAGATTCGCGCGATTGCCCGAATAGGTCAGCTTGTCGAGCACGACAACCTCGTCGCCGGCGCGCAGCAGCCGCTTCACGAAGTGCGAGCCGATGAACCCCGCGCCGCCTGTGACGAGAATGCGCATCGGTCGTAAGGTTAGTGCGAGGCCGCCGGAAGTAAACGGGCTAGCGGTTTAGGCATCCACCAGTTCCACTCGCCGAGCAAACGCATCGCCGCGGGGACGATCAGCAGCCGCACGAGCGTTGCGTCCAGCAGGATCGCGACGCCGAGGCCGGTGCCGAGCTCCTTCAACGATGGTGCGCCGGCGACGACGAAGGCGAAGAAGACCGCGACCATGACGAGGGCGGCGCTCGTGATGGTCCGGGCCGAGCGGACGAGCCCTTCCGCGACTGCCCGTTCGTTGTCCCCGTGCTCGAGCCAGCGCTCGCGCACGCGGGTCAGCAGGAACACCTCGTAGTCCATCGAGAGCCCGAAGGTCACCGCGAGCACGAGCGCGGGAACGATCGTCTCGACGTAGCCGGGCGAGCTGTACCCGGTCCAGTCGAGCCAACCCCACTGGAAGACGGCGACGAGCACGCCGTACGCGGCGCCCACGCTCAGCAGGTTCATCAGCACCGCTTTCAACGGCAGGAGCACGCTGCGCAGCAGGAGCAGCAGGACGACGTAACACGCGGCGAGAATCACGAGCAGCATCTTCCAGAGGCCGCCGAAGATCGCGTTCGCCACGTCCAGGTCGAAGACCGTGCTTCCGCCGAGGGTCGCACCTTGCCCGGCAACCTCCTGGATCCGGTGAACGATCCCCCGTGCAGCACCGGACTCGACCGGAACGGCAAGGGTCACGTCAACCAGCCACTGCTTCTTCGTGCTGCTCAGGACCGGTGCCGCGACGCGTGCGACTCCGGGAATGTGAGCGTTTGTGAGTGTCCGTGCGATCAAGGGGCCGTAGTTCGACGTCAGCACGTGCACCGGTGCGCCGAAGCCGGGCCCCATCAACGTCTGCGCGTGTTGTGTCGCGACTCGGACCTCCGCGCTGCGCGGCAGTTCGTCGAGCCCGCGATTGAAGGTCTGCATCCAGAAGAACGGGATGGAGAGGACGAGCATCACGCCGGCCCCGGCGAGGAGGCCGGTGACCGGGCGCCGCATGACGCGGCGCGCCCAGCCGCTCCAGAACGCGTCGCTCCCCTGCTCGGTCGTCCGCCATGGCAGCGGAATCCGCAGCCGGTCGACACGCGTTCCCACCGCTGCAAGCAGCGCGGGTAGCAGCGTGATCGACGCAAGCATCGAGATGCAGACGACCACGATCGCGCCGGCTGCCATCGAGCGCAGCGCATTGACGTCGATCGCGAAGAGCGCGGCGAGCGACACGGCCACCGCAGCGCCGCTGAAGACGACTGCGGTGCCGGAGCTCGTCATCGCTCGCTCGAGCGCCTGATCCGGCTTCGCTCCTTCGTGCAGTTCACGGCGGAAGCGGCTGACGATGAAGAGCGAGTAGTCGACGGCGACGCCGATCCCGATCATCGACGCCATGTTCGTCACGTAGACCGAGATCTCGAACGAACGCGAAAGCGCGTAGATGACGGCACCGCTGAGGAACACCGCGGCGAACCCGAGCGCAAGCGGTGCGACGGCGGCGACGAGCGTCCCGAAACCGGCGAGGAGGATCAGCAGGATGAGTGGGAATCCGAGCGCTTCGCCGCGGGCCAACTGCTGTTTCGAGACGTCCTGGAAGTTCGACCAGATCGCGGGTTCGCCGATCACGCGCGTTTGCGCGGTTGCCGCCGTCTGCACGAGCGCCCGGCGCAGGTGCGTCGCCTCGTCGATCGCGTTCGAGCTCTTCCCGACGTAGGCGAGCGGGAGGAACACCGCGTTGCCGCGGCTGAACGGTCGGCCGGGCTGCACGTTCGGCTGCGCTGCGACGAGGCGCTGCACGGCCGCCACGCGTGCGCGGCCTTGGGGCCCGGTGATGAACACCGTGAACGCCGGCGGAATCGCGTTCGGCCAGTCTTTCTGTATGGCGTCCGCGACTTGCAACGACGGGCTGCCGGGCACCTCCCAGCCGCCGCCGGAAAGATGGTCAGCCTGGTGGAGCGAGAACCAGCCGCCCGCCGCGAGCAGCGCGACCCAGACGACGAAGACGGTCCGGCGCCGGCGCGAGACGAGCCCGGCCAGCCGCCCGAGAGATCGCTCGACCATCACTCCGAGGGTAGCCGCGGCGACTGCGTACACTCCGTCGCGTCGAGCGAGGAGGAGCCATGGCGCAGATCGAGAGCAAGAACAGGGCGACGTCGGACCCGGGGGCGCGGAAGGACGTGCTCAAGGAGATCAAGGAGCGCGGGATCGAAGACGTGCTGCTCTGGTTCACCGACCTCGAGGGGCATCTGAAGAGCTTCTCGATCACGACGAGCGAGGTTGAAGGCGCCCTCGACGACGGGATGGGCTTCGACGGGTCGTCGATCACCGGCTTCAACGCGATCGAGGAGT
>PLZU01000096.1 GCA_003152275.1 Actinomycetota bacterium
GGTAGCGGCGGCCGATCTGGCCGCTGTCGTCGTACTCGACGGCGTGCCGGCGCCGCAGTTCTTCGAAGAGCGACCGCGCGCGCGACGACATGCCTTCATCCTTCGAGATCAGCGGTAGCACCGCCGCCTTCACCGGCGCGACAAGTGGATGCAGGCGCAGCACAGTCCGCTCGCGCTCGCCGACTACCTCCTCGTCATAGCCGTCGCAGAGCATTGCGACGAAGATCCGCTCGATCGATACCGCAGGCTCGATCACGTACGGTGTGTAGCGCTCGCCTTCCTGGCCGACGAATTCGAGCTTCGTCCCGGACGCCTGGGTGTGCTGCGTCAGGTCGAAGTCGCCGCGGTTNNCGCCCTCGAGCTCCTGCCAGCCGATGGGGTAGAGGTATTCGATGTCACTCGTCCCGGTCGAGTAGTGCGAGCGCTCCGATTCGTCGTGCTCGCGCACACGCAGCATGCTCTCGCGCACGCCAAGATCGATGTACCAGCGATGGCGCTGCTCGACCCAGTAGCGATACCACTGCTCCGCCTCGTCCGGCGGCACGAAGAACTCCATCTCCATCTGTTCGAATTCGCGCACGCGGAAGAGGAAGTTGCCCGGCGTGATCTCATTGCGGAACGACTTGCCGACCTGCGCGATACCGAACGGCGGCTTCCGCCGCGCGAGCTGCGACACGTTCTTGAAGTTGATGAAGATGCCCTGCGCGGTCTCCGGTCGCAGATACGCGCTCGACGACGCGTCCTCCATCGCGCCGACCTGCGTCTGGAACATGAGGTTGAACTGGCGCGGCTCGGTGAGATCGCACTCGGAGAACTCGCCCGGCCGCTTCGACGGCTTCTTGCCGCAGTGGGCATCCTCGAGCCGGTCGGCCCGAAAGCGGAGCTTGCACGTGCGGCAATCGATGAGGGGGTCGCTGAACCCCGCGACGTGCCCGGATGCCTCCCAAACCGCAGGATTGAGGATCACCGCCGAGTCGATCGCGACGATGTCGTCGCGCTCCTGCACCATCGCGCGGAACCACAGCGAGCGGATGTGGTTCTTCATCAGCACGCCGTAATGGCCATAGTCGTAGGTCGAGCCGAGCCCGCCGTAGATCTCCGAGGACGGGAAGACGAACCCGCGCCGCCGGCACAGCGAGACGATCTTGTCCATGGTCACGTCGGTCATCGGGCCGTACGGTATCCGGCAATGGCGTCGACACCTGCGGTTACCGCGGCCGAGCGCGCGGGCATTCGGTTCTCGCCGCCTGGCCGGCGCGGCCTCCGGCTGGAGCTCGACCCGCGCGATCTCGTCCGCCTCACCGGCGCGCGCGTTCACCCGATAGCGTCCTCCGCATGACGAGCGCACCTGTTGAGCTGCACGTCGTCTCCGACGCGACCGGCGAGACCGCTGCGCGCCTCGTGCAGGCGCTCGAGGCGCAGTTCCCCGACCAGGAGTTCGTCGAGATCCGACACCCGCGCATCGAGTCGGAAGAAGACCTGCACCTCGCCGTCAACCGGATGAAAGGGCGGCCCGCGGTCGTGATCTACACGATCGTCCAGCCCGAGCTGCGCGATGCGATGCGCACGCTCTGCCGCCGCACGAAGCTCCATTACTGCGACCTGCTCGGACATCCGATCGAAGCGGTCGCGCGGGTGTCCGGCATGGCGGCGCGCATGACGCCGGGCTCGAGACCGCCGCTCAACTCCGCCTACTTCAAGCGAATGGAGGCGATCGAGTTCGCCGTGCGCTTCGACGACGGCGTCGGACGCGGGCTCGACGACGCCGACATCGTGCTCGTCGGCGTCTCTCGCACCTCGAAGACGCCGCTCTCCATCTATCTCGGCTACCTCGGCCACAAGGCGGCGAACATTCCGGTGGTCAAGGGGATCGAGCCGCCGCCGCGGCTCTTCGAGGTCGACCAGCGCAAGATCGTCGGTCTTACGATCAACGCCGACCGGCTCTCCGAGATCCGCCGCGCGCGCGTACGCACCATGGGCGCTCGCAACCGGCAGTACGCAGAGCTGAAGGAGGTCTACGAAGAGCTCGAGGTTGCGGAGAAGCTCCACCGCCGCCTCGGGTGTCCGGTGATCGACATCTCCGAGCTCTCGATCGAGGAGACGGCGCATCGTGTGCTGCGCGTCGTCGAAGAAAGAAAGACCGCCGCTTGAAGAACGAGAAGGGGTCGGTCCCGCTCCGCTACTGGGCCATGTGGTGGACGTTGATCGTCGTCGCCGACTTCGTCTTCTACGTGTTGCTGACCCCGATCTGGATCGGGCTGCGTGCCGTCGCGTGGCTCGCGGAGTTTCGCGCGCGCCGCCGCCGTTAGATGCGTTCCGCCTCGAGGCGCTGCTCGCCCGTGTGCGCCACGAGGTAGCCGGTCGCCGCCGGCGTCGTTGCGAGCACGCGCTTCAACGTCGTCCCGACGTAATGCGCGCCCGCGTCGTCGTCGAGCGCGAGCCCGGGCGGGAAGCTGTCGCGCACGAGCCGCTGGTAGACCGGGCGTCGCTGCTCCTCACCGTCGTAGTGGGGGCACGCGCTCCCCGGTAGGAAGCCGAGTCCGTCACGCAGCCCTTCGAGCTGCGGACCGAACGAGTCGGTCACGCCCGCCTCGAACCAGCAGATCATTCCCGCGCTCCACCCGGTTAGCACGACGCCGGCCTCCCATGCCTCCCGAAGCACGCGGTCGAAGCCGTGCACGCGCCAGACCGCGAGCATGTTGGCCGTGTTGCCGCCTCCGATCAGGATCACGTCGTGCGCCAGGGCCAGCTCGCGCAGATCGGCCGGCGGCCACGGATAGAACGAAAGGTGCGTCACGTCCGCGTCGAGCTCGGGGCCCTCGAACTCCGGGCTCGCGGTGTGGTCGAAGAGCACCTTCCGACCGCCGGCGAGCCCGCAGACGACCTCGAACTCAGCGCGGCCCGGATAGCCGCTGAACGCGACGATCTGCCGGGAATCCATCCGCAAAACTATGACTAAGATCCGCTGGCCGTGACCCGCTACGTCTACGACTTCGACGAGCCAGCCGACGGCGGCCGCGAGCTGCTCGGTGGCAAGGGGATCGGGCTCGCCGAGATGACGCAGCTCGGCGTTCCCGTGCCGGCCGGTTTCACGATCTCGACCGACGCCTGCCGCGCGTACTTGCACGAGGGCGGCTTGCCGGCAGGGCTCGAGGACGAGGCGGCCGAGCACATCGCCCGGCTCGAAGTGAGGACCGGCAAGCGGTTCGGCGATCCCGCCGATCCGCTACTCGTCTCGGTGCGCTCAGGCGCGGCCGTCTCGATGCCCGGGATGATGGACACGATCTTGAACCTCGGCCTGAACGACGACGCACTCGCCGGGCTCGCGGGCACCACGGGCAATGCGCGCTTCGCGCGCGACTCGTACCGGCGCCTGATCCAGATGTACGGCGAGGTCGTCGACGGCATCGACGGCCATCGCTTCGAGCAGGCGCTCGCCGACCTCAAACGCGAGCGCGGCGCGCAGCAGGACGTCGATCTCTCGGCCGACGATCTCGCGGGCCTGCTCGAGACGTACAAGGATCTCTATCGACAGGAGACCGGCGACGAGTTTCCGCAGGATCCGCGCGAGCAGCTTCGACGTGCCGTGCTCGCCGTCTTTCAGTCGTGGGAGACCCCGCGTGCACAGGTTTACCGGCGCACTTACAACATCCCTGACGATATCGGCACTGCGGTCAATGTCGTGCAGATGGTGTTCGGCAACAAGGGCGACCGCTCGGCGACCGGCGTCTGCTTCACGCGCGACCCGTCGACGGGCGAGCCTGGTATCTACGGCGAGTATCTCGTGAACGCGCAGGGCGAAGACGTCGTATCCGGTGTGCGGACGCCGCAGCCGATCGAAGAGTTGCGCGAGCGGCTGCCTGACGCGTTCCAGCAGCTGCTCGAGACGATGACGCGGCTCGAGCACCACTACCGCGACATGCAGGACATCGAGTTCACCGTCGAGGAAGGCCGGCTCTTCCTTCTGCAGACGCGCTCGGCGAAGCGCACCGCTGCGGCGGCGCTGAAGGCGGCGGTCGATATGACGGCGGAAGGGCTCATCTCGCGCGAGGAAGCGATCGTGCGCATCGATCCCGGCCAGCTCGATCAGCTGCTCCACCCGATGTTCGACCCGGATGCGGAGTTCGAGGTCGCCGCACACGGCCTCAACGCGTCGCCGGGTGCAGCGTCCGGCGCCGTCGTCCTCGACGCCGATACGGCCGCGGAGCGCGGCAAGGCGGGGGAGTCCGTGATCCTCGTCCGCTGGGAGACGACGCCCGACGACATCCACGGGCTGATCCAGTCGAAAGGCGTACTGACCGCGCACGGCGGGATGACCTCGCATGCCGCGGTCGTCGCGCGCGGCATGGGGAAGCCCTGCGTCGCAGGCTGTGAAGAGCTCGAGATCGACATCGACGCCCGGACGCTGCGAATCGGCGGTCACGACCTGCGGGAGGGCGACACGATCACGATCGACGGCGCCACCGGCCGTGTGATCCTCGGCCGCGTCGCGCTCGTTCCGCCGCAGATCAACGAAGACTTCGAGACGGTGCTCGCGTGGGCGGACGAGGTACGCCGCTTGAAGGTGCGCGCAAACGCGGACAATGCGGAAGACTCGGCGAAGGCGCGCGAGTTCGGCGCTCAGGGAATCGGGCTCTGCCGCACCGAGCNNCACCGAGCACATGTTCTTCGGTGAGGACCGGCTGCCGGTGGTGCAGGAGATGATCCTCGCCTCCGACGAGCAGGGACGCCGCGCAGCACTCGACCGGCTGCTGCCGTTTCAGCAGTCCGACTTCGAGGCGATCTTCGAGGTGATGGCCGGACTCCCGGTGACGATTCGGCTGCTCGATCCGCCGCTGCACGAGTTTCTACCGCCGCTCGAGGAGGCGACCGACGAGCGGATGCGCTCGCGCATCAAGCTGCTCACCGAGTCGAACCCGATGCTCGGCACGCGCGGCTGCCGGCTCGGCATCCAGTGGCCCGAGATTTACGAGATGCAGGTGCGCGCGATCGCACGGGCCGCGAAGGCCGTGCAGGAGCGGACGGGCGACGCGCCGCTCATCGAGATCATGCATCCGCTCGTCGGCTTCCGGGAAGAGCTGCGACGGCTGCGTGAGCTGACCGAGCAGGTGATGGCGGAGGAGGCGCCCGAGCTCGAGTACCTCTGCGGCACGATGATCGAGCTGCCGCGCGCAGCGTTGCGCGCCGATGAGATCGCCGAGGTTGCTGATTTCTTCTCGTTCGGGACGAACGACCTCACGCAGACGACGCTCGGGATGTCACGCGACGACGCGGAAGGCAAGTTCCTGACGTTCTATCTCGAGGACGGCGTGATCGAGCGCAATCCGTTCGAGACGCTCGACCAGGGCGGCGTCGGCGACCTCATGCGCATCGGCGTCGAGCGGGGCCGCAGCACGAAGCCGGACCTCAAGCTCGGCATCTGCGGCGAGCACGGTGGCGAGCCTGCGTCGGTGGAGTTCTGCCACAAGCTCGGCCTCGACTACGTCAGCTGCTCGCCGTACCGCGTGCCGCTCGCGCGGCTTGCGGCGGCGCAGGCTGCGCTGAAAGAAGGCAGTCGCGCGGAGTACGTCGCCGCGGGAGGCTAGGTGGCGTGGCGAAGTACGAGCTGCTGATCGACGGCCGCTCGCGTTGGCGCGCACGCTCGGAAGACGACGTGCGCCGCTGGCTCGCCGAATACAGCGAAGAGCATGCAGCCGACGATCCGGACGCCACACACGTGCAGGTCCGGCAGTTGTCGGTGTTCTCGTGGCTGACGGGCGGAAAGCTCCTCGAGCGCGCCCTTTTCATGATCCTCGTGCTCGTCTTCTGCGCCTCACCCGCGCAAGCGGCACTCGGGCCGGGGCAGCGTGCGACGATCGACGTCGCGGTCGCGACGCTGTGGAAGGCACCGAATCTCGCGCGTGCGATCGATCGCCCGTCCCTGACGAATCCAGTCGATCCGGTGCGGTGGAGCAGAAATCTCTCGACGACGGCAGCGCGCGTCTGGCTCGACTCGCACGTGCAGACGCAGGCGCTGTACGCGCAACAGGTCGTCGTGCTGGCGCGGAGCGGGGCCTGGGCGAGGGTCGCCGTTGTCGATGAGCCCGACCCGCAGGATCCGCACGGCTATCCGGGCTGGCTTCCGGCTGCGCAGCTGAAGACCGGCTTCGACGGCAGCGGGCGCTACCTCGTTGTGACTGCGCCGACGGCGATGCTGCGCGTGCACGGGCGGGTCCTGACGCTCAGCTACGGAACCCGCGTACCGCTCCTGCGCCCCGGCATCGTGCGCACGCCCGACGGCACGGGAACCGTTAAGGGCGGCTGGAGCGCGCCGCTCGCGCCGTCGAACGCGTCGATCATCGCGCAGGCGAAGCGCTTCCTCGGCGTCCACTACCTGTGGGGCGGCCTCTCGTCCTGGGGCTTCGACTGCTCAGGTCTCATCTGGGACGTCTACCGGGCGCACGGCCTGACGATTCCGCGTGACGCCGACCCGCAGTTTCATCACGGGGCCGCTGTCGCGCGCAGCGCGCTTCGTCCAGGTGACCTGCTCTTCTTCGGCTCGCCGAGCTACGCGGAACACGTGTCGCTGTATCTCGGCGGCGACCGGATGCTCGAGGCGCCCGACTCGGCGCATCGCGTGCGGATCGTGCCGGTGCGCTGGACGTACTACATCGGCGCGCGCCGGTACCTCACAAGCTAGTGCCGGGTGTACTAGCCGTAGCCGCGTACCTTGAAGTACGCGATCGCGACGCTTGCGACCGCAACCCCGGCGAGCCCCGCGAATCCCGCGACGCCGATCTTCCCGTACGCCGCGTGACCACGGCCCCAGTTGGCGAATGCGAGCGTGACGAGGATGCCGCCGATCAGGCCGCCGATGTGGCCGCCGATCGAGATGTTGGCGATCGCGAATGACAGCACGAGGTTGATCACGATCCACGTCATCGCGTTCCCCGCGAGGCGCCCGGTCGTCTGCCATTCGATGATGAGCCAGGCGCCGAGAATTCCGAAAATCGCGCCCGACGCGCCGACTGTGACCGCGAGCGGGGTCAAGACCAGTGCGCCCGCCGACCCTGCGAGACCGGAGACGAAGTAGAGAGCGAGGAAGCGCGCCCGGCCGAGGTACTGCTCGACGTGGGCGCCGATTGCCCAGAGGACGTACATGTTGAAGCCGATGTGGAGGATGCTCGCGTGGAGGAATGCTGCGGTGATGAGCCGCCACCAGCCGCCTTGGGCGACATCGGGGGCGTCGAGCCAGAACTTTGCGAGAAGCGCCCCGCCGGGGCTGTTGATGCCGTTGCCTTGCACGGCGGTGATCAGATAGATACCGACGTTGACGCCGATCAGCGTCTTCGTCACGAGTGCATCCGTCGCGCCTCTCGGGGCGCGGCGAACGATGCGCGGAGCGTTGACGCTCTTCCGCGAGCCGGCGTGGTCGGGGCAGCGGAGACCGACCGGCGCCGGGGTCATGCACTCGGTGCAGATCGGGCGACCGCATTCCGAGCACGAGAGGCCGGTCTCGCGGTCCGGGTGCCGGTAGCAGGTCGGCATGCGCGTGTCCGCGGTCGACATCCGGACTAGCCTAGCCGGGTGGTCGTGCATGTGGCCTTCACTCCGGGAGAGCAGACACCAGCCGCAGTGGGAATCGTCGTCGACGTCCTGCGCGCCACCTCGACGATGACGCAGGCGATCGCGGCCGGGTACCGCCGCGTGCTCTGCTGCGCGGAGCTCGACGAAGCGCGCGCGCTCGCGGAGACCGAGGGCCCGGCGAAGCTCGCGGGTGAGCGCCGGCTCGAGTCCATCCCCGGCTTCGACTTCGGCAACTCACCACGGGAGGTCGCGGGCGAGCCCGCTGCGGAGACGCTGATCCTCTCCACGACGAACGGCACGCGCCTGCTCGTGTCGGCGGCCGCGCGCTTCGAGCATGTGTATGTCGGGTCGCTGCTCAATCTCGATGCGGTCGCGGCCGCGGCGCGAGCGCATAGGGAGGACGTCGCGGTCCTCTGCGCCGGCGTGCTCGGCGAGCTCGCACTCGATGACGCGTACTGCGCGGGGCGGATTGCCGAGGCGCTCGGCGGGGACGCCACCGACTCGGCGACGGCGGCGATCCGGCTCGCCCGGAGCTATGCCACGGCTCGCGAGGGAATCGGCTCGGGACGCAGCGCCTGGAACCTCGCGCAACACGGGCTCGAGGCGGACATCGACTGGTGCGCACGCGAGAACGCGCTCGACGTCGTCCCGCGCTACCGCGGAGCCGTCGGTCCGGCAGCCGAGATCGGGCTCTGAGGACCGGTGGCAGCTAGATTCAGGCCGTGAAGGCCATCGCGGTCGTCGTGCTGCTCGGCGCGCTCATCGCGGCCGGATCGGCCGGATCGGCCCCGAAACGTCCGTGGCTCTGGCAATGCGAGCAGATCGGGCTCGATCAGGCGAAGGACGCGTGCTATATCCGGCTGCTGCTGCTCGACATCGACCGCTCGGGCAACCCTGCGACGGAGCTGCCGAAGATCGACGCGCGGGCAAAGGCGACGCCGAGCGACCTCTACCAGCGCTGCCACCTGCTCATGCACTCGGTCGGGCGGGAGTGGGCTCGCGAGCATCATCTGACGCTCGAGGGGCTACAGAAGGTCGTCCCGCGCTCGAACGACCCAGGCTGCTCCGCGGGCTTCGGCATGGGGCTCGTGATGGAGCTCGGCCCGCAGATCATCAAGACCGGCGGCAAGAGCGCCCTCAAGACCTGCGTCAAGTTGCCGACGCGCTGGCGCCAGTACACGTGCGTGCACAGTCTCGGCCATGCCCTGATGCGCGGGTATCACGAGTCGCTCTTCCTCGCGGTGCACGCGTGCAGCCGGCTCGGCGCGCAATACGCGCCGGACTGCGAGCAAGGCGCCTTCCACGATTACTGGATCTCGTTGAGCGGCGGCGACGATACGACCTCTCCGATCCACGCGGTGCGCTCGCCGCGGAAGCTCTGCGCGCAGTACGCGCGCTACGCGGTGCAGTGCTGGTACCGGTACTGGATCGAGCAGGCGCCCGGGCCCGTGATCGAGGGGCCGCGCGATCTGCTGCGGCTGTGTCATGGGCTCACGGGGACGCAGCGCGAGGGCTGCATCGCCGGCGCCGAGAAGGATGTGTACGACACGCCGTTCGGGCAGATGGCGATGTGCGAGAAGCTCCGCGCCGCGGACGCGCTCGCGTGCGTGCGCGGCGTCGCGAATCAGGGATATGCCGGGCATCCGAAGCGAGAGCTCGAGCTCCTCGGTGACTGCCGGCGGTTGGCGGCCGGCGCGGTCAAGGGCTGCGCGGCGTGGTTCGGCAAGACGTTCAACGTCATGGAGAACGGGCGGTTCCTGCGGGACGGGTGCCCGTTGGCTGCGCTGTCGTTGCGCAGTGCCTGCGCCTGGGGTGCGCGCCGGTGGCGCGGGCCGCTCGTCACGTTCTCCTAACGTCTTGTCGGCACAATGGTCGCATGGTTCTCCACTCATCTCTCTTCTCGGCGTTGGTGCTCTCTCTCGTCTTCGGCAGTCCCTGGCTCGTTGCGAGCGTCTGGCTCTGGCGCCTCCGGCCGCGGGACGGGGCGGTGCCGCCGTCGATGGCGGAGCTGGCGCGCACGCGTCTTTGACCTGACTTGACAGGGGAACGTGTGTTCGTGTAGAACATACGTTCCCGTGATCGCCTGTCTATCCATCCCCGGATTTGCCTTGAAGGCGGCGTTGCGGAAGCAGCCGGCCCTCGCGCTGCGTCCGGCGGCCCTCTCGCCGGAGCCCGGCGGAGAGCCGCTCCTGGGGCCGGTGACGGCGGCCGCGGAGGCGCTCGGGGTGTGGCCGCAGATGCGGCTCGGCGAGGCGCTTGCGACCTGTCCGCAGCTCGTGCTCGTCGAGCCCGACCCGGCCTCCGCCGAGCAGGCGTGGGAGGAGATCGTCTGCTCGCTCGAGGACGCAGGGTTTGCAGTCGATCCGGCCGCGCTCGGTATCGCGTACTTCGAGACGCGCGGGGTCGAGCGGCTGTACGGCGGGCTCGACGCGGCGCTGCGCCGGGCGCTCGCCGCTGTCGGCGCCCAGTGGGACGGTCGCATCGGCGCCGCCGGCCGGCGGTTTGCTGCGCTTGCAGCCGCCTCGGTCGCGAGGCCAGGTCAGCTGCTCGTCGTGCGCGACGAAGAGGTCGGATGCTTCCTCGCTCCGTTGCCGCTCACCTTGCTGCCACTCGAGCGGCAGCGTTACGAAGAGCTCGAAGCGCTCGGAGTTCGAAAGCTTGGACAGCTTGCCGGGCTCCCGGGTGGCGCCGTCGCCGAACGATTGGGGCCGGACGGCCGGCGTGCCTGGAGCCTGGCGAGAGGCGGAGCGGCCGCGCGGGTGCGCGGCCGCCGCCCACCCTCCGAGCTTGCGGAGTCGCTCGAGTTTCCGGAGGCGATCGGCAACGAGCTCACGCTACGGCGCGCACTCGGCGCGCTCGTCGAGACGGCGCTCGCGCGGCCGGAGCGGCGCGACCGCTTTGTCCGCAAGGTCGCGCTCTCCGCGCGGCTCGTATCTACCGGGTCGGGGGGCGGCGGCTCCTGGCGCCGCACGCTCACACTCCGCGAACCGAGCGCCGAGGCGGACAGGATCCGCGTCGCACTCGCGCCGCGGCTCGCAGAGCTGCCGGCGCCCGTACTCGAGCTGCGTCTCGAGCTCGTCGAGCTGACCGAGCCCGCCGGTCACCAGCTCGAACTGCTCGCCGCTGGGGCGGAGGATCGTGCACGCCTCAGCGAAGGGCTGCGCCAGGTGCGCGCGAGCACCGGCTCCGGCTCTGTCTGCACCGTTGTGGAGGTCGCACCGTGGTCACGGATTCCCGAGACGCGCGCGCTCTTCGTACCGCGGGACGACTGAACGAACCGCGCCCGGCGCGCGTCGAAGCGAACTTCGACGGGACGCCGTGGCAGGTCAACCATCACCCTGTCACCGTCGTCCGCGAAGAGTGGCGCGTGCTCGACCGCTGGTGGACGGACGAGCCGGTGACGCGACGCTACTTCGAGGTCGTGCTCGAGACAGGCGAGAACACCGTCGTCTTCCACGACGGCGCCGGCGGGAGGTGGTACGTCCAACGCGGCGCGTAGGGGGAGCACCGCACTGGGGCAAGTCCGCGTTCCTGCCCACGTACGCGGAGGAAGACGTCTCTCGTGAAGGCGTCTTTGTGTGCCATTGGCCAGCTCTCCTTACCCTTGATTGCGGGAGGGAGTCAATCGAGGTCGTACGAGTCGAACCGGGCGCCGTCCACGCTCTCGCCCGCGTCCATGCTGCGGAGGTACTCGGTGAACCCGCAGGACGGGGCGTGGACGTTGAGGAAGCGCGCGCGACCGACGCTCGTGAAGCCGTGCACGACTCCTGGCGGGACGATGACGGCCGTTCCCGCCTGTGCGCGAGTCGTCTCACCGTCAAGGCGAAACTCGAGCGCGCCCTCGAGCACGTGGAAGCAGTCCGCGTGCCGGAGGTGCACGTGCGCCGGCGCACCGTCGTAGTCGCCGTCGACGAAATACTCGAGCACGTCGAGATCGGGAAGGTGCACCTTCACCAGCGCGAGGCGGTGCTCTTTCCGCAGGCGATCGCCGTCGCCGGGGCCGCTCACGATGCCGCGCGCAGCGGCGGAGCCGCGCTCGATGCCGAATGTGTCGAACTCCGCCGGCTCGAAGCGCCGGCGCCCGCTCGCCCAGCCGCCGGCCGCGTGGAGGTTGAGGTAGCGCGCCTCGGTTGCTCCGGGATTGCGGAAGCCGTGTACGAGGGACGGCGGCGCAGCGACGCACGATCCCGCCGGTAGGCGCACGGTCTCGTCTCCGAGTCGCACCTCGATTTCGCCGGAGAGAACGAAGAACACGTCGGTGTGCGCGCCGTGCGTGTGCGGGCCCGCACCCGTCTCGCCTGCTGCGAGCGACCACTCGAGCCAGTCGATCTGCGGAAGGCGAATCTCCTTGTCGCCGTGAGCCACGACGGCGTCGGTTGGCGGGAGCGCCGCGCGCAGCGTCCGCGCCGCCACCTCCGGGTCGGCGGCGTCGCGGATCGCGCGCACGACCGCGACGCCGGCAGCCCCTGCTGCGGCGAGCTCCTCGACGTTCGCTTGCTCGACGCCGCCGATCGCGAACCAAGGGAGGCGCAGCGTGTCCCGTGCAGCTCGGACGAGCGCGAGCCCTCCGGCGTGCGATTCCGGCTTCGTGGGGGTGCCGTACACCGCACCGACCCCGAAGTAGTCCGGATCGCCGCGGAGCTCGTTCGGCGTGGTCGCCGAAAACCCGACGATCCGTTCGTCGCCCACCAGCCGCCTCGCGTCTGCGAGCGGCGCGTCGCTCTGCCCGACGTGGACGCCGTCCGCGCGGCAGCGCTCAACGAGCTCCGGCCGGTCGTTCAGGACGAAAAGCGCACCGTGCGCATCGCAGGCCCGCCGGAAGGGCTCTGCCGCCTGCACGAGCTCGTCGTCAGGCAGATCCTTCTCGCGGAGCTGAACGATGTCCACTCCGCCGCGGAGCGCTGCATCGAGAAGCCCCGACGGGTCGTCGCCGTGCGGGCGAGCCTCGAGCACGAGATAGAGCCGGGAGCGCGCGAGCCGCGCGCGACAACGGGTGCCTTCCACGGCGGCGCAGCCTATCGTCCGCTCCATGGAGCGGTACGACGCGGTGATCGTCGGCGGTGGCGTCATAGGCCTCGCGTCGGCGTGGCGTGCGCAGCAGCGCGGACTGCGCGTCTGCGTGCTCGAGCGCGGCGAGGCCGGCGGCGGTGCGACACGCGCCGCCGCCGGTGTGCTCGCCCCGGATCCGGAGACGCCCGGCTTCACTGCGCTCGCGCGCTGCTCGGCGGAGCTCTGGTCGGCTTTTGCCGAGGAGCTGGGCGACGTCGGCTACACGCGCTGCGGATCGCTCGTGCTTGCGTTCGACGAGCAGGAGCTCGGTGAGGGCTGGCTCGATGGCGCGGCCTGCCGCGCCCTTGAGCCGGGGATCTCACCCGATTGCGTCGGCGGGCTGCTGCTCGACGCGGACGCACAGGTCGATCCACGGCGGGTCGTCGGCGAGCTTGTGCAGCGGCTCGACAATCTGCGTACGCATGCCGACGTCGTCGACGTCACGCCGCAGAGCGTCGAGCTCGCCGATGGGTCCCGGATCGAGGCTGAACGGGTCGTCCTCGCGGCCGGCGCCTGGGTGGCGAGGCGGCTCGCGCGGCGCCTGCCGATCCGCCCCGTCAAAGGACAGACGCTTCGTCTGCGCGGGCGGCTGCCGGCGACGCGGATCATCCGGAGCGAGCACGTCTACGTCGTGCCGCGGGCGAGCGGGGAGACCGTCCTCGGGGCGACGATCGAGGACGTCGGGTTCGACGAGACGACGACCGACGAGGCGACTGCGCTCCTGCTCCGGCAGGCGATGCGAGCGGTTCCCGCCGTCGCCGAGCTCGAGCTCGTCGAGGCCGTCGCGAGCCTGCGCCCCCGCACGCCTGACGACGGCCCGCTGATCGGCGAGTGGGAGGGTTTCCTCGTCGCCGGCGGCCATTACCGAAATGGGGTGCTGCTCGCTCCGATCACCGCTGAGGCGGTAGCGGCCCTCCTGGCGGGTGACGAGCCGCCTCCTGAGACCGATCCGTTCGACCCGCGCCGCTTCGAGGTTTGAAGCGAACGTATGTTCGTGTAGAACAGAGGTGTGAGTTATGTCGAGCTCCATGCCCACAGCGCTTACTCGTTCCTCGACGGGGCGTCCCAACCCGAGGAGCTTGCGGCACGGGCGGCTGAGCTCGGCTACTCGGCGCTCGCGCTGACCGACCACGACGGGGTCTACGGCTCGCTCGAGTTCGCGCACGCGGCGAAGCACTTCGGTGTCCGCGCGATCACCGGCGCCGAGGTTTCACTCAGCCGCGTAGGCTCGACGGAGCGGCCCAGGAGCGGAGGTGCCGGCTTTGCCGGCGCCGGAGCGGGGACAGGTGGTGCACACGTCACGCTGCTCGTCGAGACCTCGCAGGGCTACGCGAACCTCTGCCGGCTGCTCACGCACGCACATGCGGGCACGCGCCCGAAAGAGGGCCGAGAGGTGCTCCCACCGAGTCTCGACCTGCGTCTGCTCGAAGAGCTGCACGAGGGACTCGTCTGCCTTTCCGGCTGCGCGCGCGACGGGCTCGGTGTACGCGACCCGAACGCGGCCGCACGGCTTGCACACGCGTTCGGCAGGGAGAGCTTCTTCGTCGAGCTGCAGCGCCC
>PLZU01000080.1 GCA_003152275.1 Actinomycetota bacterium
CCGTTCAACTTCCCGCTGCTGATGGCAGCCTGGAAGTTGGCCCCCGCCCTCGCGGCCGGGAACTGCTCCGTCCTCAAGCCCGCGAGCCCGACGCCGTGGTCGATCCTCAAGTTCGCCGAGCTAATCCAGGACATCCTGCCACCCGGCGTGCTCAACATCGTGAACGGCCCCGGCGCCGAGATCGGCAAGGCGCTGGCCACGAGCAAGCGGATCGCGAAGATCGCGTTCACCGGCGAAACCGGCACCGGCCGGTTGATCATGCAGTACGCCGCTCAGAACATCATCCCCTCCACAACTGAGCTCGGCGGCAAGTCTCCCAACATCNNACAAGGGCGAGGTCTGCACCTGCCCCTCCAGGGCGCTGATCGAAGAGTCGATCTACGATGAGTTCATGGCTCGCTGTCTCGACCGGATCGCGTCGATCAAGCAGGGCCACCCGCTCGACATCACGACACAGCTCGGCCCGCAGGTCTCCAGCGCGCAGCTCGAGAAGATCGAGAGCTACGTCCAGATCGGCCTCGATGAGGGCGCCGAGCTGCTGATCGGCGGCGAGCCAACACACCTCGGTGGCGAGCTCGAAAGCGGTTACTACTTCCAGCCGACCGTCTTCAAGGGCGAGAACTCGATGCGGATTTTCCAGGAGGAGATCTTCGGTCCGGTGCTCGCCGTCACCACCTTCAAGGACGAGGCCGACGCGCTTCGAATCGCCAACGACACCATGTACGGGCTCGGCGCCGGCGTGTGGACGCGCGACACGAGCAAGGCATTCCGCATGGGTCGCGGCATCCAGGCCGGCCGGGTGTGGACCAACTGCTANNCGCAGACCAAGTGCCTGCTCGTCAGCTACGACCCAAAGCCGCTCGGGCTGTTCTAGGAGCGGCATGTCGACGGACCAGATCAGCGCCACCGAGTCCGCATTCGCCGAGCTCGCCAGCCTGCGCGAGCGGCACGGGCCGCTGATGCTCTTCCAGTCCGGCGGCTGCTGCGACGGCAGCTCGCCCTTGTGCCTGCACGAGGGCGAGCTGCTCGTCGGCCCCAATGACCTGCTCCTCGGTGAGATCGGCGGCACGCCGTTCTACATCGACCTCGACCAATACGAACGCTGGAACCGGCCCACCTTCCAGATCGATCTCTTGCCCGGGGCGTCCGACACGCTCTCGCTCGAAGGACCTGACGGCGTCCACTTCGTCAGCCGCACCCCTACCTGCGCGGCACGCTGACGTCATGATGCCTCTGCCGACGAGTCCCGTCATCGCGTCGATCGCGACCGTGATCGCGAGCTTCCTGATGGTTCTCGCAGGCGTGCGCAAGAAGCAATTCCGCTGGCGCACTGTCGAGTGTCCGGTCTGCCACCACCCATGAGGCTCCTGCACATGCCGCTGGCTCTGATCTCGCACCGCCGGGGACTCGCAACCGCCGTCGCGCTTGCAGCGCTCTATCCGCTGCTGCGCCGGCCGATTCTCGCCTGGGGCGCGACCGCGAGCGAAGCCACCTCGCGCCTGCCGGGAGATGAGCTCCTCGAGGACGCGGACGGCGTCTCGACGCGCGCAATCACCATCGCCGCGCCGGCCGACGCGGTCTGGCCCTGGCTCGCGCAGATGGGACCGTCGCCACGCGGCGGCGCGTACACCTATGACTGGATCGAGAACCTGCTCCGCCTCAACATGCATAGCGTCGACCGTGTCCTGCCGGAGTTCCAGAACCCCCACGCCGGCGACACGCTCGACTACGGCCGCAACAGGATGCGACTTGAGCGTGTCGAGCCACAACGCGTGCTCTCATGGCGCTCCGAAAACGGCAACTGGGTCTGGACGTTCGTGCTCGACGAGGATCACGGCCAGACACGGCTGATCAGCCGCAACCGCTTTCGTCTTCCGACGCTCGCTTCGCGGATCGGCATGTTGCCGATGGAGCCGGGCTCCCTCGTCATGGAGCGGAAGATGCTGCGCGGGATCAAAGAACGCGCCGAGCGGCTCGCGTCGACGACGCGAGTGACGCGATGGTCGAGAGTACGCTCCATGGTGACTCCGTGACCAACCGTGGAACCAAGCTGACGCCGCCCGCGACCGCGACGATCGACTTCCTAACGCGCGAAGGCCCGGGGATCGTCGACGCGGCCGAGAGCACGTTCGGCCGCATGCACGCGCACCACTACGAAGGCGCCGGCGCACTCGAAGTCCGACGACGCCTCGACACGCTGTTCGACCGTCTCGTGGAATCGCTCACGACGCAAGACCTGGAACCGATCCTGACTCGTGCTCGCGAGATCGCGCACGAACGGTTCAGCTCAGGCTACGACCTCGTGGAAGTACAGACCGCGTTCAGCGCGCTCGAGGCGGCGATCTGGACTCGCGTGTTCGCCGCACTCAAACCGGACCAGTTCGCGCAGACGCTCGGCCTCGTGACCACGATCCTGGGCGCCGGAAAAGATGCGCTCGCCCGCGAGTATGTCTCCCTCGCAACGAATGCGCACGCCCCATCGCTTGACTTACGTGCATTGTTTGCCGGCACCGCCGGCGTCTGACACGCGAAACGCGCAAGCGTACGTCGCAAAGGGGGACTCCGCATCGAACCTGCGATCCGGACTGAACGTCTGACGAAGCAGTACGGCAGCACACTTGCCCTGGACGGGCTCGACCTCGCTGTCGAGCGGGGTGAGGTGTACGGCTATCTAGGCCCGAACGGGGCCGGGAAGACGACGACGATCCGGCTGCTGCTCGGCTTGCACCGTCCGACCGCAGGCCTGGCCGAGCTCTTCGGGGTCGACGCCTGGCGGAACCCGGTCGATGCGCATCGGCGTGCCGCCTACGTCGCCGGTGAGCCGTTCCTGTGGCCGGCCTTGACGAGCGCGGAGACGTTCGCGTACCTCGCCCGCTTGCACGGCTCGGTCGACACGGCCTATCGAGACGTGCTGGTCGAGCGCTTCCAGCTGGACACCGCGAAGAGAGTGCGTGCGCTCTCGAAAGGCAACCGGCAGAAGGTGCAGCTCGTCGCAGCCTTCGCCACGCGCGCCGAGCTCCTGATCCTGGACGAGCCGACGAGCGGGCTCGATCCGCTCATGGAGCTCGCCTTCCGCGAGACAGTCCTCGAGGCCAAGCAGCGCGATCAGACCGTCTTTCTCTCTTCGCACATCCTGAGTGAGGTCGAGGCGCTCTGCGACCGGGTCGGAATCCTACGCAAAGGCCGCCTCGTCGACGAGGGGACGCTGGCCGAGTTGCGCCACCTGTCCGCGCAAACGATCGAAGTGACATTCGCAGGTGTCGCGCCGCGCCTCGAGGCTCTACCCGGCGTCAAGGTCGCAAGCGCAGGCGCGAGCGTGCTCCGCTTCGAAGTCACCGGCAGCGTGGCCCCGCTGCTTGCAGCACTCGCGCACCAAGCCGTCGTAGCGCTCACGAGCCGCGAGCCCTCGCTGGAAGAGATCTTCCTGCACCACTACGACGGTAGTGACGGCCGTGCGCCCGGCTAGAGCTGTCGCCGGACGAGCGCTTGCCGACTCGCGCGTCCGCACCGGCTCGTTCGCGTTGCTCCTTGCGCTCATCGCCTACGCGAACGCGGTCGGCTACCGGCACAGCTATCCAACGCTCAAAGGTCGGCTCGAGTTCGCGCGCAGCTTCGGCGCCAACAAGACCGTCCAGCTCTTCTACGGCATTCCGCACGACTTGCTCAGCGTCGGCGGTTACACAGCCTGGCGGCTCGCCGGCTTCGGCTCGCTCCTAGCCGGAGCATGGGGGCTGCTCGTCGCTGTGCGCGCGCTGCGCGCCGAAGAGGATGCCGGTCGCCAAGAGCTCGTCGCCGCCGGCAGCATCAGCCGCTGCAGCGCCTACGTCGCCGTGCTCGCCGCGATCGCCGCCGACACGGCGATCCTCTGGCTCGCTACCTTCCTCGGCCTGCTGGCCACCCGGCTGCCCGCCGGCGGCTCCGCGTACCTCGCGCTCGCCACCATTTCGCCTGTGCCGGTCTTCGCTGGAATCGGCGCAGTTGCGAGCCAGGTCGCGCCGAACCGGCGGCTCGCGGTCGAGCTCGCAACCGCGGCTCTCGTTCTCGCCTTCTTGGTACGCGTGATCGCAGACACCTCGAACGGTCTCGGTTGGCTGCGTTGGGCAACGCCGCTCGGCTGGGTCGAGCAGCTACGCGCCTTCGCCGGGCCTGATCCGGCCGTCCTCGCCCTGTTCGCGCTCGCCGGCACCCTTCTGCTCGCAGCCGCCGGCGCGATCTCCGTCCGGCGCGACGTCGGTAGTGGACTGGTGCGAGGAAGAGACAGCGCGCCCCCACGCCTGCGACTGCTCTCGTCACCGACAGCGCTCGCGCTGCGCGGCGAACGCGGCACCCTCACCGGCTGGCTTCTCGGCACCGGTCTATTCGCTCTGATCATTGGCGTCCTCTCGACGAGCTTCACCGCTGCCAACATCCCGGCCGATCTTCGCAAGCAGCTGCACAAGCTCGGCGGTGCGTCGATCACCACTCCCGCAGGCGCGCTCGGCTTCTACTTCCTCCTCTTCGTTCTCGCGATCAGTCTCTTCAGCTGCTCGCAAGTCTCAGCCGCGCGACATGAGGAGGCAGAGCAGCAGCTCGAGACGCTCCTTGCCCTGCCCGTGAGCCGACTCGGTTGGCTCGGAGGCCGGCTCCTGCTCTCCGCGGCCGCCGCTGCCGCGATCGCACTCACTGCAGGAGCGTCCGCCTGGGCCGGCGCCGCGTCCCAGCACGCGGGCGTTTCCTTCTTCCGCCTGCTCGAAGCCGGCGCCAATTGCCTGCCTGTTGCGCTCTTGTTCCTCGCAGTCGGCGCTCTGGCGTACGCGCTCGTGCCACGCGCGAGCGCCGGTATCGCATACGGGCTCGTCAGCATCGCGTTCGTCTGGCAACTGCTGGGCGCGCTGCTCGGGGCGCCGCACTGGCTGCTCGACCTCACGCCCTTCCAACACGTCGGCTTCGTCCCTGCACAGCCCTTCCGTACGACTGCTGCGGTGGTCATGCTCACGCTCGCAGTAGGCGCCGCCCTCGCCGCTCTCCTGGCTTTCAAGCGGCGCGACCTCGCCGCTGCCTGATCGGTTACCTGCGCGCGCATCCGAGAGAGTGGCGTGTAGCGCGGGCAGAAATAGAGAACCCCCACTTGCGCGGGGGTTCTCCGTAGCAGGCCTGTAAGCCGGATTCTGTCTTGGGTGACCATCCATCTCTGCAGCTACCCGGTTCCTCGGCGGGCCGCCTCAACGGAACCTGTTCGCCTTGCACCGGACGGGGTTTGGCGAGCCGCCGTGTCGCCACGACGCTGGTGGGCTCTTACCCCACCGTTTCACCCTTACCGTCGGCGTCTCCGGAGATGCGCCGTCGGCGGTCTGTTTTCTGTGCCACTGTCCGTCGGCTTTCGCCGCCTCCCTCACGGGAGCGTCCTGCCCTACGGTGTCCGGACTTTCCTCGACGCCGACGCTTCGGGCCGACGCCGCGGTCACCCGGCCTGCAAGTCGAATTCTACCTGTCCCTGTTTGTCGGTGAAGGCAGCAAGATCGGCCCTGCCGTAAAGGCACATTTCACACTCGGGGCAGCGGACGGACGGCCCTTCGTGCAGCACGAACTCCCCGCACACCGGGCACTCGAGCGACGCGCCGCGCAGCAGGGCGAGCAGCTCCTGCTCGAGCGTTCGGTGCAGAGGCGCGACACCCATCAGAGCTCCCTGAAGACCCCCACGACCTTGCCGAGGATCTGCACGTGCGCTGCGTAGATCGGCTCGAGTGCGGCGTTCTCCGGCTGGAGCCGGATGCGGCCCTTCTCGCGATAGAACGTCTTCACCGTCGCTTCGTCGGCGCTCTCGTCGTCGCCGGCGAGCGCGACGACGATGTCGCCGTTGCGCGCGTCCTGTGCGCGACGGACGACAACGAGGTCGCCTTCGAGGATGCCCGCTTCGATCATCGAGTCGCCCTTGACGCGCAGCAGGAAGTCGCCGCGCAGGTTCTCGGGGACTGCGATCTCGTCTTCGACGTTTTCGTCGGCGAGGAGCGGCGCGCCGGCGGCGATCTGCCCCAGGAGCGGCAGCTTCGGCAGCGCGACGACGGACGCGCTGGAGCGCTCCCGCCCGGTGAGCTCGAGCGCTCGCGGCTTCGTCGGGTCGCGGCGCAGCAGGCCCGCCCGCTCGAGGTTCGCAAGGTGCGCGTGCACGGTCGACGGTGAGGCGAGCCCCACCGCTTCGCCGATCTCGCGAACGGTCGGCGGGTAGCCGACGCGGTCGACGTAGTCGACGAGGAACGTCCAGATCTCCTGTTGGCGGCCGGTCAGTTCCACGGTTGAGTCGTCTCCTATTAGGGGGTCGGCTGATGGATCGAACGTGTGTTCGCCATGAGAGTAGACACTCCTTCGGACGACGTCAACCAACGCTGAAAGCGGGGTCAGACCCCATTCGGGGTCAGACCCAAAAAAAGGGCCGCCGAACAGGCGACCCTTGCTCGATGCGCTGGAGAGGACTTGAACCTCCACGGGGTTTCCCCCACAAGGCCCTCAACCTTGCGCGTCTACCAATTCCGCCACCAGCGCGGGGCGGGCCCAGTGTACCGGGGCCTACTTGAGGTAGTGGAAGAGCGCGACGCAGTTCGCGAAGAACAACACCGCCACGACGACGGTGTAGCGCGTGAGATTGCGCTCGACGATGTGCGTGCCGCCCTGCGAGGCGGGCGTGAAGCCCATCCCGCCCATGCCGGCGTCGCGGCCGCTGTGCATGAGCACGAGGCCGATGAGCAGGAACACGAGCAGCACCTGCAGGACTGCGAGGAGGCTGATCATCGCTCCGTAGAGTAGCAATGTGACTTGTTACGCTCGATTTTGTGAACGGGAATGCTGCTCGCGAGCGGATCCAGAAGCTGCTCGTCACCGGTGACAACCGGCTGAAGCAAGGCGTCGACCCGGAGAAGGCGCGCGAGAGCTGGGAGCAGGCGCTCGAGGTGGCCCGGGAGGCAGGTCTCGAGGAGACGATCCGGCCGCTCGTCGAGGTCAGGCTCGCGGACTTGCCGCAGCCCGACTGAGGATCGCCTCGATCCGGGCGGCCTGCGTCCGGACGTCGTGCGCGGCGGCGGCCGCTCGCGCGGCCTCGTTCGGACGCGGGAGCGCGGCCGCCTGAGCGAGCGCGCCCGCGAGCGCGCTGACGTCGAGCGGGTCGACGAGGACGCCGGCTTCAGGCGGCACGAACTCCGGCGGCCCGCCGATCCGCGTGGCGACGACCGAGCGGCCGCACGCCATTCCTTCGAGCAGCGCCTGCCCGAGCGGCTCGATCAGGCTCGGCTGGCAGAGCACATGCGTTTCGGCGAGGAGGCGAGGAACATCGGCGTGCGGCACGCGCCCGAGGAGACGCACGCCGTCACGTCCTTCAAGCCGCGCGCGCAACGGACCGTCGCCCGCGAAGGTGAGCGCGCCCTCTCCGAGCCGCGCAAATGCGTCTGCGAGGCGCACGACGTTCTTGCGCTCTTCGAGCGCGCCGACGCAGAGGAAGCGCGGCGGTCCGTTCGGCGCGGGCTCGACCGTGAATTGCTCGAGATCGACGCCGCTGGACACGACCTCCGTCTTCCCTCGCGCATCCGGCAGCTTCGTCTCGAGCTCGCGGCGCAAATACTCGGAGACGCAGATCACCGTCGTTGCACGTCGAACGACGAACGCCGTCGCCGCACCGATGCCTGGGAGCCAGCCGATGTTGCGCACGTCGCGACCGTGTGCCGTCACGACGAGCGGCGCTCGCGTGCCGAGCGCGGCGATCAGACCGCTCGGCACAAGGAAGTGCGCGTACACGACGTCCGGCCGCCGCGAGCGCAGTGTGCGGCGCGCAAGCTCGAGATAGCGCAACTTGCCGCCTGCACGCGAGTCGAGCACAGCGCGATCGACATCGTGTCCGCGGTCGAGTAGCGCCCCCTCGACCTGAGCGACGAACGTGCCGAGGTCGGGTGCAGTGGGCCCGGGATACATCTGCGAGACGATCAGGATCCGCACGGGCGCAGCGTATGGAAAGGGGGCCGCTCAAGCGGCCCCCTTTTATTCAGCAACCAGGTTGCAGCCTTAGTGCTTCAGGAACTCCGTCATCGGAGTGACCTGCGCGCGATCGCTCGCGTTGCCGAGGAAGCCGAGACCCCACTCCTGCTCGATCGTGGCGAGCAGCGAGTAGTGGTTGTACGGCGTCTGGCTGACGTAGCCGGCGGGCTTGCCGCCCTTGTTCGTGACGATGATCGCCGGGATCAGTCCGCCGCCGTACTGGCCGCCGGCCCAGACGTTCCCGTCGGGCAGGCCGGCGGAGTTCTGGAACTGGTAGCCGGCCGGCAGGATCGGCGAATCGCAGCAACCGGCTGCGCTCTCCCACCCGTCGGTCGCCGAGTTCCCCGTGAAGTCGTTCTCGTCGGTGAGGATGAAGATCGCCGACTCGCCGCCCTTCCACGCAGGGCTTCCCTCGATCATCGTGACGGCGCCCTTCACGAAGACGTCCGCCTTCTGCTTCAGCGCCGCATCGTTCGCGTCGTCCTTCGTCGAGCCGTAGCCGCACGGCGTGCCGTCGGAGCCGTCGGAGGCGACCTGCACGAACACACCGCCGTGCATGTCGTGGCACTGGTTCGGCGTGATCCAGACGAAGTTGGGGGTCGTCGACTCCTTCCGGAGGTCCGTCGCGAGCGCCGTGTATGGCTTATCGTTCGCGAGGCGCGCCGGGTTCGAGCGGATGTCGTTGAAGAGCACAAACGGATTGTGCTTCGACGCGTACAGCTGGATCGACGAGCTCGGGTAGAAGTCCCCGAGATACCCGGCCGACGGCATCGACTCCATGTACGCACCCCAGGTCAGCCCGTTTGCCTCGAGCTGGTCGACGAGGTTCGTATGGTCGAAGCGATTCGCCGGATTGTCGTTTTGGACGAACCAGTTCGACCCCGAGATCGCGGCCACGTAGTTCGGCTCACTTGGGTGCGTGACGCCGAAATAGTCCGCCGCCATCGCGTTCGAGTGCGCAAGTTGCGTGATGTACGGCGCGTTCACGTCGTCGATCACGCTCGACTGCGAGTGGTTCTCGAGCATGATCACGAAGATGTGCTTCAGCGCATGCCCGTCGCTGCCATTGTCGTCCTTCTTGACATGCTGCTTCGTTGCGTGAGCCGGCTGCTTGTGCGCCGCCGCCCCACCCTGAACGACAAGCAGCGTGAGCGCGCCCACGATCAACGCGAGCACGACCAGTCTGCGATGTCTCATCTGAACCCTCCCCAGTTGGTTCCTTGAAGCCCTAGAGGCGAGCACGAACCGCGTCGTACATGCCCCATTCCGCACGGAGCGTCTCACAGATCTCGCCCACCGTACAACGGACACGGAGCGCGTCCCGCAGCGGCGGCAGGAGATTCGTCTCCCCGAGCGCGGCTTCGCGGACGGCCTCGAGCGCCCGCGCCGCCTCCTCCGCGTTGCGCTCGGCCCGGACCCGGGCGGTCCGCTCGAGCTGCCGGCGCTCGGAGTCCGGGTCGAGCCGGTGCAGCTCGACCTTCTCCGCCTCGTCCTCCGTGTAGCGGTTGACGCCGACGATCACGCGGTCGCCCCGCTCGACCTGCTGTTGCCATTCGAACGCCGACTGCTCGATCTCGGCCTGCACGAAGCCGCGCTCGATCGCCTCGACCGCGCCGCCGAACTCGTCGACGCGCGAGATCAGCTCCCAGGCACGCGTCTCGAGCTCGTCGGTCAGCGCTTCGATGAAGTACGAGCCGCCGAGCGGGTCGGCGGTGTCGAGCGCGCCACCCTCCTCCGCGATGATCTGCTGCGTGCGCAGCGCCACCTTCGCGGAGTGCTCGGTCGGTAGCGCGAGCGCCTCGTCGAACGCGTTCGTGTGCAGAGACTGCGTTCCGCCGCAGACCGCCGCGAATGCCTGGATGGCGACGCGGACGATGTTGTTGTCGGGCTGTTGGGCAGTGAGCGTCGAGCCGCCGGTTTGCGCATGGAACCGAAGCGCCAGCGCCTTCGGGTTCGTCGCGCCGAAGCGCTCGCCCATGATCCGCGCCCAGAGCCGCCGCGCCGCACGGAATTTCGCCACCTCGATGAAGAAGTCGTTGTGGGCGTTGAAGAAGAAGGAGAGCCGTTCGCCGAAGTCGTCGGGCGACAAGCCGGCGTCGACTGCGGCACGGCAGTACGCGATCCCGTTCGCAAGCGTGAACGCGAGCTCCTGCACCGCCGTCGCTCCGGCCTCGCGGATGTGGTATCCGGAGATCGAGATCGTGTTCCAGTTCGGGATCCGCTCCGCGCAGTAGGCGAACAGATCTGTCGTCAGCCGCATCGACGGCTTGGGCGGGAAGATGTAGTTCCCGCGCGCGACGTACTCCTTGAGGATGTCGTTCTGCACCGTGCCGCGCAGCGCGGTCGACGCGACACCTTGCTGCTCGGCGACGAGCTCGTAGAGCAGAAGGAGCAGTGACGCGGGCGCGTTGATCGTCATCGACGTCGATACCTCGGCGAGCGGAATCCGGTCGAACAGAATCTCCATGTCGGCGAGCGAGTCGATCGCAACGCCGGTGCGGCCCACTTCGCCGAGCGAACGCGGATCGTCGGAGTCGTAGCCGAGCTGTGTCGGGAGATCGAAGGCGACCGACAGGCCGGTCTGGCCCTGCTCGAGCAGGTAGCGGTAGCGCGCGTTCGATTCCTCCGCCGACGCGAAGCCGGCGTACTGGCGAATCGTCCACGGACGGCCGCGATACATGTCGGGGTACGGGCCACGCGTGAACGGCGGCTCGCCCGGCGGCTCGACGGGATGCGGCGCGTCCTCGGGTCCGTAGACCGGCTTCAGCTCGATCCCGGATTCGCTCAGCTCGTCCTCCGCCGCGGCCATGCGACAATCGTACGGCCGTGGTTGCTTGCACGCCGCATCCGGGTCTGGGAACGGTGGCGATCCAGCGCCCCGCCCTGGTCCAGGTCGTCGACCTCGCGACCTGCCGGACGACGACGGAGCGGACGGCTGCCGCCACCGACGTGCCGCGCGTTGTCGTTACGCGCCACGGGAAGCACGGGACGCAATCGATTGTCTTCCGCGGTCGCACCGTGCTGACGGTGAAGGAGTCATACGCGACCATGCCGGCCGGGGCGCCGGGCCCGATCCTTCTCGAGGGCACCTCGCCCGACAAGCGGTGGATTCTCTACGCGATCGACCCGATGGGCTCGGCCTCGCTCGCCGCTGACGGGCTCGTCCTCCGTGCGGTTGCCGCAACGGGCGGCCGCACACATGCGGTCGCGGGCGGGCTCCTCTACGGCGACTATCGCAGTTGGTGCAGCTTTTACTCGCTTGTCGTCACGGTGGGCGGCTCACGGCTAGCCGTCGACAACAAGCGGCTGATCGTGACGAGGCCTCCAACCTGGAAGAGCCGTCTGCTGGTGCGAGCGTACGCACGAGTATTCGGCTCGGTCGAGTGCGCTCCAGACGGCAACTCGGTCGTCGTGCAGGAGGCGGCGCAGAGCACAGACGGGTCATTCCTCACCACCCGCTGGCAGCTCTGGCGCGTCGGCCTCGACGGCAAGAACACGCGCCTCACGTCACCGCCGCCGGGCTATTCCGACGAGTCGCCGCACTTCTCGCCCGACCAGCGGACGATTTACTTCGTCCGTGCCCATCGTGGCGCCGGGACGCTCTACGCACTCCGCGACGGGAAAATCACCGGCCCGCTGCTCTCGCTCGGCCGCCGGGACGGCTATTACGGCCACCGAGCGTGGCCCTACAGCGTCACGCGCTGAGCGTCTCGAACTCGCGGTCCCGCGCCGCGAGCGCGGTGTAGCGGCCGCCCGCGAGAATCAAGTCCTCGTGCCGGCCCGTCTCGACGACGCGGCCATGGTCGAGCACGACGATCTGGTCGGCATCGCGCACGGTCGAGAGCCGGTGCGCGATCGCGATCGTCGTGCGTCCCTGAGACAGGCCATCGAGCGCCTCCTGCACGAGCCGTTCCGTCTCGGTGTCGAGCGAGCTCGTCGCCTCGTCGAGGACGAGAATCGGCGGGTTGCGCAAGATCGTGCGCGCGATCGCGATGCGTTGCTTCTCGCCACCGGAGAAGCGGTAGCCGCGCTCGCCGACGACGGTGTCGTAGCCCTCGGGCAGCGCCGCGATCATGTGGTGGATGCGTGCTGCCCCTGCGGCGGCCTCGACCTCTGCATCGGTCGCGTCCGGTTTCGCAAAGCGGAGGTTCTCGCGCACCGACGCGTGGAAGAGGTACGTCTCCTGGGAGACGACGCCGACGAGATCGCTGAGCGCCTCGAAGCTCAGGTTGCGAATGTCGACGCCGCCGATCGAGATGCTCCCCTTGCCGACGTCGTACAGCCGGGCGGTGAGGTAGCCGAGCGTCGTCTTGCCCGAGCCCGTCTCGCCGACGAGCGCGGTCGTCGTCCCCTCGGGCACGGTGAAGGTCACGTCCTCGAGCGTCCACGCGCCCTCGCCGTAGCCGAACCACACGTGATCGAAGACGACGTCGCCGGCCGGGGCACGGCGCAGCGCGTCCGGCTTCTCCTCGATGTCGACCGGGTGGTCGAGGTACTCGAAGATCCGGTCGAAGAGCGCGAGCGAAGTCTGCACGTCGAGCCCGACCCCGAGGAGCGAGCCGACCGGGAAGAAGAGGCGAGTCTGCAGCGTCGTAAACGCGACGATCGTCGCAATCCCGACGACGTGGCTGACACCGCCGAACCAGTACACCGCCGCCGGCATCACCGCGAAGCTCGTCTGGATCGTCGCCATCACCCAGCGGCCGGCCATCCGCTGGCGTACCTCGAGGTCCGCGAGCCGGAGCGAATCGGTCTCGAACCGATCCGCGAGCTCGGACGTCCGGCCCATCGTCTTACCGAGCAGGATCCCGCTGACCGAGAGCGACTCCTGCACGAGGCTCGAGATGTCGGCGAGCGTCTCCTGCGTCGTCTTCGCGATCTTCCGGCGCTCGGCGCCGACGCGGCGCGTGAGAAAGACGAAGAACGGAATGAGCGCGAACGCGAAAAGCGCGAGCTCCCAGTTCAGCACGAGCATGCCGATCATCGTCGCGATGACGGTCGTGACGTTCGAAGCGATCGACGTCGCCGTGTTCGTGACGACGCCCTGCACGCCGCCGATGTCGTTCGAGATCCGCGACTGCACTTCACCGGTGCGCGTTCGCGTGAAGAACGCGAGCGACAGGCGCTGCAAATGGCGGAAGACCGCGGCACGCAGATCGTGGATCACGCGCTGCCCCACCTGATTCGAGAAGAGCGTCTGGATGACGCCGAGGACGCCGCTGATCACGGCGATCGCGATCATCCCGCCGGCAAGATAGGAGATCCGCGTCGATTGGTTCAACCGGATTGCGTTGATCACGCCGCGCAGCAGGAAGGCCGGGATCACGCCGAGCGCAGCGGAAAACACGATCAGCGCGAGCACCGCGGAAAGCCGGCCGCGGTAGGGCCTGAAGAGCCGAACGACCCGGCGCAGGTTGGCGCGACGCACCTCCGGGTCGGCGGGGCGCTCCGGCGACGCGTCTGATGAATGAAAGAACATGCCCACGGACTCAGAGTACGCCGTCGGGCATGATCGACAACGTGCGCATCACCGTTCGCCTCTTCGCCGGCCTGCGCGAGCGCGCGGGCACCGCGCGCCTCGAAATCGACGACGTCGCGCGTGTCGGCGACGTCTGGGCGAAGCTCGGGCTTGGCGACGAGCCCGGCGGCCTGCTCTACGCCGTCAACCGCGAGTACGCCGGCCCCGACGACGCACTGCACGACGGCGACGAGGTCGCGCTCATCCCGCCCGTCTCCGGCGGAGCGTTCCGCATCAGCGCCACCCCGCTCGATCTCGGCGCCGCGGTCGCGGAAGCAGCGAGCGACGAGGCGGGCGCTATCGCAACGTTCGTCGGCACCGTCCGGCGCAGTTCACGCGGACGTGACGTGCTCTACCTCGAATACGAGGCGTTCGAGGAGATGGCCGAGCCGATGCTCGCGCAGCTCGCGGGCGAGCTCACCGCGAAGCACGGGCTCTGCAAGGTCGCAATCCACCACCGGGTCGGGAGAGTAGAGATCGGGGAGGCGAGCGTCGTGATCGCCGTCTCCGCGACGCACCGCGCAGCGGCGCTCGACGCTTGCGGTGAGGCGATCGACACGCTGAAAACCACGGTCCCGCTCTGGAAGAAAGAGGTCTACGCGGGCGGCGAAGAATGGATCGGCCAGGGATCGTGATGGAAGAGTTCCGCAACGAGCAGCCGATTCACCCGCACGGCACCCTGCGCCGCTCGCTCGAGCGCGCCGGCGGGCTCGTTGTGCTCATCGGCGGCACGGCGCTCAAGTGGGGCTTCATCTTCGTCAAGTTCTTCGGCTTCTTCATCTCCGTCGCCGCGTACACACTGTGGTTCCACAGCTGGACGTTCGCGCTCGGCTTCGTGCTGATGATCCTCGTGCACGAGCTCGGCCACGTCGCCGAGGCTCGGCACCAGGGGCTGAAGGTGTCGTGGCCGACGTTCATCCCGTTCTTCGGAGCGTTCGTGACGATCGAGCGTGCGGGCCTGACGCCGTGGAAGAACGCGCTGATCTCGCTGGCCGGCCCGTTCACCGGTGGCGCCGCCGCCGTGATCGTGTGGGTGATCGGCTCCGCGCGCGGGTCGACGCAGCTCGAGGTGCTCGCGAACATAGCGTTCCTGCTCAATGCGTTCAACATGCTCCCGATCGGCTTCCTCGACGGCGGACAGACGGTGCACGCGGCGCGCGAGGAGTGGCGGATGCCGCGCATCCAGTTCGAAGCCGGCATTCCCGTCGCAGCGTTCGCACCCGACCGTGCGCGCGCGCTGGCGATCGTCGGTCTCTACGCCGGGCTCGCGGCACTGCTCGTGATCGGGATGCTCGCGACTCGACCCAACGGAGCGTTGTAGAGATGGAAGACAGGAACCTCCTCAATCAGACACACCACGACCTCGATGAGCTGCGAGAGAAGACTGCGCGGATCGCACAGGAGTTCTACGAGGGCTTCGAGGCCGTCGAGCGGATCGATCGTCCCGCGGTGTCGATCTTCGGCTCGGCCCGCGTTCCGGAGGACGATCCGGCGTACGCGTCGGCTCGCGCGACGGCAAAGCTCTTCGCCGAGGCGGGCTGGGCGGTCGTGACCGGCGGCGGACCGGGCGTCATGGAGGCGGCGAACCGCGGCTGCCGCGAGGGCGACGGGCTCAGCGTCGGCTTCAACATCGAGCTGCCGCACGAGCAGCACGTGAACCCGTACCTCGACATCTCGCTGACCTTCAAGCACTTCTACGCGCGCAAGACGATGTTCGTGAAGGCCGCCGAGGGCTTCGTCGTCTTCCCGGGAGGCTTCGGCACCGCCGACGAGCTTTTCGAATCACTGACCCTGATCCAGACCGGCAAGGTGCTGAACTTCCCGGTCATTCTCTTCAACTCGACCTACTGGGCGCCGCTGCGATCGTGGATCCGCGACAACCTGCTACCGATGGGAATGATCTCCCCCGGCGATCTCGACCTCGTCACGGTGAGCGACGACCCCGAGCACGTGGTTCAGCTCGTGCTCGACTGCTACGTGAAGCGCTGCGCATAGCCTTACCGAGGTGGAGCTCCGCGATCTGCCTTCGGTTGACGAGCTCGCGCGCGGTGCCGACGACCCGCTCGCGGTCGACGCTGCACGGACGGTGCTCGAACGTGCGCGCGAGGAGATCCGCGCCGGCGCCGATCCCGGCGACCTCGCGGCCCGCGTTCGCGATGAGTTGACCGCCGCGCGGGCGCCCTCCCTGCGCCGCGTGCTGAACGCGACCGGCGTCATCGTGCACACGAATCTCGGGCGGGCGCCGCTCGCCTCCGAGGCGCTCGCGCAGGTCGTCGAAGCGGCGCGCGGGTATTCCAACCTCGAGCTCGACCTCCGCGAGGGCTCACGCGGCTCGCGCCAGGACCACGTCGCCGCGATCCTGCGGCGGCTAACCGGGGCCGAAGCTGCACTCGTCGTGAACAACAACGCGGCGGCGATGCTGCTTGCGCTCGCCGCTCTCGCCGAGGGCCGCGAAGTGATCGTATCGCGCGGCGAGCTGATCGAGATCGGCGACGGCTTCCGCATTCCGGACGTGCTCGCGCGCTCGGGCGCGCGCCTCGTCGAGGTCGGCACGACAAATCGCACACGCGCGCGCGACTATGAGAAAGCCGTGCGCGCCGAGACGGCGCTGCTCTTGCGCGTGCACCAGTCGAATTTCCGTGTCGTCGGCTTCACCGAGCTCCCGCGTCTCGAGGAGCTCGCGGCCGTCGCGAAGCGTGCGGGCGTCCCGCTGCTCGACGATCTCGGTTCCGGAGTCCTTGCTAGTAACAGTCTGTTACTAGGTGATGCGGAACCGACCGCGCGCGCGTCGCTCGCGGCCGGCGCCGACCTCGTGTGCTTCTCCGGCGACAAGCTCCTCGGCGGGCCGCAGGCCGGGATCGTCGTCGGCCGTGGCGAGCTGATCGAGAGGCTGCGCCGGCATCCGCTGCAGCGAGCGGTTCGCATCGACAAGCTCTCGCTCGCCGCTCTCGAGGGAACGCTGCGTGTCTATCTCGAGGCGCCCGAGCGGATTCCCGTGCTGCGCATGCTCAACGAGAACGTCGCGGTGGTGCGCGCTCGCGCGGAACGCCTTGCGTCGCTCGTAGCCGGCACCGTCGAGGAGACGGTCGGCCGCGTGGGCGGGGGCGCGCTGCCGCTCGCGGAACTGCCGAGCTTCGCGTGCGCGATCGAGGAATCGCTCGCAGCTCCGCTGCGTGCAGGCGACCCGCCGGTCATCGGCATCGTCCGCGACGGGAAGCTCCTGCTCGACTGCCGCACGCTCGCCGAGGCCGAGGTGGACGAGGTCGCGGCAGTCGTGATGCGATGCCGCTGACGATCGGAACCGCGGGGCACATCGACCACGGCAAAACGACGCTCGTCGAGGCGCTCACCGGCAAGAACACCGACCGGCTGCCGCAGGAGCGGGAGCGCGGCATCTCGATCGACCTCGGTTACGCGGCGCTCGAGCTGGCGGACGGGACGCAGCTTTCCGTCGTCGATGTTCCAGGGCACGAGCGCTTCGTGCGCACGATGGTCGCAGGCGCAACCGGCATCGACCTGTTCCTGCTCGTGATCGATGCGAACGAGGGCGCACGTCCGCAGACGCACGAGCACCTCGCCATCCTGAGGCTGCTGGGAATCGAGCGCGGTGTCGTCGCGCTCACGAAGTCGGATCTCGTCGACGCGGAGACGCTCGAGCTCGCGCGTGCGGAGGCGGAGGAGCTCGTACCTGGCGCACCCGTCGTGGCCGTGAGCGCGCGCACCGGAGCAGGCCTCGACGAACTGCGTGCTGCGCTTGCCTCGGTCTCGATCGAGCGCGCGCGCGACGATGCGCCAACTCGCCTGTATATCGACCGGGTCTTCACACTGCACGGGATCGGAACGGTTGCGACGGGAACGCTCTGGTCCGGATCGATCGGAGAGGGCGACGAGCTGCACGTGCGCGAACGCAGCGTTCGTGTGCGCAGCGTTCAGGTCCACGACAGCGCCGTCGAGCGAGCGGAGGCCGGTCAGCGGGTTGCCGTCGCGCTGCCGGGCGTGGAGCGTTCGGAGCTTCGTCGTGGCGACGCGCTCGTCGCGCCCGGCAGCTATCCGTCGAGCTATCGCCTCGACATTGCGCTGGAGCCGCTGGCCGAGATCCCGTCGCGCGTGCACGTCCATCATGGAACGGCGAACGTGCTCGCCCGAGTCGTGCGGGTCGGCGACCGTTTCGCACAGCTTCGTCTTTCGGAGCCGGTCGTTGCCGCGCGCGGCGACCACGTCGTCCTCCGGGCCGCGACGACGGTCGGAGGCGGGCGCGTGCTCGACCCGTCGCCGCCGCGTCACGCGAGCCTCGAGCGCATGGAGCTCGTCGAGCGGGGTGAGATCGCTGCGACGGTGCACAAGCCCGTCCGCGCGGAATCGCTCGCACATCTCGGTGAGCTGGGCGGTGTCATCGAGGCCGGCGGCTGGGTCTTCTCGAGCACGTGGCTGGAGGAGCTGCGCGCGGAACTGAACGAGCGGCTCGAACGCGCCGACCCGCTCGATCCCGGGATCGCGCCGCCGCCGGATGCGTGGTCGGGCGCGGTCGTGCCGCTGCTCGGTCTCGAGCGGCGCGGCGCCAAGCTCTACCGGCCCGGCTCGACGGCCGAATTGGGAGCGCACGCCGCGGCCGCCGCTGTCCTCGAAGCGCAGCTCGGGCTCGAGCCGGTCAAAGTCGACGATGCCGCGCTCGGGCGCTTTCTCGAGGAGCAGGGCCGCCTCGTCCGGGTCGGCGACGGGTACGCCGTCTCCGCTTCTGCCTACGAGCAGGCGCGTATCGCACTCTTCGCCGAGTGCGAGTCTGCCGGGCGGATCACGCTCGCCCGCTTCCGCGATCTGCTCGGCGTCGGGCGGAAGACCGCGCAGGTGCTCCTCGAGCGTTTCGACGCCGACGGGCTGACGCGCCGTGTGGGTGACGAGCGCGTCCTGCGCAAACGTGGAACAATCGCGCGATGAACGCCGGAGAGGTCGCACAGCTGATCGAGCGCTACAACACGGCCTGGAATGCGCAGGATCTCGAGACGATCCACGAGCTGCACCATCCGGAGATCGTCTTCGACAACCACACGGCCAGTGAGCGCGCCGAAGGCGCCGATGCGGTCCGCGACCACATTGCGCAGATCTTCGGCAACAACCCCGGGATGACGTTTCGCACGCGCAGCATGCATACAGGCGAGGACTTCGCGGTGTGCGAGTGGACGCTGCACCTGGAGAAGGACGGGCGCACGCTCGAGTGGGACGGCGTCGACGTCTTCCCGATCAGGAACGGGCTGATCGCCCGGAAGGACGTCTACTCGGCGTCGCATCGCCCCCGCGAACTGTGAGCTGCAACACATCCGGCCGGTTGTAGTGGCCGACCGGATCGAAGCGCTGCCGCTCGGCGAGTAACGTCGACGGGTCGAGCTCCACGTAGAGGATGCCCTCTTCGTCGTAGAGCTGTCCCGCGAGATACGAGCCGTCGGGCGCCAGGATTGCGCTGCCGCCGCGTCCGAGCAGGCCCGCGCCTTCCAGTTCCACGGCAAGCGGGAAATCGTCCGGATACGACGACGCGCGCTGGAAGTGGCAGGGCGAGACGACTGCAGCACTACCTCGCGGACCCACAGCCGGGCCAGGCGGTGCGGGCAACGCCGGGCGCCGGCTCGCGCGTACCGCTCTGGATCCTGGGCTCGAGCCTGTTCGGCGCGCAGCTCGCCGCGATGCTTGGACTGCCATATGCGTTCGCCTCGCACTTCATGCCCGACGCGCTCCTGCCGGCGCTCGAGATCTAGTCCGCCGCTCGTTCGGCGGTTCACCGGAAACGGTTCGTGTGGGGCTCGATCGGTTCGTGGCCGAGACGGAGGCGGACGAGGTCATCGTCGCCTCTGCGATCCACGACCACGCCGCGCGGCTGCGGTCGTACGAGCTTCTCGGGCGACTGCGTCCCGACGCCCGATCCGGCTAGATGGCGAGCGCCTTCGCCGCGGAGAGGTGTTTGCTCTGGGCAATGACGGATAGGCTGCTCGCCTGAGCATTCTCGGGAATCGCGTCCTCCGTAAGGAGGACCCCCGCTTTCTCCGGGGCGAAGGGCGTTACGTGGAGAACCTGGCCCTGGAGGGTGCCCTCACGGTCACGTTCGTTCGCTCGCTGTTCGCTCACGCCAACATCGTCGACGTCGATGCCACGGCGGCGGAAGCCCTCCCGAACGTCCAGGTCCTCACGGCGGCCGACATGGACCTCGGCGTGTTCGGGCCGCCGCCGTTCCCCGGGGTGAACCCGGGCATGGGACGCCCGCTCCTCGCCGTCGACCGCGTCCGCTTCGTCGGCGACATCATCGCGATTGTGATCAGCGACGACCGCGCCACCGGCGCGGACGCCGCAGAGCTCGTATCCGTCGACTACGACCCGCTGCCGGCCGTCGTCAGCCCATACGAGGCCGCGAAGGACGAGGTGCTGCTCTTCCCGGAGGTCGGCACGAATGTCGCAGCCCGCTTCGGCTCGCCCGAGCATGACGAGAAACTGTTCGGCGGATGCGACGTCGCCGTCTCGGGCACGCTCGTCAGCCAGCGCATGGCGCCGTGCCCGCTCGAGCCGCGCTCGGCTGCCGCCGAGCTCGGACCGGACGGCCGGATCACGGCCTGGCTCTCGACGCAGACGCCGCACCAGGACCGCATGGTGCTCGCGGGGACACTCGGGCTCGATCCGGCGCAGGTGCGCGTGGTCGGTCCTGACGTCGGCGGCGGCTTCGGCGCGAAGATGCTCAACGTCGAGGAGGTGCTTGTCGTCTGGCTGGCTCGCCGGCTCGGCCGGCCCGTGCGCTGGACGGAGACGCGCAGCGAGAGCATGGTGGCGCTTCCACACGGCCGCGCTGCGCGCCTGGAGTTCACGCTCGGCGGGATGCGGGATGGCAAGGTGCTCGCTTACCGGCTCGAGGTCCTGCAGGACTGCGGCGCGTACGCGGTGCTCGGAGCCTTCCTGCCGAACCTGACAGGGCTCATGGCGAGCGGCGTCTATGCGATCCCGCGGATCGAGTTCGAGAGTCGCTCGGTGGTGACGAACACGACACCGATCTCGGCCTTCCGCGGCGCGGGCCGGCCCGAGGCCTCGCAGGTGATCGAGCGTGCGATCGACACGTTCGCGGCCGAGCTCGGGATGGACCCGGCCGAGGTCAGGCGGAGGAACTTCATCCCGGCGGACGCGTTCCCGCACACGACCGCGTCCCATGCGGTCTACGACTCGGGCGACTATGAGGGCGCGCTCGAACTGGCGCTGCGGTCGGTCGGCTACGACGAGCTGCGCGACGAGCAGCGGCACCGCCGCGAGCAGGCTGCCACGACGCAGCTCGGAATCGGCATCTCGTGCTATGTCGAGATCACGAACGGGATCGCCGAGTCCGAGTTCGGCGAGGTCGAGATCACGCCGGACGGCGGCGCAATAGTCCGCACCGGCTCGTTCTCCCACGGCCAAGGCCACGAGACGACGTTCGCGATGATCGCGGCCGAGCGGCTCGGGCTGCCCGTCGAGAAAGTGACCGTCCACAAGGGCGACACAGACGAGATCGCCAAGGGCACTGGAACCTACGGGTCGAAGTCGACACAGATCGGAGGGGCGGCGGCCAGGCTCGCCGCCGACGACGTGCTGGAGCTGGCGAAGCAGCTCGTCGCCGACTACCTCGAGGCGAGCCCGGCCGACATCGTGCTCGACCCGGCCGTCGGCCGCCTGCACGTGGCCGGCGACCCCTCGATAGGGATTTCGTGGGCCGACCTCGCCTCGCGCGCGTCGGCCGACGAGCGGCTCGCCGAGCTGAAAGCGGAGCACGAGTTCCAGGCCGCGCCGACCTTTCCCTTCGGCGCCCACGTCGCCGTCGTCGAGGTCGACACGGAGACGGGCCGGGTCGAGCTGCGGCGGCTCGTCGCCGTCGATGACGCGGGCACCCTGATCAACCCGCTGATCGCGGAGGGGCAGGTGCACGGCGGGATCGCGACCGGCGTCGCGCAGGCGCTCTACGAGAACTTCGTCTACGACGACGACGGGAACCCCCTGACCGGCACCTTCGTGGGTTACGCGTTCCCGTCGTCGGCCGACCTGCCGTCGTGGGAGGCGGTCGAGATGGAAACGCCGACCCCTCTGAATGCGCTCGGCGCGAAGGGGATCGGCGAGTCGGGGACGATCGGCGCGACGCCCGCCGTCCACAACGCCGTCGTTGACGCTCTCACGCCGTTCGGCGTGCGCAACGTTGACCTGCCCGCCAACGGCGAGAACGTCTGGCGCGCCCTCCGGGAGGCGAAGGCATGACGAGGATCGCGCTCACGGTGAACGGCTCGCGCTGCGAAGCGGACGTCGAGCCGCGGCAGCTGCTTGTGTACTTCCTGCGCGACCAGCTAGGACTGAAGGGGACGAACGTCGGCTGTGACACGACCTCCTGCGGGGCGTGCACGGTGCTGGTCGACGGTGAGTCCGTCAAGTCATGCACCGTCTTCGCAGTGCAAGCCGACGGCTGCGAGGTGACGACAGTCGAGGGCCTCGCGCAGGGCGACGAGCTGCACCCGGTGCAGCAAGCGTTCCACGAGCAGCATGCGCTGCAGTGCGGCTACTGCACGCCCGGGTTTGTGATGGCCACGATCTCGCTCCTGAAGGAGAACCCAAACCCGTCGGAGGTGGAGATCCGCGACGGCCTCGAGGGCAACCTTTGCCGCTGCACCGGGTACCACAACATCGTCAAGGCAGTGCAGGCGGCAGCGAGGGCGGGAGCATGATCCCTGCCGCCTTCGAGTACGAGCGGGCGGGGTCGGTCGACGAGGCGGTCGCGCTGCTCGGCCGCGACGAGGACGCGAAGCTCCTGGCGGGCGGGCACTCGCTGATACCCACGATGCGCTTGCGCTTCTCGCGCCCGTCCTTGCTCGTCGACATCGGCCGACTCGACGACCTGCGCTATGTGCGCGAGAACCGCGACCGGATCGCGATCGGCGCGCTCACTCGGCATGCGGAGCTCATCCGCGATCCGATGCTCAGGGAGCACTGCGCGCTGATCGGAGAGGCCGCCGCGCTCATCGGCGACCCACAGGTGCGCCACCGCGGCACGATCGGCGGCTCGGTCGCCCACGGCGATCCAGCCTCTGACCTCGGAACGATCCTGCTCACGCTCGACGCCGAGCTCGTCGCGCGCGGACCACGGGGAGAGCGGACGATCCCGGCGGCGGCGTTCTTCAGCGGCCCGTTCGAGAACGCGCTCGAGCACCAGGAGGTGCTCACCGAGATCCGGGTGCCGAAGGCAGCAGGGACTTACCTCAAATACGTGCGGCGTGCGCACGACTGGGCGACGGTCGGCGTCGCTGCGGCCCGTGTCGACGGACGCGTGCAAGTCGGTCTGACGAGCATGGGGCCGACACCGCTGCGCGCGCGGAGCGTCGAGGACGCGCTCGCCGACGGAGCCTCGCCGGCCGACGCCGCCGCGCATGCCGCCGACGACACCATGCCGCCCACCGACGCGACCGCCAGTAGCGAGTACCGCGCGCACCTCGCGCAGGTGCTCGTCCGGCGCGCACTCGAGAGGCTGTAGGACCCGAGCAGGTTGGTTCTGGTGATCGAGGGTTGGTGGCCGAGGGCTGAGTGTCGGCGTCGATGGTTGTAGTGCCAGAGCCAGCCGTCAAGTGCTGCGGTGCGTTCGTCAAGATCCTCGAGACCGTCGAAAGTGGAGCGATCGGTTAGCGCCGCCAATCCGGCAAAATGGCTCTGGCCGGTCACTCTCCGTGCCGGGACGCATCCACGGTGTCGCAGTTTGGTGGAAAGGCGACAGAGCTGGACTTCGGAAGTCCGCGGGCGTTGGCAGCGTGGGGGGCCGGCCCGCGGCGGCGGGTTGCCGTGCCGCTCGCGGGCGCGGGCACGTATTTCTCGTCTCGCCTCTTGAAGCGCGCGCGCACGCGCACCAGAAGCGCACCCGGCGCCCTACGCAGGTAGATCCGGGTCGGCCACGATGCCGCCAAGGGTGTTTGGGTGTAGGTCCTTGGTCGAGATGAAGCCACAGCGGTGGTTCCGACGTAGGCGCCAAAGGCTGCAGCGCGTGACGACCCGGCGGCGCTCTCCGTGACGCTGCTCGCGCTAGATGCGATCAAGTTCCACCGCTTCGGACTCGCTGGACGCGAGTCGCTGCTCCTGATGCTTGCGGCGTCGCTTGTGACCTTCGCCGTGACTCGGCTTTACACGCGAGTCGCGCGCGTCCGTCGCTGGCGAAGCGGCCGGGTCGGCGACGTCCACCTTCATCACATGGTCGCGGGCAACATCCTCACACTCACCTGCGGCATGCTCGAGCTCGCATTCCAGCCGCGCGACTTCGGCATCGATCTCTTATCGATCGGATTCGGCATCGGTGCAGCATTCGTCCTTGACGAGTTTGCCCTCACAGTCCATCTGCGCGACGTCTACTGGACGCCAGAGGGTCGCCACTCGATCGAAGTCAGCATCATCTGGACACTCCTCGGCCTGATGCTGCTAACCGGCATCTCGCCCTTCGGCATCCACGACCAAACCGAGACCCCGCGAAGCATCGGCTTCGCAGTCGTCATCGTCAACATCGGACTCTCGATCATCACGTGTCTAAAGGGAAAACTGACACTGGGACTGCTCAGCGTCTTCCTCCCGCCCGTCGGGCTCGTTGCCGCCTACCGGGTCGCCCGGCCTGGCTCGATCTGGGCTCAGCTCTTCTACAGTCCGCAACAGCTGGCTCGCGCACGGGCCCGGTTCGATCCGGCGACGTCGCACCTCGAAGTGCTCCGCAACAGATTCACCGACCTGGTCGGCGGCCGCCTCGACACCTCGACGCCCGAAGAGCCGGCCATCCCTCGTCCTCCATCGTGAACGAGTACGAGACCCTCGACGACGTGAGGCGCGCGATCGGCTCTTCGGCGAGGTTCCTATTTCAGCTGTGAGGCGAATGTGTAGATGACCATGATGCTGACCAAGATGACGAACACGCGGAGCGCCCAGAGCCCCGTTCTCGCGCGTTCGCTCAGCGGCGCTCGTGGTACGGGCACGGAGGTGTGCGCGACGAGTTGGTCGGGCTCGAGGAACATGACGAGCTCCTCATTAGCTCGCTCCTTCCCTCGCAGCTTGGGCTCCGTCGTTCCTGGGTTCGTGTCGTGTGTCTCAGCCATCTAGCCGGCCGGGATCAGATGGGCCGCCTGTAGGAAGGAATCGATTCCGTAGGCGGCACCGCAGATGGAGATAAACGCGACGATCGCGATCGCAATCTTGTTCGTTGAGGGCTTGTTCGTCCATTCGCCCATTAGGTCGCGGTCGTTGGCGAGCATGATCAGGAAGATCAGCGCCATCGGTAGGAGCACGGTGGCGAGGACGTTGGCGTTGAGCGCGATCGAGAGCAGCGGCGCGCCCGGGATGAGGATGATTCCCGCGGCGATCAGCGCGGCCGCGATGTTGGAGGCGTAGAAGAGTACGGCGCGTCGTGGCGTGGAGTTGAAGCTGTGCGTGACTCCGACGCATTCACCGACGGCGTAGGCCGTGCTTGCCGAAATGGTGAGGATGGCTACGGCACCGGCCTCGATCAGCCCCAGGGCGAAGACAGTCGCCGTTGCGCCCCCGGACACCGACTTCAGCGCTCCGGGGAATCCGGCTCCAGCCAGGCCTTGGATACTCGAGCCGTTGTGCGTCGCGAGCGCGGCTCCGGCGATCAGTGCCCCGCAGCCGAAGATTGCGGCGAGTGCGGCGCCGGCGACCGTGTCGTAGCGGCCTTGCTTGATGTCGCGCGGGGTCAGGCCTTTGTCGGCCGAGGCGCTCTGCTGGAAGAAGATCATCCACGGCGTCACTGTCGCGCCGATCGTCGAGGCGACTAGCAGCAGCAGCGTGTTGAAGCTCCCGCCCGGAAACGGCGCCAAGGTCACAAGCGAATGACCGACCGATCCCCAATGGGGCTTGACCATGATCGCGGCGACGAGGAACAGCCCGTTGAAGAGGGCCAGACCGAGCGCGATCCGCTCCCAGCGCCAGTAGCGACCGCCGTTCAGTGCGGTGAACGTCACCAGTACGAGCCCGAGGGCGGCGGCTACGCCCGAGCCGAGGTGGAAGTAGGCGAGGCCGACCCGGATCGCGACGAACTCGGCAATCAATGTGACGACGTTTGTGAGAATGAGATCGCCGGCCCCGAACCAGCCCCAGATCGGCCCGAAGCGCTCCAGCACGAGTTGGCCGTAGCCGCGGTGGGTGACAGCCCCCACGCGCATGCACATCTCCTGGCAGACGATCGCCATCGCGAAGCTGAAAACGATGAAGGGCAGAAAGAAGCCCAGCCCGTAGGTGGCGCCGGTGGTGGCGTAGGAGATCATGCTCGGCCCGTCGTTCTCGCCGAGCATGGCCAGGATGCCGGGGCCGACCAGCAGCCAGAGCAGGTACCAGCGCCTGCCCTGCTGTCGCGCTTGGTTGACGCGGGCGCGATCCGTCGATCGATCCGTGTCCTCGTGCGTAAGCGGGGGCAGAGCGAGGTCGCGTTCCGCGATCGCTACCCCCTTTCCAGGCACAGACGACGAAGCACTCACCTCTCTGGATCGAGCCGCACGCGCATCGCGCGAGCCAGGCCGCCGCCAAGCACCTCGACCGCACCGCTGAAGCGGACAAACACCGGCCCGTCGAACGGCTGCTTGTCGACTACCTCTAGTCGATCGCCCGGCGCGATGCCCCGCTCGGCGAGGAAGCGGAGCATCGCCGGCTCGGAATCGGACACGCGCGTGAACACTCCGCGCTCCCCTGGCTCGAGAGACTCCAGACCTCGCGTCGCGCACTCCTCAATCTCGAGCGTCACGGTCGGGATCGGGTCGCCGTGCGGGTCGACGACTGGCTCCCCGAGCCGCGCCGCGATCCGCTCCTCAACCTGCTCGGAGAGCACATGCTCGAGCGCTTCGGCTTCTGCGTGTACCTGATCCCAGGACATACCGAACTCCTCGACCAGGAAGAGCTCGAGCAGCCGGTGATGACGGATCACTTCCAGCGCTAGCCGACGCCCTTTCTCGGTCAGCCGCGCGCCGCGATAGCGGGAGTAGCTGACAAGGCCTAGCTCGGCCAGCCGCTTGACCATCTGCGATGCGGAGGCCGGCGTGACGCTAATCCGGTCGGCAAGCGCGCTCGTCCGGGCACGCCCGTCACGCACCTCCAGCTCGTAGATCGCCTTCGCGTAGTCCTCGACCGCCGCCGAAATCAACTGTTCGTGAACCATAATCCATAAGTTAGCTGAAACTAAATAATGTCGCCAACTTCGTTTTGCCGCATATTTTTCTATCGCAGCGCCACGTCTATTGCCCCCGGTCGGGGAGAGTCGTTGTTCGCCACAGCCATTCGAGGCAGGCGGCGGCGTCGGGGAACCTCGGGGCTCGAACTCGACGCCACGACGCTGACGCTCGAGCTGCGCTGCGGCAACCGCTCACACATTTGATGGGCGAAGAGCCGCTCGCCCGACCTGGCGCGTTTGACCGGCGGCCGGTTCTGGCTCGAGAGTCGCAGCGTGGCAGAGAGCAGCGCCGCTGCGGGGGTTCCGGGCAGATCGCGCGAACAGCGGCTGCGTGCGCTGGAGCAGGCAAACGACGTTCGGACGGCGCGAGCGGAGCTGAAGTAGCAGCTCGCGGCGGGAACGATCGAGCTGGTGCAGATCCTCGCCGACCCACCCCCCGTGTGTGAGGACAGCGCGCGTACGCGATCTCCTCTTGGTGCTGCCGAAGATCGGCTCGGTCAAGGCCGCCCGCATCCTCGCCCACTGTGGGATCGCGCACTCGAAGACGCTTGCCGGTCTGAGCGAGCGGCAGCGGGGCGAGCTGATCACCTTCTTCCGCGCCTGAGCACGGAGTAGAGGTGGCCGAGCGGCAGCGTGCCGCTCCGTGCGCGCCCCCGGCATGCGGCGCTTGGCTCTTGCCGCCAAAATGGCGGCTGATACTGCAGTCAGAGACTCGATCGTGCCGCTGCCCAACGCATCTCGGCTTCCATGTAGCGGTTGGTCACCCGGCGCTGGATTAGACGCGTGACAGGCGAGCCGAGGCGGGCGAGCGGATCGACAGTGCGCGAAAAGGACACGATCCGAAAGACCACCCCTCCGATCTCGCTCCGTTCAACGATCATCGCCGCTTCACCCTGTTCCGGATGCCCGGGAAGCGTGCCGTAGGCGAAGCTGAACCGGTTCGGTTCATCGACCACGTAGACGACGCGACAAGGAGCCGCGGCCCAGAAACCGGCCGTCTTGATGACGAGCAGCACCGTCTCGCCGACCGTGACACGAGCGGCATCTGGGACGATCTCGACGCCCGCGCCGACATGAGCCTTCCAGCCGCGCAACGCAGCGACCGCTCGCTCGAACACACCCTCGTTCGAGCTGAGCCGGCGCTCGTAGCGGTCGAGGCGATAGCCAGCGGGAAGCGGTGAGTCCCTCGTTGCCCCGGCCTCCGCATACGAGAGATCTGCTGCCTTCGCCTTCGCGAGCAAGCGAGTGAGATCCTCTGCGGATGGTCTGTGCAACCGAAGCATTGCGAGTTCACACCAGGGCGCTGCCACCAGACGCCGAAGCGTTACGGTGCGATGGTGGAACCGGAGAAGGCACCGTTGCTCGTCTACGATGGCGATTGCTCGTTCTGTAGTTCCAGCGCACGTTGGATTACCGCCCGCTGGCAGGGGCCGCAGCAAGCCGTCGCCTGGCAGCACCTCAGCGCCGGCCAACTCGAACGCCTCGGTTCGACCCTCGATGATGTGCGCTGCGCCGCCTGGTGGATCGACCCCGCCGGGTGCCATTCACGCGGCCACCTAGCCATCGCTCGTGCGCTACGAGCCGCGCACGGTTGGCCCTCGGTCGTCGGCCACGTCTTGCTCATCCCTCCGTTTCGGTGGCTTGCGGCTGGCGCCTACCCGCTGATCGCCCACTGGCGCCACCGCCTACCCGGCGGCACACCCGCGTGCCGAATGTGATTGGTCCGGTAGAACCCGGACGCGGCCTCAGTCTGTCGCCTACCGCCAGCGGCGTCACGGCGTCACGCATGTGCTCGAGCTCCGCTTGGTTACCGGAAAACGCTTACTCGGCTCGGCGTCAGTAACTGGCGTCCAACAGAGTCCGTCAAACGGCGCATGTCGCCTTCTGCGGGAAGATACGACAGACAAAGACCGCGACCATCTGCGAGCTTACTGCGGGGCGTCGCGGTCGACACGAATGGGGCGAACGCAGAGGCCATGTGATGGCGCAATTGATGCCAGTCCCGAACCGCTCAATCACGAATAAGAACAGGCGCTCAGTCGCGCATGTGAGCATGTGAGCATGTGATGGCGCGGCATCAGAGTCTCAGTGGGGCTCCGGGTGCGTGACTGTGGCACTCGAGCCACTGTCCTGGCGGGCGAGATGATCGTCACGCTGCATGTCGCGACCGGTGCACTCGCAGGCGCTGCGGCACGCTCCCGCCTCGCTGCGCTGCTGCTCGGCCCGCCTCTGCATCTGCTCGGCGACGTGCTCCCGCACGAAGACATCGCCTCGCGCCGCTTCGAGACGGCTTCCGGCGTCGCGGCAGTGCTCGCGCTGGCTGCTGCCTACGGCCCGCTCGATCCGGTCACGCTTGGGGCGGTCTCGGCTTCGGCCCCGGACCTCGAGCACATCCTTTCCCTGCCCCGCCCTGGCGGGCGGCCGCTGTTTCCGAGCCACCGTTGGTCGAGGCTCCATCACGGCGGCAAGTTCCCTGCCTGGGCGCAGCTACTGATCGCTGGCGCCCTCCTCGTCACGCTCTGCCGCAACGCACGCGGCGCTGCTTGCCGCCGGCGAGATGATCGTCGCTGCATGGCGCAGGGAGCGGGGTCGCATCTGGGAGAGGGCGGGTGGGGGTGACGGTCAGGCGCCGTCGCGACAGGCGTGACGGGCCGGTGCCGGCTCGTCGGGGGGCGAGGCTTCGTGCGCTTGGGCCGCTGCGGATCGGCCTGCTTGCTCTGCTCGTCGCTGCTCTTGTCTCGGGCGTTGTGTACCGCTCGT
>PLZU01000104.1 GCA_003152275.1 Actinomycetota bacterium
TCGAGGTCTCCCCGCGTTCTCTGAGCAGATCGCGAATGAAGACGAGATCACGGATGTGGCGCAACTCGTCCTGAAGCTCGTCCTGCAGCAGGTCGGTCTGCACGGAAACCATGCGAGGCAAAGTGGCGGTGCTCATTGTCGGCTCCTTCAGCTCGGGTTCGAGAGAAGAATCGGCTACCCGGGTGAGGCTGGCCTAAGCCGAGCCTGTGAGGTTCATGAGAGTTCTCAGTCGACGCGACGGCTGCACGCTCGTGCTTGTATCAGGCCTGGAAGACTCACCGACATGGTCGCACCTGTCTCCGAGCTGTTCGGCCTCGAGGACCAGATCGCGGTGGTGACCGGTGCGTCGGGCGTTCTCGGCGGCGCGATCGCGCGAGGTCTCGCCGCGGCGGGCGCACGGGTCGGCCTCCTCGCGCGACGACGCGAGCGTCTAGAAGAGCTTGCGCGGAGCCTCGGTGAATCCGCGGTCGCCCTCGAGGCCGACGTGCTCGACGCCGCCCAGCTCGAGCGCGCCCGCGCGACCGTGCTCGACCGCTGGGGCCGGGTCGACGTCCTCGTCAACGCCGCCGGCGGCAACGTCCCCGGCGCGACGGTCGGCGAGCGGTCGTTCTTCGAACTCCCGGCGGCCGCACTCGACGAGGTCGTCAGGCTCAACTTCCACGGCACCGTGCTGCCGAGCCAGGTCTTCGGAGCCGCCATGGCAGCCGGTGCCGACCAGGCGACGCGGAGCCGATCGATCGTGAACGTCTCGTCGCTGGCGGCGCACCGCGCGCTCACGAGGGTGGTCGGCTACGGCGCCGCGAAGGCGGCAGTCGAAAACCTGACCCGGTGGCTCGCGGTCGAACTGGCGCCGCACGGCGTGCGCGTCAACGCCGTCGCGCCCGGCTTCTTCGTCGGCGAGCAGAACCGCGCGCTCTTGCTCGACGAGTCCGGAGCGTTGACCGCGCGCGGCGAGCGGATCGTTGCAGCGACACCGGCGGGCCGCTTCGGCGAGCCCGACGAGCTCGCCGGCACCGTGATCTGGCTGTGCAGCGCTGCTGCGTCGTTTGTCACCGGCGTCGTCATCCCGGTCGACGGCGGCTTCGACGCGTTCGGGGGCGTCTAGTACACCCGGCACTAGGCGTCGAGCCGGTATGCCCGGCGGGCGAGGCCGCATGCGAGTTCCCACGCGAGGCGGTGCGCCTCCTCCTCGCCCAGGAAGCCGGCCTCGACCTTCCGGGCAAGCCAGCCGCACGTGCGGCGACGCCAGAGGTCGTGCCGCGCGGGGAGCGCCGTCAGGACGCGGGCGTCGTCGACGAAGCCGGCGAGGTTGTACACCCCCGCCGTCTCGGTGACTCGGTCGAGGAAACGGTCGATGCCCGCCGCGCTGTCGTGGAACCACCAGGGGCAGCCAAGCGAGACCGCCGGATAGTGTCCTGCGAGCGGCGCAAGCTCGCGGCTGTAGGTGCTCTCGTCGAGCGTGAAGAGAACGACGCCGAAGCCGGGGTCGTTGCCACACGCGTCGAGCAAAGGTCGCAGCCCGCGCGTCCAGTCGGTCGCGACCGGGATGTCCCCACCAATGTCGCGCCCGAACCGCTCGGCGAGCGGGGCGTTGTGGTCGCGAAGACTGCCGACGTGGAGCTGCATCACCAGCCCGTCGTCGCTGCTCATTCGTGCGAACTCGTTGAGCATGTGCGCCTCGAAGCGCCGCGCGTCGGCGCGGGAGGCGGTGCCTGCGAGCGCAGCCGCGAACAGTGCCGAAGCCTCGCGGTCGGCGAGGCGCGTGGTGTCGGCGCTCGTGGCCGCGTGATCGGTCGCCGTGGCGCCGAGCGCCTTGAACGCGGCGCGGCGCTCGGCCAATGCCTCGACGAACGTCACGTAGTCGCCGATCTCGCGGTCGGCGGCAGCCTCGAGCGCGGAAAGAGCGTCACGCCAGCCGGCTGCGTCAAGCGCTGTGACGCCGTCGGGACGGAAGGTCGGCCGGATCCGGAGCCCTGGCGCCGAGTCGGTGAGCGCCCGGTGCTCCTCGAGCGATGAGCCGGCCGTGTCGGTCGTCGACAGGCACTCGACATGGAACCGATCCAGCAAGGCCAGCGGAGCGAACGCCGGCGTCGCAAGCTGCTCCTCGACACGCGCGTAGATCGCTTCCGCGGAGCCCGGTTCGAGGCTCTCCTCGATCCCGAACACCGTCGCGAGCGTCTCGCGCAGCCAAAGCCCGGTCGGGGTGAGCGCAAAGAGATGCACGTTGTCGGCAAGGAGCTGCCAAACGGCGCGATCGTCGACTCCGGCCTCGCCGCCCTCGTGCGTCCGGAGCCCGGCGCGCTCGAGCGGCACTCCCTGCGAGTAGAGCATCCGCACGACGTAGTGGTCCGCAGTGACGAAGAGCCGGCCAGGCGGATCTAGCCGCGCCGCAGGATCGGCCAGTAGCCGCACGTCGATATGCCCGTGCGGGCTCACGATCGGCAGCTCGGCGACGCCGCGGTACAGGTCGAGCCCGAGCTCCGAGGCCTCGATGTACCGGTCGGCCCTCAGAAGATCCGTCACAGCACGAGCCCCGGGGTCGGTAGTCGGACCGTGATCAGGAACTGCTCGAGCACAAGTCTGACGCTAGTACACCCGTAGCTCAGCAGCAGCCCCGAGATGTCTGACAGCGCCAAATTTGCTGACTCCTCACCGCAGGCCGCCGCCAGCGGCGACCGCTCCTTTCCACATTCTTTCCGCACCAGGTGTGATTCGGTCCGCGGCCGTCACGAGCTTCGCGCTCGAGCTCGCCGTAGGATCGACTGGTGACCATCGATCTCGGTGCCGGAAGTCGCCTCGACCGGTCAGGCATTCGCGAGGTGATGGACCTCGCGGCGTCACTCGAGAACGTCCTGCATCTCGAGGTCGGCGAGCCGGATTTCCCGACGCCGCCGCATGTCGTCGAGGCGGCCCAGCGCGCGATCGCGGACGGTGTCGTGAAGTACACGGTCAGCCGTGGGCTCCCGACGTTGCGCGAGCTGATCGCGGCGAAGCTCCGCGACCGAAACGGCGTCGATGCCGGCGCCGACCGCGTCGTGGTCAGCGCGGGCGGCACGCCTGCGATCCTCGAGACGCTGATGGTGTTCCTGCACCCGGGCGACGGGATCCTCGTGCCCGATCCCGGCTGGCCGGTCTTCGCGCTGTCGGCATCGCTGCAGCAGGCCCGTGTGCTCCGCTACCGCGTCCGGCCGGAAACCGGGTACCTGCCCGATCTCGACGAGCTCGCTGCGCTGGCTCCCAGGGCGCGCGTGCTCGTCGTCAACTCGCCGAGCAATCCGACCGGCGCCGTCTACGACCGAGCGACGCTCGAGGCGCTCTACGAGCTGGCACGCCGCCACAACCTCGCGATCCTCAGCGACGAGGTGTACGAGGACATCGTCTTCGACGGCGAGCACGTGAGCCTGTCGGCGCTCGACGAGGACGGCCGCGTCGCCTCAATCTTCAGCTTCTCGAAGGGCTACGCGATGACCGGCTGGCGCATCGGCTACGTGACCGGGCCGAGCGCGTTCGTCGAGACGCTCGTCAAGGTGCAGGAGCCGGTGATCGGCTGTCCGTCGTACGTTTCGCAAAAGGCCGCCGAGGCCGCGCTGACGGGCCCGCAGGATGTGCTCGCCACGCGACGCGACGAATACCGCGCGCGTCGCGATGCCGTCATCCCGCTACTGCGCGAGCACGGGCTCTTCGTCGCCGAGCCGCGCGGCACGTTCTACGCGATGGCGAACGTCTCGCCACTCGGCGCCGACACGTACGACGTGGCGCGCCGGCTGCTGCTCGAAGAGCGCGTCGCGGTTGCGCCGGGCGAGACTTTCGGGCCGGGCGGCGCGGGGCTCGTGCGGCTCTCGCTCGCAGGCTCGCTCGACGTCGTGACGGAGGCCGTCGCACGTGTTGCGGCCGCCGTTTCGCGCGCCTGAGAACAGTCGTATAGTCGTGCAAATGGGGTCGCAGCCAGCGCTTTCTGTCGACGGCGTTGTGAAATCCTTCGGCGCCGTGCACGCCGTCGACGAGGCCACGTTCGACGTCGAGGTGGGCTCGTTGACCTGTCTGATCGGGCCGAACGGCGCGGGCAAGTCGACGCTCCTCAACTGCGTCGCCGGGTTCCTCCGTCACGACAGCGGGCGCATCCTGCTGGGGGCGGACGACGTGTCACCCTGGCCGTCCGACAGGCGCGCCCGCGCAGGCCTCGCGACCGTTTTCCAGACCGCGACGCCTGTTGGAGGCCTCGACGTGCTCGGCAACGCCATGGTCGGCTGCCATGCCTGGACGCGGCACGGATTCGCGACCGGGATTCTGCGGACGCCGGGACAGCGGCGCGAGGAGAAAGAGATCCGCGAGGCGGCCGACGAGGCACTCGAGCTCGTCGGGCTCGGTCCGCTCGCGCACCGGTCTGCGACGACGCTGCCGTTCGGCCAGCTGCGGCTGCTCGCGATCGCGCGGGTGCTCGCGCAGCGGCCGCGCGTGCTGCTGCTCGACGAGCCCGTCGCCGGCCTCCGCGCAGCCGAGAAGGCGCGAATGCGCGAGGTCTTCCTCGACCTCAAGGCGCGCGGCTTCACGCAGATCCTCGTCGAGCACGATATGCAGTTCGTCGGCGCAGTCGCCGACCGCGTGCTCGTTCTCGATCGCGGGAAGTTGATCGCGGATGGACCGCCGTCGGTTATCCGCCACGACGCGCGCGTGATCGCCGCGTACCTCGGAACGGCGACCGTATGAGCGTGCCGTTGCTCGACGTTGACGGCCTCGTCGTCAAGTACGGCGGGGCGGTGGCTCTGGACGGCGTCTCGCTCCGGCTCGAGACAGGCGAGCGCGTCGCGTTGATCGGCCCGAACGGCGCCGGCAAGACCTCGCTCCTCTCGGCGATCTCCGGCCTCGTGCGCCCGGCCGCGGGCACCGTCCGCATCGACGGAGCCGACGTGACGCGCGCGTCGCCGGGCCGCATGGTCCGGCTCGGGGTCAGCATGATCCCGGAGGGCCGACAGGTGTTCCCCAGCCTGACCGCCGAGCAGAACCTGCTCCTCGGCGCGTTCGGCCGCGTCGCGCGCCGCGAGCCCGTGACCGCACTTCTGCGCTACGCAATCGAGCGCGGCCGGATCATGGAACGGCTCGACGGCGTCTACGAGCTACTGCCGAAACTGCGCGAGCTGCGCGAGCGCCCAGCCGGGCGCACGTCGGGGGGCGAACAGCAGATGGTCGCGATCGGCCGCGCCCTGATGGCCGATCCCCGGCTGCTCGCGATCGACGAGCTGTCGCTCGGACTCGCTCCGATCGTCGTCCAGGACCTCGCCGTGTTCCTGCGCAAGCTGAACGAAGAACGCGGCGTCGCGATCCTGCTCGTCGAGCAGAACGCCCAGCTCGCGTTCGAGCTCTGCCCGCGCGCCTACGTGCTCGAGGCCGGACAGCTGCGGCTCGAGGGCCCGAGTGCCGAGCTGCAGCGGAACCCGCTCGTGCAGACGGCGTACCTCGGCGGGGGCCTCGAAGTGGCGGAGGCCCGATGACCGCCTTCCTGCAGTACATCGTCACCGGCATCAGCGACGGGGCTGCGTACGGGCTCGTCGGCATCGGCCTCGTCGTCGTGTTCCGGACGACGAACGCGCTGAACTTCGCACAAGGCGTCTATGCGGTCGTGGCCGGGATGACGACGAGCGTGCTCGTCTTGCACATGCCGCTCGTCCTCGCCGCGGTCCTCGCGATCGCGATCGTCACGACGATCGGCGGCCTGATGGGGCTGATCACGATCGGGATCCGCGGCGACACGACGCCGCTGACGAGCCTGATCGTCACGCTCGGGCTGACGCTGATCGCGGAGTCGTGCGAGCTCCTGATCTTCGGCGACGGCCCGCACAGCTACGCACCGATCGCGAACCACGCGTGGGACGTCGGCGGCGTGCTCGTCCAGCCGCAATACGTACTGCTCCTCGGCGTCACGCTGGTTGTGACACTCGGGCTCAATCTCCTGTTCCGCAAGACGATCGTCGGCAACGCACTCGTCGCGGCGTCCGACTCGCTGCGCGCGGCGCGGCTCGTCGGCATCGACACCGTCACCTTCGGGGTTGTCGCGTTCGGGTTGGCCGCGTTCCTCGGCGCGCTCGGCGGTGTGCTGCTGACGCCGCTCATGCCGGTCGCGTACGACTCCGACCTGAACATCGCGGTGAACGGGTTCGCAGCGGCAGCGTTCGGCGGCCTCGTAAGCGTCCCCGGCGCGCTCCTCGGGGGCATCGTGCTCGGGATGGCCGAGAACCTCGTGGTCGGCTACGTGAACCCCCAGTACGAGCTGACGATCGCGCTCGTGATCATGCTGGCGCTGATCGGCTGGCGCGCGCGGCACGAAGTGTCAACGGCGTGAACGCGGTCGCGCTGCGCCGGACGGGCAGGACGCTGCCGATCGCCGCGGCCGTCGTGCTGATCCTGCTGCCGTGGGAGCTGTCGCTCGCGAACCAGTCGCTCTACGTGCAGATGGGCCAGTACGCGATCGTCGCTGTCGGACTTTCGCTGCTGATGGGGTTCGCCGGCCAGGTCTCGTTCGGCCAGGGCGCCTTCTACCTCGTGGGCGCGTACGTCGCCGGCGTCCTCGCCACGCGCTATCACTGGCCGACGCTGGCGACGCTGGCGCTCGCTCCGGTCGCGACCGCCGCCGTCGCCTGGGTGATCGGGCTGCCGCTGCTGCGGCTGCGCGGGCACTACCTCGCGTTCGCAACTCTCGCAGTGCACCTCATCGTGCTCTCGCTCGTCTTCACCTGGTCGGGCGTGACCGGCGGCGAGATCGGCCTGATCGGCATTCCGGCTCTGAAGATCGGGTCGAGCCACCCAGCCGGAGCGACCTACGCCGCGATCGTGTGGGCCGCCGTCGTCGCGGTCGCGCTCGTCTCGCTCGCACTTGTCGGCTCGCGTGCCGGCCGCGCGCTGCGCGCGATCGCCGCGAGCGAGCGCGACGCGGCTGCGACCGGCATCGCCGTCGGCGCGTACAAGCTGCGCCTGTTCGTGCTCTCGGCCGGCTATGCCGGCCTCGCCGGCGGCCTCTTCACCTACCAGCTCCACTACCTGTCGCCCGACTCGTTCGCCGTCATCCTCAGCGTGCAGTTCGTCGTGATGATCGCGATCGGTGGCATGGGTAGCGTGTACGGCGCGGTGTTCGGGGCGATCGCGGTCACGCTGCTCCGCCACGAGCTCTCCGTCCTCGGGACGCGCCCGGGCATGCCGCTCCAGGCGCCAAAGGTGCTCGCGATCGGCGTCTTCGGCCTGATCCTCACCGTCGTCGTCCTGTTCTTCCCGCGCGGGCTGCTGCCCGCGCTCGGCGATCTGACCGGCCGCTTCCGCCCGCAGGTCGCAGAGATCGCGCCGGCGCTCCCGCCGATGCCCGTCCCCGGAGAGGCGGAACGGGCCGCGGAGCTGGAGTCGCTCCGCGGCCCGACCGATGCCGCCACGCGCGAGGCCGGCGACTAGGCCTTCTCTACTACTTCTTTTTCGTCGAGAAGACCGCTTGACCCGGGACCGGCTTGTACCCGCAGTTCACGATCTGCGAGACGACGAGGTCGGAGAGCCCGAGGCCGGCGTGCTTGGAGCCCTTGAAGATCCACACGCCCTCTGCGCCGACGTACTTGACGCCGCTCTCGAACGTCTTGATCAGCTTCTGCCGATCCGTCGTCATGCCGCTCTTGATCAGCCCTGCCTTGATGATGTTCACGGCCGAGTAGCCGTCGTAGTAGAACTGGTTTCCCTTCTGGCCCATGATGCTGTCGACGTGCAGCGCGATCGCACGCGACGGGTTCGTCTTCGGCAGGAACTTCGCCACCTGCGCGACCGGCGAGTTGATCAGCGCGCCGTTCGCATCCGGACACGCCGCGTTCGGCGCGAGGTACTGCGGCGTCGCATTGCCGCCGGTGAGCACGAGAAGCTTGTTGATGTTCAGCTGGCGGTACTGCTTGGTCACCGCGGTCGCCTGCGGCAGGTTCCAGAGCCAGATCGCCTGCTCGCTCTCCGACTTCAGCTTCGTGAGGATCGCCGTGAAGTCGGTCGTCGTGAGCGTGAACGTCTGGTCGTCGACGATGTTCAACCGGCCGTTGGCCGCGTACTCTTTGACGTTGCGCGTGCCCTCGGTCGGATAGGCGCCGTTGTCTTGCAGCAGCGCAATGTTCGTGATGCCCTTCTTCTTCAGGTACGCAGCCATGTTGTAGGCGAACAGGCGGCTGTTCGGCGGCACCATGTAGATCGACGGCTTAGCCGGCTGCACCTGCGCGACCGGCGCCGCTTCGCTGATGTACAGGATCTGCCCCGACGCCAGCGGCTCGTCGGCGAGCGCCGAGGAGCCGAAGCCCGTGCCGATCACCGCGACGTACTTCGAGTCGGACAGCACCTGCTGCGTGAGCTGCACCGACTGGGGCGGCGACGACGCGTCGTCGAAGACATCCATTACGAGCTTGTGGCCCTGGATGCCGCCCTTCGCGTTGATCTCGTCGACGGCCTTGGTGGCCGCGTCACGCTCCGGGCCGCCGACGAACACATACGGCCCGGTGAGCGGCGCGATCATCGCAATATGAATGTCGCTCGCGCTCTGGCGGACGGTGAAGCCGGCCGCGACCGCGATGACGACGAAAGCGGCCCCGAGCGCGAAGAGCGCCCGACGCCAACTGAGCTTCTTCATCGGTTCCTCCCGTTGGTGCCCACCTGCGTAACTCACCGGTCCAGATCTTTTCCCCGGACCTGCGGTCGTTCCCGCCCGGAGGACTTCTAACCCAGAGTGGTCCGACCGGCTAGCTCGAATGCAGGTGCACAAGTAAGCCGGACCTAGATCTAGCTCTCAGGTCACAGCACCGCCGGGAGCACGTCGCGGCCCAGCAACTCGAGCGCGCGGCGCGGATCGGGACCCAGACGACCCGAGAATGTCACCGTCGACGGCCCCGCCGCGAGCAACTCCTCCAACCCTTCGACGACGTCCGCAGCATCACCGCTCGCGACGAACGTGTCGAGTGTCGCGTCCGAGATGCGTTCCCCGGCGGCCGTGACGTTGCCTGTTGACATCGCCTCGCGCACGCGCGCGACCTCCGCTTCGTCGATCCCGTAAAACACAACCTGCGGCTCGAACACGCGCAGCGGCAGGAACTGCGCCAGGATCCGCCGTCCGAGCGCGCGTGCCTCGTCGCGGTCGTCGCCGACGGACACCCAGACGTCGCAGCCGACGGGGAAGTCGTCACGCCCGGCCGCCTCCCGCGCCCGGCGCTGCACGTCCCGGAAGAACCCCGGTCTCCAGATCCCCGGCGGCCGCAGCTCGTCGGCCCATGTCGACGCGGCGGCGACCATGCGCGGCGCGTACGCGCCGACGAAGATCGGCACCTGCGGGCGCGGCGGCTCCCAGAAGAACTGCGCCTGCTCCTCGGCGTGGAACATGGCGCCGGCGTACGGCGTCCGCTCGCGCGCGAGCAGCCGCCGTGTCAGCTCGGCGGTCTCACGCACGGCGACGAGCGGCTTCTCCGCGGCGACGCGGAGCGGCTCGAGCATCGAGCCCGCGCCGAGGCCGAGGATCGCGCGCCCGTCGGACAGCTCATCGATCGCCGCCACGCACGCCGCCGTGTCGGCGGGGTGTCGCAAATACGGGTGCGTGACGTCGGGCCCGACGAGCACGCGCTCGGTGTGCTCCGCGATCAGCGTCAGGATCGGCCATACGGGGCGCCACCAGACGACGTCGTGCACCGTGAGCTCGTCGAACGGATACGACTCGACCGTACGTGCGAGCTCGGGGTAGCTGCCCATCGGGAAGGTGCCGTGCAGTTGGACGCCGAAGTGCGTCATCCAAGCCGCAGGCGCTCCTTCAGCGCGTCGATGGAGAGATCGGCCAGGCCGAGGTTCTCGAGTGTACGGCCGGTCGCGCGATAGTCGAGGTCGTTGACCGTCGACGCGAGGGTGAGGAAGACGTCCGAGAGCGGCGTCGGCACCCCAAGCCGCCGGCCGAGCGACGACCAGAGCGCGAGCCCGCAGCCCACGTCCTCGGTCACGTAGCGGTGGTGGAAGTCGATCTTCTCGCGCCACACGGACTGCCGCTCCATCCGGTCGCGCGAGATCACGCCGTAGAACGTCTCGCCGGTCCGCGAGTAGAGATCCTCGAGCGGCCAGTGGTGCGACGAGTAGCCGAGCGCCTTGCGCAGCGCGATGCGCTCGCGGTCGAGAGTGATGCTGACCTTCACGACCGATCGCGGGTTGCCGTCAACGTGGATGTCGAACTCGTCGAGCGCCTCGATCGGCCCGGCGTTCATGAACACGAGCGGCGCGTGGAGCGCGCCGTCGAAGTTCAAGAGGCCGGCGGAGAGTGCGTCCTCGACCGGCTCCGTCACCGGGTACAGCTCGCGGATCGGCGCGAGCGCCTCGTCCGTTCGGGAAGCGGGATAGACGCCGGTCGGCAGGTGCGACGCGACGAGGCCGATGCGGACCGACGCGGGCCCCGACAGCCGCGCGCCGTACGGGAGCGTCGCGTTCTCGGCGACGGTGACGTCGGCCGCGCCCGCGCGCTTCGCCGCCTCGCGGAAGACGTACGAGCCGAACGTGCCGGTCGTCAGGTACACGACCTGGCCCTCGCGCAGCGCCGGCGCGACGCGGAGCGCCATCTCCTCCTGCGCCTGCGCGGGCAGCGGTACGACGACGACGTCTGCGCCCGCGACGGCTCGCGCGTGGTCGTCGACGACGTCGGCGACCTCAGCCTCGCCGTCGATCAGGCCTTCGAGTCGAATCCGCCGCGTCGCGAAGATCTCGGCGAAGCGTGCGCGGTTCCGCAGCGCGAGCCGGACCTCATGCCCACGAAGTGCGAGATCTCCCGCCGCGGCTACCGCGCCGTGGCCTCCACCGAGGACGGCGATCCGCAACGCCTACGTCGCAGCCGAGCGCGCGCGGCCGACCTCGAGCACCGCGTCGACGATCTTGTTGTAGCCCGTACAGCGGCAGAGGTTGCCGGCCAGCCCCTCCCTGATCTCCGCCTCGCCCGCCGCGGCGTTGTGCCGGAGCAGCGCCTCGGCCGCGACGATCATTCCCGGCGTGCAGAAGCCGCACTGTGCGGCGCCGTTACGGACGAACGCAGCCTGGATGTCGCCGAGCTCGCCGTCGCGTCCGAGCCCTTCAACCGTCGTCACCTCTCCGCCCTGCACCTGCTGCGCGAGCTGGAGACACGACACGACGGGTTCGCCGTCGACGAGCACCGTGCAGGCGCCGCAGTCGCCGGTCATGCAGCCCCACTTCGTGCCGGTCAGCCCGAGGTCGTCGCGAAGGACGGTGAGGAGCGACGCGTCGGGCGCCACCTCCCGCCGGTAGGGATCGCGGTTAACGGTCAGCTCGAGCCTCATGCGCCCTCCCCCGAGAGGACCCCGTTGATCGGCGCGGGAACGCCGGCCGGCCATTCTCCGGTTGCGCGCAGCCAAGCGATGCGCAGCGCACGTGCGACGAGCACCGCAACGACCTGCCGGCGATACTCGGCCGTCCCGCGCGCGTCCGTGATCGGCGAACAGGCGGCGGCTGCGCGGGCGGCTGCCTCCACCGCCGTCTCCGTCGTCAGCTCCGTCCCGACGACGGCGTCGGCCGCCTCGGCGACGAGCAGCGGCACCGGAGCGACGGCGCAGAGCGCGACGCGTGCGCCGGTAACGACGGCGCCGTCGGTCTCGACCGCTGCCGCGACGCCGACGCCGGCGAGATCCATCGACCAGCGCACCGTCTGCCGGAGATAGCACGAGCCCGAGCGCTCCTTGGGTGCGCGCAGCGTGACCGCCGTGAGGAGCTCGCTGTTCTCGAGCGTCGTCTTGCCGGGCCCGGAGAAGAGCTCCGACAGCGACAGCGAGCGCTCGCCGTCCGGCCCGGCGACCGTTGCGACGGCATCGTGGACGAGTAGTGCGGGCGGCATCTCCGCCGACGGCGTTGCGTGACAGATGTTGCCGCCGACGGTGGCCATCGTCCGGATCTGCACCGAGCCGAGCACCCGCGCCGCCTCGACGACGGCGGGCGCGCGACGTGCGACCTCGGCGTCGAGCTCGATCGTCCGGATCCGCGTTAGGGCGCCGATCCGCAGCGTCTCGCCGTCGAACGCGAGCCCGGCGAGCGCCTCGAGCGGGCTGAGATCGACGAGCCACTTCGGGGTCGCGCGGCCGATGCGCAGGTCGATCAGCACGTCGGTGCCGCCGGCGACAGGCAACGCCAAGCCGGCGTGCTCGCCCATGAAGCCGAGCGCGTCCTCGAGCTGCGCCGGGACATACAGCTCAGGCATCGTTCCGCACCACGATCGAGCGCTCCTGCGTGTCGATCCACCCCTTCACCTTCCAGGGGCGCATCGGGTACTCGCGTGGGCGGATGCCCGTGGCGTCCGCGATCGCGTTCGCGATCGCGGCGGCCGGAGGGATGATCCCGCCCTCGCCGATGCCCTTCGCGCCGAACGGTCCACGCGGGTCGATCGTCTCGACGAGGTTGACGACGATGCGCGGCACGTCGAGGGCGGTGGGCAGGCCGTAGTCGTGCAGGTTCGGCGCGGCGATCCGCCCGTCGAAGATGACGAGCTCCTCAGAGAGCGCAAGGCCGATTCCCATCGCCGCCCCGCCCTCGATCTGGCCCTCGCACAACATCGGGTTGATCGCGCGGCCGACGTCGTGCGCCGTCCAGAGGTTGAGCAGCCGCACCATGCCGGTGTCGGGATCGACCTCCACCTCGGCGACATGCGCGCCGAAGCCGTACGCCGCCGAGATGTTGCCGCGGTACTCCTTCTGCATCTCCGTCGGTGGGTCGTAGAACGCGGTCGCCATCACGACGCTCCCCTGCTCGCGGAGCAGCCGGCGCCGCACGAGGCGCGCATAGTCCATCCGCCGCTCGGGGTCGTCGACGACCCCGACCGTGCCGTCCACGATCCGCAGCCGGTCGACGGGCGCCTCGAGGAGCTCGGCCGCGGTCTCGAGCAGCTGGTCGCGCGCATCGGCCGCCGCCATCCGTGCTGCATTGCCGGCGACGAACGTCGTGCGGCTCGCGTGCACGCCGACGTCCCACGGCTTCACGTCGGTGTTCGAGTTGATCACGTGCACCGCTTCGAGCGGGACGTGCATCTCCTCGGCGACGATCATCGCGAGCGCCGTCTCCGATCCCTGCCCGAGCTCGGACGAGCCCGAGATGAGCGTGATCTGCCCTGAGTCGTCGACCTTGACCATCGCGCCGCAGCCGTCGGAGCCGTAGATGCGCGCGCCGCCGCCGACGTGGATGTACGCCGCGGCGCCGAGACCGCGATGGCGCTCACGCAGCTTGCCGCGGCGCTCGTCCCACCCCGACTGCTCGCGCACGATCTGCAGGCACTCGGTCAGCCCGCACGACGTGATCTCCATCCCCTGCGGCGTCACGTCGGCCGGCTGGTTCGCGTTGCGCAGGCGGACGTCCATCGGGTCCATGCCCAGCGCGTCCGCGAGCTCCTCCATCTGCTGCTCGACCGCGAACGTCGCCTGCGGGTTCCCGAACCCGCGCACGGAGCCGCCGTAGTTCTTGTTCGTGTACGTGACGGCGCAACGGACGCGGCTCGCCGGCACACGGTACATCGACGTGATCGTGTTCATCGCGACGAGCATCGCGTGCGAGCCCCAGCCGTTGTACGCGCCGTTGTCGGAGACGATCTCGGCGTCGCGGAACAGCAGCTTCCCCTCGGCGTCGGCACCGGTCCGGAGCTTGAAGTGAATCGGCTGCCGCGTTCGCGTGCCGATGAACTCGTCCTCGCGGCTCAGTACTAGCCGGACAGGGCGGCGCGCCTTGCGCGCGAGCATCACCGTGATGAAGTCGTGCGGGTCGATGTCGATCTTGCCGCCGAAGCTCCCGCCGACCGGCGGCTGGATGATCGTGATCTGCTGCCAGTCGAGGCCGAGACAGTCGGCGAGCTCCTTGCGGTACATGAAGACCATGTGCACCGGGCTCCAGACGGTGAGATGCCCGTCCGGATCGAACGCGGCGATGACGACGTGCGTCTCGATCGCGGCCGGCGCCGCCTGCGGCGACGAGTACGTGCCCTCGACGATCACGGCGGCCTCCGCCTCGGCGGCGGCGACGTCGCCGTGGTCGAAGTCCCAGCGCATCGCGACGTTGCCCTCGAGGTCCGGGAGCTCGTCATGGATGGGCGGCGACGACTCGTCGAGCGCCTCGAACGGGTCGAAGACCGCGGGCAGCAGCTCGTAGTCGACCCGGATCAGCTCGAGCGCCTGCCGGGCGGTCTCCTCATCGATCGCGGCGACCGCCGCAAGCTCGTCGCCGATGAAGCGGACCTTGTCGCCCTTGAGCGGGAGGTTGTCGTGGTTGTAGCCGAACGGCCGCTGCTCCACGTTGCCCGCGTGTACGACCGCGTGCACGCCCGGCAGCTGCTCGGCCGCCGAGATGTCGATCGAGCGGATGCGTGCGTGCGGGTGCGGGCTGCGGAGGATCGCGCCGACGAGCAGCCCGGACATCTTCAGGTCGCCCGCGTAGACGGTCTGCCCCGCGACCTTCTGCGGCGCGTCGATCTTCGGCAGCCGCCGGCCGACGACGTGGAGCTCCTCGGTCTGCTCGACCGCTGCGTTCTCCTCTACTGCGATGACGCCTCCTCCGCTGTTCAGCGTATATCAGTCTGCGAGTGCTTCGGCGACGAGCTCGACGACGTCACGCGTGCGCAGGGACTGCTCGCCCGAGGAGACAGCGCGGGCGCCGCTCGCGAGCATCGTCAGGCAGAACGGGCAGGCGGTGACGACAGTGGACGCGCCCGTCGCGGCGGCCTCGCGCGCGCGGATCGCGTTGATCTTCTCGCCGTCGTCCGCATCCTCGTAGAAGGCGTGGCCGCCGCCGGCGCCGCAGCAGAAGCTCTCCCCGCGCGAGCGCGCCATCTCGACGCGTTGCACCTTCAGCGCGTCGAGCACGAGGCGGGGCGCATCGAACTGGCGGTTGTAGCGCCCCAGGTAGCAGGGGTCGTGGAAGGTGACGCGCTCGCCGGCGTCGGGTGCAAGCCGCACGCGGCCCTGCTCGATCAGCGAAGCCACGAGTTCCGTGTGGTGGACGACCTCGTAGTCGCCGCCGAAGCGCCGGTACTCGTGCCGGAGCTGCTGGAGACAATGTGGGCAGTGCGTGAGGATGCGCGTCACGCCGGCGCCGTTGAGCATCTCGACGTTCGCGTTTCCCAGCATGTCGTAGTGGAACTCGTTGCCGGTGCGCCGCGCGACGTCGCCGTTGCAGCGTTCCTTCGACGCGACGACCGCGAAGCGGACGCCGGCGTGCTGGAGCACCCGCACGAGAGCGCGCGCGATCTGCTGCGCACGCTCGTCGAACGCTGCTGCGCAGCCGATCCAGTAAACAACCTCGAGGTCGTCGGCGTCCTCGACCGCGTCGAGCTCCTGCACTTCGAGCCCTTCGAGCCAGTCGGTCCGGCCCGATGACGCGCCGCGGAACGGGTGCTCGCGGGCCTCGAGCGCGGTCACGGTCTCGGCGACGCCCGGGGGCACGACGACCTGGTCCATGGCGAGGTTCTGCCGCAGCCCGATGATCGTCGAGACATGCTCGATCCCGACCGGGCACGCCTCCTCGCACGCGCGACACGTTGTGCACGCCCACAACGCCTCGGGCAGCACGACGCCGCCGGCGAGCGGGCCTGCGTCGGCGCCGCCCGCGCGGATCGCGTCGCGCAGGTCGAGGATCACCCGCTTCGGCGAGAGCGGCTTCCCCGCCGCGGTCGCCGGGCATACGGACTCGCAGCGCCCGCACTCCGTGCAGGCGTCGAGGTCGAACAGCTGCTTCCACGTCATGTCGGCCGGCGCGCTGATGCCGAGCCGGACAGGCTCGGCGTCGAAGTCCGTCGGCGCCGGCACGCCGCGCGGCGCGACCGGACGCGAGAAGAAGATGTTGAGCGGGCTCGTGAACCAGTGCATCGCCTTCGTGTAGGGGATCGCCGCGAGAAACGCGTGCCACATCAGGACGTGCGCCGCCCACAGCCACGGATAGGCGGAGCGCAGGCCGCTTCGCCCGAGCGGCGCGAGCGCGTGCGAGAACGCGAGCCCGATCGGCGACCAGCCGCCCCACCTGTCGTGGACGACGGCGAGGCGCATGCCTTCGAGCGCGAACCCGGTCAGTGCAATCAGGAGCAGCGGGACGAGCAGGAGCGCGTCGCTCGGTTCGCGGCGTTCGAGAAACCACGGGCGCAGGAGATACCGCCGGTAGACGGCGATTGCAAGGCCGAGCAGGAAGAGCCCGCCGAAGAGGTCGACTGTCAGGCTCTCGAAGCCGAGGTAGAACGCGCCGTGGTTGAGCTTGATCCCGAGGTCGGAGTCGAGGAAGACGACGAGCGTGCCGCCGAACAGGACGAGGAAGCCGAAGAAGACGAGCGCGTGCATCACGCCCGGGAGGCGGCGGCGCAGCACCGTCGCCTGCAGGAGCGCAGCGAGCAGCCGCCGGAAGCGTGCGCCGAGGTGATCCCACACGACCTGACGGCGGCCGAGCCGCCAGATCCGCAGCCGCCGCCAGACGCCGTACGCGAAGACGAGCAGCGCGACGGTCATGCTGGCGTACATCAGCCAGACGAGGGCCGACGGGATGTCCCAGTGGACCGGCCTGGTCGCGCTTACGTTGCGCTCCGCAGCTGCTCGATCATCGACCGAATGAACGTGTGGCAGTCCATGACGACGCCGAGCCTCGCGGACGCGAAGATCGGCGCGTCGGCGTCGGTGTTGACCGCGACGACCGCCTTCGCGCCGCCGATCCCCGCGAGATGCTGGCTCGCGCCCGAGATGCCGATCGCGAAGTAGACGTCGGGACTGACAACCTTCCCCGTGAGGCCGACCTGGCGGTCGGCCGGCGCCCAGCCGGCGTCGACAGCGGCGAGTGATGCGCCCACGGCGCCGCCGAGCAGCCCTGCGAGCTCCTCCAGCTCACGGAACGCTTCGGCGGCTCCGAGCCCGGCGCCGCCCGAGACGATCACCTTCGCGTCCTCGAGCGATGCTCCGGTCGACGGCGCTTCCCGTTCGAGCAGCTCGACGGCCCCGTCGACGGCCGGAGCGCTGCGCGTGCTGACGGTCGCGGTGCCGCCCGTGGCCTCCGCGGGCGCGAAGGCGCCGCGCGTGAGCGTCGCGACGACGGGTTCGGCCGCGGCGGTGACCTCGACGAGCGCCTTGCCGCCGTACGCCGACCGCGTCCACACGGGCCGGCCGTCGGTCAGCTCAATCGCCACCACCTGCGTGACGGCCGTGCCGCCGAGCCGCTCGGCGAGCCGCGGCGCGATCTCGGCAGTGCGATCGTCGCGCGGCAGCAGCACCGCGCGCGCACCGAGCTCACGCGCCAGCTCTGTCAGCGCGGCAATCGCGGCCTCGCCGCCGGAACCAGCGAAGTCGCCGTCGAAGACAAACGCCTGCGTCGCGCCGTAGGCGCCCGCCTCCTCGGCGGAGGCCGGGTCGCCGAGCAGGGCGACCGCGATCTCGTCGCCGAGCCGCCCAGCGGCCCCAAGCGCCTCACGGGCTGCGGGGCCGAGATCCCAGAGCGCGACGAGAATCACGGCGACCTCGATAGCAGCTTCAGCTCCTCGAGACGCGAGAGGACGGTCGCGACGATCTCCGCCGGGTCGTCGCCGTCGATCACCTCGCACTGCCGCTCGATCTCCGGCGCCCAGGTGCGCACGATCTCCAGCCGCCGCGCCGCCGCGAGCCGCTCCGGCGAGAGACCGAGATCTTCGACCGTCCAGCGCGTGATCGGCTTCTTGTTCGCGGCCATGCGGTCCATGACGCTCCCCATCCGCAGCTGGAGCGACGCGTCGCTCGTCACCGTCAGGACGGCGGGCGGCCGCACACCGAGCTGCTCGACGCCACCGGGGGCGACCCGCCACACGCGCAGCCGGTCGCCGTCGCGCTCGGCGCGGAAGACGAGGCCGACGGCCGGCAAGCCGAGGCGCTCGGCGACGAGGTAGCCGACCTGGCCGTGGTCCCAGTCGCCGGCCTGCCGACCGGCGAGCACGAGTTCGGGCGACTCCAGGCGGCGCAGCGCCGCGACCAGCAGCTCCGCCGTCTGCGACGGATCGGCCGCGTCGGCGCCCTCGGCGACGACCTGCACCGCTTCGTCACAGCGGAGCGCGAGCGCCTTCCGCAGGCCGTCGACCGGTTCGCCCGGCGCCGCGAGCAGCGCCGTCACCCTGGTGACGACGCCGGCGTCCTTCAGCTGCAGCGCGAGCTCGAGCGCGTTCTGCTCGAAGGGCCCGAGCAACGACGGTCCCAGGTCTAAGGGCGGGCGCTTCGCCTCGTCGTCGACGCGGAACTTGCTTGCGGGGAGCTCCCAGTCGAGGATCTCCTTCAGGAGGACGACGGCGTGCATCGCGCGCCGAGCATATAGAGCAGCGGACGGGCGCCAAACCGTCCCCGTCCACACGGATGCCCCTACGGCGAATCGCTGTATAACTCGGCGCGTGGTCGAGCGCTCGAACGCGGTGATCGTCGGCGCCGCCGAATCGCCGTACAGCCGTCATCCGCCGGAAGGGACGACGACCGAATCGCTGCTCGCGGACGCGTTCGTCCGCGTGCTCGAGGCGACGGGGATCCGCCGCGAGGAGGTCGACGGGCTCGGCGTCGCGTCGTTCACGCTCGCGCCCGACCGCGCGATCGACCTCGCGTGGAAGCTCGGCGTGCGGCCGCGGTGGCTGATGGATGACGGCAACGGCGGCGCGTCGGGCATCCAGCTCATCCAGCACGCGATGCGCGCGATCGACGCAGGCGACGCCGAGACGGTCGTGCTGCTCTCGGGCGACCACTTCACGCGCGACGACTTCAAAGCACTCGTCGACGACTACAACCGGACGACGGCGCAGTACCTCTCCAAGATCCCGCACGGGGGGCCGAACGCGCTGTTCGCGATGCTCACCCGGCAGCAGATGGAGGTGCACGGCCTCGAGCGCGCCGACTACGGACGAATCGCGGTGGCGCAACGGCGGTGGGCGGGGCTGAACCCCGGCGCCGTGTACCGCGACCCGATCACGCTCGACGACTACCTCGCCTCACCGGCGGTGGTGGAACCGCTGCACAGGCTCGACTGCGTCCCCGTCGTCAGCGGCGCCGACGCGCTCGTGCTGCGCGGGCCGGGCGAGGGCATCCGCATTCGCGCGCTGCGCGCGCTGCACAACTACGACGGCCAGGAAGGCGACGGCCTGCGCACCGGGACCGCGGAGATCGCCGGCGAGCTGTGGCGCGACGCAGGCGTGGGGCCGGACGAGATGGACGTCATCTCCGTCTACGACGACTACCCGGCGATGGCGCTTGCACAGCTCAACGACCTCGGCTTCGTCGGCGACGGTGACCTCTCCGGCTTCCTCCGCCGGCGGATCGAAGAAGAGCAGCTGCCGGTCAACACCTCCGGCGGCCAGCTCTCCGCCGGTCAGGCCGGCTGCGCGGGCGGCATGATCGGCCTGGTGGAATCCGTTCTGCAGCTGCAGGGCCGTGCCGGCGAGCGCCAGGTGGAGGACGCGCGCCTCGCCGTGGTCACCGGCTACGGCATGGTGCTCTACCGCTACGGCGCGTGCGCGAACGCGATCGTCCTGGAGCGGCCGTGAGCGCGCGCGTCTTCGTCTGCGCGAGCTGCGGCCGTGCCGTGTTCCCGCGCCGCCTGCTCTGCCCCGACTGCGGCGGCCGCGAGTTCCGCGACGAACAGGTTGAGACCGCGACGCTCGAGGACTTCTCCGACCGCGGCCAGGTGAAGCTCGGCGCCGTCCGCGCTCCGTCCGGGCCGCTGCTCATCGCACGCGTCGAGGGCGACCCGCGGCGCGGCGGCGAGGTCTCGCTTGACGAGGACGGCGACGTTCCGGTGGCGCGCGCATGAACTTCGACTACGACGACGACCAGAGCGCACTGCGTGAGTTCGGGCTCGAGCTCGCGCAGCGCACCGAGGACAAATACTGGCAGGAGGTCGACCTCGAGTACCGCTTCCCGCGCGAGTTCTGGGAGTCGCTCACGGAGCACGGGATGCTCGGGATCGCACTGCCCGAGGAGTTCGGCGGTGGCGGCAAGGGACTGCTCGAGCTCGCGATCGCGGTCGAGGGCATCGCGGAAGGCGGCGGCGGCATGGAGGGCGGCTCGCTGTTCCTCAGCGGGCCCGTCTTCGGCGGCTGCCTGCTCGACAGGCACGGCAGCCGCGAGCAGCAGGAGGCGTACCTACCGGGCCTGATCACCGGCGAGATGTGGGCCGGCGCGTTCACCGAGCCGGAGTCCGGCTCGAACATCTCCGCGATCAAGACGAACGCGGTGCGCAAGGACGACCGCTGGTTGATCAACGGCCAAAAGGTCTTCATCTCGCTGGTGCACAACTCGCAGCGCATGGTCGTGATGGCGCGGACGTCGCCGTACGACCCGGCGAAGCGCACGCACGGCATCTCGCTGCTGCTCGGCGACCTGCCCGACGACGCCGTGCGCGCGGCGCCGTTCAAGAAGCTCGGCAACCACTTCATGGACACGAACCGCGTCTACCTCACCGACTACTCGGTGCCCGCGGAGAACATCGTCGGCGAGGAGGGCAAGGGCTGGGGGCCCCTCTACGACGTCCTCAACCCCGAGCGCATCATCCTCGCGGCGGCCGCGGTCGGAACCGGCAACCTCTGCATCCGCAAGGCGGTGGAGTATGGCCTCGAGCGCAGCCCCTGGGGGCGGCCGATCGGCTCGTACCAGGCGCTCCAACACCCGCTCGCGCGTGCGCGCGTGCACCTGGAGAGCGCCAAGCTGAAGGTGTACGAGGCGGCCTGGCTGTACGACCAGCACCGCGACTGCGGCATCTCGGCGGCGATGGCGAAGTACGCCGCCGCGCACGCAGCGCTCGACGCCGCCGACTGGGCAATCCAGGTGTACGGCGGCGCCGGCTACGTGATCGACTCCGGCATCGAGCGCCACTGGCGCAACCTACGCCTCTACCGGATGAGCCCGGTGTCGGACGAGATGACGCTCAACTACCTCGCCCAGCACGACCTCGGTCTCCCCCGCTCCTACTGAAGATGCGGGCGCTGCGCGTGCACGAGCTCGGTGCGCCGCCGCGCCTTGACGAGGTACCCGTTCCCGAGCCGGGCGAGGGCGAGGTGCTCGTGCGGCTGGAGGCGACTGTGATCGGCCACCACGATCTCGGCGTGGCCGCCGGCGTGCTGCCGGTGTTCCAGCCGCTGCCGTACGTTCCCGGGCTCGAAGGGGCGGGCCGCACCGTCGACGACGACACACCCGTGCGCGTGTTCGGCGGCGGCCTCGGCTCCACGCGGCCGGGCACGTGGGCCGAGTACGTCGTCGCGCCCGCGGCGGCGGTAACGCCGGTGCCGGGGTCGCTGCCGCCGGCGCTCGCGGCCGCGTGCGGCTCGAGCGCCAACACCGCGTGGGCCGCACTCCATGACGCCGGCGCGATTGGCGACGGCGAGAGCGTCGGCGTCACGGGTGCGACCGGTGCGGTCGGATCGCTCGTCGTGCAACTCGCGGGCGGTCATCGCGTCGTCGCGTGGACGCGGTCGCCGAAGCGGGTGCAGGCGCGCGCCGAAGTGCTGCGCGACGACGAGGATCCCGCCGAGCCAGTCGACCTGCTGATCGACACCGTCGGCGGGCCGCTGCTGCCGCGGCGGCTGCGCTCGGTTCGCGCAGGCGGTCGCGCCGTCCTGCTCGGCTACACGGCCGGCGAGCGCGTCGAGCTCGAGCTGCCGGCGCTGATGCACGGCGACGTGTCGCTCCTGCCGCTGAACATGCGGCGCCGCCGCGTGCCGCCCGAGGTGACCGCGCAGCTTCTGGACGATTTCGCCGCCGGCCGGCTCACCGTCGCGATCGACGTCGTCGGCGTCGACGAGCTGAACGAGCGGATCGGACGGCTGAAGGCCGGGCGCGCGACAGGGCGGCTGGTGCTGGCGTGGTGAGGTTGGCTTTGTGCCGGATGCGGGTACATTCGGGGAAATGACCGACGAGAGAGAGGGTCGAGCCGGATGAGCACGCAGAGCACGACGACGCTGTCGGTCGAGCGCGCGGAGACGGGAGTCGTGACGATCACCCTCGACCGCCCGCCGGTGAACGCGGTCAGCCCAGAGCTGATCGACGAGCTCCTCGACGCGATCGACGAGCTCGCCGAGGATCCGAACGCGCGGGCGATCCTCTTCACGGGCGCGAACGGGCGCTGGTGTGCGGGCGCCGACATCGGCGTGATGAGCGACCACACGCGCTCGACGTACCGGAAGATGCGCCGGCAGGTGGAGGTCGAGGACGCGCTCGAGCGGCTCGAGAAGCCGGTCGTCGTCGCGATCGAGAAGTTCGCGCTCGGCGGCGGCTGCGAGCTCGCGCTCGCGTGCGACGTGCGTGTGATGGGCGAGGGAGCAGTGATCGGGCTGCCGGAGGCGGCGCTCGGGCTGCTGCCGGGCGCCGGCGGAACGCAACGGCTGACGCGGCTCGTCGGCACGCAGCGGGCGTTCTGGATGATGGCGACGGGGATGAAGGTGCCGGCCGCACAGGCGCTCGAGTGGGGCCTCGTGAACGAGGTCGTGCCGGACGGCGACGTCGTGGCGCGGGCTCGCGAGATCGCCGAGCAGCTCGGCGGCGGCGCGACGCGCGCGATCGGGCTGATCAAGCGGCTCGTCTACGAGTGCTGGGGGCGCGAGCTGCCCTCCGGGCTCCTGCGCGAAGGCGACGCCGTGTACGAGCTGCTGAAGAGCAACGACCTGCGCGAGGGATTCGAGGCCTTCCGCGAGAAGCGGTCGCCGCGCTTCACCGGAAGCTGACGGTGGCGACGGCGACGGCGACGGCGACGGCGACCAGCGTGGACGTCGACGCGGCGGTCCGCTGGACGGTCGCGCACGCCACCGCGGGCTCGCCCTGGTGGCGCGAGCACTTCGAGCGCGCCGGCGTCGACCCGGCCTCGGTCACCGGCGCGGCCGACCTGCCGCGCCTGCCGTACTCCACGAAGGAGGACCTGCGGTCGAGCTACCCGCTCGGCTGGGCGGCCGTGCCGGAGTCAGCACTCGTCCGCATCCACGCGTCGTCGGGAACAACCGGCAAGCGGACCGTCTGCGCATACACGGCGCGCGACGTCGACGACTGGGCCGACCAGTTCTCGCGCTGCTTCGCCACGGCCGGCGTCACCCCCGTCGACCGGGTGCAGGTGATGGTCGGCTACGGCCTCTGGACCGCGGGCGTCGGCTTCCAGGGCGGCGCCGAGCGGCTGGGGGCGATGGTCGTGCCAACCGGGCCCGGCAACGTCGACCTCCAGCTCGAGCTGATGCAGGACATCCAGTCGACCGTCCTCTGCGCGACGTCGTCGTTCGCGCTGATGATCGCCGAGGCGGTCGAGGCGCGCTCGCTCCGCGACTCGCTCGCGCTGCGCGTCGGCATCTTCGGCTCCGAGCGGTGGGGCCCGAAGATGCGCGAGCGCATCGAGTCGCTGCTCGGAATCGAGACGTTCGACATCTACGGTCTGACCGAGCTCTACGGCCCTGGCGTCGGCATCGAGTGCGCGGCGCACGACGGCATCCATTACTGGTCGGACTACTACGTGGTCGAGATCGTCGACCCAGCGACCGGGGCGCTGCTTCCGGCGGGCGAGGAAGGCGAGGTCGTCATCACGACGCTCCGCAAAGAAGGGATGCCGCTAATCCGCTACCGCACGCGCGACCTCTCGCGCATCTACACGGAGCCGTGCCCGTGCGGCAGTCCGTACCCGCGGATCGCGCACCTGACCGGGCGCACCGACGACATGGTGAAGGTGCGCGGCGTTGCCGTCTTCCCCGCGCAGGTCGACACGATCCTGCACCGCATCGAGGGCGTCGGCCCCGAATACCAGCTGCACATCCGCCGCGACCTCGAGCACGGCGACGTGCTGCTTGTACGCGTCGAAGCCGACGAGCGGCCCGGCCTGCGCGCCGAACTCGTGCACCAGCTGCGCGAGGGGCTGTCGGTACGGCCGGAAGTCGAGTTCGTACCGCACGGCAAGCTGCCGCGCACGGAGCGCAAGACGCGGCGCGTCTTCGACCACCGCGAGTGACGGCGATCTCCTACCGGCTGCTCGGCTCGCACGCCCCGCTGACGGTCGAGGACTACCGGCGTGCAGCCCGGCGGGCGCTGCCGCCGATGGCGTGGGCGTACGTGGAGGGAGGCGCCGAGGACGAACTGACGCTGCAGCGCAACGTCGACGCATTCCGGCGGTGGGGCCTTCGCCAGCGGGTGCTGACCGGCGTCGGCGAGCCCGACCTGAGCGTCACCGTTGCAGGCGTCCCCCTCTCCCTGCCGGTCGTGCTCGCGCCGACGGGCCTCACCGGCTTCTCACACTGGCGCGGAGAGCTCGGCGCGGCGCAGGCAGCCGAGCGCTGCCGCACGCGCTCGATCGTCAGCAACGCGGCGACGTACTCGCTGCAGGAGATCGGAGCTGGCACGTCAGAGCACCACTGGTTCCAGCTCTACCCGTGGGGCAACAACCGGGGCCACATGCGCGAGATGCTGCGGCGCGCGGAGGCGGCGGGCTTTCACGCGCTGTTCGTGACCGTCGACGTCCCGATCTACGGACGCCGCGAGACCGAGCTCCGGCGCGGCATGGGGATCCCGCCGGTGCTGACGCCGCGGCGCGTCCTCGAGTGCGCGACGAGGCCGCGGTGGGCGTACCGGCTTGTGCGTCACAAGCGTTTCACGCTCCGCAACCTCGTCGAGGAGGTGGGAGCCGCGGCCGCCGTTCAGTCGGTGCAGCTGCAGACCGCGTACCTTTATCCGGATATGAGCTGGGACGACCTCGACTGGGTGCGCTCGCAATGGCACGGGCCCGTCTTCGTAAAGGGTGTGATGGACCCCGAGGACGCGGAGATCGCGGTCTCGCTCGGCGTCGACGGGATCGTCGTCTCGAACCACGGCGGACGCCAGCTCGAGTCCGGCGTCGGCACGCTCGACGTGCTGCCAGAGGTCGTCGACGCCGTCGACGGCCGCGCCGAGGTGCTCGTCGACGGCGGCATCCGCCGCGGCACGGACATCGTCAAGGCTCTGAGCCTCGGCGCGCGCGCCGTGCTGATCGGCCGGCCGTTCGTGTACGGCCTCGCCGCCGGCGGCGCCGACGGCGCCGCCGGCGTGATCGAGATCCTGCGCGCCGAGCTGCACCGGACCCTGATCCTGATGGGCTGCAAGAGCGTTCAGGAGCTCGACCGGTCCTGGCTCCTCGGATTCGACAACGTTTCGGTCCAGACTAGGAAGACGTGACCGCGCTCGCGGACAGTCTCCGTGCCTACGAGCTCGCCGACCGCTTCCGGCCGACGAGCGCGCCCGTGCTCCTCGGCGGAGTCGCCGCGATCGGCAAGTTGATCGTCGAGCAGCGGGAACGGGACGCCCGGAACTCCCTCCGCACCGCGACGTTCGTCTCCGGCTACCCAGGCAGCCCGCTGGGCGGCGTCGACCTCATGCTCGCGTCGACGCCGGAGCTGCGCGAGCGCGCGGACGTCGCGCTCGTGCCGGGCGTGAACGAGGAGCTCGCAGCGACAGCCGTTTGGGGCTCGCAGCTGCCGCTGCCGGGACGGCAGTCCCCGTACGACGGGACGATCGGCATCTGGTACGGGAAGGCGCCGGGCGTCGACCGGTCGGGCGACGCGTTCCGCAACGCGAACCTGTTCGGCGCGAGCCCCACCGGCGGCGTCCTCGTGCTGGCGGGCGACGACCCCGCTCCGAAGTCGTCGACCGTCCCGTCCGCGAGTGAGGCGACGCTCGCGTCGTACGGACTGCCCGTCCTCGCGCCTCGCAACAGCGAGGAGATCGTCGAGTTCGGCCTGCTCGGTATCGCGCTGTCGCGCGCGTCCGGCTGCTGGATCGCGCTGAAGATCGTCACCGACGTCGCCGACGGCGCGTGGAGCGTCGCACGCGACTTCCGCACCCGCGCGATCGTCGTCCCGCAGCTCGAGTGGGAAGGACGGCCGTGGACGTACGTGCAGGAGACCAGCCCCGGCCCGCCGGCGGCCGGCGTCGCGGAGCGCGCATTCACGGGGCCTCGCTGGCAGATGCTCGGCGCGTTCGCGCGCGCGAACGGCATCGACGCAGTCGAGATCGACCCAAGCGAAGCCTGGCTCGGAATCGTCGCAGCCGGCAAGACATACGACGACACGCTGCAGGCGCTCCAGGACCTCGGACTCGACGCCGCCGCCGCCGCACGCCGAGGTATCCGCGTGATGCGGATCGGGATGTTGCACCCGGTGGAGCCGGAGGGGCTGCGCGCATTCGCGCGCGGCGTCGAGACCGTGCTCGTGGTCGAGGAGAAGCAGCCCTTCTTGGAGTCGCAAGTGCGCAACGCGCTCTACGGGATGCCGGACGCGCCGGCCGTGCTCGGCAAGCGCGACCACGACGGAAGCCCGCTCGTGCCGGCGGAGAGCGAGTTGCAGGCGGCGCGCGTCGCCACCGCGCTGCGCCGCGTGTTGTCACCGCGCATCGAGGTGCGCGACGCGCCGCCGGACCCGCCGGTCGCGCTGCCGATGCTTCCTGTGCTGCGTACTGCGTACTTCTGCAGCGGCTGCCCGCACAACCGGTCGACCGTGCATCCCGCCGACTCGCTCGCAGGAGGCGGCATCGGCTGCCACGGACTCGTCGGGATGATGGACCGCCCCGAGACCGTCGTCACCGGCCTCACGCACATGGGCGGCGAGGGCGCGCAATGGATCGGCCAGTCGTTCTCGCACGACGGCGGACACCTGTTTCAGAACATCGGCGACGGCACGTTCTTCCACTCCGGGCAGCTCGCCGTCCAGGCATGCGTCGCCGCCGAGGTCGACATCACGTTCAAGCTCCTCTACAACTCCACGGTCGCGATGACCGGCGGCCAGGACGCCGTCGGCGCGCGCACCGTCCCGGACCTGACCCGCAAGCTCGAGGCGGAAGGCGTGCGCCGCACGATCGTCTGCACGGACGAGCCGCACAAGTACAGGGGCGTCGAGGTCGCGCGCAACGCCGAGGTATGGCATCGCGACCGGCTCGACGAGGCGCAGCTCGTGCTGCGCGAGATCCCCGGCGTCACGGCGCTCGTCTACGACCAGCAGTGCGCCGCACAGGCGCGGCGGCTGCGCAAGCGCGGACAGCTCGCGGTGCGGACCATGCGCGTCGTCATCAACGAGGACGTGTGCGAGGGCTGCGGCGACTGCGGACGCAAGAGCAACTGCCTGTCGGTGCAGCCCGTCGAGACGGAGTTCGGGCGGAAGCGCCGCATCGACCAGACCTCGTGCAACAGCGACTACAGCTGCCTCGACGGCGACTGCCCGTCGTTCGTGACGGTGGAGGCGGGGCCGCCGGTGCAGGCGCACCGCCGACCCGTCGCTCCCACCGCGCCGGAACCGCGGCTGCCGCGGCTCGATTCGACGTACAACGTGTTCCTCGCCGGCGTCGGCGGCACGGGCGTTGTCACGGTCAACCAGGTGCTCGCGACGGCGGCACTGCTCGACGGGCTGCACGTGCGCACACTCGACCAGACGGGAATGTCGCAGAAGGCTGGCCCGGTCGTTTCTCATCTGCGCGTCGCGCGCGAAGCGATCGAGCCCGCGAACCGCGTCGGTCTCGGGCAGGCGGACTGCTACCTCGCGCTCGACCTCCTCACCGGCAGCGACTCGCGGAGCCTCGCGTGTGCGAACGCCGGCCGGACGCACGCGTTTGTCTCCGGCACCGAGGTGGCGACGGGCTCGATGGTCTCGGGGTCGGGAAGTAGCGCGTTCCCGCCGCACGGCCAGCTCCTCGGGCGCATCCGCTCGTCGACGCGCGATGTCATCGAGCTCGACACGTTCGAGGCGGCGGGCGCGCTCTTCGGACACACGACGCCGGCGCACTTCCTGCTCATCGGCGTGGCGTACCAGGCGGGCGCGTTGCCGCTGTCGGCGGCCGCGATCGAGCGTGCGATCGAGCTGAACGGCGTCGGCGTCGAGGACAACGTCGCCGCGTTCCGCTGGGGCCGCGCCGCGATCGCGGATCCGGCGACCTACGCGGCCGCGACGACACGCCCGGCCCGCGCGCGGCAGGCCGTGCATCCGCTTCCGGACAGCCCGCTCGGCGGGGCGACGCGCGAGGCCGCCGCCGTGCGCGCGGCACAGCTCGCGGCGTACGGCGGCGAGCGGCTCGTGCGCCGCTATCTGGACAGCGTGGAAGCGGCGTGGCAGGCCGAGCGCGGCGTCACCGCCGGCACCGACTTCAGCCGCGCCGTCGCCGTCGGCCTGCACCGGGTGCTCGCGGTCAAAGACGAGTACGAGGTCGCGCGGCTGCTGACGGCGCCGGAGTTCGCCGAGTGGATCGACGAGCAAGTGCCCGGCGCACGCGGGCTGCGGTACCGGCTACACCCGCCGCTGCTGCGCGCCCTCGGGCTACGTCACAAGCTGTCGCTAGGCCCGGCTTGGCGGCCGCTCCTCGTGCTGCTCGCACGCTTGCGGTTCCTGCGCGGCACTCCGTTCGACCTGCTCGGCTACGCCCACGTACGTCGCGTCGAGCGAGCGCTGGCGCGCGAGTACGAAGAGCTCGTCGCACAGCTCACCGTCGGACTCGACGCCGATGGGTACGACCACGCGGTCGACGCGGCCGGCGCGATCGAAATCGTGTGCGGCTACGAGGGAATCAAGCTCGCAAGCATCGACCGCTACCGGGTGCGGCTCGCCGAGCTCGGCGTCGCCGCGCAGGCCTGAGCTACTGCTGCACGCGCCACGCGGGGACGATCCGCGGCTAGTACACCCGGCACTAGAGCCTCTCGAGGAATCGCTCGACCGCGGCGGCGAACTCCTCCGGCAACTGGTCGGGCAGGGGGACCATCCCGCCCTCGATCTCCGTCACCTCGGCGTGCGGCAGCGCCGCGCGCAGGTCGGCGAGGACCGGGTAGGCGTACGGGTCGGCGGTCGCGCCGATCAGGAGGACCGGGCAGCTGATCCGCCTCACCGCGTCCTGGGTGTCGTAGCGCGCGACGACGCGGTGACCCTCTGCGGCGGGCAGTCCCGCCCTCAGCGCGTCGACGATGAACCGCTCGAGCAGGTCGACGTTCCCCTCGGGGTAAAACGCGGCGCGGATCCGCCAGAGTTCGAGCAGGTGTGACCCGTCCGGGCGCTGTTCGACGTCGTCGACGACGGCCCGCCCCGCCGCCTCGGCAGCGCGCGCCTCCGGCTCGTAGAACGGCGAGGACGAGAGCACGACCGAGCGGACCCTGTCGGGTGCGCGCCCCGCGGTTTCCATCGCGATGACCGCACCGGTGTGGTGGCCGACGAGGTCGATCCGCTCGATCTCCACGGCGTCGAGGAGTGCAAGCACGACCTCCGACCACGCCTCGATCGAGTCGTCCGCCGGCGGGAGCGGCACCGAGTCGCCGAAGCCGATCGTATCCATCGCGATCGCGCGCCTCGTGCGCCCGAGCAGCGGCAGCACGTCGCGGTACTCGTCCCACGAACGCGGTGTCTGATGCAGCAGCAAGACCGGGTCGCCTTCCCCTGCCGCGGCGTAGTGGATCGTTCCCTGCGGGACGTCCACGAAGTGGCGGGTCACGCGCGGCGGCACGGCGCGAACCTACCACGCCCCTGCACGAAAATGGTGGCGGCGCTCTAGGCGCGCGCTACATGCGCTCGATCATCGCTTGCCCGAAGGCCGAGGTCGAGATCTCGTGCGCCCCTTCCATCAGCCGGGCGAGGTCGTAGGTGACTTGCTTGTCGGAGATCGCCGCGCTGAGCGAGCTGATGATCAGGTCGGCG
>PLZU01000088.1 GCA_003152275.1 Actinomycetota bacterium
GCCGGCGCCGGAGCGGACATGACCTTCGACGAGCAAGCGATGATCGACTACGTGACGGAGCAGCGGTGGTACGGCGCGAAGTCGCGGTCGGTCGCGCACTCGCAGGTGCTCGATTCGGTGGAGCTGCGCACGACCGAGCCGCGCGTCACGCTCGAGCTCGTCGAGATGCGCTACGAGACCGGCGCGCACGACATCTACCAGCTGCTGCACGGCGACACGGAGATCGACGGACTCGAGCATCCAGCGGCCGCGCGTGAGCTCGTGCACGCGATGCGTTCCGGGCTGACGCTCCAAGGGGCGGAGGGCACCGTCGAATTCCGCCCGGTCGAAGGGTTTGCCGGGCTCGGCCGCGAGCTGCAGGAAGCGCGACCCGTCGGCGGCGAGCAGTCGAACACGTCGCTCGTCTTCGACGACGAGCTGATCCTCAAGGTCTTCCGCCGGCTCGAGCCGGGCATCAACCCCGAGCTCGAGATGCTGCGCTTTCTCACTGAGCACAGCTTCGCGAACATCGCGGCGCTCGGTGGCTGGTACGCCTATTCCGGCGGGCCGCTGAGCGCAACGCTCGGGATCCTCCAGGAGTTCGTGAGTGACGGGCAGGACGGCTGGGAGCTCGCGCTCGCGGAGATCGGGAGCGCCCCCGAGCAGTTCCTCACCCGGCTCCGCAGGCTCGGCGAGGTGACGGGCGAGATGCACACGTCGCTCGCGTCCGATGCGAACGATCCGGCGTTCTGCGCCGAGACGCCGAGTGTCGAATCGCTCGGGCTCTTGACCGCAACGGTCGACGAGGAGATCGAGAGCGTGTTTCTGACGCTGCCGGAGGACGACGAGCAACTTGCACCGATAATCGGTCGCGGGGAGGAGGTTCGCGAGCAGCTGCGCATGCTCACGCACGCGGGCGCGACCGGGATGATCATCCGCACGCACGGCGACTACCACCTCGGACAGACGCTCTGGTCGGAGGACGACTGGGTGATCCTCGACTTCGAGGGCGAGCCGGCGCGCCCGGTCACCGAGCGCCGCCGCAAGCGTTCGCCGATGCGCGACGTCGCGGGGATGCTCCGCTCGTTCGCGTATGCCGCGAGCGCCGCAGAGCTGCTGCACGACACACCTGCGCCGGAAGGGTGGGAGGAACAGGCCCGGGCGCAGTTCCTCGAGGGCTATCTCGAGACGGCCGACCCGACGCTGCTGCCGTCGGGCTCGGTGGCGATCGAGCGGTTGCTGACCGTCTACGAGCTCGAAAAGGCCGTGTACGAGCTCCGGTACGAGCTCGACAACCGCCCTGACTGGGTTCGGATCCCCGTTGCGGGGATACAGCGTCTTATCGCGCAGGCGGCAGCGACACCATGATCGAGCTCGGAGCCGATCCCCACCGGATTCTCGGCGCACATGAGGCCAAGAACGGTGGGGTCGTCGTACGGACGTACCGACCCGAGGCTCAGTCGGTGCGGGTGCAGCCCGCCGGAATCGCAGCGACGCTCAAGGACCCGTCGGGCCTGTGGGAGGCGCTGCTGCCGAAGGCAAAGCTGCCGCTCGACTACGAGCTCGAGGTGAAGTACGCGGACGGAACCTTCACGGTGCGCGACCCGTACGCATTCCTGCCGACGCTCGGCGATCTCGACCTGCATCTGCTCCAGGAGGGACAGCTCGAGCAGCTGTACGAGAAGCTCGGCGCGCACGTGCGTGAAATCGACGGCGTGGCGGGCACGGCGTTCGCCGTGTGGGCTCCGAACGCGCGCTCGGTCTCGGTCGTCGGTGACTTCAACTCGTGGGACGGGCGTTTGCATCCGATGCGCTCGCTCGGCTCGTCCGGGATCTGGGAGCTGTTCATTCCCGGCATCGCGGAAGGCGTGAAGTACAAGTTCGAGTTACACACGCAGGACGGCAAGCTGCGTGTCAAGGCAGATCCGCTGGCGTTTGCAGCGGAGGTGCCGCCGGCGAACGCGTCGATCGTGCACCGGTCGAAGCACGAGTGGTCCGACGCTGCGTGGCTCGAGCGCCGCGCCCAGAGCGACGCGTTGCGCGAGCCGATGTCGATCTACGAAGTGCATCTCGGCTCGTGGCGGCGCAACCCGCGCGAGGACAACCGCTCGCTCAACTACCTCGAGCTCGCGGACGAGTTGTCGGCCTACGTCGCCGACCTTGGGTTCACGCACGTCGAGCTCATGCCGATCATGGAGCACCCATTCGGCGGTTCCTGGGGCTACCAGGTGACGGGGTATTTCGCGCCGACGTCGCGCTTTGGCACGCCGGACGACTTCCGCTCCTTTGTCGACCGTCTGCATCAAAACGGGATCGGCGTCTTGCTCGACTGGGTGCCCGCACATTTCCCGCGGGATGACTGGGCGCTCGCGCTCTTCGACGGGACGCATCTCTACGAGCACGCGGACCCGCGCCGCGGCGCGCATCCAGACTGGGGCACGCTCATCTTCAACCTGTCGCGCGACGAGGTGCGGAACTTCCTGCTCGCGAACGGCCTGTACTGGCTGAAGGAGCACCACGTCGACGGGCTGCGCGTCGACGCCGTTGCATCGATGCTCTACCTCGACTACTCGCGCAAGGACGGCGAGTGGCTGCCGAACGAGTACGGCGGGCGCGAGAATCTCGAGGCCGTCGAGTTCCTCAAGCGCATGAACGAGATCGCCTACGCCCGAGAGCCCGGCATCACGACCGCAGCGGAGGAGTCGACCGCGTGGCCCGGCGTGTCGAGGCCGACGTACCTCGGCGGGCTGGGCTTCGGATTCAAGTGGAACATGGGCTGGATGCACGACACGCTCACGTACTTCCAGAAGGATCCAGTTCACCGCAGCTTCCACCATCACACGCTCACGTTCTCACTGATGTACGCGTTCAGCGAGAACTTCGTCCTGCCGCTCTCGCACGACGAGGTCGTGCATGGGAAGCGCTCGCTGCTCGACAAGATGCCGGGCGACCGCTGGCAGAAGTTCGCGAACCTGCGCTCGCTCTACGCGTACATGTGGGCGCATCCCGGCAAGAAGCTGCTCTTCATGGGCGGGGAGCTTGCCGAGTGGGAGGAGTGGAACTACGACGGCTCCCTGCACTGGAACTTGCTCGAGTACCCCGAGCACCAGGGAGTGCAGTCGCTCGTTCGCGACCTGAACCACGCCTACCGCTCCAACCCTGCGTTGTACGAGGTCGACTTCGACCCGAGCGGCTTCCACTGGCTCGAGCCGAACGACGCAGCAAACAATGTGGTCGCGTTCGCGCGGCTCGACGCAAAGGGCGAGCAGCCGGTCGTGTGCGTGCTGAACCTCTCACCCGTGCCGCGGTACGACTATCGCGTCGGCATGCCTGCCGCCGGCCGGTGGACGGAGCTCGTCAACACCGACTCCGCGTATTACGGCGGTTCGGGCGTCGGGAACCTGGGCGGCGTCGACGCGCAGGCCAAGCCCTGGCACGACCAGCCCTTCTCCGCGCTGCTGACGTTGCCGCCCCTAGGCGCGGTGTGGTTCGTTCCTGAATAAGTACCGTTCCCACGCTGTGTTCACGACCCGACCGGAGCTCAGGGGCACGTTCGGCATGGTTGCGTCGACGCACTGGCTTGCGTCGGCGGCAGGGATGGCCGTGCTCGAACAAGGTGGCAACGCGTTCGATGCGGCCGTCGCCGCGGGCTTCACGCTGCAGGTCGTCGAGCCGCACCTGAACGGGCCGGGCGGCGATCTGCCGGCGCTGCTCTGGCGCGCGGGCGACGAGCCCATCGTGCTGTGCGCGCAAGGGCCTGCGCCGCGGGCGGCGACGATTACGCGGTATCGCGACGACCTCGGGCTCGAGCTCGTGCCGGGGACGGGACCGCTCGCCGCGGTCGTGCCCGGCTCCTTCGGCGGCTGGCTCACGATGCTCCGCGACTACGGAACGCTGCCGCTCCGCGACGTGCTGCGCTTCGCGATCGGCTACGCGGAGGAGGGCTATCCGGTCCTGCCGCCGATCGCGGGCGCTATTCGCAACGTCGAAGTCCTCTTCCAAGACGAGTGGACGACCTCGGCAGCGCTGTACCTGCCCGTGCCCGAGCCGGGAACGCTGCATCGCAACCCGCAGCTCGCTGCGACGTACCGGCGGATCCTCGACGAGTCGAACGGAGACGTCGACGCGGCGCTCGACTGCTGGTATCGCGGCTTCGTCGCGGACGCGCTTGTCCGCTTCCAGACGCAGGAGTGGATGGACAGCTCCGGCGAGCGCCACGCAGGCCTGCTCGCGGAAGAGGACCTGCGCGACTGGCGGCCGACATACGAGCAGCCGCTCGCCGTCGACTACCACGGGCTGAACGTGCTGAAAGCCGGGCCCTGGAGCCAGGCGCCGGTGTTCCTGCAGCAGCTGCGCCTGCTTGAAGGCTTCGACCTCGCCGCGATGGGACACGCGAGCGCGGAGTACGTTCACACGATTACTGAGTGCGCGAAGCTCGCATTCGCGGACCGTGAAGCGTGGTACGGCGATCCGGAGTTCTTCGACGTGCCGATCGAGCTGCTGCTGTCGCGCGAGTACGCGGACGAGCGGCGCGCGCTCGTCGGCGACGAAGCGTCCGCCGAACTTCGGCCGGGCGGCCCCGATCCTCATCTGCCGGCGCCTGTACGGGGCAACGCACCGGTTGCGCCCGGCGTCGGCGAGCCGACGCGAGGAGACACCGTGCATCTCGACGTCGTCGACCGCTTCGGCAACATGGTCGCAGCGACTCCGAGCGGCGGTTGGCTCTGGGGTGCGCCGCTGATCCCCGAGCTCGGCTTCTGCCTCGGCACGCGCGCGCAGATGTTCTGGCTCGAGGAAGGGCTGCCGAACTCGCTCGAGCCGGGAAAACGTCCCCGCACGACGCTCTCGCCGACGCTTGTCGCGCGCGACGGCGAGCCATATCTCGCGATGGGCACCCCGGGAGGCGACCAGCAGGATCAGTGGACGTTGCACGTGCTGCTCGCGCACGCCCATTTCGGGATGGACCTCCAGGCTGCAATCGATGCACCGAATCACCACACCGAGGCGTTCCCGAGCTCCTTCTATCCGCGCGGGACGCGCGTGCGGCACGTTGCCGTTGAGGAGCGCGCCGGCGCGGAGACGATCGACGGCCTTCGCGCGCGCGGCCACGATGTCGAGGTGTCGCCGCCGTGGTCGCTCGGGCGCGTCAGCGCAGTTGGGCGCGAGCGCGACGGCCAGCTGAAGGCGGGGGCGAACCCGCGCTCGATGCAGGGTTACGCAGCGGGCCGGTAGCGATTAGCCGCTCCATGGACGTGTGGCCTGGCCATCCTTTCCCGCTTGGCTCCGAGTGGGACGGCAGCGGCACGAACTTCGCGCTCTTCTCGGAGCACGCGGAGCGCGTCGAGCTCTGCCTCTTCGACGCCGAGGGCCGCGAGACGCGGGTCGCACTGACCGAGCGCGAGGCATTCAACTGGCACGGCTACATCCCCGGGATCGGCCCAGGGCAGCGGTACGGCTACCGCGTCTACGGTGACTACGACCCGGCGACGGGCTACCGGTTCAACCCGCACAAGCTGCTGATCGACCCGTACGCGAAGGCGATCGAGGGGCCTGTTGACTGGCGAGCGGCGAACACGCTGCCGTACGTGCCGAGCGGGGACGAGGACGCGGACCTGCACATCGACGACGAGGACGACGCCCCAGCAATTCCGAAATGCGTCGTCATCGACCCGAGCTTCGACTGGGAGAACGACCGGCTCCCGAACCACCCGTGGAACGAGATGGTGATCTACGAGGTGCACACGAAGGGGTACACGAAGCTGCACCCCTCTGTGCGCGACGACCTGCGCGGCACGTACGCGGGACTCGCGTCGGAGCCGGCGCTCGAGTACTTCCAGAGCCTCGGCGTGACCGCGGTCGAGCTGCTCCCGGTGCACCACATCATCGACGAGAACTTTCTGCACGATCGCGGCTTGACCAACTACTGGGGCTACTCATCGATCGGGTTTCTCGCACCCCACGCGCTGTATGCGGCAACGGGCACGCACGGAGAACAGGTGCGCGAGTTCAAGGGGATGGTCAAGGCTCTGCACGGCGCTGGGATCGAAGTGATCCTCGACGTCGTCTACAACCANNACACCGCCGAGGGCAACCACCTCGGGCCGATGCTGTCGTTCAAGGGTGTCGACAACCCGTCGTACTACCGGCTGATGCCGGACGAGCCGCGCTTCTACATGGACTTCACCGGCACGGGCAACTCGCTCAACCCCGTGCATCCGTCGGTGCTGCGGTTGATCATGGACTCGCTGCGGTACTTCGTGATCGAGTGCCACGTCGACGGGTTTCGCTTTGACCTGGCCTCGGCGCTCGCGCGCGAGTTCTACGAGGTCGATCGGCTGTCGACGTTCTTCGACACGATCCACCAGGATCCGGTGCTGTCACAGGTGAAGTTGATCGCCGAGCCTTGGGACGTCGGGCCCGGCGGTTACCAGGTCGGCAACTTCCCGGCGCTGTGGGCCGAGTGGAACGGTCTCTACCGCGACACGATGCGCGACTTCTGGCGCGCGCAGGCGAACGTCGGGCAGTTCGCGTCGCGCTTTACCGGGTCGAGCGACCTCTACCAGTCCGACGGCCGCGCGCCGTTCGCGTCGATCAACTTCATCACCGCGCATGACGGCTTCACGCTGCGCGACCTTGTCTCCTACAACGACAAGCACAACGAAGCGAACGGCGAGGGCAACAAGGACGGCACCGACGACAACCGTTCGTGGAACCACGGGGTCGAGGGATCGACAGACGATCCGGAGATCAACGCGCTGCGGGCACGTCAGCAGCGGAACTTCCTGACGACGTTGCTCCTCTCGCAAGGCGTCCCGATGCTGCTGGGCGGCGACGAGTTCGGCCGCTCGCAGGGCGGCAGCAACAACGCCTGGTGCCAGGACAACGAGGTCTCCTGGTTCAACTGGGACGCAGCCGACCCCGAACTGCTGGAGTTCACGAAGCGCCTGATCGCGCTGCGGCAGGCGCACCCGGTGTTCCGCCGGAGCACGTTCCTCACGGGGCAAGAGGTGAAGGGCTCCGGCCTGCCTGACGTCTGGTGGTTCCGGCCTGACGGGCGCAGGATGACGCAGAAGGAGTGGCAGCGCGACGACGGGCACACGCTTGGCGTCTTCCTGAACGGCGAGGAGATCTCCGAGCGCACGCCGGAGGGGCAAGACATCGTCGACGATTCGTTTCTCTTGCTGTTCAACGCGTACGGCGAGTCAATCCCGTTCACGCTCCCGACGCGGCGGTTCGGGGCGCGCTGGCAGGTCGAGATCGCGACCGGAGCCGGCGCACCCGAGGGGGTTGTGCCGGCGCGGGCGCGGGTAACGCTCGAGGGGCGTTCGCTCGTCCTGTTCCGGCGCGTCTGACCAAGTGTCACGACTTCATCGTGTCTGACACCGGGGCGTGGCTGCCGGGGACATGACGGACGTTCCCAGGAACTTTCACTGCAGCGCTGAATGCGCATACTGTCGCCCATGAGCTCCGACGCCTGGCCTTCGCCCGACGCACCGCCTGGCCCGCTGCCGCGGATCGAAGACCTGCCGCTCGTCGACCAGGGCTACGACCAGGAGGCCGTGCGGCTCGCGTTCGACTCCTTCTACCGCCATGCCGCGCAGCTCGACGCATCGCTGCGCGCGCTCGAGGCGGTCGAGGTCTTCCGCCGGGACGCCGACGCGCTGCGGAACGACCTCCGAGCTTTGCGTGCGCTCGGGCTCGGCGGCGGCGCTGCCGAGCCGGCGTGGGCAACGCGGACGTACGAATCGGCACGGCCTGGGATCCCTGGCGTCGTGCTCCGGCTCGCCGCCGAGTCGGCGCTGATCGTCATCGTCGCGGTGATCGCGGGCGTCGCGGAGTTCAGCTCCGCCACGATCATCTTGCTGATGGCGGTTGCGTTCCTCATCGTCGCAGTGTCGGAGTGGCTCGCGGCACGCGCACGCTTCGTGCCGCCTGCACTCGCGTTCCCGCCCGAAGACGTCGGAGAGCCTGCGCCGTACGTCGAGGCGCCCGCGCCCGGATGGGATCCGCCGGCGCTCGAGCCGAGCGAGGACACCGAACCGGATGCGCTCACGATGATCGCGGGGGCCGCCGAGGCTGGCGTCGATCCGTGGGAGCACGGCGTGGTCGAAGACGGAGAAGAGCCGGAGCTTGCCGAGCGTGGCGGGATCTTCCGCCGGCGCCGCCGCTAAGTGAGCGCCGCCGAAAGGCGGAAGGCCCGGCGCTCACTCCAGGGGAGAGGGAGCACCGGGCCCGGAGAGAACCCGCCAGGGAGGGCCTTCGATGAGGCCTACCTATCGAACCAGCCGTAGATGAGGCGCTTCTAAGAGTTGGCGAGGCGCAAGCGCAGCAGCGCGCCGCCGCCGGGCGCATCCTCTGCCGACACGCTGCCACCGTGCGCTTCGGCGACCTCGCGCACGATTGCGAGACCGAGCCCGGACCCTGGCAGCGATCGTGCTGCGGCCGAGCGGTAGAAGCGGTCGAACACGTGTGCGCGGTCGTCCGGGGCGATACCGGGACCGTGGTCGCGCACGCGCAGCTCGCCGTCCGCGAGCGTCACGTCGACTGTCGAGCCCTCCGGGCTCCACTTGCCCGCATTCTCGAGCAGGTTCCACACCGCCCGCTCGATCCGCTCGGGCACGCCGGAGATCGTCGTCGGTGCGAGCTCGACGCTGAACTTCACCTTTGGGAAGCGGCTGTGCGCGCGCTCGACCGCACCCTCGACGAGCTCGTCGAGCTGTACAGGAGTCTGCTCGACGCTCACATCGCCGCGCGCGAGCTCGAGCAGGCCCGTGATCAGGTCGCGCATCTCATGTGCCTCGCGCTCGAGGTCGGCGAACAGCTTGTTGCGCTGACCGGGTTGCAGTCGCTCCTGCTGCTTCAGTACCTCGATGTTCGTCTGGAGACTCGTCAGAGGTGTGCGCAGTTCGTGCGACGCGTCGGCGACGAACCGGCGCTGCGCGTCAATTGACTCCTCGAGTGCGGCGAGCATCGTATTGAACGCCGTTCCGAGCCGACCGAGCTCGTCCGGCCCGCCGGCTTCTGCGACACGTTCGCTTGGATCGCCCGTGTGCGCGATTCGCTCCGCTGCGCTGGTGAGGCGCCTGACCGGCACGAGCGCAGCGCGGGACACGAGTGCTCCGCCGGCGGCGCCGGCCGCGATTCCCCCGGCGACGACGAGTAGGAGGATCAGCCGCAGCCGGTTGAGCGTGTGGGCGATGTCGTCGACGGGTCGAAAGAACTGAAGCGCGACCCCGTGCTGGTTCCCGTTGGGATCAGGAAACGTGCCGATGTAGACCGTGTAGATCCGCCCCGCTTTCCCCTCCACACGTCCGTTTGTGAAGAACGCTCGCCCCTTCCCGGCTGCGACGGCGAGCGTGTTGTCGTTGATCGGCACCTTTGCGGGCTCGCCCGTGGCAAGCTGGGTCTTGCCGTCGTCCCTCACCGCCTGCATGTACATCGACGCGGCGCTTGGGCCTTGAGCCGGCGCCGAGAAGGGACCCGAGTCGGGTCCGAAGGCACGATCGAGAAAGTGCGGGTCCGTGCGAACCTGCGCGTACTGCTGGACGAGCTGTTGGTCGGCACTCTTCTGCAGCTGATCCCGCATCACCACGTACACGACTGCAGACGCGATCGCCACGGTGGCCGCGACGACGACCGCGGCAGCGATCGCAAGCCGCAGGCGGAAGGTCATGGGTCGCGCAAGACGTAGCCCGTGCCGCGCACGGTGTGGATCAGCCGCTCGTCGGCTTCGCCCTCGGTCTTCCTCCGGAGGTAGCCGACGTAGACGTCGAGCGCATTCGACGAATGACTGAAGTCGTAGCCCCAGACACGTTCGTAGATCAGGGCACGCGGCAGCACCTGGCGAGGGTTGCGCATGAAGAGCTCGAGCAGATGCGCCTCCGTCGTCGTCACCTCGAAGCGGCGGCCGTCGCGCCTCGCTTCCATCGAACCGAGATCGAACGTCAGGTCGGCGAAGCGCAACACGGCGGCGGGATCAGCCTCGACGGAACGGCGCAGGAGCGCGCGCAGGCGTGCGAGCAGCTCTTCGAGCGAAAACGGTTTCGGCAGATAGTCGTCGGCCCCGGCATCGAGCCCGTCGACGCGGTCACCGACGGCGTCGCGCGCGGTCAACAGCAGGACCGGCACGCGGTTTCCTTCGCGGCGCAGCCGCCGCGTGACATCGAGTCCGTTGTAGCCCGGCATCATCACGTCGAGCACGACGGCGTCCGGGGTCCGCTGCGAGATCGCGGCAAGCGCAGCGTCGCCGTCGGAGGCGAGCTCCACGTCGTAACCGGCGAGCTGGAGCGCGCGCTCGAGCGCCTCCCTGACCGCGCGGTCGTCGTCTGCAACGAGAACAAGCATCACAAGACAGTTTGCCGTTCGAGGTGAGACCGCGCTAAGAGTTCCGAACCAACCATAAAGCTCAACATGAGGGTGAGGCGGCGGAGTACCTCCCGCGATTGGGGGAGACCAGGTACGTGAAACGGGTCGATTGTGAGAGAGGCATCTTCGTGCGGCAGGAGCGACCATGGAGCACACACAACGGCGTGAGGAACGGCCGGCCCGTTCGGGCCGACTGAGGCCTGCGCTCATATCGACTGCACAGGCGGGCGTCGCCGCCGCCGCCTGCACGCTCTGGATCGGACTCGCGCTGCCGGGTCTGCAGTTGCTTCCCGGCGTCGGCAACCTCGCGAATCAGAGCGTCGCAATCTCGCTGCAGAGTGCGCTGCTCGGCATCGACGACTCGAGCGGCCGGACATCGCTCGCCTCGGTGCAAGCAGTTGCGCTCGCGCTTGGGCTGACACCGACGCAGCAACTGCTGTCGAAAGATCTGTTGCGCTTGCGCCCAGCGTCCGCGAGCGGATCGCTGGTCACGCAACTCGACTCGCGCGCGCTGAGCGCTGGCGACACCCGCGCGCCGTCGCAACAGGTGACCGCATCGCCCGCACAGCCACCCAGAACTTCGGTCGTGATTCTCTCGCTGCCGCCGGTGCCTTCACCGCACACGCCTCGCTCGTCGCATGCGCCTCGGCCGGGCGTCAGTCCGAGCCCACCTGTTGTGCCCGCTCCGACGCCATCGCCGGGACCTGCCCTGCAGACGATCGTCTTTACCTCGACTCCGCCCGCTAACGCGGTGGTTGGCGTCGCGACGTATGTCGTCTCGGCGAGCGCCGGCTCCGGTCTTCCGGTCGCGTTCTCGGCCGACCCCTCGAGCTCGGGCATCTGCGCGATCTCGGGTGCGACCGTGGCGCTCGTCGGGACCGGCATCTGCACGATCGATGCGAACCAATCCGGCAACGCCGGCTACAAGGCTGCCGCGCAGGTCCAGCAGTCGTTCGCGATCGGCCGTGCCGGGCATTCGCTCAGCGTGCAGACCATCAACTTCGGCTCGGTCCCGCCGGCGGGCGTTGTCGTCGGCGGCTCCGCCTACCTCGTTGTGGCGACCGCGAGCTCTGGCTTGCCCGTCGATCTCTGGACGGATTCCGATAGCTCCGGTGTCTGCAGTCTCGTCGGGACGATCGTCCACTTCGACGGGATTGGTACCTGCACGATCCGGGCGAGCCAGCCGGGTGATGCCAACTACCAGACCGCGCCGCTCGTGCAGCAGTCGTTTTCCGTCGGCCTCACGCTGCAGACAATCAGCTTCTCCTCGACGCCTCCTGCCGGCGCAGTGGTCGGGCTCTCGAGCTATACCGTGGCCGCGACGGCGACTTCAGGACTTGCGGTTGTCTTCTCAGCCGACACGACTAGCGCAGGCGTCTGCACCGTGTCGGGCTCGACGGTCATCCCGGTCGGAGCCGGCACCTGCACGATCGATGCCAACCAGTTCGGAGACGGTGCCTACCAGGCTGCGACGCAAGTGCAGCAGTCGTTCGCTGTCGGCGGGGGAGCGCCCTCGTTGAGCATCCAGTCGATCCACTTCAGCTCGACTGCGCCGGGCGGTGCGGTCATCGGCTCCTCGTACACCGTCGCGGCCGCGGCGAGCTCCGGCCTGCCGGTCGCCTTCTCCGCCGCCGGCTCGAGCGCTGGTGTCTGCACGGTCGCCGGCACGACTGTCTCGTTCGTCGGCATCGGCACGTGCACCGTCGACGCGGATCAGGCCGGCGATGGCAGCTACCTGCCCGCTCCGCAGGTTCAGCAGTCGTTCGCGGTCGGCAAGGTGGCGCAAACGATCAGCTTCACCACGACGCCGCCCGCCGGCGCCGTCGTTGGTGGCTCGGCGTACACCGTGTCGGCCACGTCGAGCTCCGGACTGGCCGTCGCGTTCTCGGCGGAAGCAAGCAGTGCCGGCGTGTGCACCGTGGCCGGCGCTAGCGTGTCGTTCGTCGGCGCGGGCACGTGCACGGTCAACGCGGACCAGCCGGGGAACGGAACGTTCCAGGCTGCAGTGCAGGTGCAGCAGTCGTTCGCTGTTACGACGCCGTCGCTGAGTGTGCAGACGATCAACTTCACCTCGACACCGCCCGTGGGTGCTACGGCGGGCGGGTCGCCGTACGTCGTCTCCGCGACGGCTAGCTCCGGGCTCTCTGTTGCCTTCTCTGCCGATGCGACGAGCGCCGGCGTGTGCACAGTGTCTGGGTCGTCCGTGTCGCTCGTCGGTTCCGGGACCTGCACGATCGACGCGAACCAGTCGGGTAGCGGGAGCTACCAAGCGGCCGCGCAGGCGCAACAGTCGTTTGCCGTCGGACTCGCGGCCCAGACGATTGGCTTCACCTCGACGCCGCCGTCGCCTGCAGGCGTCGGCGACCCCGATTACGCGGTGGCTGCCAGTGCCTCGTCGGGCCTCGCGGTCGCGTTCTCCGCCGATCCGGCAAGCGCCGGCATCTGCACGGTGTCGGGGTCGTCAGTGTCTCTCGTCGGCGCCGGGACGTGCGTCATCGACGCAAACCAGCCCGGCGACGCGACTCATCAGGCGGCGCCGCAGGTGCAGCAGTCGTTCACGGTCGGCGGGGGTCCGCCGGTGCCAAGCGTGCAGTCGATCAGCTTCACGTCGACGGCGCCCGCAGGCGCGGTGGCCGGCGGCTCGGCCTACACCGTGACCGCAACGGCGAGCTCCGGTCTTGCGGTCGCCTTCTCGGTGGAGGCCGCGAGCGCGGGCGTGTGCACGGTGTTGGGCTCGACGGTCTCGTTCGTCGGCTCGGGTACCTGCACGATCGACGCGAACCAGCCCGGCAATGCGAGCTATCAGGCGGCGCCGCAGGTGCAGCAGTCGTTCGCTGTCGGTCTCACGACACAGACGATCGGCTTCACGTCGACGCCACCGACCGGTGCGGTCGCAGGAGGCGCGGGTTACACGGTTGGCGCGACCGCGAGCTCGGGCCTGGCGGTTGCGTTCTCGCTCTCGGCGGGTAGCGCGGGTGTCTGCACGATCTCCGGAGCGGCGATTTCCTTCGTCGGCGGCGGGACGTGCACGATCAACGCGAACCAGTCAGGCAATGGCAGCTACCAGGCCGCGCCGCAGGCACAGCAGTCGTTCACAGTCGCGGGCTCGCCGCCGCCGAAGAGCCCGCAGACGATTCACTTCACATCGACCGCGCCCGCAGGCGCCGTCGTCGGCGGTTCGAACTACACCGTGACTGCAGCGGCGAGCTCGGGTCTCGCGGTTGTGTTCTCGGCCGCTCCGGGGAGCGCCGGCATCTGCAGCGTGTCTGGATCGTCAGTATCCCTCGTCGGTTCAGGCACGTGCACGATCGACGCGAATCAGTCCGGCAACGGGAGCTACTTGGCGGCGCCGCAGGTGCAGCAGTCGTTCGCGATCGGCCTCGCTGCACAGACGATCAGCTTCACGTCGACAGCGCCCGGGAGTGCGGTGGTTGGTGGTCCGACGTACAGCGTGACCGCGACGGCGAGCTCCGGCCTGGCGGTCGCCTTCTCGGCCAACGCGAGTAGCGCTGGCATCTGCACGGTATCCGGATCGACCGTCTCGCTTGTCGGTGCCGGCACGTGCACGCTGAATGCGAACCAGGCAGGTAACGGGAGCTACCAAGCGGCAGCACAGGTCCAGCAGTCATTCGTCGTGGGCCGCGGCTCGCAGACGATCACGATCACCTCGACTCCTCCGGCGCATCCCCATCCTCACGACGCCCCGTACACGATCGTCGCCACCGCGACCTCGGGGCTCGCCGTCGTCTTCAGCTTGGATCCGAGCAGCGTCGGCATCTGCAGCCTGTCCGGCTCCACCGTCACGTTCGACCATCCCGGAAATTGCATCATCTACGCGAACCAGTCAGGTGACAGCAACTGGCTGCCGGCGCCGGAGACGCAGCAGACGTTCCGGGTCTGAGCTCTCGGTGAAACGACTACCGGCTCCCCCAGGTGGGGGAGAACACGCATTCCCGCCAAGCCGATCTTGACAGGAAGGTATGCAGAGTTTGCTGCGGTCCCACGATGATCGGTCGACCCGGATTCCGGTAGTCCGGTACGCCGTCGTGCTCTTCGCCGTGACCGCGGCCGTCGTCGTTGCGTTGGCCGTAACGCTCGACCGGAACGCGAGCCGCAGTAACTGGCAGCAGAGCAACACCGCGCTCGCCGGCGGCGCGCATGTCGGCGCCTCGGCTTTCGGCACGATGCGGTCGAACCTGCGGGTGCAAGTCAGCCAGCTTGCGACGTCGCTGTCGCTGCAGCGCGCGATCGTACGGCAGGACGATGCGGCCATCCGCACGATCGCTCGTGCGCGGCACGCGCGGATTACGCTCCGCAGAGGCGCGATCGGCACGCTTGCCAGCACGCCGCGAATCTCGTCGACCGCGACAATCACTGACGGCATTCACGTTCTCGCTCGCGTCACCGTTGCGCTTCCGCTCGGCAACGACGTGCTCGCTCTGCTCCGGCAGGCGACGCCGCTGCCGAAGCACGCGGCGCTCGTGCTCGTTCGCGGTGGTCGCGTGATCGCGGGCGGTCCCCGCGGAGCTCGCAGCCGCATCGTGAGCGGCCGAGTCGTCTTCGGCGGATCGCAGTTTGCCGCCGAGGCCGCCAAGCTCGGAACCGCGAACGCCTCGATCGTCGCGATCGAACCCGTCGCGGCCATCGACGCGATCTCGCTGCGCTACCGGCGCCTCGTCCTCCTTGCGGCCGTTATCACGCTTGCGCTCGCCGCCGCGTTTGCAGCCCGGCTCGCGCGGCCGCTCGCGCAGGCAATCGGCGACGTCGCCCATCTGACGCGTCAGGTGCAGACGGATGCGCTAACGAATCTCGCTAACCGGCGCGGCCTCGCCCTGCGGCTCGACGCCGAGCTCGCGCGCGCTCGCGAGAACGGGACGAGCGTCTCGTTCGTGATCGCCGACATCGACGACTTCAAGGCCGTGAACGACGGCCACGGTCACCAGACGGGCGACCACATCCTTCGCGCAGTCGCGCAGGCGCTTGCAGGCACGGTCCGGGAGCTCGACCTCCCTGCTCGTTACGGCGGTGAGGAGTTCGCTGTTGTGCTGCCCGGCTCAAAGCTGGCGGACGCGCGCCGTACGGCAGAGCGGATGCGCCGCGCGGTCAGCGAAATCGAGGTTCCGAGCCCGACCGGTTCAACCGCGCGGGTGACGATGAGCTTTGGTGTCGCGGAGTTTCCGACCTATGCCGGGGCGGAAGCGCTTGTCGCCGCCGCAGATGCAGCGTTGTACCAGGCGAAGCGCGGCGGCAAGGATCAGGTCGCAACAGCGACCGTGCAGCGGGAGCAGCAGGTCGTGGTGGAGGACGTTGCGCCCAGCCTCGTGTCGCTCGGCTGATTCAGCCGCGAAGCACCGTGTCGTAGGCGTCGATGTAGGCGTCCACCATGCGCTCCACTCCAAAGCGCGCCACCGCGTACGCCCGAATCGCTTTGCGGTCGAGCGCGGTAGAGGCGCTCACGGCGGAAACGGCGCCGTCGATGTCCTCGACCAGGAATCCGGTGGTGCCGACAGCGATCAGTTCCGGCATCGAGCCGCGGTCGAACGCAATCACGGGGGTTCCGCACGCCATTGCCTCCACGACGCTGTAGCCGAAGGGTTCGTCGAACCCGATCAGGTGCAAGAGCGCGTGCGCGCCGCCGAGCAGCTCCGCACGCTCTGCCGGCCCAACAGGTCCGATGTACGACACCTTGTCGCCGTCGATGCGCGGGGCGACCAGCTCATCGAAGTACTGCTGGTCCTGCACGATTCCCGCGATCACGAGCGGGAGATCGCAACGTGCCGCGACATCGATCGCCTCGACGGTTCCTTTGTGAGGATGGATCCGCCCGAAGAACAGCAGGTATCGGCCAGGGGCTGGGTGCAGCGCGAACGCGTCGGTGTCGATGCCGTGATGGATCGTGGCGAGGTAGTCGAGGCTCGGATCGCGGTCGGAGTCGCTGATCGCGACGTATGAGGTGGTCGCGTTGTAGCGCTGATAGACGGCGAGGATGCGCGGCGACGAGAAGCCGTGGATCGTGGTCAGGACGGGAGTCTCGACGAGTCCGCTGTAGGTCAGAGGCAGGAAGTCGAAGCTATTGTGGATAACGTCGAACTCGCCGGCTCGCTCGAACACGTGGGCGATGTGCAGGCATTCGCTCACCTTTGGATCTGCGTTCGGATCTTCGGAGTACCCATGCGGCACGACCGACGCGAGCCGGCCGGCAGTCAGCGAGTCGCCGGATGCAAAGAGCGTCACGTCGACGCTGCGCTTGACGAGCCCTTCGGTCAGAAGTGACGCGAACTGCTCCCACGGGCCGTAGTGGCGGGGCGGCACGCGCCACGAGATCGGCGCCAATACAGCCACCCGAAGCATTCCGTCGATCAGCCTACCGAGCCAGCTAGGGTGGCCCCGAGCCGATCGAGTTGGCGCTTGGGAAGCCGGCACATCGGGCATCTGTGAGGTATCTGGTGAAAGGGGGCGCACGGCAGCCGTGCGTACCGCGATCTTCTCGACCTACCCGCCGCGCGCGTGCGGGATCGGCACCTTTGCGTTCGACGTGCGAGCGGCGCTGCTCGGCGTCGCTGATGTGGAGGATTGCAGCGCTCTCGTGGTCGTCGACGATCCTTCGAGCCCGCAGCGGCCGGAGATCCTCCAGACCATCTCGCAGGGCGCACGTGGAGACTACGTGCGGGCTGCTCGAACGCTGGGAAGGCTCGACCTCGACGTCGTGCTGCTCCAGCACGAGTACGGCATCTTTGGCGGTCGCGACGGGGAGTACGCCCTCTCGTTTGCCCGCGGGCTCGCGCAGCCGCTCGTCGTGACTCTGCACACGGTGCTTTCGAAACCGACGGAGCACCAGCTGCACGTACTCACTGCGCTTTGCCACGAGGCCGAGCGGGTGATCGTCATGACCGAGTCGGCGCGCCGCCTCATCATCGAGCTCGGTGCGTGCGACGTGGAGAAGCTTCGAGTCGTTCCCCACGGCGCCCCCGTCGCCCTCGGTGCGGCGCGGGCGGAGCTCGCGGCCGGCCGTCGACCCCGATACGTCGCTTCGTCACCCGGCGGCTACGCGCGAATCGATTCGCGCTTCCTGCTCTCGAGCTTCGGACTCCTCTCGCCGGGCAAGGGGCTCGAGACGATGATCGACGCGCTGCCGGCGATCGTCGATCGCCATCCCGATGTGCTCTACCTGATCGCGGGGCGTACCCATCCGCAGATCGCGCGGCGGCAAGGCGAGGAGTACCGCTTCATGCTCGAGCGGCGCATCGTCGACCTCGGGCTCGACGACCACGTCCAGTTCGACGACCGTTTTCTCTCGGTTGAGGAGCTCGCTGACCTCCTGGCGGCGACCGATGTCTTCGTGACGCCGTACACGAACAGCGAGCAGAGCTCGTCGGGTGCGCTGACGTTTGCACTCGCAGCGGGCTGTGCAGTTGTCTCGTCACCCTTCCTGTATGCCGAAGACATGCTGAGCTCAGGGGCGGGGACGATCGTCCCGTTCGGCGACCCGGCCGCGCTCGCTGCGGCAGTCTGCTCGTTGATCGAGCATCCCGAGGAACTCGCCGCCGCGAGTGCGGAGGCGCGGCGGGTCGGATCGGGCCTGGCATGGCCGTCGGTCGCGGAGGCCACAGCCGCCGTGCTTGACGAAGCCGCGGTGGCTGCTCCGCGGCGCACACCCATTCCCGACGTCGGCCTGGAGCTGGCCGACGCGCGTACGGATCATCTGCTGACGCTCGTCGACGACTGCGGCATCGTTCAGCATGCCCGCGGAGCAATCCCGAACCGCTACACCGGCTACTGCGTCGACGACATCGCGCGGCTGGCAGTGGTCGCACTCGAGCTCGAGAGCCGGACGGGCGACGCGGCCTGGACACCGATCCTCTATCGGTCACTCGCGTTTCTCTACGACGCCAGCGACGAGCACGGCGCGGGCATGCGCAACTTCATGAGCTACGACCGCCGCTGGCTCGACGAGCCGCATGTCGGCGATCACGTCGGCCGGTCGATCTGGGCGCTCGGCGATGTCCTCTCGACCGCCTGGGTGCCTGCCGTCGTCGGCCCATCGCAGCGACTACTCGCGGCGCTCGTACGCTCGCTCGAAGGCGAGCTGTCGATTCGCACCGCGGCCTACGCGACCCTCGGTCTCGCGCGGCTCGACCCGGACCGCCTCGACGACGATGCGCGCGAGTTGCTCGAGCGCTGCGTAACGCAGCTCGAGGAGGCATACGAGACGAGCTCGGACGACGGGTGGCGCTGGTTCGAGGACGCTCTCACCTACGACAACGCTCGCTTGCCGCATGCGCTGATCATCGGTGGCGCGGCGCGCGGCCGCGAGGATGCGGTCGCCGTCGGGTTGGAGTCACTCGCCTGGCTCGGCAACGAGTGCGGACTGGCGGAGGGCCTCCTGCGGCTACCCGGCAACGCAGGGCGCCGGCGCGACGAGCCTGCGCCGGGTGCCGGCGATGAGCAGCCGCTCGACGCGTCGGCTTTCGTCGAAGCAGAGCTTGCTGCGTTCGCCGTCACCGGCGATCCCGAACACGGCGCCCGCGCGCAGCGCGCTTTCGAGTGGTTCCTCGGACGCAACCGGCTCGGCCGTCCGCTCTACGACTTCGCGACTGGTGGTTGCTGCGACGGTCTCGGCGATCTAGACGTGAACGCGAACGAAGGCGCCGAGTCGACACTCGCATTCCACCGCGCGCAGCTCCTGCTCGACGCCGCGGGCCTGCCGCGCGTCTTGCGCCGCGGGGTCGGGGTGAAAACGGCCGCATGACCGCGGTTCGGCGTGAGCTCTTCACGCGGCATCCCGAAAATCCTCTCCTCACCGCGGAGGACTGGCCCACTCCCGTTAACGTTGTCTTCAATCCTGCGGCGGTGGTCGTCGGAGGCGAAACGGTGCTGCTCGCGCGAGTCGAAGCGCTCACCGGAATCTCGCATCTCACTGTTGCGCGTTCGGCGAACGGCGTCGATGGCTGGCGCATCGCGGCAGAGCCGCTCCTCACTCCGGACGCGGGAATTGAGAGCGAGAAGTGGGGTTTCGAGGACGCGCGAGCCGTCTGGGTCGACGAGCTCGAGTGCTTCGCAATCACGTGCACGGCCTACGGGCCCGCTGGACCGGCGGTGTATCTCGCGACGACGAAGGACTTCCTGTCGATTGAGCGCCGCGGGATCGTCGTCAACCCCGAGGACAAGAACGCGGCGCTGTTACCCGAGCGGGTCGACGGTAAATGGATCTTGTTTCACCGGCCGACGACCGGCTTCGGCGTCATGCATCCGCACATCGCGCTCTCGCGTTCGAACGATCTCGTCAGCTGGAGCCCTCCGGAGGTCGTGCTGAAGCCCCGCGACGGAGCTTGGTGGGACTCGCTTCGAATCGGGGTCGGGCCGCCGCTTCTCAAGACCGAGCATGGCTGGCTGCTCGTCTACCACGGCGTCAAGGAAACGGTCGGCGGTGCCATGTACCGCGTGGGGCTGGCGCTGCTCGATCTCGAGGATCCGACGCGGGTGCTCCGCCGCGGTCCGGATTGGATCTTCGGTCCGCAGGCGCCGTACGAGCGGCAGGGCGACGTCGGAAACGCAATCTTCCCCTGCGGCATGGTGCACGACAGCTCCTCCGGCGAGCTGCGGCTGTACTACGGCGCGGCGGACACGTCGATCTGCCTCGCGACCGCGCACCTCGACGAGCTGCTCGAGACCGTGCTCGCCGCCTAACGACTTTCGGCGAGCTCGTCGGTGTACGTCATCGAGATGCGGTTCATGATTCCCTGCTCGTCGTAGTAGTAGTGCCCCATCCGCCAAAGGGCGGGGCTGTAGACATGGATCGAGACGGCGGGCTGCCCACCGGGGTGGCGGACTCCGTGGATGTACGACGCGGGAAAGTCGAAACCGTGACCGGCAGTGTGCTCGCGAGTCCGCTCGCGCATCCAACCGTCGTCGTCGCGATGGAAGGAATCCTCACAGAGCATTCCGGCGCAGACGTACACCGCACCCGAGGATTGGTCGTGGTCGTGATAACCGGTGTCCTGCGCGTTGTCCCAGCAGATGAGCCAGACGTCCAGGCTCGGATCGCGGTAGAGCTGGGTGAAGTTGCGCTGGTTCGGGTCGTGGCGGACGAACGGCTCCCAGATCTCGGGCGCGTCGCCGATCGCGCGGGCGAGCAACGCCGATTCGTCGCGCTCGAGCGTACGCCCGGCGCTCACACTCGCAACGATCAGGTTCGCGATGTCCGTCATCGCCTCAGGAGCTCGGCAGGGTTGGTCGAGAGGACAGCGTCCGTCACCGCCTCGCCGAACGATCGAAGCACGTCGAGCGCCGAAACAGGATCGACGACCGGCATGTCGCTGCCGAAGAGCATCGGCTCGACACCGTACGTCGACATGGCGAGATCCAGGGCTCTGCGGCCATACGTTGCGGTATCGAACCAGATATGCGGGAGCATCGCGCTTCGCTCCTCGACGCCGCGTGCGGCCATGCGCTCGAGTTGGATCGGCGCGCCGCCGGCGAGGATCGCGAAGACGACGTCGAGCTCCGGCCACCGTGCGGCGCCCGCCGCGAGCCACGCGATGTACGCGGCTTGCATCTCCGCGGTGTAGTCGACGATCGCCGTCCACCACGACGGCGCACCCGGCGGCGGGACGGCGGCTCCGGGGTGGACGAACAGAAAGCGTCCGCTCTCTACGAGCGCGTCGAGTCGAGGTGCGAGTGCGTCCAGGTCGAGAAGCTCGGCACCGGCAACGCACAATCCGGCGAACCCGTCCGCCGGCTCGCGCGCGGCGAGCGGGATGATGCGACCGTGGGCCGCGCCGGCCAGCTCGAGAATGCCGACCTCCCACGTCTCGATGAGCTCGAGTGCCTCCTCCGCGGGCAGACGGTCGATGCCGAGGGTCGGCTGCAGCGAGACGACAGCGCGGTCGAGCTCGAACCGGTCCATGAGCGCGAGGCGCGCGTCGAGCTCGTGCGACGCGACGTCGAGTTCCCACACCGGCGCTCCGGCGAGCTCGAGCGCCCGCCCGCGCAGGCGCGGCGGTTCCGATCGCGCCGAAAGCGAGGAGAAGAACGACGGCGGCCAGAGGTGTTCGTGGATGTCGGTCGACATCACAGACACGACGCTATCGTGGCGCGGCCTAATGAGCACCGTTCCGCTGCGGCGTAACCGCGACTTCGTGCTCCTCGAGTCCGGGCGTCTCCTGTCGAGCATGGGGACGCAGTTGACGACGATCGCGTACCCGCTGCTCGTGCTCGCGCTGACGCACTCGCCGGCGAAGGCGGGCATCGTCTCGTTCGCGCGGCTCATTCCCCACGCACTCTTTGCGCTGCTTGCCGGTGTCGCGGCCGATCGCTGGAGCCGGAAGCGGCTCATGATCGCTGCTGACATCGTCCGCGCGCTGGCAATCGCGAGCCTGGTCGCGACGATCCTGCTCGACCGGCCGGCGTTCTGGCAGATCGCACTCGTCGCGTTTGTCGAGGGCACAGGGGCCGTCTTCTTCGCCGGCGCGCAGGCCGGTGCGCTGCGCGCCGTCGTGTCGCCCCGCCAGCTGCCGGCCGCGGTGGGCGCTCAGGGCGCGCGCGCGTCGATTGTCCGCCTCGTCGGCCCGCCCGTTGGCGGCGCGCTCTTCGGGCTAGGCCGCGCAGTCCCATTCCTCGTCGACACTGCGTCGTACGCATTTTCGATTCTCTCGCTCCTCGCGATGCGCACGCCGTTTCAGGAGACGCGGGACGCCGACCGCTCGCCTCTCCGCGCACAGATCGCCGAAGGGTTCCGGTTCCTCTGGAGCCAGCCGTTCCTGCGCACCGCTGCGTTCATCTACGGGCTCGGGAACTTCGCGCTCCCCGGCGTGCTCCTGGTGATCGTCGTCGCCGGCAAGCGCCACGGTCTGTCGGGTGGGGAGATCGGCGCGTTGCTCGCGGCATTCGGCGCGTGCGCGCTCCTCGGCTCGCTTGTCTCGCCGCTCTTTCGCCGCGCGCTTTCGATGCGCGCGATCCTCCTCCTCGAGCTCTGGGCGTGGCTCGGTACCGTCGCGTTCCTCGTCTGGCCGAACGTCTACGTCCTGACCGCGAGCATCCTGCCGCTTGCGGTCACGCTGCCGGTCACCGACTCGGTCGTGGTGGGCTACCGCGTCGCGATCACGCCGGATCGGATACTCGGCCGGGTCGAGAGCGTGCGGAGCAACATCGCTCTGCTTCTCGGTTCGCTCGGCCCACTCACGGCCGGCTTCCTACTCGCGTCGGTGTCAGCGCGCGCGACCGTCGCCGTGTTCACCGCGTGCGGCTTGCTGCTTGCGGTGTGGGGAACGCTGAGCCCGTCGATCCGCAAGGCGCCGAGCCTCGCCGAGCTCGACGACTTGCAGTCCGCCGGCTGACCGCGGCGTTTACGGACGACCGAACCGGGTGGCGCTCCCCGACGAACTACGCCCGCGGGTCGCGCGCGGGTGTCGCGGCGGCCGGGGTAGCCGCCTTCGGCGCGCTGCCCGCGATCGCGAAGGCCGATGCGGGCGGGATTACGCCAGGCGGCATCGAGATCCTCGTCGCGGCGGAGATCGCCGAGGCGCTCGCGGTCACGACGTACACGAACATCACCCAGACGGCGCCGTTCTTCGCCAAGCTGGCCAACGACGACCAGGGCTACATCGAGCGGCCCGGCAGGAGGAGATGTCGCACTACCTGCTGGAGCAGAGCGTGACGGGGAAGCCCAGCCCGTTCACGACCTTCTACTACCCGCCGAACATGTTTGAGAGCGCGCAGAGGACGTTGAACGTCCTGGTCACCCTCGAGGACGCCTTCATCGCGGCCTACCTCATTGGCGTGCGCCAGTTCAGCCACGACAACCTGCGGGTCACCGCCGCTCGGATCATGGGCATCGAGTCCGATCACCGGACGCTCGCGCGAGTCGTTGCCCCGGGAGTCGCGGCACAAGACGGCGGGCCGATCGAGGAGATCACCGGAATCCAGGGTGTCGCCGAGAGCGTTGATCCGCCAAACAACAACGGCTACGAGCGCACGCTCGGCTGGACGAAGATCGATCAGGCGATCGCCGCTCCGCTGCCGTTCGCCGACAAGACCGCAGCCGGCCGTGCCGGCTTCGACATCGCGAGGCCGTACACGTTCCAGCCATTCACGCCGACGCTTCCAAACCCGCTCGGCGAGTTCCACTCGTTCACCGGCTAGCTCGATCTAGGGAGGGGTGTCCTGCGAGCCGGAGGGCACCCCTTCCTGAGTCGCGCTCAGAGTGCGTCGGCATGATGGGGTGGTGCGCGAGGCCGGACCGAAGGGCGTAGGGCTGTCGGTGGGGTTGTTGTGGGGCGTCTCGATTCAACTCGTCGCTCAGGGCTTGTCGCGTCTTGCCGGCGGCGGCGTGTTTGCACCGAACGGTGGAGGGCGCTGGTTCTTGGCGGTGGGTTCGTTTGCTGCCGCCTTTGTCGCGCTCGCGCTCGGTGAGCTTGTGCGACGGGGGGTGCGATGGAGTAGGCGGTTCGTCGTCGGGCTCGGGCTCGCTCTTATGGTGTTCGGCGTTGTTTCGCTTCCCGGGACACTGCGCGACATGAGCCATGGGTTCTATTGGTCCGCTGTTCCTACGTCGATCTTGATCACGATCGCTCCATTGATGGCGCTGTGGATGCACAGCGCCCGTTCGCGGAGTTGGTTCGACCTCGTAACGGGTGATGTTGCGCGGCGTCGCCACGGCGGCATCTGGGTCGCAGCACTTGCCGTGATCGCCGTCGGGTCGGGGCTACTTGTCGCGTACGCCGAAGCGCGTCATCGCTGACGACGATGACTGAGGGCGAACTTTGGACTCGGGAGGTTGTCGGCGAGCTGCGGGCGTCGGGCTACCGCCTGCGCGCGTGGACGTTGTTCATTGCGCGTTCGCGTGAGCGGGCGAGCCTTGCCCGCCGGGACCGGCGAGGCGCGCATCGCGAAACCCTCGCTCTCGCTGTGCTGGGTCTCGCTGCCTGGCTCGTGCTCGCTCTCCTCGGCCGTCCGTGGCTTGCTCTCGTGGGTGCGACGTGGTGGATGCTCGTCGTTTTGATGCTCGACTGGCACCTCGGGATGTTGGAGGACGAAGCCGGCAGGCGGTCGGCTCGGTTGGGAGTGCCGAATCTCCTGACACTGTTGCGAGCAGCCCTGGTGCCTGCACTGCCCGTGCTGTCGCCGGCGCTCTTGCTCGTTGCCCTGATCGGGAGCGGGATTGCCGATGTCCTCGACGGCGCGATCGCGCGCTCGTTCGGTGAGGAGACGCGGCTTGGCGCCTGGCTCGACGGTGGCGTTGACGGCTTCGTGCTGGGTGCCGCCGCTCTAGGTGCAGGAGTGGACGGCGTGTTGCCGTGGTGGGCGGTTGCGATCGTCCTTGCTCGACATGCGTTGCAGTGGGCGGTCGTAGGTGCGGCGTGGCTCACGATTGCTGAGCTGCCCGTGCGGCGGCGTCCTGTCTCGGGGAAGGTGCCCGGGGCTCTACTCTTTGCCGGGCTTGCGCTTGCCTGTCTGCGTGTCCCCGGTGCGAGCGCGCTCGTCGCGGTGGGCTCGATCGGCGGCCTTGCAGCCTTCGGATTGACGCTCTCCCGCACGCGGCACCAACCGCTGCCGTAGATTCGGAGGATGCGGCGCCTGTTTTCAGCGACGGTGGTGCTCGCCGGCGCTGCGACCGCCTACCGGCTGCTCGCTCGCGGCGCCTTGACTCTCGATCTGGGCATCGGGCGCTCGGTTCAGCCGCTCGGCCCGGTGAGCTGGCAGATCGCTGCTTCGCCAGAGACCGTCTTCGATCTCATCGCATTGCCCTATCTGGGACGGACGCCACGCGCGCTCCAGCGGAAACTGGAGGTCTGGGTGCGCGGCACTGACATGGTCTTGGCCGCCCACCACACGCCGGTGCGCAAGGCCATTACGACCACCCTGGAGACGGTCCGCTTCGAGCGGCCCGTGCGCGTCGACTTCCGGCTCGTGCGCGGGCCCGTCCCGCACCTGGCCGAGTCTTTCGTGCTCCGAGGCGAAAGAGGAGGCACGCAACTCACCTGGGAGGGAGAGCTCGGCACCGACTTCTGGGCTATTGGGCGCTGGTGGGGACAGCAGGTCGCGCGCAAGTGGGAAGAGGCCGTGCAGCATTCGCTTGTGGCTGTGACGGCGGAGGCTGAACGGCGATCCGGTTGAGATTTCGCCGGCCCGCACGAAGCTTCGACCTGCATCAGCATTTGACGACACTGTTCGTCTGCGCGGTCGCGACGGTGTTGTTCACGCGCGCGTTGCTTGCGGCGACCGGGTATCCGCAGGTGGGCAGCTCTTCCTTGCACATCGCGCACGTGCTTTGGGGAGGCCTGCTGCTGCTGGCAGCGTTGATCTCCGTGCTCGCGTTTCTCAGCCCAAGCGTCCGCCCTCTCGCGGCCGTCGCAGGCGGTGTCGGCTTCGGCCTATTCATCGATGAGGTCGGCAAATTCGTGACCAAGAACGTCAACTACTTCTACCGGCCGGCGATCGCAATCATCTACGTCAGCTTCGTTCTGCTCTTCGGCGTCATCCGCTGGCTTGCCCGCCGCCGATTCAGCGCCGAGGAAGCGACCCTGATCGCGATCGAGTCGCTGCAGCGAGCCGCCGTCGGCGCTCTCAGCAACGAACGCCGAGCCCGTGTTCTGCGCCTGATGACCGACGCCGGCGCCAGTGGGCCCCTGGCGCTGAGCGTCCGAGAGCTCCTCGAGCGCAGCGCGGTTGAAGCGCAGAGGAGCCCGACGTTGACGCAACAGCTGTCGACGCGGCTCGAGAGGATCTGGAACTCGCTGACCCGGCACCGCCTGTTCCGTCGCGGCGTCTTCAGCGTGTTGATCGTGGCCGGGGCGATCTCGGCAGCGGAGGTCGGCTGGCTTCTGCGCAACGGGCTCGCGCACCTCGCCTTCAGCCAGAAGGCGTTCACGCTGACCACGCTCGTCGCTGACGCCGCACTCCTCATCGGCGCTCTCCGGCTACGGCGGTCGCTGCTCGCGGCCCTGCACTGGTACGACCACGCCGTCCTGATCGAGATCACGGTGGGGCAGGTATTTCTCTTCACCTCAGAACAGCTCGCCGCGACACTCAACCTCGCCGCCCTGCTGATCGTCTGGAGCCTGATTCGCTGGGGCATCCAGCTCGAGTCCGCGACAGTGCCGTCGCGAGACCCACGCACGCTTTAGTCTTCGGTCGCGTGACGGGTCCAGACCATCGCCCGGCGGCCAGTGACATCGTCCTCGAGGTCGAGAACCTTCACACGGAGTTTCATCTCCGTTCGGCGAACGTGAAGGCGGTCGACGGCATTTCGTTCACCGTCGCCGAGGGTGAGTGCGTCGGGCTTGTCGGCGAATCCGGCTGCGGGAAGTCGACGACAGGTTTGTCGATCATGAAGCTCTTGCCGAACGTCGGCCACGTGACACAGGGCTCCGTCAAGTTGCTGGGGCAAGACCTCCTCACCTTGTCGGAGGGGGAGATGCGCAACGTGCGCGGCAACGAGGTCGCGATGATCTTCCAGGATCCGATGACGTCGCTGAACCCAACCTGGACGGTAGGGCAACAGATCGCCGAGGCCGTTCGACTGCATCAACCGGTCACCAAGAGGCAGGCGCTGGCGCGCGCGCGAGAGGTCCTCAACCTCGTCGGCATGCCGCGCCCCGACGAGCGGCTTGGGTACTACCCGCACCAGCTTTCCGGTGGCCTGCGGCAGCGCGTGATGATCGNNCTCGACGTGACGATCCAGGCGCAGATTCTCGACCTGATCGATGCCCTACGCCGGGACTTCAAGATGGCGGTGATCCTGATCACGCACGACCTCGGCGTGATCGCCGCGCGAGCCAGCCGTGTGATGGTGATGTACGCCGGCAAGATCGCCGAAGGCGCGGGCACCGACGAGTTGTTCGCGTCGATGCGACATCCGTACTCGGAGGCGCTCTTCCGCTCGATCCCGCGTCTCGACCACGATCGCTCGCAGGAGCTGTATTCGATTACGGGGCTGCCGCCCGATCTGTCGGCAGAGCTTGCCGGATGTCGCTTCGCGCCCCGCTGTCGTTATGCGACCGAGCGCTGCCGGTCCGAAGAGCCGCTGCTTGGGTCGGGCGAGCACGTTTTCGCCTGCTTCCATCCCGTGCAGGGAGCGGCGTCGGTCCCGTCGATCCGCACGGTCGAGCGATCCGCCGAGTCCGAGCCGGTTACGAGGCGGGAGGTGATCTTGCAGGTCGACCATCTCGTGAAGGAGTTCCCGGTCACCGCAGGGGCGATCATTCAGAGGAAGCTCGGAACGGTGAAGGCGGTCTCCGACGTCTCCTTCAGCGTGCATCGAGGCGAGACGTTTGGGCTCGTCGGGGAGTCAGGCTGCGGCAAGACGACAATCGGCTGGCTCGTCGTCGCACTGCAACGGCCGACAGACGGCGCGATCCGCTTCGAGGGCGACGAGGTATCCAAGCTTCGGGGCTCGGCGCTGCAGCGGCGGCGGCGCGACCTGCAATTGATGTTCCAGGATCCGTACGCGTCGCTCGACCCGCGCATGCGGGTCGGCCCGATCGTCCGGGAGCCGCTCGCCGTGCAGGGCGTCGGTTCGCGCGCCGAGCAGCGCACGCAGGTCGGCGAGCTGCTCGCAGAGGTCGGTCTCTCGCCGCGCGCCGCTGAGCTCTACCCGCACGAATTCTCGGGTGGACAGCGACAGCGAATCGGCCTCGCGCGGGCGCTCGCATTGAGCCCGAAGCTGATCGTCGCGGACGAGCCCGTCTCTGCGCTCGACGTCTCGATTCAAGCGCAGATCCTCAATCTGATGCGCGCGCTGCAGCGAACGCACCAGCTCACCTACATCGTCATCTCCCACGACCTCGCCGTCGTGAAGTACCTGGCCGACACGATCGGCGTGATGTATCTCGGCAAGCTCGTCGAGATCGGCCCGGCGGAAGAGATCTACGCACGCGCGGCGCACCCGTACACGCAAGGGCTCATCGACGCGATCGCCATTCCCGATCCGGTCCTCGCACGGCAACGGAAATCCGTTCCGGTGCGTGGTGAGCTTCCGTCGGCGATCACTCCCCCATCCGGCTGTCGCTTCCGCACTCGTTGCCCGCTCGCTCAAGACATCTGCGCGGAGGAGCCGCCGCCGCTCCGGCCCTTCGGCCGCGATCATCTCGCCGCCTGCCACTTCCCGTTGCAGACGCCGGTCGCGTCCGCAGGCTAGCGCCGCTGCAGCCGCACTTCAAACGAGTCGCGCAGCGCGTCCCCTACGAAGTTGAATGCGACGACGACGAGCACGATCGCGACTCCGGCCGGGTAGATCTGCCACCAGTAGCCGTCGAGCGCATAGTTCACGCCGTTCGAGAGCATCGAGCCCCAGTCCGTCTTCGGCGCCGGCACGCCGAGGCCGACGAATCCGAGCGCCGCGAGCAGCAGGATCGCGTCGGCGACCTGGAACGTCGCGTTGACGATGATCGTGCCGATCGTGTTCGGAATGATGTGTCGCAGGACGATCCTCGGGCCGCGGCCTCCCATGACGCGCACCGCCTGCACGAACTCGCGCACGCGCAGCGACAGCGTCTCGCCTCGGACGAGACGGGCGGGTACGAGCCACGCAGTGAACCCGATCACGAGGATGAGGATCTTGAGCGACGGGTGGTAGATCACGGCGAGCACGATCACGAGGAAGAGAAGCGGCACCGAGAGCAGCACGTCAACGATGCGCATCATCAGCGCGTCCACCCAGCCACCGAAGAAGCCTGAAATGGCACCGAACAGGACGCCGACGACGGTTGCGATTCCCGCGGCTGCGAAGCCCACCTCGAGTGAGATCTGGCCGCCGTACATGATCCGTCCGAGGATGTCGAAGCCGCTCTGGTCCGTGCCGAGCGGGTTGGTCGAGCTCGGCGGCGAGTTCTGCGTCGAGTTCAGGAGCGCGTTCTGCGTGCTGGTCTGGTTCGTGTGGTAGAAGACCGGCCCGAGGAAGCAGAAGAGCAGCATGAGCACGATCACCGCGGCTCCCACGACGGCGAGCCGGTTCTCGATGAAGACGTGGAGCACCTGCGCGCCGAGCCCGCCGGTCGAGGTCCCCTCGCCCCCAGCCGGCGCGGGCGGATCGGGCGCAAGCAGGTCGACCGTCGCCTCATGCATAGCGGACTCTCGGGTCGACGATCGCGTAGAAGATGTCGGCGAGCAGCGAGCCTGCGACGGTGGCGAGCGCTGCAACGAACGTCGTCCCGAGCAGGAGCGGCACGTCGTTGTCGATCGCGGCGCGGTAGGTGAGGAGGCCCATGCCGGGGAAGTTGAAGACCGTCTCCGTGATCAGCGCGCCGCCGACGATCCCGGGAATCGACAGGCCGAGTAGCGTGATGATCGGGATCAACGCGTTGCGGAGCGCGTGCCGGAACAGCACCCGCCGCGAGCTCGCCCCCTTCGCTCTTGCGGTGCGAACGTAGTCCTGCGTCATGGCCTCCATCATCGATGACCGCATGTAGCGGCTGAAAGACGCGATCGTGATCGCTGCGAGGCTGAAGACGGGCAGAACGAGCCCTCGTGGATCCGAAACGATTCCCCAGACGGAGTTCGCTTGCGGTGCATCCACCGAGAACCAGCCGAGGTCGACTGCGAAGTAGAGGATCAGCAGCTCGCCGAGAAGGAACGCGGGCATCGAGTAGCCGACGAACGATGCGCCTGTGAGGACATAGTCGATGGGCTTGTTCCGCCGCACGACCTGAAGCACGCCGAGCGGGACCGCGACGAGCACCGCGAAGAGCGTCGAAATCCCGACCAGAACGAGTGTCTTCGGCAGGTTCTCCTGGATCAGCGACGAGACGCCTTGGTTCCGTTTGTACGAGTAGCCGAGGTTGAAGTGCAGGATCAACCCGCGGCAGTAGTCCCAGAACTGGTGCCAGATCGGCAGGTCGTAGCCGTTGACCCGGTTGAAGTCGCGGATCTGCACCTCCGTTGCCCGCTGCCCGAGGGCGGCGCGGGCCGCGCCGCCCGGGATGATGTGTGCGAGCAGGAACACAAGCAGGGTCACGCCGAAGACGACGACGATCGCCTGGATGATTCGGCGGATCAGATAGCCGATCACGGCACGGGGCTGTCGATGCCGGTTACTTCGTGAAGAACCAGTTCTCCGGGTTGATCGAGAGCAGCGGGTTCTGCGGGGTGACGCCGTGCAGGTTCTTCTGGATCTCGGTGACTTGGAAAGCGGCGTTTGGCTGCCACACGACCGGCAGCTGTGCCGCAAGGTAGTTCTCGTACTTCGCGAGCGTCGCGGTCCCGAACGCTGTCTGATGGATCAGCTTGTCGTTCGTGGGATCGGAGTAGTTGCCGCCGTTCGAGCCGGCGCCGCTTTGGAAGATCTCCTCACCGCTCGGGTAGTAGTCCGGCGCGTACACCCAGCCACCGCCCCAGTTCTCCATCTCCCACGTGCATCCCTTGCCCTTGCACGACACCGCGTTCCCGATCACCGTGTCGAAGCTCGCCGTGGTGAGCGTGATCTTGATTCCGGCCTGCTGCCAGGCGGCTTGTTGCGCCTCCATGAGCTGTTGCTCCGTCGGGCCGTTGTTGACGTACTGAATCGTGAAGCTGAGCTTCGTGCCGGCGGGCACGCCGCACTTCGTCGCGGTCGCGCAGCTCGTGACGCCCTTCGGGTCGACGGTCCACCCGTGCGACTTCAGGAGGGCGGCTGCCTTCGTCGGGTTGTACGCATAGGGGTTGGTGGTCTCGAACTCCGTCGCGAAGGAGTTCTTGGGCAGCACCGGAACCGGCCCGTAGCTCGGCACGCCGTAGTTCTTGTCGAGCTTCTTGAGGTAGAGGGGCTGGTCGACGAGCAGCTGCATCGCCTGCCGGAAGTAGAGCTGTTTGAAGATCTTTCCGGCCTGGCCGCCGTCACCGGTCGAGTTGAAGTTGTAGGGGAAGTAGTTGATCCCCCACGGGTACCACGCCGCGAGGTTGAAGTTCGTGAGGCGCGGATTGTTCTTGCCCGGAACGAGCGGGCTCACCGCCGGAGAGGTGATGTCCTCCGGGGGGACGTAGCCGACGGTGATCTTGCCGCCGACAAGAGCGTTGAACTCGGCGCCTGTCGACGTGTACGGCAGCAGGACGAATTGCGCGAGCTTGGCCTTCACCGGGCCGGAGTAGTGCGCGTTCGGCTTATAGGCGGCGTAACCGGTCGAGTTGAACGAGGTGAGGTGGAACGGGCCGTCAACGACCTGCCAAAGCGGATTCGTCGCGTACGTCTTCAGCGAGTTGTTCGGCGCCTTGGGGTTCGCGGGGTCGAAGCCGGACGACTTCGAGAGGTACGTGTACACCGCAGCACACGACTTCGCCGCAGCAGAGACGGGCTTGACGGCCGTCTTCGTCGTCTTGACGGTCACGGCCTGGTAGGACGCCGTCCCGCAAGCCTGGCTGCCGGCCTTCTGGCCGCTCGCCGTGACGTCCCACGCCATCGGGAACGGCGTGATCTGCGAGAGCTCGTTGTACGTGAACCACAACGGGTTCGCGGCACCGCTCAGCGTGATCGTCACCTTCGAGCCCGACGTCGTGACTGACTTGACGTCGTCCGGCATTCCTCCGGCGGCATACGCGGCCCAGCCGAGCTTCTCCACCTTCAGCATGTTCATCCAGAACACGACGTCCTGCGCCGTGACCGTCTCGCCGTTCGACCACTTGTACGGCTTCAGCGTGAAGGTCGTGACCGTGTTGCCCTTCGAATACTTCGGCGTAGACGCCAGCGAGATCGACGGGTTGAGCGTCGGCTGGCTTCCCTGGCCGAACCAGTAGAGGGGCCTGTACATGAGCTGCTGGAAATCGGAGATGTTCGTGACACTGAAGAACGAGAGGCTCATGAACGGGAATATGTAGTTCGGAGCCGCCTGCGCGCCTTCGGCGAAGTAGGCCGTTCCACCGGCTTGGGCGCTCGAGGGGGACGCAGCGGCGTTCCGGGCTGCCGAGCCCGTGCCTGTCGCGGAAAGACACAACACGATCGCAGCGATTGCCGCGACTGCGGCACTGAGACTCAACGGGCTGCGCGGGTGAGTTCGGACCGATGCCATTCCGTCCCTCCTGACTGTGCGCCTCGCCCGCCTAACGAAGAGCGCGTTTGCCGGTGGCGCCCGGCGTGTCTGCCGAGCGTGTTATCGATTTCCCGGGGGGAATGTAGCGCTCTTGGCAGCTGCTCGTCGCGCCGGGGTACGCTCCCGCCGTGACGGACGAGACGATGTCGCTCTACGACCTCCGCGTCACGGTCGAGCGGATTGAAGGACGGTCCGTCTGCGGCCTCGCCGTCGGCGACTATTTCGAGGTCACCGAGTCGAGCCGGGTACGGATCCCGGAGGGAAAGCACTTCTGCCTCTATGCGATGCAGTCGGTTCTGCCGTTCCTGGCCGCGAAGCAACGCCTCCTGCCGGAATCCGACTGGCTCGAGCAGGACTCGCACGTCGCCTGTCCCGACCCTGACGAGCGCGTGATCATGCGAATCGAGCGGATCGGGAGCCGGACGCTTCGGACCCACGACCTCACGTGAGTCGACAGAGGCGCGAGCTCGGCCTCGCGCTCCAGACCGACAAGCCCCTCGGCGAGTACGCCGCGTTCGCCCGCCGCGCAGAGGACGCCGGCTTCGACGTCGTCACGACGTTCAACGACCTGTGGTTCCAGCCGGCGCTGCCGGCCTTGCTCGAGATCGCGGCCGCCACGGAGCGGGTTCGCGTCGGCCCCTCGTGCCTGAACCCGTTCACCTTGCATCCGATCGAGCTCGCCGGGCAGGTCGCCGCAATCGACCGGGCTTCACGTGGCCGCGCGTTCCTCGGCCTCGCCGCCGGTGCCTGGCTGGAGACGCTCGGCGTCGACGTTTCGCTCCCGCTGACCTCGGTGCGCGAGGCCTGGGAGGTCGTGCGGAGGCTCCTCGCAGGCGACGACGAGGGCTTCGCCGGGAAGCGCTTCTCGCTCGCACCGGGCGAGCGGCTCCGGTATCCCGTCGTCCGCCGCGAGGTACCGCTGCTCGTCGGCACCTGGGCCCCACGCCTCGCGGCCTTCGCCGGCGAGACCGCGGATGAGCTCAAGGTCGGGGGCAGCGCGAACCCCGCGCTTGTCCCGCTGTTGCGCGAGTGGATCGGCAGCGACCGCGTCGGCATCGTTCTTGGCGCCGTGACCGTGGTCGACGAGGACCGATCCCGCGCCCGCGCCGCCGCGCGAGAGGAGGTCGCGATGTATGTCGACGTCGTCGGCGCACGTGATCCGACGACACCTCTCGAGCCGGAGCTGCTGCGTCGGATCGGGCCTCTCGTCGCGGCCGGCGACCATGCTGCCGCCGGCGCCCTCATTCCTGACGACGTGCTCTCGCGCTTCGCGTTTGCCGGAACGCCGGCCGACGTTGCCGCTCAGGCGGAGGCCGTCCTCGACGCGGGTGCGCTGCGCGTCGACTTCGGGACGCCGCACGGGATCGATGAGCGGCAGGGCGTCGAGCTCCTTTGCCGTGAGGTCCTGCCCCGGCTTAGAGTCTCGTGATGTTCGACTACCGGGAGCGACGCGAGCGGCTTGGCGATCGCATGCAGGCCGAGGGTGTCGACGTTCTGTTCCTCGCGCCGTCGGCCGATCTCGAGTACCTCACCGGCGTCGAGCGGCAGATCCCGAACTTCGGCGAGGTCTCGTACGCGCACGGCTGGGCGACGGGGGCGTTCTTCCGTCCCGGAGCGGATCCGGTCTTCGTCCTGCCGCGCATGTTCGCCGCGTTCGATCTCCGAGAGAACCCGGATGGCGAGGTCGTCGTCGTCAGCGAGACAGACGACGGGCCGGCCGTGTTCGAGCGGGTCGCGCGAGGGCTGGGGCCGGCGACGAGCGTCGGGGTCGGCGACCGGGTCTGGGCCGAAACGGTGATCAACCTCGGGCGGATCGTCGGGCAGGATCGCCTTCGTCCTGGATCGTCCCTCGTCAACGAGCTACGGCGGGTCAAGACGACCGAGGAGCTCGACGCGATGCAGCGTGCGATCGCAACCGTCGAGCACACGATGGCGGCCGTCGCGCCGCTCGTCGTACCCGGGGTCACGATGGCGGGCCTCGCCGAGGCGGTCGAGCACGAGTTGAAGGCGGCGGGCTCGCGCTGCCCGTCTTTCACGACCCACATCTTCACCGGAATGGGCGAGGCCGACCTCGACTCCGGCACCGCCACGGCCCGCCGGGTTGTGACGGAGGGAACCTCGGTGATGTTCGACTTCGGCGGCGTTGTCGACGGCTACTGCTCCGACTTCGGCCGGACGATCTACTGCGGCGAGCCGCCCGCCGACTACATCGAGATCTACGAGGTCATGCTCGCGGCACAGGAGGCTGGGCGCGCCGCCGCATCAGCCGGGACGCCTGCGCGGGAGGTCAATGCCGCGTGCCGCAAGCCGATCGAGGACGCGGGGCTCGGCGAGCACTTCCGGCACAGGATGGGCCACGGCATCGGCATGGACGTCCACGAGCGGCCGTTCATCTCGCCCGAGGACGAAACGCCCCTTCAGCCGGGCATGACTTTCACCGACGAGCCGTCGATCATCATCCCGGGCCGCTTCAGCGTGCGGATCGAGGACATCGTGGTGTGCGACGAGGGCGGCGGGCGCAGGCTCAACACCTATTCCGCCGCCCTTGTCGCGAACACGTAGCTAGAGCACTACTTGGGCGACACCTGCGTGACGTCGACGTCGTACTCGGCGTTGTACACCGCGTTCTTCAGGTCCGACGTGGCGACGAACACCTGCGTCGGCTGCATCAGCGGGAAGAACGGGCCGCGCTCGTTCAGCTGGAGCTGGATCTGCTGGTAGATCGACTTGCGTGCCGCGGGCGCGGTGGTGACGAGCGCCTTCGCGGCGAGCTTCTCGATGGCGGCGTCGCTGCCCTTCGGCCAGCCGGCGCGGAGCCCCACGAGCTGGCCCGGTGTGAAGGCCAGATAGTCGGCGGGATCCGGGTAGTCCGGCCCCCACAACGAGAGGCCGAACGCCATCTGGCCGTTGCGGTACTTCGTCAGCCAGTTCGATGTCGGCGATCCCGACAGCTGGACGTTGAAGCCGACCGACTGGAGGTTCGCCTGCACCTTCTGCGCCATCGTCGTGAACGGAACGCCATTGATCGTCAGGTCGCTCGGATACTCGAGGGTCACCGGCTGGCTCGCCACGCCGGAGGCCGCGAGGGCCGCCTTTGCCTTGGTGACGTTCTGCTTGATCGCGTCCTTCTGCGGCAGCGAGCCGAGGAACATCGACGGGATCATTCCCGGCGCCTGGATCGCACCGGGACCTGCAACCGACAGGATCGACTTGTAGTCGAGGGCGTAGCGAACCGCCGTCTGGAACTGCTTATTCGACGTGATCGCCGAGACCGTGGGGTCGTTGTTCGTGAACAGCCAGAAGACCCACGTCGACGGCTGCAACGAGACGTGAACCTTGGCATTCCCGTTGAGCGTCTGCGCCTGGTCGGCCGAGAGGTCGATCGCGATCTCGTGCGAGCCTCGCTGGACGTTGATCAGTTGCGTCGGCGCGATCATGTTGCGGACGACGACGGTGCCGAATCCAGGCTTCTTCGTGCCCCAGTACTTTGCGTTCGGGGCAAGCGAGATCTGCGACGTCGTGCTGTACGCCTTCAAGGTGTACGGCCCGCTGCCGGCGCCGATCGAGGCGGGTGTATTGAGGAACTGCTCCGCCGTGTCGGCTGTGGATGCATTCGCCGCGGCGGTGCCACCGTGCGCCTTCACGAGCTTCGAGTTGACGATGCCCGTCGACGGGTTGGCCAGGATCGCCGTCAGCTGGGTGGCCGGCGTCTTCGACGTCATCACCACGGTGTACTTCCCGTGCGCCGACACCTTGATGCCGGCGAGCAGGAAGGCCGGATTTCCCTTGATGTTGATGAGTCGATTCAGCGAGAAGACAACGTCAGCCGAGGTGAGCGGCGCTCCGTTCGCGAAGTGGACGTTCGTCTTGAGCTGGAACGTGAACCTCTTCGCCCCGTTCGTTGCCTTCCACGACTGCACGAGCAGCGGGACCGGATTGGCGAGGTCGTCCTTGTTGTAGGTGAAGAGCGTGTCGTAGATAGCGCGATCGATGATCGACGCGGACGGGTCGAATGCGCGTTGCGGGTCCGACGTCTTGATGGTGAACGAGTTGTCGACCACAAGCGTCGGCGCAGCCGACGAGCGCGTCGTCGCGCCGAATGCGGCGAGCGCGCACACCAGTGCGAGTGTTGCGGAGAGCGGTAGCAGCCAGGCTGCACGCCGCACTGGAGATTGTCTCACCGTGGGCCTCCTATTCAGCGGGGAAGATTTACGCCTTTGACCCTATCGCCGGGGAGAGCTACTGGTGCGCCCTGCGGTTGTAGCCAGCAGGCAGCGGTGCGACCGTCCTGCAGCGGCACGAGTGGGGGGTCGTCGGTGCGGCAGCGGTCGAAGACATACGGACAGCGCGGGTGGAAGCGGCAGCCGCTGGGCGGATTCGCCGGATCCGGGACCTCGCCGGGTAGCGCCTCGGGCAGGAAGCCGGTTCCGTCCGGATGCGGCACGGAGCCGATCAGCGCCTCGCTGTACGGGTGCAGCGGCACCTGCCACAGCGGCAGCGTCGGACCGGTCTCGACCATCAGCCCGAGATACATCACCGAGACGGCGTCGGCGATGTGGCGGACGATCGCGAGGTCGTGCGAGATCAGGAGCAGCCCCAGGTCGAGGTCGCGCGAGAGATCGACGAGGAGGTTGGCGAGCTGCGCCTGAGCCGACGCGTCGAGCGAGGCGAGCGGCTCGTCGAGCACGATCACCGACGGATTCGCGGCGAGCGAGCGCGCGATCGCGATCCGCTGGCGCTGGCCACCGGAGAACTCGTGCGGATAGCCGTCGGCAGCGGTCGCCGGGAGCCCGACCAGCTCGATCAGCTCGCGGACACGCGCCGAGCGTCCGCGCCGCGGCACGAGGTCGAGCGCATCGAGGGCGTCCCCAAGCTGTGAGCCGACCTTCCGCCTCGGGTTGAGCGACGAATACGGGTTCTGGAAGACGAGCTGTAGCCGGATGAGCTCGCGCGGCCTCGCTCGCCGGGTCAGCGGACTCACGGGCGCACCTTCGAAGAACACGGAGCCGGCAGTCGGGGCCACGAGCCCGACCGCCGCGCGCGCGAGGCTCGACTTGCCGCAGCCGGATTCGCCGACGAGGCCGACGATCTGACCCGGCTCGACCGTTAGGCACGCGCCCGCGACCGCGCGCACGCGGCCGCCACCACGCGCCTCGTAGTCGACGACGACGTCGCGAACTTCGAGCGCGCTCATCGTTCGACCAACGGGTCGATCGGACAGGCGAGCAGCCGGTCGCCCATCGCGACGAGCGGCGGCACATGGTGCAAGCAGCTTTCCTGCGCGTACGCGCAGCGGGGATGGAAGGAGCAGCCGGACGGGATTGCGCCCGGGCTCGGCGGAGCACCAGCGATCGCGACGAGCGGCTTGTCCTGGAGTCCTTCCGGGTGCGGCAGCGCGTCGAGCAGCGCGCGGGTGTACGGATGACGCGGCGTGCTCAGCACCGCCTCGCAGGAGCCGGCCTCGACCACCTTCCCCGCGTAGAAGATCGAAACGCGGTCGGCGATCGCCGACATGACGCCGAGGTCGTGCGTGATGAGGACGACCGATAGATCGTTCTCGCGGCGCAGGCGGTCGAGCAGCCGCAGGATGCCTGCCTGCACCGTCACGTCAAGCGCCGTCGTCGGCTCGTCGGCGATCAGCAGCTTGGGCCGGCAGGCGAGCGCGATCGCAATCGCGATCCGCTGTCGCATGCCGCCCGAGAACTGGTGCGGGAAGGCGCGCAGAGCGGAGGCGGGATCTGGGATGCGGACGTCTGTGAGCGACGCAAGCGCGTGCCGTTCCGCGTCGCGCCGCCCAAGTCCGAGGTGGAGCCGCACGTGCTCGGTGAGCTGGCGGCCGATCGAGAGCATGGGATGGAGCGACGTAAGCGGATCCTGGAAGACCATCGCGAGCTCGCGGCCGGCCACTTCGCGCAGGCGCCTTCGCGGCATGCGCAACAGGTCGTGCTCTCCGAAGCGAACGCTTCCCTCCACGACGGCGCCGTCAGGCAGAAGCCCGAGCAAGGACAACATCGACATCGTCTTGCCGCTGCCGCTCTCGCCCGCCACGCCGAATACCTCGCCGTGCTCGACGGCATAGTCGACACCGTCGACGACCGTCACGAGGCCCCGCGTCGTCGGCAGCCGCACGCGCAGCCCTTCGACTTCCAACAAGCTCATGCTTGCTCCTCGCTCGAGCGCCACGCCGTGCGCGGATCGAGCACATCGCGCAGGCTGTCACCGAGGAAGTTGAACGCGAGCACAACGGTGAAGATCGCGAGCCCGGGGAATGTTCCCATCCACCACCATTGGAAGTACTGGGTGCCGTCGGCGACCATCGATCCCCATTCCGCTTGCGGCGGCTGCGCTCCGAGCCCGAGAAACGAGAGGCCTGAAAGGAGTAGGATCGCGTTTGCGAGGTCGAGGGTTGCGAGCACGATCACCGGGCCGGCGACGTTCGGGAGCACGTCGCGGAACAACGCCCGCCGTGCCGGGGTGCCCATGAGCCGCGCGGACTGCACAAACTCCGAGTCGCCGACGGAGAGCACGAGGCCCCGGACAACGCGCGCGTATGAGGGCCACGCGACGACGACGATCGCAAGCGCCGCGTTCTGGAGCCCGCGCCCGAGCACAGCGGCGACGACCATGGCAAGAATGATCGGCGGGAAGGCGAAGAAGAGATCGACGGCTCGCATGAGCGCGCCGTCGACGAGCCCGCGGAAGTAGCCGGCGATCGCACCGACGACGCAGCCGATCGAGGACGCGAGCGCGACGAGCAGCAGCGCGATCGGGATCGAGACGCGCGAGCCGTAGATGACGCGGCTCAAAACGTCGCGCCCGAGCTCATCGGTGCCGAAGAGATGATGGAGAGACGGCGACTGCGCGGGCGTAAACGTTTGCGCGAGCGAGCCGTACGGCGCGATCAGCGGCGCGAAGACGGCGATCACGATCCACGTGAGTGCGATCGTTGCGCCGATGACGGCGAGCGGCTGCCGCCGGCTCGCCTTGAGCCAGTGGAAGCGAGGAGCGCGCCGGGGCAATGCGAGCTCGCTCACGTGATCCGGATCCTTGGGTCGATCAGCCCGTAGAGGATGTCGACGACGAAGTTGACGGTGATGTAGACCACCGCGACGAACAGGCTGACGCCCGCAATCGCCGGGACATCGACGTTGACGGCCGCCTGGAACGCGTACTGGCCGATCCCCGGCCAGGAGAAGATCTTTTCGACGAGCACGGCGCCCGTGAGCACGTTCGCGAAGACCAGGCCGAGAACGGTCACCACGGACGGCAGCGCTCCGCGGACGATGTACCGGAGCACCACCGTCCGCTCTGGCAACCCCTTGGCCCGGGCCGCGCGAACGTAGTCGTTGCCTATCACCTCGAGCACGGCCGAGCGGGTGAACCGCGTCAGCAGGCTGACGTTGAACGCGGCGAGAACGAGCGCCGGCAGTATCAGATGATGGAGAGCCTGGACGAACAACCCCCAGTTTCCGGCGAGGAGCGCGTCGATCGTGTACATCCCCGTGATGCTCGGCGGTGGGTTCGTGCCAGGGTCGAGCCGCTCGGCACCGGGGAACCAGCCGAGCCGGAAGAAGCCGACGTAGAGCGCGACGAGCGCGATCCAGAACGTCGGCATCGAGATGCCGGCGAGCGACGCCACTCGGAGCACGTGGTCGGTGGGCCGATTCCGGCGCAGCGCCGCGATCACACCGAACCCGATGCCGACGATCGACGCAAAGAGGATCGAGTAGAGCGCCAGCTCCCCCGTCGCCGGGATGAACTGGGCGAGGTCATGCGTGACCGGCCCGTGCGTCAGCGTCGACTGGCCGAGGTCGCCGTGCACGAGATGGTCGAGATAGATCGCGTACCGGACGGGGAACGGCTTGTCGAGGCCGTAGTGGTGTTTGAACGCGGCGACGGCGGCAGGATCGCCCGCCGCCTGCTCGCCGAGGTTCGTCGCGACGGCGTTCGATGGCACGAGCTCGGTGAGCACGAACGCGACGAACGTGATCCCGAGCGACAGGAAGACGAGCGCCACGAGCCGACGCAGTACGAAACGGGCGAAGCCGCCGGACGGAAGCAGCCTCCGGCGCACGACGACGGCCGCGGTCGTCATTCCTCGCGCGCCCAGAACGGCCTGCCGACGCGCGCCTCGAAGCGGACGTAGCGGTCGAGCCGCACGCCGTCGACCTCGGTGCGGACGCGCTCGATCATCTTCGCGGCGGTCTCGAGCTCGCCGACCTCGAAGATGAGATACCACGCCCAGGAGGTCGCCGTCACCGGCCCGACCTGGAGCACGTCGTCGCAGAACGACGCGATGACGCGGGCGCCGAGCTCCTCCCATTCGGCGAGGAGCGCGCGGAAGCGTGGCAGGAAGACGTCGCGCTTCTCTTCCTCGGACGCCTCGAAGTACGCAGGCAATCCGCCGCCGAGCACGAGGATGCGGTGGGCCTCGGCCATGTGCGAACCGTACCGCTGGGCCGTTCCGAATAGGGTGGTGACGCGATGTCGGTCTGCGTCGTCGGAGCCGGGATCAGCGGCCTCTCCATTGCGTTCCACCTGCTCGAGCGCGACCTAGGCCCTGTGACGTTGTACGAGCGAACGGCAATCGGCGCCGGTGCGTCGGGGATCCAGCCGGGCGGCGTGCGGCAGCAGTGGGGCACGCGTGCCAACTGTCTGATGGCGAAGGAGTCGTACGCGTACTACCGCGCATTCGGTGAGCGGTTCGACCCGTGCGGCTACCTGTTCCTTGCCGACGAGGAGGAGACGCTTGCGCGGCTCGAGGCGGGACTCGCGGTTCAGCACGAGCTCGACATTCCGTCGCGGCTCCTCACGCCGGCCGAGGCGGCGGACGTGGTGCCCGGTCTCGAGCCGGCTGGTGCGCTCGGGGCGGCCTGGTGCGCCGAGGACGGGTACTTCGCTCGGCCGCAGGCGATCGTCGAAGGGTTCGCGGAGAAGGTCGGCGCGCGCGGCGGGCGAATCGAGCTCACGGGTGTGCTTCGCATTGCGCGCGACGGCGGCGGCTGGCTGCTCGATCTGTCGTCAGGCCTCAGTGTCTCGACCGATGTTGTTGTCGTCGCAGCCGGCGCGGAGTCGCGGGCGCTCGTTGCCCCGCTCGGCTTCGACCTGCCGATCGTCGAAGAACCGCGCACGCTCTTCCTCAGCGAGCCGATCCGGGAGCGCCTGCTCGAGCCGCTCGTGATTGCGATCGATCGCGGGATCGCGGCGAAGCAGCTCGCGGACGGGCGCGTTCTCGCCAGCGATCTGCGCGGCGAAGGCGATCCTGCGACCGAGCAGGACCGGTGGCGTCGCCGAATCCATGAGCAACTCGATCAGCTACTGCCGGTGCTGCAATTCGTAGCGTTCCCGATCGTCGCCACGGGCTCCTACGACATGACGCCCGACGGCCAGCCGATCGTCGATGCGCTCGCGGAGGGACTCTGGGTCGCGGCCGGCTTCAGCGGCCACGGCTTCATGGTCGCGCCGAGCACGGGCAAGCTTGTCGCCGACGGAATCGCGAACTCGCCGCTTCCCGAATGGCACAAGGCGCTGCGGGCGGATCGCTTCGGCCTGCGGCCGCCGGAAGCGGAAGCTCAGGTCATCTGACCACCGACAACACGAGGAGAATTCCATGCCGAGCGCGTCACACGACCAAATCGAGCCGCGAGAGATCGCTCCGGGCTACTCGAGCCGCTTCACCGACTGGGGCGGAATCACCGTCGCCTTCGAGAAGGCGCACGCCGGCCAGGATGCCTCGGCAATGGTCAAGGGCCTCCCCGGCGACCGCTGCCAGGCGCCGCACTGGGGCTTCCTCTTCTCCGGGAAGATCGTCGTGCACTTCGACGACCGCACGGAGACGATCGAAGGCGGTCAGGCGTACTACATCCCGCCGGGCCATGCGATCGAGTTCCTGGAAGACAGCGAGGCGCTCGAGTTCACGCCGACGGCGGCGCTCGAACGAACCTTCGCCGCGATCAGGCGCAACAGTGCGGCAGCTGACCACTAGGAGTGCCCGTAGGCCGCGGCCTCGTCCCGGACGAGTTGGACGAGGTTGCCGAGTGCGATGTTCACGTCGAGAACGTGCAGGCCAAGAGCCGGGTCCTGCAGGTGCGCCAGGGGCGGCTGGCGGCCGGTCGCGCCGCCGATGTGCGTGACCTGGAGCCACGTCGCGTTCCCGGACGACTCGCAGCGGGCGCTGTATTCGCCGGGGAACGAGATCCACGGCGTCCGCACCGTCGGTGCGCTGCGGGTTGGGAGGAACGCGAGGACGAGCGATGGGATGTACGGATCGAGGACGGCCGTCCCTCCGGCAAGAGAGGCCGGGTTGACGCACATGATCCTGATGTTGGGCGACAGGTTGTGTGGGGCGAGCAGGCGCACGCCCGCATCGGAGGTCGTCCGGCCGAACTGGCTGTTCTCGGGAGGCTTCGCTGTAAAGCTCGAGTACGCAACGACGCACCCGGTCTGGCGGCTCGAGCTGCAGGCGGGAATGTGCAGGAAGTCGCCCCCGACACTCCTGCCCTTGCGCACGGTGACGTTGCCACCCATCAGGAGTGCGGAGACGAGCCGGCGGCGGACCGGCGGGGTCCCGTCAACCTCCTGCTTGAGCAGCTTGATCAGGATTGCCGCGCCCTGCGAGTGCCCAATGAACACGATCCCGCGACCATGGTTGTAGTGAGCCAGGTAATCGCGGAAAGCGGAGAGCACGCTGTCGTACGCGATGAGTGCGTCAGCAAGGCTGATCCGGGCTGGATGCTCGAGCGCGCTCAGGGTGATCTGCCGGTAGACCGGAGCGAAGACGCGGCAGACCTGCGAGAACCGAGAGGCCTGTGCGAGCGCGATCACACGCTCCCGGAACTCGATCGCGCGATTTGCGTTGATGGTCGGCTGCCCGCTGATTGTCGGATAGACGTAGAAGCAATCGATAGCCGGCTTGCTCGCGGGGAAGGCCCGCTCGAGGTGGGTCGCGCCGCGGCGCGGTACGACGGTAGTCGTGAGGGCCGAAGTGCAAGGGTCATCCGCAAGCCCAGGGCGGCAGAGCCAGACTGTCCCCCACCGGTCGCGGGGATTGCTCGCAGCGGTCGCGCTCGGCGACGAGGTCGCGGCCGGTTTGCTCTTCGCTCCGCTGCAGCCCGTAAGAACAACGGCGGCCACGGCGAGGACGGCGATCGTCGAGACGCGGGCAAAAGACGACATCGAGCTGACTCCAAGCTAGCGCGGCAAGCGTCCGAGTCGTCCCCGCGGCCCGCTCGGCCGTCTCGGAAGTACTCTTGCGACGTGCCCGATCCGAATGGAAGCGGCCTCGAGTTGCCTGGCGAGGAGCGCGACTTCGACCTCTCGGCAGCCTCGCTGCGCGCCTCGAGCGGCGACCTGCGGACGTTCGTCGACGTGCTTGCGGACAAGCTCGACCGGGCCCTTCCCGGCCGCGTGAAGATCCAGCGTCGCGCGGCGCGGCTGCTGTCGAAACAGAAGCAGGTCACGGCGATCGAGCTCGACCTTGGCGAGACGCGCTACCTGCTGGCGGCGCGCGACGGCGCGGTTGAAACGCGGTGTGCGACCGCAGTGCGCGGGATCGTGCTGAAGAGCGCAATCGTCTCGCTCGACGCCTGGATCGATGCGCTCCTGCGCGAGCTCGCGAACGAAGCCCAGACGAGCGAGCAGGCAAGGCTCGCTCTCGAGCAGCTCGTCGAGGGCTAGCAAGCGATGCCTCTATTCCGTCACGGCAGCGACGACGACCGCGAAGCGCAATCCCGTGCGCAGACCGAACAGGCCGCGTCGCTCGACGCGCTCGCGCACGGCGCGCTGCCGCTGCGCGCACAGCAGCGACTCGGGGAGATCGGCAAAGCGGCGTCGGGCTTCTTCACCTCCGACCTCTCGGTCGACGAGTTCGCGCTCGTGCACGCGCTCGGGCTGCGGCCGATCTCGCAGGTCATGGGCAGTTCGATCTACCACGTCGGCTGGCAGCAGCAGCCCGGCTTCTACGGCGGTTGGCAGCCGGGCGGGGTCTCGCAAGAGCTGACCGTCGTCTCCGACGCGTGGAACACCGCACGCCTGCGCGCCTTCGCACGGCTCGAGCAAGAGGCGAAACTCGTCGGCGCGACCGCGGTCGTTGGCGTGCACGTGACGAGAGGGGAGCACGACTGGGCGGCGGGTGCGATCGAGTACGTGGCCGTTGGTACGGCGGTACGCGCCGACGGCGCCGAGCCCATGGAGAGCCCGGCGCTCAGCGATCTCTCCGGACAGGACACCTGGAAGCTCTGGCAGGCCGGTTACCGCCCGCTCGGGGTTGTCGGCGCGTCGACTGTGCACTACATCGTTCCCGGTTGGTCGACGCAGCAGGCATCCGGCTACTGGTCGAGCTGGGCAAACCAGGAACTTCGCGACTTCACCCGCGGCGTCTACGACGCCCGAGAGACGGCGCTCGGCCGCATGACCGCGGAGGCGCGCAAGATCGGCGCCGCCGGCGTCGTTGGCGTTTCGGTCGAGCACAGCGCTGAGGAGCGAGAGTCGGGCGCGGGCGGATCGCGCCGACGCGATCTCGTCGTCACATTTCACGTACTTGGCACGGCAATCGGCGAGCGAGGCGCCGAGGGGCGCGACCTCGACGTGTCGCCGCGAATCGAGCTACGCAAGAACTCACTCTCCCCGCACGTCTTAGGAGGCAGCAGATGAGCTACGACCCGACCTCGACCGAAGGCGTGCCCGAGCACGGACGCGAGCGCCTCGCACAGATGAAGGCCGGCTTCTTCACATCCGATCTCTCTGTCAATGAGTTCCTGCTCGTTAAGCAAGCAGGCTTCGACCCACTTGGCCTCGTGATCGGCAGCTCGATCTACCACATCGGTTACCAGCAATCGAGCTGGAAGCAGTCGATGGAGATGGAGGTGCTCTCCCAGGCGATGTACCAAGCTCGCGAGCTCGCGATGACGCGGATGGAAGAGGAGGCTGACCAACTCGGCGCCGACGGCATCGTCGGCGTGCGGCTCGACATCGGCCGCTACGAGTGGGGGCAGCACCTCGCCGAGTTCATCGCGATCGGTACCGCCGTGAAGCACCACGACGGCGAAATGCACCGCGCTCCGAATGGACGGCCCTTCACGAGCGACCTCTCCGGCCAGGATTTCTGGACACTGCTCGCGTCAGGGCACCGGCCCGTTGGGCTCGTGATGGGCTCGTGCGTCTACCACGTCGCGCACCAAGGAATGCTCGCCACGATGAAGCAAGCGGGCCAAAACGTCGAGATGCCGAACTTCACGCAGGCCCTCTACGACGCACGGGAGCTTGCGATGGAACGGATGCAGAAAGAGGGCGAGGAGCTTCAGGCCGAAGGCATCGTCGGCGTGCAGTTGCAGGAACGCTCGCACGGCTGGGGTTCGCACGTGATCGAATTCTTCGCCGTCGGAACGGCGATCGTGCCGAGCGTGGGTGCCCGCACGCTGCCCGAACCGATTCCCACGATCAGCCTCAACGACTAATCGCATCGCGTGATCCTGCTTCTCGCCCTCGTCCTCGCGTTGGTCTTCATGCCTTGGCCGTGGAGCCTCGCGGTGATCGCGGTCGCCGCTTCGTGCGAGATCGCGATCATGGTCTTCGGTATCCGCTATACGCGGCGGCGTCGAAGTACAGTCGGCGTGGACAGTCTGATCGGAGCGTCGGCGGAGGTCGTCACCACTCTGGCCCCGACCGGGCAGGTCACGCTCGACGGCGAGATCTGGCGGGCGCACGCCGAAGCAGGGGCGCAGGTCGGTGACACCGTGCGGATCAGAAGCGTCGAGGGATTGACGCTCGAGGTCGAGCCGGCGTCTGTCGGTTCGTCCGCGAGTACCTGAGCGGCCTCGCAGTGAACGCACCGGAGTCGAACCAGTTGGGCCGGGAGTTCAACTCGAGCGGAGACATGCGCGCAGGGCGCGCCCGGCGACGTTTGCGCAGACGCCGTGACGGACGTAGATCGAGTTCGCATCAGTCGAGATCGCTATGGCGATGCTCGGCCGGACACCGGCCAGAGAACGGAGATCAATCGTCGAAGCAGGCGTGCCACACCCGGTCAGCGCACCGACGCCGATCGCCACCGATTCCACGAGCGAAGGCTTCGGCATCGGCCGTGGCGAGTAGGCACGACTCGCATACCGAAGAGTCTTTATGCAGGCTTGCGAAGTCGGTGTCTCACCGCTGAGGATAACCGGCGCCACGAGCGCGAAAACGATCACGAGAGCGACGACCGCGCCGATGAGCAGGCGGATCCGTCGCGGAGCGGTCAACCGCGAAACCGTATGAGTCGCCCGAACGCGAAGCGGAGCGGCGCCAGCACCGGCGAGCGCAACTGCTGGAGCCGGCGCGCTCATCGTGGCGCCGAGCGCTTCGGCCCACTTGCGGTGGTGCTCGAGCGCCCATTGCTCGTCGACCCAGCCGCGGGTGATCCCGTTAAGCGAGTGCCGCGTCGTCGGGTGGATGAGCGTGAGGTAGAGATGACCGAGAAAGAGGAAGAAAGCGACGTACATCAGCCAGTCGTGGATCAGGATCGTGTCGGCGAACCGGAAGCGGGTATTGCGCTCGCCGTACCAGAGGAGAAACCCGGTGACCGTGAACAGGACGGCGAACGCGGCGGTCACGATCGCGTTCAGCTTCTGGCCTGCGTTGAGGCGGCCCTGCGGGGTGCGACGCCGCCTGAGCCAGTCGCGGTCGTCACGGTCCCAGACGTCGATCTCGCGGATCGTCTGGCGCACGCTCCGCCGGTCGCCGAACGCGATAACGACCAGTAGCGCGGCGATCCAGGCGAGTGCGGTGTAGACGTGGATCGTCTTCAGCAGCGGCCGTCGTCCGACGAGCTCGGCGAGGCTCGGGAGATACAGACAGAGTCCGCTCACCAGCAGCACGACGAACGCCGCCGCGTGCACCCAGTGCAGGCTTCGCTCGGTGCGTGAGAAGCGGTGAAGCCGCCGCGAGCTAGGAGGTACGTCCATTCGACCGCCCGACCCAGGCGTCTTGGTCGTAGCCGAGCCCTTCCCAGTAGCCCTGCGGTTGGGCCGCGACGAGCTCCATCCGGGTCAGCCACTTCACACCCTTGTAGCCGTACATCTCTGGAATCACGACTCGCGCCGGCGATCCGTGCGGACGCGAGAGCGGCTGCCCGTCCAGTTCGTAGGCGAGCATCACGTCGTGTAGCTGCACTTGGTCGAGCGTGAGCGAGTCCGTGTAGGGCTGCTCGAGCGAGACGAAGCGGATCGCGTGCGCGCTCGGGAGCGGTTCGACGAGTCCGAGCAAGTCACGAAAGCGCACGCCTGCCCAATGCACGCCGTTCACTGTCCAGCCGGTCACGCAGTGGAACGTCGAGACCTGCTCGGCGCGCGGCAGCGAGAGCAGCTCGTCGTAGCTGAGGCTGCGCGGTCGCTTGACGAGCCCGTCGATCTCAAGCCGCCAGGCGCTGGGGTCGAAGAGCGGCATCGAGCCGGAGATCGTGTAGATCCGCCAGCCGCCCACCGGCAGCACATCCGCGACCAACTGCGAGAACTGCGACGTCACCGGGGAGAAGACACGGCTTGCCCACCCAGCCCACGCAAACGACGACAACCCGCCCGCGGTCAACAGCAGAAACGCACGACGCCCGAACGGACGCGGATCCGGGCCGGACACACTCACACGGCCTCCACCGTCGAGGACAAAAGATCTGCTCGCGTCACGACGGTAGCAACACGGCCGATTGCCACACGGTTACCTGGCTGGGTTCGCGCGCGCGTACGGTTCGACGATTGCGTCGGGCGGGGTGCCCCCGGAGGCGGCTTCTTCGGCGCTGAGCTCGGCCGACCGGTGCAGCGTGGTGCGTAGTGGCACTTCTTTGAGGATCCACGAGAGGGCGAAGGGGATGATGGCGATTGCCATGCCCCAGAGGAAGACGCCGTGCAGGGAGTGGGCGAAGGCGCGGAGGAAGTCGGCGTGCACGGCGGGTGGTAGGCGGCGGGCGGCGGCGGGGCTGAGATGGACGCCGCTGCCGAGGCGGGCGACGACGCTGCGCGGGAGGTGCGCGAGTTGCCCGGAGAGCCGGGTTGCGAAAATGGTGCCGAAGATCGCGACGCCGAAGGCGCCGCCGACTGAGCGGAAGAAGGTGGCAGTCGAGGTGACGACGCCGATGTTTTCGGGTTGCGCGTCGTTTTGGACGACGAGGACGAGCACCTGCATCACGAGTCCGATTCCGATCCCGACAATGAGCATGTAGGCGGAGGCGAGCCAGGGCGCGGTGGCAACGCCGAGGCGAGAGAGCAGGAACATGCCGGCGACGAGGATGGCTGTGCCGGCGATCGGGAAGACTCGGTAGCGGCCGATGCGACTGATCGCACGGCCGGACGCGATGGAGGCGGTGAGCAGGCCGACCATGAGCGGGATCATGCGGAGGCCGGAGCCGGTGGCGCTCGCGCCGTAGACGAGTTGGAGGTAGAGCGGGATGAAGATGATCGCGCCGAACATCGCCATCCCGATCCCGGCGCCCATCGCGCTCGAGACGTTGAAGACGCTGGAGCGGAAGAGAGTTAGGGGCACGATCGGTTCGGCGGCGCGGCGTTCCTGCCAGACGAAGGCGACGAGCAGGGCGACGCCGGCGATGCCGAGCCCGACGATCATCGACGAGCCCCACGCGTACTGGTTGCCGCCCCAGGTGGTGAGGAGGATCAGCGCGCCGACGCCGCCGGTGAGGAAGGTGGCGCCGAGGTAGTCGATCCGGTGGCGGGTCTGCGGTGTGTGCAGGCGGAGCCGGAAGATCACGATCAGGATCGCGAGCGCGCCGACGGGCATGTTGACGTAGAAGACCCAGCGCCAGGAGATCTGGTCGACGAGGAAGCCGCCGAGCAGCGGTCCGGCAACCGAGGCGAGGGCAAAGACAGAGCCGATCAGGCCCATGTAGCGGCCGCGCTGCCTGGGCGGGACGATGTCGGCGATGATCGCCTGCGCACTGACCATCAGCCCGCCGGCACCGGCGCCTTGGAGCGCGCGGAAGCCGATCAGCTCGCCCATCGACTGGCTGAGGCCGGCGAGCATTGAGCCGGCAAGGAAGATCACGATCGCGGCGAGAAAGACGGGCTTGCGCCCGTACATGTCGCCGAGCTTGCCGTAGATCGGGGTGGAGACGGTGGAGGCAAGCAGGTAGGAGGTGACAACCCAGGAGAGCTGGTTGAGGCCACCGAGGTCGCCGACGATCGTCGGCAGGGCAGTGGAGACGATCGTCTGGTCGAGCGCGGCGAGGAACATGCCGAGCATGAGCGCGACGAAGACGGTCGTGAGTGCACGCCCGGCAAGTGGTGCATCGGTCTCCGGCGTGGTCATCTCGGCTTATGCCTCTTCGAGCGCCGGCCGGGGCGGCTGCGGGTGCGGGACGGGGCCGTCGTGTTCGATCGCGAAGCGTGGCAGGCGGCGGTCGAGCCAGCTGGGGAAGGACCAGGCGCGGTCACCGAGGAGTTCGAGCACGGCGGGCAGGAGGATGCAGCGGATGATCAGGGCGTCGAGGAAGACGGCGCTTGCGAGCCCGAGCCCGAATAGCTCGATTACCCGCTGGCCGCCAAAGATGAACGACGCAAACACCACGACCATGACTGCGGCGGCGGCGGTGATCACGCGTCCGGTTTCGATCAGGCCGTCGCGGACGGCGGCACTCGAGTCACGCTGGAGGCCCCATTCCTCGTGGATGCGGGAGACGAGGAAGACCTCGTAGTCCATTGAGAGCCCGAAGACGATGGCGAACATCAGCACCGGCACGAATGCTTCGATCGGGCCGGTGGAGATGCCGGGGAACCAGCCGAACTGGAAGACGGCGACGCTGACGCCGAGCGCGGCCCCGATCGAGAGCAGGTTCATGACCGCGGCCTGCAGAGGGATCAGAAGCGAGCGGAAGACGACGAGCAGCAGCAGCGCCGAGAGCGCGACGACGATGCCGATGAAGAGCCACAGCTTCGACGAGAGCACGCCGGAGAAGTCGATGAAGGTCGCGGTTGCGCCACCGACGTAGACGCTCGTGCCGGTGTGCGACTCGATCGGTGGCAGCACCACGCTGCGCAGTTGCTTGACGAGCTTCGTCGTTGAAGCGCTCTGCGGCGAAGAGGTGGGATAGACGCTGATGACGGCGGCGTCGCCCGAGCGGGATAGCCGCGGCGGCGCGACGGCGGCCACATCCCGTGTGCGGCGAGCTGCGTTGCTAAGCGCGTTGAGCGCAGCGGTATCTCCTGCGTGCGGAAGCTTGACGACCAACGAGAGGGGGCCGTTGAAGCCGGGACCGAAGCCCTGGGCGAGCAGGTCGTAGGCGCGCCGGGTCGTAAACGAGGTCGGGTCGTTGCCGGCGTCGCTCGAGCCGAGCCGCAACCAGAGCGCCGGCGCCGCGAGAGCGAGCATCAGCGCGGCCGCTGCGCTTGCTGCCAGGGCCGGGTGGCGCTGGATGGCGCCGATCCAGCGCGCCCAGAAGCCGAGCCGAGCCCGTTCGGACCGCCGGCGGCGCGTGAAGAGACGGGCGAGCCGGCCCGCTTCGCCGACGCGGCGGCCGAAGAAGGTCAGCAGGGCCGGCAGCAGCGTGATCGAGGCGGCGAGGACGAGCAGGACGGCGAGCGAGGCGGCGATCGCGAGGCCGTAGAGGAAGCTGACGCCGAGCGCGAACATGCCGAGCAGAGCGATTACGACGGTGGCGCCCGCGAAGAGGACGGCGCGGCCGGCGGTGTCCATCGCCAACGCAACCGCCTCCGCAACGTCGCCGCCGTTTTCGCGGTAGATCTCCCGGAAGCGGCTGAGGATGAAGAGCGAGTAGTCGATGCCGACGCCGAGCCCGATCATCCCGGCGAGCTCGAGCGCGAAGTTCGGCATGTCGAGGACATGCGTGCCGATCCCGATCAGGCCGATGCCGGTACCGAGCCCGAAGAGCGCGGTCACGACCGGTAGCCCCATCGCCAGGAAGGAGCCGAAGCTGATCAGCAAGACGATGATCGCGGCGAGGATGCCGATTCCCGTCGTCGTGCTCGGCGCCGCGAACTGCGTCTGCTCGATCGCCTGGCCGCCGAGCTCGACCTGAAGCCGGTCGGAGCGGATGCTGGCAGCGCGAGCGATCACCTTCTTGATCGCCGACATCGGGAGAACGTTGGCGCGCTGGTCGAAGAGGACGGTGGCAAAGCCGATCGTGCCGTCCTTCGAGATGCGCTTGCCGGCCGTCAGGTCATACGGGCTGACCACACCGGTCACGTGCGGCAGACGGGCGATGCCTGCCAGCGTCGTCCCAACCGCGGAGCGCACACCGGCGTCGGTCAGCGTGCCAGTGCGTGTCTTGAAGACGATCTGATCGACGTCGCCGGACTGGGCCGGAAAGCGGCTCTTCAGCAGGTCGGCGGCGCGCTGCGAGCCGGTGTGGCCGAGCGTGAAGTTGCTCGAGTAGTGGCTCCCGAGCCCCTGCCAAGCCGCGCCCACGCCGACGAGAACTACGATCCAGAGCAAGACGACGCTGCGGCGATGCGTCGAACACCAACGGGCGAGAACGAGCACCGCCGGACATTAGCAGAAACCGGAGGCAGCCTCCGTTTCGTGGTAGCGTTGAGCCCATGAGCGGGATCGCGGGCGAGCAGCAGGGCCAGCGGCGCCACGCGCGACGCAACCACGAGTTGCTTGTCGTGGCGGCGCGCGAGGTGTTCGCCGAACGGGGAGTCGAGGCGGCGCTCGAGGAGATCGCGCGCCGAGCCGGCGTCGGCATCGGCACGCTCTACCGGCACTTCGCAACGCGCGAGGCGCTCGTCGAAGCGATCTTCGAAGATCGCATCACCGAGCTCATCGCGATCGCGCGGGCGGCAGCGGCCGAGCCCGACGGCTGGCAAGCCCTCGTCCGTTTCCTCGAACAGATGCTGGAGCTCCAGGCCAGCGACCGCGTGCTCAAAGACGTCCTCATGCGCTATCCGCCCGGCCACGGCCGGCTCGCAAGCGCGCGACAGGAGATGCGCCAGCTGTTCGAACAGATCCTCGAGCGCGCTCGCGAGCAAGGCCGGCTCCGCGACGACTTCACGATCTCTGACCTCGCGCTGCTCTTCTGGTCCTTCACGCCGCTGATCGACGCCACGGCTGAAGTCGCGCCGAACGCGTGGCGACGCCACTTGCAGTGGCTCCTCGACGGTCTCCGCACCGAAGCGGCGACACCGCAAGTCGAGCCCGCACTCGGCGAAGAGGAACTGCACGCGGCGATGCAAGCGCTGCGCGAGCAGCGCCTCGGCCGCCGCCACGCACCGGCTCATAAAGAAGCACGCACGTGATCGGAGGCATCTGATGCGCATCCGCTGGTACGGCCAGTCGGCGTTTCTGTTCCGCGGCGAGCGAACGGTCTTCATCGATCCGTTCGGCGCCATGGAAGGACTCACAGAGCGGGGACTGCAGTTCGACTATCCGCCGATCGAAGGCGTCGAGGCAGACCTTCTGCTCGTCACCCACGAACACGGCGACCACAGCGCCGTCGAGGTCATCGGCGGGTCGCCGCAGATCCTGCGCTCGACCGCAGGGACGTTTGAGTCGCCGATCGGCGAGGTGATCGCCGTCGCCTCCGAACACGACGACGCCGCCGGCACCAAGCGCGGCCCGAACACGATCTTCTGCTTTGCCCTCGACGGGCTTCGCGTCTGTCACTTCGGCGACTTTGGCCAGGCCGAATTGCGCGCTGAGCAGCAGCACACGATCGGTGAGGTCGACATCCTCGTCCTTCCGGTCGGCGGCGGCCCAACTGTCGGCGGCGAGTCTGCCGCGGCGATCGTGCGTGCGCTTCGGCCGCGGCTCGTCGTACCGATGCACTACCGCACAGGCCTCGTCAACTTTCTCGATCCGCCGGACGCCTTCCTTGACGCACTCGGCGCGAGCGTCGAGCGCCTCGACGAAAACGAGCTCGAAGTCGAGCAGTTTCTCGGGAGCGCAGACCGGCCGACGGTCGCATTGCTCGCGGTCCCTGGTTCGGGCTAGAGCTACCTACACACGGCACACATTCCGCCGCGCAGGAAGGCTTGACACTCCTTCGGCCGAGGACAGACGCCGGCCGACCGCGATGAACCTGTGCGCCTCGGTGGTGCGGTGGATGCTTTACGCGTTCGACGGCTGGGCTTGCGCGGATGAGCGATGCGCGACGAAGCAGACGATGGTCAAGATTCCAGCTGCCAGGGCGAGAGACGCCACGGCGGCAACCTCGAGCAGGAGCAGAGCGCCGATGATTGCGCCGAGCAGCATCGCGGCGACCGAGAGTACGCGTCGGCCCGTCTTTGCTCCCGAACCGCCGGCGAGGTGCGAGTCCGCGGCGATGCCAGTCAGTGTGAGCGTCAGGACGGTGGTTGTGAGATCTGGGACGGCGAGCCGGCGGGCGATCGCGTTCTGGACTCCCATTGCGAGTGCGAGGAGGACGATCAGCGCGTACCGGCTCGCTGAGCCGATGCGGTCTCCGGCAAGCGCGGCTACGGGAATCGCACCGGCGAAGAGGACGACCTGTATGCCGGTCGCTGTGCGCAGCTGGTGCAAGCGATTGTCGCTGAGACGGGCGGCGAGTCGGCCGGCCGCAACGCCGCCGGGGAGGAAACAGGCGATTGCGAGCAGCGAGCCGATGACGGAGAGACCGCTTGCTCCGGCGGCCGCGAAGCCGAGGAAGACGACGTTTCCGGTCATGTTCGCGACGAACACGTGACCCAGCTTCAGGTAGGCGACAGCATCAACCATCCCGGTGACGATCGTCAGCAGGATCATCAGTGGTGGCAGCACCCCATCCGCAGCTCCGGCGCGGGGACGCAAGGTGTCTGCGATCTCCTGCAGGATGAGGCTCTTCTTTGCCGCGACTGGTTCGCGAGCGGTCGGTGCGGGGCTCCTTGGTGGGGAGTTGGTCATTTCGTCGGCCGAACGGTCGAGGACGAGCCGGTTCACACGCTAGATGGTTGATCGGTTAATCGG
>PLZU01000085.1 GCA_003152275.1 Actinomycetota bacterium
GGCGAGGTCGTGTGCTTCATCTGGTAACGACATGAGCAGAATTGGCAAGAGACCCATCGAGCTTCCCGCCGGCGTCAGCGTCGCGATCGATCCTGGTCGCGTGGGCGTGACCGGTCCGTTGGGTTCGCTGCAGCAGCAGATTCCGGTGCGCATGGAGGTCGCGCAGGACGACGGCACCGTGACCGTTACGCGGCCGACGGAGCGCGGCGAGGATCGTGCGCTGCNNAGATCCAGGGCGTCGGCTACCGCGCTGCGCTGAAGGGCAACGATCTCGAGTTGAGCGTCGGCTACTCGCACACAGTGACGATCAAGCCTCGCACCGGTGTCACCTTTGAGGTTCCGACCCCGACGCAGGTTGTCGTCAAGGGCACCGACAAGCAGGTCGTCGGTCAGACGGCCGCCGAGATTCGCAAGGTTCGACCGCCCGAGCCGTACAAGGGCAAGGGCATCCGTTACGAGGGCGAGTACGTGCGCAGAAAGGTAGGCAAGCGTGCCTAGCCTGACCGTGCGCGAAGCTCGGCTTCGCCGTCATCGCCGCGTCCGCGGCAAGGTGAAGGGCACTGCGGAGCGCCCGCGGCTCGTCGTCTTCCGCTCGAATCGCGGCATCACGGCGCAGCTCGTCGACGACCTGAGCGGGAAGACCGTGGCAGCGGCGTCGTGGCTCGCGCTGAAGCAGTCGTTCAAGGGCGATAAGTCCGAACAGGCGACCGAGGTGGGCAAGCTTCTCGCGACGAGCGCGAAGCAGGCGGGTGTGCAGTCATGTGTCTTCGACCGCGCCGGCTACCTCTACCACGGTCGCGTGAAAGCGCTCGCCGACGGCGCGCGCGAGGGAGGTCTGCAGTTCTGATGGGGATGCTGGATTACACAGAGACTCGCGAGCTCAAGGAGCGCGTGGTCGAGATCAACCGCGTCGCCAAGGTCGTCAAGGGCGGACGGCGCTTCTCGTTCACGGCGCTCGTCGTCGTTGGCGACGAGGTCGACCGCGTCGGCGTCGGCTACGGCAAAGCCCGCGAAGTTCCGCTCGCCATCACGAAGGCGGTCGAGGACGCAAAGAAAAACATGTTCACGATCCCGAAGCACGGGTCCACGATCACGCACGAGGTACTCGGCCGCTTCGATGCGGCGAGAGTGCTGCTGCGGCCGGCGTCCGAAGGTACCGGCGTGATCGCCGGCGGCGGCGTCCGCGCGGTGCTCGAGCTCGGCGGCGTGCGGAACGTGCTGGCGAAAAGCCTCGGCACGACGAACCCGATCAATATGGCGAAAGCGACGGTTGTCGCGCTGCGCTCACTGCGCCGTCCGGAAGATGTTGCGCGGATTCGCGGCAAGCAGATCAGCGAGGTGCTCCCGCTCCCGAAGATCCGGAAGCTCACGCCCGAGGAGGCCGCTGCGGCTCCTCCTGCGGCTGCGGTCGTCGCCGAGCCTCCCGTCGAGCCCGCCATTGAGGAGGCGCCAAAGCCCAAGAAGCGCGCGCCTGCGAAGCCAAAGGCAGAGCCGAAGCCGAAGGCGAAGGTCGCCGAGGAGGCGCCTGCGGTCGAAGAGGCCCCCGTGGCGCCCGTCGAGGAGCCGGCTGCTCCCGCGGAGCCTGTCGCGAAGGAGAAGCCGAAGCGCCGCGTCTCGCTCCGCAAGAAGAAGGACGACAAGTAGATGGCGAAAGTGAAGATCACCCAGGTGCGAAGCAAGATCGGCCAGAGCGAGCGGCACCGCGGCACGCTGCGGGCGCTCGGCCTCCGCAAGATCGGCCGCTCGGTCGAGCATGAGGAGGGCCCCGTCCTCGCAGGCATGCTGCGCAAGGTCCGCCATCTCGTGAAGGTGGAGGACGCGTAGCCATGGCGGAGAGAAAGCTGAACCTGACCGATCTCAAGCCGGCCCAGCCCCGGAAGGACCGCAAGCGGGTCGGCCGCGGCCCCGGCTCCGGCAAGGGACGCTACGCCGGCCGCGGCATCAAGGGCCAGAAGTCGCGCTCCGGCTCGCACAAGATGCGCGCCGGTTTCGAGGGCGGCCAGATGCCGATCTACATGCGGATCGGCAAGCTGCGCGGCTCGACATCCAAGGACGCGATGCCGGTCGGCCCGTTCCGCACCCACACGGTGCCGGTGAACGTGCGCGACCTCGATCGCTTCGACGAGGGTGACGTCGTCACTCCCGAGTCGCTCGTCGCGAAGAGGCTCATCAAGAACACGAAGATTGACGTGAAGCTGCTCGGCAACGGCGAGATCTCGAAGAAGCTCACCATCCGGCTGCACGCGATCTCGGCAGGCGCGCGCGAGAAGATCGAGCAGGCCGGCGGCACGATCGAGCTGCTGCGCGAGCCGAAGGAGCGCAAGGTGCGCAAGCACACGGCGAAGCCTGCGGCCGCCGAAGAGCCTGACGAGCCTGTTGAGGAAGCAAAGGGAGAGAAGGAAGAGACACCGGTCGACGAGGCTGCACCCGACTCGGCTGCACCCGACTCAGAGGAGTAGGTAGATGTTCGGCTGGCTCGCGAACGCATGGCGCGTCCCGGAGCTCCGCAAGCGGGTGCTCTTCACTGCGGGCATCCTCGCGGCGTACCGGCTCGGCTCGTGGGTGCCGGCCCCGGGCGTCGACCAGAAGGCGCTTGCGAGCCTCTTCAGCGGCGGCGGCATCCTCACACTGCTCAATCTCTTCTCGGGCTCCGCGCTCTCGCGGTTCTCGCTCTTCGCGCTCGGGATCATGCCGTACGTCACGGCGTCGATCATCGTGCAGCTCCTGACCGTCGTGATCCCGACGCTCGAGCGGCTGCAGAAAGAGGGTGAAGCCGGCTACGCCAAGATCAACCAGTACACGCGCTACCTGACCGTCGGGCTCGCGGCAGCGCAGGCGACCGGCTATGCGTTCCTCTTCAAGCGTCAGCAGGCGCTCCCGAACGTGAACGCGGGACGGCTCGTGATCATCGTCCTCACGCTCACCGCGGGCTGCGTGCTCCTCATGTGGATGGGCGAGCAGATCACGAAGCGGGGCATCGGCAACGGCATCTCGCTGCTGATCTTCGCGTCGATCCTCGCGTACGCGCCAAGCGGCATCACGGCGTGGATCAACGGCGGCACGATCGAGCGGCTGTTCTTCCCGATCATCGCCGTCGCTGTCGTCGTCGCCGTTGTGTTCGTGCAGGAGGGCCAGCGCCGCATCCCGATCCAGTACGCGCGCCGACAGCTCGGTAACCGCCAGACGGCGGGCGGCGCGACCTACATGCCGCTGCGCGTGAACATGGCGGGCGTGATCCCGGTCATTTTCGCGGCCGCCCTGATGGCGCTGCCGCCGACGGCCGCCGAGTTCGTGCCGAAATGGACCGGGTTCGTCAATCGGCATTTCCAGCCGACGAGCTATGTCTATCTCCTGCTCGAGGGCTGCCTGATCATCGTCTTCACCTACTTCTATACGTCGGTGCAGTTCAACCCGGTCGACCAGGCGGACAACCTGCGGAAGTACGGCGGGTACATACCGGGCATCCGTCCCGGGCCGCCGACGGCGGCCTACCTCGACCGCGTGTTGCAGCGCCTGACTCTGCCGGGTGCGCTGTTCCTTGCAACGGTCGCGGTCGCCCCGTCGATCTTCATCAACTATTTCGGCTTCTCGCAGGCGACGAGCCGCGCACTCGGTGGCACGTCCGTGCTGATCGTCGTCGGCGTCGCACTCGACACGATGCGCCAGATGGAGTCGCAGATGATGATGCGACACTACGAAGGGTTTTTGCGCTGAACGTACTCATCTTGGGACCCCAGGGGGCGGGCAAGGGAACGCAGGCGAAGCAGATCTCGGCGGAGTACGAGATTCCGCACATTGCGACCGGCGATCTCTACCGTGCCGCGGTCGCGAGCGGCTCGAACCTCGGCCGGCAAGTCGAGCCGCTGCTCGCCGAGGGCAGGCTTGTCCCCGACGACATCACGATCCAGCTCGTGCGTGATGAGTTGCTGAAGGCCGGCGACGGCTTCGTCCTTGACGGTTTTCCCCGGACACTGCCGCAGGCCGAGGCGCTCGACCAGCTGCTCGAGGAGATCGACCGGCCGCTCTCGATCATCCTGCTGCTCGCGCTCGACGATGCAACGGCGCGCGAGCGGCTCACGAAGCGCGCCGCGCGCGAGGGCCGGGCCGACGACACGCCGGCGGTGATCGACGAGCGGCTCGCGAGCTACCACGAGAAGACCGAACCCGTCGTCGATCACTACCGCACGAGCGGCAACCTCGTGCAGGTGCATGCGGAGCGCCCGATCGAAGACGTGTGGGCGGAGATCTCCGACGTGCTCGGACAGGTGCAGGCGCGCGCGTGATCATCCGCAAGTCGAAGCAGGAGATCGAAGGCATGGCGCGCGCGGGCGAGCTCGTCCACGAGACACTGCAGCTCGTCGCGGAGCAGCTCGAGCCCGGCGTCACGATGCTTGAGCTCGACCGGATCGCCGACGAGCACATCGTGTCGAAAGGCGGGATCCCGACATCGAAGGGCTACAAAGGCTTCCCGGCCGCGCTGTGCATCTCGCCCAATTCGATGGTCGTGCACGGGATCCCGAACGAGTACCGCGCTCAGGAAGGCGACCTGATCTCGGTCGACCTCGGCGTCACACTCGACGGCCTCGTCGCAGATAGCGCGGTCACGCTCCCGGTCGGCGAGATCTCCGCCGTCGCGCAGCGGCTCCTGGCCGTCTGCCAGGATGCGCTTGCCGCCGGAATCGAGCAGGCCCAGTCCGGGAACCACCTCTCGGACATCTCCCACGCGGTCCAGCTCGTGGTCGAGGAGGCCGGCTTCTCGGTCGTCCGGAGCCTCGTCGGCCATGGCGTCGGCCGCTCCTACCACGAGGACCCGCAGATCCCGAACTGGGGCCCTCCCGGCCGCGGCCCGGTGCTGCAGGAGGGGATGACCCTCGCAATCGAGCCGATGATCACCGCAGGCCGGCCCGAGGTCTACGTCCACGACGACGACTGGTCGATTTCCTCGGTCGACGAGTCGCCCGCCGCCCACTTCGAGCACACGGTCGCGGTCACCGCGGAGGGGCCCCGGATCCTCACGAAGGCCGGAGCCGCTTTGCTACGCTGATCAGCCGCAACCGGCTTTGCCGTGCGTGTAAATCCTCGATTGGAGCCGTTTCTGAGATGAAGGTTCGTCCGTCCGTCAAGACCATGTGTGAGCGCTGCCGCATCATCAAGCGGCATGGCACGATCCTGGTCATCTGCTCGAATCCCCGCCATAAGCAAAGGCAGGGGTAACCGGTCGTGGCCAGAATCGCAGGCGTGAACCTGCCGAACCAGAAGCGGCTCGAGATCGGGCTGACCTACATCTACGGCATCGGCCAGCCGACGGCGCGCAAGATCGCTGCCTCGCTCGGCCTCTCGCCCGACACGAAGATCCGCGACCTCACAGACGACGAGGTCACGAAGCTCCGCAACTACATCGACGCCGAGCTCGAGGTCGAGGGCGACCTTCGCCGCGAGCGCCAGCAGTCGATCAAGCGCCTCACCGAGATCGGTGCGTACCGCGGCCTCCGCCATCGGCGCGGGCTGCCGACCCACGGTCAGCGCACGAAGACGAACGCCCGGACCCGCAAGGGCCCGAAGAAGACCGTTGGTCGCGGCAAGTCGAAGGCGAAGTAACGTGGCCCCTCCCAGAAGACAAGCCGCCACGCGCGGTCGCACGCGGCGCAAGGTCAAGAAGAACATTGCGATCGGCCAGGCGCACATCAAGACGAGTTTCAACAACACGATCGTCGCTCTCACCGACAAAGAGGGCAACGTGATCGCGTGGGAGTCCGCCGGCTCGGCCGGGTTCAAGGGCTCGCGCAAGTCGACACCGTTCGCCGCGCAGGTCACCGCCGACGCGTGCGCCCGGAAAGGCATGGAACACGGCCTGCAAAAAGTGGAAGTGTTCGTGAAGGGCCCGGGCTCGGGACGCGAGACGGCGATCCGGTCGCTGCAAGCCGCGGGGCTCGAGATTTTGAGCGTCAAGGACGTAACCCCGCAGGCGCACAACGGTGTGCGGCCGCGGAAGAGGAGAAGGGTCTAGTGGGCCTCCTCGCAGCCATCGCCGGCGCCCGGCCCACTCACACGCGGCGCGCTGCCGCGTCCTCAGTCGCGCCCGTGGCAAGAGCCACGAACGCTCCCTGCGTCCTTGTATCGCTTGGTGTGAGCGGCCCGGGCATCCAACGTGACCACGAGGAGGCCCACTAGTGGCTAGAGACTTGGGTCCCAAGTGCCGGATGTGCCGGCGCGAAGGCTTGAAGCTGTTTCTGAAGGGCGAGCGCTGTCTCACCGAGAAGTGCGCGATCGAGCGTCGCTCGTATCCGCCGGGTGAGCACGGGCGCGGCCGGATCAAGCAAAGCGAGTACCTGCTCCAGCTGCGCGAGAAGCAGAAGGCGCGCCGGTACTACGGCCTGCTCGAGAGGCAGTTCCGCAATTACTACGAGAAGGCGTCGCGCCGCTCCGGCGTCACCGGCGAGGAGTTGCTGCGCCTGCTCGAGACGCGCCTCGACAACGTCGTCTACCGCCTGGGCTTCGCCGCGTCGCGTGCGCAGGCCCGCCAGCTCGTGCGCCACGGCCATTTCCAGGTGAACGGCCGCCGCGTGAACATTCCGAGCTACCAAGTGCGTCCTGACGACATCGTCACGGTTCCACCGGGATCGGCAGCGGCGCAGGTGATCCGCGACGCCACCGACCTCGTGTCGACCGTCGCGTCGTGGCTGCAAGCCGACCACGACGGTCTCACAGGCAAGGTCTTGAAACAGCCGGAGCGCGCCGACATCGACGCGCCCGTCAATGAGCAGCTCATCGTCGAGCTTTATTCGAAGTAAGTACGAGCGAGGGAAGGGATTTCTTTGGCGACACGCGTTATGGACTTTCAGATCCCGAAGATCGTCCACGAGGAAGTGGACGAGCATCGCGGGGTTTTTGTCATCGAGCCGCTCGACCGCGGCTTTGGTCACACATTCGGTAACTCTCTGCGTCGCGTGCTGCTCTCATCGCTTGAGGGCGCTGCGGTCACCTCGGTGAAGGTCGAGGGCACCGCGCACGAGTTCACGACGCTGCCGGGCGTCCGCGAGGACGTCACGGACATCGTCCTCAACCTGAAGAACCTCGTCTCGCGGTTGCACGGCGAGTCACCCGAAGTCGAGGTGCACATCGCGGCGAAGGGGCCCGGCGCAGTGACGGCCGGCGACATCGACACTCCGCCGGAGCTCGAGATCCTGAATCCGGAGCTCGAGATCGCGAACCTCGCCGGCAACGGCCGGCTCGAGATGACGCTGACGGTTGGCCGCGGTCGCGGCTACGTCCCGGCTGAGCTCAACCGTGGCCCGCAGCACACGATCGGCGTCATTCCGATCGACTCGATCTTCTCTCCGGTTCGGCGCGTTTCGTACGCCGTCGAGTCCGCGCGCGTCGGTCAGCGCACCGACTACGACAAGCTGACGCTCGACATCACGACCGACGGCTCCGTCGACCCGAAGGACGCGCTCGGCGAGGCGGCCGAGATCCTCATCCGCCAGCTCGCGATCTTCACCGACATCGAGAAGATGGGGCCGTTCCGTGATGTGTCGGATGGCGTCGCCGACGGCAGTGGGTCCGAGGCGCCCTCCGCGCACGGGATGGAGAACTTCCCGATCGAGGAGCTCGAGCTCGGCGTCCGTTCGTACAACTGCCTGAAGCGCGTTGGCATCGAAACGATCGGCGACCTTGTCATGAAGACCGAGAACGAGCTTGCGGCGATCCCGAACTTCGGCAAGAAATCGATCGAAGAAGTCAAGGAGACCCTGCAGCAGCACGGGCTCAACCTCCGTGGCGACAACGGCGGCAGCAGCAGCCTCGAGGTGTAGCGCTAATGCGGCACGGCATGCACGGCAAGAAGCTCGGACGCGACTCGTCGCACCGCAGGGCGTTGTACGCGAACCTTGCGTGCTCGTTGATCGAGCATGGACGCATCAAGACGACCGAGGCGAAGGCCAAGGCTGTCAAGCCGTACGCGGAGAAGATGATCACGCTCGGCCGGCGCGGCGACCTGCATGCCCGCCGGCAGGCGCTGGCCGAGCTGCACTCTCAGGAGAGAGTGCACCAGCTCTTCTCCGAGATCGCGCCGCGGATGGCCGACCGGCCGGGCGGATACACCAGGATCGTGAAGATCGGGCCGCGGCAGGGCGACGCCGCGGCGATGGTCTTCCTCGAGCTAGTCGACTACCAGCCCTAAAGCTCTAACCGCCGGCGCTGGGGCTACCGAGCAGCGAGCCGAGCCCGGCGCTGATCGCGGCGATGATCACTCCGGCGAAGGTCACGATTCCGAGCGCGCGGACGAAGGTGTCCTGGAAGAACCGGTAGCGGAAATAGGCGAGCAGGAGCAGCTCGCACCCGACGACCGCGACCGCGAGGAGCAGGGCTGCGTGGTACTGCGGGATCAGGAACGGCAGGCTGTGCAGGATGCCGCCGACGAACGTGCCGCCCCCCGTGATCGAGCCGCGCACGATCGGGCTCCCACGTCCGGTGAGCTCGCCCGTGTCCGACAGCCCCTCCGAGAACGCCATGCTGATGCCCGCGCCGAGCGCTGTCGCGAGGCCGGCGATGAACGCATAGCGGGTGTCGTGCGTTGCGAGCGCGATCGAGAAGATCGGCGCGAGCGTCGACAATGAGCCGTCGACCAGCCCGACCATGGCCGGCTGCACCTTCTGGAGGAGGAATGTGTGCTCGACCTCGGACATCGGTTAGAGTATATCAGTTAGTGTGCAAGCGCCTAGAGCATAAGGCAGTCCTGACAAGCGACGTCAGGGGGGCCTGACGTGCGCCTGAAACTCACGATCGAGTACGACGGCACGCCGTTCCTCGGCTTTGCGGCGCAGCCGGGCCTCCCGACCGTTGAAGGCGCGCTGCGCGCCGCGCTCACGGAAACGTTCGCCGCCGTCGCCAACCTCGCGGTCGCCGGGCGTACGGACACTGGAGTGCACGCGCTCGCGAACGTCGTCTCGGTCGACGTGCACGGCGGGCCGCCGTCTGAACGCGCGGCCGCCGCAGTGAACAGCCGGTTGCCCGACGACGTGTCGGTCGTTTTGGCGGAAGAGGTGCCGGCGGACTTCAGCGCGCGCTTCTCGGCGCGCTCACGCAGCTACCGCTACCGAATCTTCAACCGCCGTACGCGATCGCCGTTCGAGGAGAACCGCGCCTGGTGGATCACCCGCCGGCTCGACGACGGCGAGCTGAACGCGAGCGCACGGCTTCTGCTCGGCGACCACGACTTCCGGGCGTTCACGCCCCTGCAGACGCGGCATCACGTCTTCACGCGCGTCGTCGAGCGCGCAGAGTGGATCCGTCGCGACGACCATCTCGACTTCGAGATCACCGCCGACAGCTACCTCCGCCACATGGTGCGGACGCTCGTCGGAACGATGCTCGAGCTGGGCCCGGACGAGCTAGCACCGCTGCTCGCCGGCAGCACGCGGCCCGAGGCCGGGACGACGGCGCCGCCGTGCGGGCTGTACCTCGTCTCGGTTACCTACGATGGTGGATCGCCGTGATCCGTTTCCCTGTCGTTCTCTTCGATCTCGACGGCACCGTCGTTGACTCGGGCGGGATCATCCTCGCGTCGATGCGTCACGCGACGCGTGAGGTGCTCGGCCGCGACTTCGGCGACGTGGAGCTCATGCAGGCCGTCGGCGGGCCCGGGCTTGAGGCGCAGATGGCGGTCTTCGCGCCGGAGCGGGTCGACGAGCTCGTCGAGGTCTACCGCGCTCACAACGAGCCGCTCCACGAAGAGCTCGAGGCGTGCGCCGGCATGGAGGACGTGCTTCTGCGCTTGCACAAGGAAGGACGCCGTCTCGGCGTCGTGACCGCCAAACGCCGTTCGACCGTCGAGCTGGCGTTCGCGCGCGTGCCGCTCGCCCATCTCTTCGAGACCGTCGTTGGAGGTGACGAGACGGAAAAGCACAAGCCCGACCCCGAACCGCTGCTGCTCGCGGCCGAGCGCATGCACGCGCGGCCCGCCGAGATCGCGTACGTCGGCGACTCGCCGTTCGACGTCATGGCAGCGAAGGCCGCGGGCATGCACTCGATCGCCGTCACCTGGGGGCGCATCCACGACCGCGAGCGGCTTGAACGTGAAGAGCCCGACGCGATCGTCGACACGGCTGAGGAGCTGCTTGAGCATCTCTGATGCGCGTGCTCGCTCAGCCGAGTTGCGCGAGCTGCTGAATCGCGCGCTGATCGCGTACCACGTCGAGGACGACCCCGTCATGTCGGATGCGGCGTACGACGTGCTCTACGACGAGCTCGTCGCGCTCGAGGTGCAGCATCCGAAACTCGTCACGGGTGACTCGCCGACGCAGCGCGTGGGCGCGCCGCCGTCGGCGAAGTTCCAGAAGGTTCGGCATCTCTCACCGATGGGATCGCTCGACAAGGTGACGACCGACGAGTCGCTCCACAAGTGGGCGGACGACATCCGCAAACGTCTCGGTACCGACGAAGCAGTCGCATTCGTGCTCGAGCCGAAGATCGACGGCTCTGCGATCAACCTCCTTTACGAGAACGGCCGCTTCACCCGTGGCGCGACGCGCGGCGACGGTGTGCAGGGCGAGGACGTCACGCCGAACCTGCGCACGATCGGCGCAATACCCCTCCAGATGCAGGACAAAAGCCCGCCGCCTGTGCTCGAGGTGCGTGGAGAGGTGTACATGCCGCTGGCCGGGTTCCGCGAGTTCAACGAGCGCCTCGCCGCGGAAGGGAAGGCCCCTGCACCGAACCCGCGCAACGCCGCCGCGGGCTCACTGCGGCAGAAGGATCCGAACATCACCGCGCAACGGCCGCTCTCGATCTGGGTGTACGGCACCGGCCATCGCGAAGGTGTCGACTACCTCGAGTCGCACTGGGACACGCTGCAGTGGTTGCGCGAACGCGGGTTCCGCACGAACCCATTCGCAGAGCGCGTTGAGTCGATCGACGACGTTGCCGAGCGCTGTCGCGCGTGGGAGCTGCGACGCGTGGAGCTCGACTACGAGATCGACGGCCTCGTGATCAAGGTCGACTCGTACGACCAGCAGCGCCGTCTCGGCGCGCTGCACGAGCGTCCACGCTGGGCGCGCGCGTTCAAATGGGCGCCGATGACCGCAGTAACGCGCCTGAACAAGATCCTGATCCGGGTCGGCCGCACCGGCGCGCTCAACCCGTGGGCGGTGCTCGAGCCGGTCGAGGTCGGCGGCGTGACGATTTCGCGCGCGACACTCCATAACGAGGAGGACATCAACCGCAAGGACATCCGCGAGGGCGACGACGTGATCGTGCAGCGCGCCGGCGATGTGATCCCGCAGATTGTCGGACCGGCGGGGCGGCACCGCCGCGGGACGAAGCCGTTCGCGATGCCTACGCACTGCCCCCTCTGCGGAGTAGAGGTCGTGAAGCCGGAGGGCGAGGTGATGCACCGCTGCCCGAACAAGGCCTGTCCGTCGCGGGGCCTCGAATCGCTGAACAACTGGGTGATGGCTGCAGCCGATATCGACGGCGTCGGTGAGCAGACCGTCCGCCGGCTCTGGGAGCTCGAGCTCGTCCGCTCGATCCCGGAGCTGTACCGGCTGACGGCCGAACAGCTGCTCGAGGTCGAGGGCTTCGGTGAGATCAGTGCCGGCAATGCGGTCGCCGCGATCGAGGCGTCCAAGGAGATCTCGTTCTCGCGAGTGCTCTACGGCTTGAATATCCCCGACGTCGGCTGGGTGACCGCTCAGACGCTCGCGCGCCATTTCGGGAACGTTGATGCGCTCATGAACGCAACGCAGGAGGAGCTGGTCGAGGCCGAGGGGATCGGCCCCGAGCGCGCGGAGGCGCTCGCCGAGTGGTTCCGCGACGAGGACAACCGCCGGCTCGTCGAGGAGCTGCGCGACCTCGGCCTGCGCTTCGAGACCGGCGAGGAGGCGAGGCAGGTCGAAGGGCCGCTGACCGGGCGGACGTATGTGATCACGGGAACGCTCGAGCGCTTCACGCGTGAGGAGGCCGCGGAGCGGCTGGAGGCGCTTGGAGCGAAGGTGGGGAACTCCGTCTCGTCGAAGACGACGGGCCTCGTCGTCGGCGAGGACCCGGGCAAGTCGAAGCTCACGAAGGCCGAAAAGACCGGCGTCGCGCAGCTGACCGAGGCCGACCTGCTCGAGCTACTGGGAGGCGGCTAGCACGGTCGCGAACCGATCCTGCGCAACGCGGGCCCACGACCAGGAGATCGGCCAGCCGTTCTGGAGGATCGAGAAGACGTAGCGGTCACCTGCGAAGCCGGAGAGCGCGGACGCGTTCGACGTCGTGCCGGTCTTCGCGCGCACGATTCCCGTAGCGGCTCCGTGCTGCATCCGGTCGTGCAGCGTTCCCGTCCGGCCTGCCACCGGCAGCGACGACAGCAGCTCGAGGCGCACCTCGACGTCGTTCCACATCGTCGAGAGCAGCGAGGCCAGCGCCTCCGGGGTCAGCCGGTCGAGCAGCGAAAGGCCGGATCCGTCGACGAGCCGCACGCCGTTGAGCGGCACGCCGGCTTGCGCGAGCAAGCCCGTGATGAAGCCCACGCCTGCGGCAGTCGTTCCGTGATCGGCCTGCACTGCCCCCAGCTCCTTCACGAGCATCTCTGCGGTGAAGTTGTCGCTCACTCGGTCCATCCACTGGACGATGACCGAGAGAGGCGGCGAGTCGACGGCCCCGATCGGCACCGCCGCGGCGTCCGCCGTGCCGTGGGCGGCGCTGCCGTCGACGTGGACGCCTGCGCGTGCGAGTGCGCTGCGGAAGAGTTGCGCCGCGGCGAGCGCCGGATCGTGCGATGTGTACCGGCCGACCCGGCCGCGGTCGACGATGAGTGCCGACAGTGGCGGCGACTCGGTGATGTAGAACGCCGGTTTCCAGCCTAGAGCGGTGCGCCGTGAGTCGAACCACGACTCGTCGCCGAGGACGGAGCCGGTCACGTGCGTGATGCCGCTCGCGCGCACCTGACGAGCGAGGGCGGTTAGGTCGTCGTCGGAGAGCGTCGGGTCGCCGTACCCTTTGAGCACAAGATCGCCTTGCCAGGTTGTGCCGGCTTGCTGCCCTTCGCCAAGGACGTCTGTCTCGATCGTGAAGGCGGGGCCGAGCGCCGTCAGCGCCGCATACGTGACAGCCAGCTTCTCGTTCGACGCGGGCAGAAGCGAAAGCGTGGCGTTCCGCGAGTAGATCGTGGCGCCTGTCTCGAGGTCGAGCACGACGGCGCCCGTCGCGGCGAGGCTGACGTGCGGCACGCGGAGCGCACGCGCGAGCGCCGATTGCAGCGACGCCGCAGCGGCGGCGGGGGAGACCAGCGCGACGAGGAGCGCGGCGACGGCGAGGCGGGCGCGCACAATTCGAGTCTAGCCACGTCCCTCTCTAGCTGGGTCCCGGTTGGAGCGAAGATGGGCCGCCTGGCCCATACCCGAGCGGTGCGCGGACGCCGATAATCGATGTCCTGACCCCCCTGTGGAACGGGACGGCGACACGATGCAGGCACAGATCGAAGAGCTCCTGAACGCCAGGGCCCCGACGCTCGCGCGCATGGAGGACACCCTCACCGAGGGTTATGCGCAAGCGCTCGCGCTCGAGGCGGAGCGCTGGCGGCTCGAGCGCCGCATCGGCGAGGTTGCGCGCGAGGGTCGCACCGACATCGGCGAGGAGTTGCGCGCGCTCGGGACGCGTCTCACGCGCGCCGACGGCGAGCTCACGAAGCTCCGCAGCCTGCTGGGCTCGCTGCACGAGCGCGCACGAGTCGTGCGCCTCGCGGCCTCGCGCAGCTAACGCTTTTGAAGAGCGGTGTCAGGCACCGCGTTGCGGTGCCTGACACCTAGACGATGCCGGACCGCACGGCGTACACGGCGGCCTGGATGCGGTTGTCGATCTGCAGCTTCATCAGAATGTTCGAGATGTGATTCTTGACTGTCTTCGGGCTGATGTGCAGCTCGCCGGCGATGACGGCGTTGTCCTTGCCGTTCGCGATCAGCTTCAGGACCTCGATCTCCCGGTCGGAGAGCTCGGAGCGGATCGTGTTCGCGATCTCCGGCTGCGTGCTCGTAGCGCGGACGCGCTGGAGTACCTTGGCTGCGATGTTGGGAGAGATGAGCGACTCGCCGTGCGATGCGGCGCGGATGCCGGCCATCAAATCCTGGATCGACGAATCCTTGAGCAGGTAGCCGCACGCGCCCGCAAGGATCGCGTCCATCACGTCGCCGTCGTCTTCGGAGATCGTCAGCATCACGACGCGCGTCAGCGGTGCGATCGCGGTGATGTGGCGCGTCGCGTCGACACCGCCCATGCCCGGCATGTTCAGGTCCATCACGACGACGTCGGGCGCGATCTCGCGCACGATCTTCACGGCCTCGGCACCGGTGGCGGCCTCGCCCACGATCACGACGCCTTGCTCCTCGAGCAGGTTGCGGAGACCCGTCCGGAACAGGTCGTGGTCGTCGACGATCAGCACCCGGAGCGACTCGCTTGAACGCTCCTCGGTTGCTTGCAGTACTTCGCTCAGTTCCACCCCCTCGTGGAGCGGCGCATTCTAGTGGAGGGTGATCGTGACTGTTCGCCTGCCCCAGGCGCGGGCCTGCGCGAGTGACGGGAACCACAGATCGATGGTGGCGCCGCGGACGGCGCTGCCCGTGTCCGCAGCCACCGCCTCGCCGTAGCCGGGCACGGTTACCCGCGTACCCAGGGGAATCACGGAGGGATCGACCGCGATGACGCCCCAGCCGACCGGAATGCCCGTCGCTGTCCGGCCCCGGAGTGAATAGCCGGTTGAGCTGACCGTGAGCGTCCGGCCCGTCGAAGCCGATGCTGGCGGAGCAGCCACCGTTGGAGGTGCGTCAAGAACGGCCGTTGCCTGGATCTCGTTGGACTTGCGCTCCACGCGCGCCGCCGCCGTCTGCAGCGCGGCGATCTGCGCCGTCTTCAGGCGTTGCCGCTCGCGCAGCCGCGAGATGAACGAGACGCGCTCGGCGCGTGCCGAGGCGAGCGTATTCGCGGTGTGCTGAGCAGCTCGTACCGCGGCGTCGATCGTTGCGCGGCGCTCGAGCAGCGAGCTGTGCAGGCGCACGAGCCGCAGCTTGGCGGCGGAGGTCGTCTGGACGACTCTCTGGCTCTCGTCGGCAACATTGCCCAGGGCGTCGAGCGTGGTCACGGCTTCGTCGAGGTTTTGCGCTCCGAGCACGACGGCGAGTGCGCTGACGTTGCCCTGCTTGTAAAGCAGACGCAGATTCACGCCGAGCTGCTGCTGGGACACCTTCAGCGTGCGCCGCGTGGCAGAAAGCTGCTGCTCGAGCAGAGCTTGCTGCCGGCGAAGGCGCTTTGCTTGCGCGTGAAGTGACGTTAGCCGCGACTGCGCAGTGTGCAAACGCGTGTCGAGCGCATAGAGATCGAGGAGTGCGCGATGCGTCCGCGTTTGCACGTCTCTCACCTGCTTTTGCAGCGAATCGCCTGGCCCTGCGGCTGCTGCGGCGGAGACGCCCGCGAGCACGAGCGCCGCAGAGGCACCCGCGATCCGCGCCGCAGATCGTGTCCTCCGGCCGCCCACGAGGGCGGGACCGTAGCACAGTGCCGGAGCGATTTCTGCGACTTTGTGCGGTCCACCACCAGTAAGCTTTCGGGAGGTTCCGGGGTGCAAATTGCAGCAGGTTTGCGCGCCTTACCTGGTTGCGCCTGTCCGAGACCCCTGCTAGCCTGCTGAACTTGTGACGTGCCGGCCCCCCCGGTGCGCCTGCCGCAAGCGAATTCTCAGGAGTCCGTGATCACGGTTCTGAAGCGACAGGCGCCGGTACTCGTGCTTGCCATCGCTGCGGCGTGCGTCGCAGCTGGCACAGCTACCGGCGACCCCTCAGTCAGCGCGAAGCAAGCGCGAGCGCAGCAGGTGGTGGCGCAAATCACGCGACTGGACGGCAGCCTTAACCGTGCGCAAAACCTGTACGACGAGTCGACGCTCAAGCTGCACGTCATCGAGCACAGCCTGAAGATCAACAAGGTCGCGCTGCGCGCCGCTCGTAAGAACTTGCATCTGTCGCAGCAGGCGTTGATGCAGCGGCTCGTCACGATCTACACGTCCCGCAACGATCAGTCGACACTGGCAGTACTGCTGGGCGCGCAGAGCATCGACGATCTCGTCAACCGCATCGAAGCGGTGAAGGCCGTGTCCTCGCAAGACGTGGCCGTGATGAACCAGGTGATCAGCTTCAAGAAGGCAGTCACCGTGCATCAGCACGCACTCGTGACAGCACACCGGAGCCAGAAACACCTCGTGCAGCAACGCGCCGCGGCGAAGTCGCGCATCAACTCACAGCTCGGGCGCGAGAAGCAGCTGCTCTCGTCGATCAAGGGGGAGATCGCACATCTCATCGCCGCAGACCATGCGCGGCAGCTCGCACTGGCCCAGGCGGCGACCGTGCGGTACGACACGCTGCAGCAGCAGCAAGCACTCGCGCTGCAGCAGACGGCGGTCGGCGCGAGCGCATCAACGGGCACGGCTTCGGTCGCGCCGCCGTCGCAGTACACCGGCGTCGTCGCCATCGCGATGCGGTACCTAGGCGTTCCCTACGTCTGGGGCGGAGCGAGCCCCAGCGGCTTCGATTGTTCGGGCCTTGTGATGTACGTGTACGCCCAGGTCGGCGTCTCACTCCCGCACTACACCGGCGCCCAATGGAATATGGGCGTCGCGGTTGACCGCGCCGACCTCCAGCCGGGCGACCTCGTGTTCTTCGACGGGCTCGGCCACGTCGGGATCTACATCGGCGGCAATGAGTTCATCCACGCCCCGCACAGCGGCGACGTCGTGAAGATCAGCTCGATCACCGGCTGGTACGCCGACACCTATGTCGGCGCCCGCCGGATTACCGGCTAAGCAACCGCGGCTCGGCGGAGCGACAGCCAGAGCACCGCGGTGACGGCGGCGGGCATTAGCCACCACGCGTCGACGCCGCCGGCCACAAGGACTGCCGTGGCTCCGATCGCGATGACGACCCCTGCGGCTGACCGCCAGTCGTCGCCGACGACGAAGTCCCACCAGAAGAGGCCGAACGCGCGGATGCGCCTCATGCGAACGCGACCCGCCGGCGCCTGAGCGTGACGACCGCGCTAAAGGAGAGGAGCACGACGAACGCGAGCACGCCCGGTAGCGACGCGTCGTCGCCGGGCCAGTGTGCCCCGGCGCCTTCCGTAGACCAGAAGATCCCGAAGGTCGTCAGCATCACGCCGACCGAGAACTTCAGCGCGTTCTCGGGGACGCGCGTCAGTGGACCGCGGACGAGCACGCCGATGACCGCGACGAGAACGAGGGCGATGCCCGCACCGAGCGCGGCGAGCCCGATCCTGCCCTGGGTGCTTCCGAAGGTGATGACGATGAACGCGACCTCGAGTCCTTCCAGCAGCACGCCCTTGAACGCGAGCGTGAACCCGTACCAGTCGAGCCCCGCACGTTCTTCGTGTCCGGCCGCGCGCGCTTCCGCCTGTTCGCGGGCGAAGATCTCGGCCTCGTCGTGCAGCGCCTTGTAGCCGCTCGCGCGCAGGATCGCTTTACGCAGCCACTGCAGCCCGAACGCGAGCAGCAGCGCACCCACGACGAGGCGTAGCACGTCGATCGGGATGAGCGTCAAGGCCGGCCCGAGCGCAGCCACGATCACCGCAAGCGTGAGTGTTGCAGCGCCGAGGCCTGCAAGTGCGGAGCGCCAGCCGCGCGTGATGCCGGCCGCAAGCACGATCGTCAACGCCTCGACAAACTCGACCGCGCTGGCGAGGAACGCGGATGCGATGAGAAAGCCGGCGGTCACCTGTGCGCCCTCAGCACTCTAGGCGTAGAGCTGTTCGATCGCGTCTGCGAAATGCTCCTGCACGATCTTGCGGCGGAGTTTCATGGTCGGCGTCAGCTCGCCCTCTTCTTGCGAGAAGTCACGCGGCAGGATCGCGAAGCGCTTGATCTGCTCGACGCGTACACGGTCGCGGTTGACTTCGTCGACGATCTCCTGAACGAGCGCCTGAACGTCGCGCCCGGAGCTGTCGGTCTCCGCCGGATCGAGCGTGATCAGTGCCGTCACGTACGGCCGGCGGTCGCCGACGATCAGCGCCTGCGATACGAAGCGCGACGCCTTCAGCGCGTTCTCGAGGTTCTGCGGTGCGATGTTCTTGCCGCCGGCAGTGATGATGAGGTCTTTCTTGCGGTCGGTGATCTTCAGCCAGCCGTCCGCGTCGAGCTCGCCGACGTCGCCGGTCCGGAACCAGCCGTCCTCGGTGAACGCGGCTGCTGTCGCTTCAGGATCCTTGAAGTACCCGGCGAAAATCGTGTCGCTGCGGACGAGAATCTCGCCGTCCGTGTCGAGCCGGAGCTCGCACCCGGCGACCGCATGGCCGACAGTGCCGAAGCGGTAGTCGTCGGGGTCGTTGACGCTCAGCGAGCTCGCCGTCTCGGTGAGGCCGTAGCCCTCGATCACGAGCATGTTCAGCGAGTGGAAGAACTCGAGGACGTCGATGCCGAGCGGCGCGGCGCCGGACACTCCGAGCCGCAGGCGGCCGCCGAGCCGGTCGCGCACCTTCGAGAAGACGAGCTTGTCGGCGAGCTTCTGCTGCAGTCTCAGGAGCAGAGGCACGCTCCGACCGGCGCGGCGGAGGCGGCTGGCGCGCGAGCCGACGTTGAGCGCCCAGCGTCCAATCGCGCGCTTCGCACCGGACGAGCGCTCGATCTCGCCGAGCGCGTTTGCGTGGATCTTCTCGTAGACGCGCGGGACCGCGGGCAGGATCGTCGGGCGCGTCGTTGCGAGCCCTTCCTGGACGCGTGTCGCGTCGGATACGAGCGCGAGGGTCGCGCCGGAAAACGCCGCCGACTGGTGGACGATCCGCGCGAAGCTATGGGCGAGCGGCAGGAACAGGAGCACCGTGTCGCTCTGGCCATCCAGATTCGTCACCCGCAGCGCGGCCGTGACGAGGTTCTTGTGGCTGAGCATGCAGCCTTTCGGTGGACCGGTTGTGCCCGATGTGTAGATGAGCGTCGCGAGGTCGTCTTCCTGCACCGCCTCGGGTGCGGCAGCGGCATCACCCGCCTCTCGCTCGAAGGTGGAGAGCTCGTCGAAGCCGATCACCTCGCGCAGCGCGGGGAGCCGGCCGCCCAAAGACGTGAGCTTCTCCCGCTGCGCGTCGTCCTCCGCAAAGGCGAGCACCGCCTCGGAATGGCCGAGGATGTACGCGCACTCGCTGGCGGTGTTCGTCGGGTAGAGGCCGACAACGACGGCGCCGATCGACATGATCGCCCAGTCGAGCAGGATCCACTCGAGGCGCGTGCGCGAAAGGACGGCCACCGTGTCGCCGCGCCGGACGCCACGGGACAAGAGGGCACGCGAGAGCGCTTCCACGCGCTCGCCGGCCTCCTGCCACGAGACTTCGCGCCAGCCGTCCGCCTGCTCCTCGAGATAGGCGGGCCTCGTCCAGCCCTGCGCAAGCAGGAACCGCCACAGGGCAGGCGCTGTGCGCGTTTCGAGCGGGAATCCGGTCGGAGGCGCCGTCGGGGAGGCTGTCGTCACGCGTCGCATCGTAGAGAGAAGGGAAGCGGTGGGGGAGGGCGAAAACGCTCGGTCCCTCTAGAATTGGGCTGCGATACCTATGCGCACTATCTGGAACGGATCCATCAGCTTCGGACTCGTCAACATCCCGATCGGGCTCGCCCTGGCGACCCAGCGGAGTGACGTGGCCTTCCGGACGCTGCACCGGGAGTGCGGCACCCCGATCAAGCAGAAGCGGTGGTGCCCGCTCCATGAGCGCGAGGTCGAGCCGGACGAGCTCGTGAAGGGCTGGGAGGTCGCGAAGGGCGAGTTCGTGCTCGTCGAAGAGTCCGACCTCGAGTCCGTTGCACTTCAGCGTTCGCAGTCGATCGAGATCGTCCGCTTCGTGAAGCTCGAGGACGTCGACCCGGTGTACTTCGATCGCACCTATTACCTTGCGCCGGCGGCGGCCGAGGCGGCGCGGCGCCCCTATGTGCTGCTGCTGCGTGCGATGCAGGACACAGGCATGGCGGCCGTCGGGAAGTTCGTTCTCTGGGGCAAGGAGAACCTGTGCCTCATCCGCGCGCAGGGCGACACGCTTGCGGTGGAAACGCTCTTCTTCGCCGAGGACGTTCGCGCCAAGAACGAGATCGAGGAAGCAGTCGCTGCGACGAAGGTGCAGAAGGCAGAGCTGCAGCTCGCCGCGCAGGTGATCGAGAGTCTCGTCGGCGACTGGAACATCGCCGACTTCGAGAACGAATACCGCAAGGATCTGCGCGAGATGCTCGAGGCGAAGCTCGCAGGCGAAGAGATCACGCGTCCGGAGCCCGTTGCCGAGACGCCCGTCGTCGACCTCATGGAGGCGTTGCGCCGCAGCGTCGCCGACGCGCAGGGCAGGAAAGCGGCGAAGCCCGGCAAGACGAAAACCACCCCCTCATCGTCGACAGGTTCGGGGAATGGCTCTCGTCGAAAGAGCTCAGCGCGTAAGAGCGCCTAAGTCGTCTGGCTGCTAGTGGTGCTGTGGGAGCGCGCCGAGCGCCTGCAGCTGCGCCTGGAAGAGGTACTTGTCGATCTTGCCTTGATAGATCGGCACGCCTTCTTGCACACACACCCGGATCACCTCTTGCTGGTCGATCCCCAGCTCTTTCGAAAGCTCTTCGGGCGTGAGGTGATTTGCCATGCGTCCCGCTCCTTCCGTAGGTACGAAAAAACCCGCCGGCGCCGAGCGCTCAGACGGGCTTGACTAGACCCTCGATTGTCGTTCCGACAGGCCTCACCGGACCTGCCCTCCCAAAGCATTCATCACAAGAAGAATATGCCCTGGTGACGACGGAGTCCAAACCCGATTGGAATTCCTTCGAGGAACGGCGCGCCGGCGGCGTCCGCTACTTCGTGGGCGGCAGCGGGCCGCCGATCGTGCTCGTCCACGGCCTCGGGGGCATGGCCTCGAACTGGCGACTGGTCGCCCCAGCGCTTGCGGAGGAACGGCGGGTGATCGTGCCCGAGCTCCCAGGCCATGGCGGCTCCGAGGCGCTCGCAGAGGCGGAGAGCGTCGACCCGTTCGCGGATGCGGTGCTCGCCGTGGTCGAGGCCGAAGCTGCGGTGCCCGCGCCGTGGGTCGGTCATTCGCTCGGCGGTCTCGTCGGCTTACGCGCGGCGGTGCGCCGCCCCGAGGCGGTCACTGGTCTTGTCCTCGCTGCGGGGGCCGGAATCTCGTCGGCGACGAGGGTCGGGGAGGCGACGGTCACGCTACTCGGCGTTGTGCAGCCGGGCCGCGTCATCGGCCGGCGGGCGCGCCGCGTCTCGCGTTCACGGCTCGGCCGGACGATCGCCTTCGGCTGGTGGGGCGTCGCCGATCCCGCAGGGTTCGATCCTGAGATGGCGGAGGCGTTTCTCCTCGGGCCGCCGCAGCACACGGACACGGTGAGCGCCGGCCGGGCGCTTGTTGCGAGCGACCCGCGTTTCGATCTCGATCGAGTGCGCTGTCCCTGCCTCTGTCTTTGGGGCGCGCGCGACAACTGGGTGCCGTTGAAGGATGGAATGGAATACGCGCGGCGGCTGCACGCGCCGTTGCGCACGATTGCCGATTGCGGGCACCTTTTGATCGGAGAGCGACCGATCGCCGTCGTGCACGCCGTGCGCGAGTTCGTTGCGGGTCTCGACCCCGGTTAGTTCAGCTCTGCCGGGGTAGGGCCATTCCATGCTCCCGTGGAAAGGGAAGCGCGCGCGCGGGACCGAGCGAGTCGGCGACGCAGGCGAGGCGGACGAGCGCGTGCTCGGCCACCTCGCGAGGCTCGGCTGCGATCCGGCGGCGCCGCGCGAGACGCATCATTTTCTCTACCTGCCGGCCCAAAGCGGCGCCGAGGCCGTCGCGCACGCGCTCGGCGCCGACGGCTGGTCGACCACTGTCGAGGAGAGCGAGGGGGCATGGCTCGTCGTTGCGACGCGAGCGCGCATGCTCACCTCGGAGCTCGTCCGCGAGACTCGCGCGGGTCTCGCCGCCCTTGCCTCGGAGCACGACGGCCTCTATGACGGCTGGGAAGCCCCCACGACGTAGGCGGTCCGCTAGGCAGTCGCCGCCTCGAACGGAATCACCTCCGCTCCGTCTTCTCTTGCTGGGGCGGTCAGGAACTCGACCCGCCGTGCGACGACCTCGACGGCGTCGCGCCGTTTGCCGTCCTGCTCCCACGTCCGGCTCTTCAAGCGCCCGTCGACGGCCACCCTCCCGCCCTTGACCAGGTACTGGGCACAGAGCTCCGCCTGCCGGTCCCACGCCGAGATCCAGACGAAGTCTGCGCCTCCGTCTTTCGAGCCCCGATCGATCGCCAGAAGGAAGCTCGCCACCTTCTTTTCCTCTGCGACCTCACGCAGCTCAACGTCGGTTGCGAGGTTGCCGATCAATTGCACGCTGTTCATGCCTCGAAGGTAGACCGGCAATGGTCACGAAAGAGTCGAGGCTCAGTCAAGAAGTAGAAAATCCCTAGCTAGACTCGGGAACAGTCATGGGCCTCTTTTCCTCGATGTCAGGTTTCGGTGGGCGTGACATGGCCGTCGATCTCGGGACCGCGAACACGCTCGTGTATGTGCGAGGCCGCGGGATCGTCCTGTCGGAGCCGTCGGTCGTCGCGATCGACTCGCGCACCGGCGAGGTGCACGCCGTGGGCGTCGAGGCGAAGCGGATGCTCGGCCGTACGCCGGGGACGATCCAAGCGATCCGTCCGCTGAAAGACGGCGTGATCGCAGACTTCGACGTGACCGAGCAGATGCTCCGTCATTTCATCCAGAAAGTGCACCAACACCGTTTCGCGCATCCGCGCGTCGTCGTCTGCGTTCCGTCGGGCGTCACCGGCGTCGAGAAGCGCGCAGTCGAGGAAGCGACGTTGAGCGCAGGTGCGCGCCAGGCGTATCTGATCGAGGAGCCGATGGCCGCCGCGATCGGCGCGGGTCTGCCCGTCGCAGAGCCGACCGGCAACATGATCGTCGACATCGGCGGCGGGACGACTGAGGTCGCGGTCATCTCACTCGGCGGCATCGTCGTCTCGCAGTCGCTGCGCGTGGGTGGCGACGAGATGGACGACGCGATCGTCAATCACGTCAAGCGCGACTACAAGTTGCTCATCGGTCAGCAGACGAGCGAGGAGATCAAGCTCGAGATCGGATCCGCGTGGGACATGAAGGACGAGCTGCAGGCGGAGGTGCGCGGCCGCGACATGCTCACCGGCCTGCCGAAGACGGTGATCCTCACCTCGGAAGAGATCCGGCGTGCGCTCGACGAGCCCGTCACGCAGATCATCGAAGCGATCAAGTCGACGCTCGACAAGACGCCTCCCGAGCTCGCCGCGGACATCATGGACCGTGGGATCGTGCTCGCCGGCGGAGGCGCGCTCCTGACGGGGCTCGACGAGCGGCTGCGCCACGAGACGCAGATGCCCGTCCACCTCGCCGAGAGCCCGCTGACGTGCGTCGCCGTCGGCTCCGGCCGGAGCCTGGAGGAATTCGAGGCGATTCACCGGTCGAACCGGGCGCGCGCCCGCGGCCGCAACGGCCGCCGCTACTAGCGGCCACTAGAACCCACTCGGCCGGGAGCGGCGGTACGCTAGGCCGGTGGCACCCCGCGACCGCACCGCGCGTGTGGCGGTGCTGGGCTCGTCTGTCCGGCGCTCCAGAGGACCCGGCCGCTTCTCGTCGAGGGGCCGCAGCACCATGGTCCGGCGGATCGTCCTCGCGGTGCTCGTCGTCGGCGCCCTTGCCTTGCTGACCATCTCCTTTCGTTCGCCGACGAGCGGCGCGCTCCACGACGTGCAGGGCTATGGCGCCACCGCGCTGCGACCGTTCCAGGTTGCGGCGGAGCGGGTCGCGCGCCCGTTTCGCGACGTCTACGGCTACTTCAGCGGGCTCGCGAGCGCGAAGTCGGAGAACGCGAAGCTACGGACCGAGTTGCGCGACGTGCGTCGGACCGCGAATGCGAACCTCGCAGCGGCACAGAGGGCGGGCGAGCTCGAGAAGCTGCTGCGCTTCGAGCAAGGCACGAGCTATCCAAAGGACTACCGCAACGTGAACACGACGGTGACCTCGTACCCGAGCGGACCGTTCGCGCAGGAGGTGACAATCGCTGCCGGATCGAGTTCGGGCATCCGCGTCAACACCCCGATCGTGACCGCCGATGGGCTCGTCGGGCACGTCACCAACGTGACCCCTGACACGGCGCAGGTCATGCTGCTCACCGACGCCGACAGCAGCGTGGCCGCGCGGGACGTCTCGCACGGCGTCGCCGGCCTGATCCGCCACGGGCAGGGCAGCACGCTGATCCTCGACCGCGTCTCGAAAGCGCTCCAGGTGAAGGCGGGCGACATCATCGTCACGCAGGGCACCGTCGACCGGCGCTATCCCGACCTTTATCCGTACGGCATTCCGATCGGCAGCGTGCTCTCGGTCGGCACGAGCGACATCGCCTCCTACCTCACGGTGCAGGTAACACCGTTCGCGCAACTCGACTCGCTCGATGCTGTCGCGGCACTGATCTCGACCAAGCACCGGTGAACGGGGTCGACGGCGTCAAGGTCGCGGTGCTCCTCTTCGTCGCGGCGATTCTCCAGGTTTCCATCTTCACGCAGGTGCACGTGCTCGGCGGTGTGCCGGACCTGCTGCTCGTGACGCTCGTCGCCGTCTCGCTGCTGCGCGGGGCGATCGTCGGTGCGGTAGGGGGCTTCTTCGCAGGTCTGCTCGTCGACACCGCGACGCTTGGCACCCTCGGGCTCACCTCACTCGTGCTCACCATCGCCGGCTATTGGATCGGTCGCTACGGCGAGACGACCGGACGCGACCGCGGACACGCGCCGTTCACCTCAGTCGCGGTTGTCACCGTGCTCTACTCGTTCGGGCTGCTGCTCGTGCACTTCGTGCTCGGAGAGAGGGCGCCGGCCGGTGCGATCGTGCGTGGCCTCGGTCCGGCGATCCTCATGAATCTCATCGTGACCGCCCCGGTGTACGCGCTCGCGCGCCGTCTCCTGCGCTCTCGCAGCCGCAGCGACTACGCGACGGAGGTGCAGCTTCTTGGCTAGCACCGCCACCGAGCGCGCACCCCGGAGGTTCCCGCCGCGCGGCAAGTCGGTGGTCGAGCCGTACCGCGTCACGCCGAAGCTCGCGCTGCGCGTCGCGATTCTCGGTGGGATCTTGCTCGCGATCTTCGCGGCGCTCTTCCTCCGCCTGTGGGCGCTGCAGGTGCTCGCCGGCCAGAAGTACATCGACCAGGCGCAGGCGAACTCGTTCCGAACGCTGAGCGTGCCCGCCCCCCGCGGCCTGATCCTCGACCGCAACAACGTCCCGCTCGTCACGAACACGCCTTCCACCGCGATCCAGCTGTGGCCTTCCGACCTGCCGAAGGTCTACGCGGACCGGTACGCCGAGCTGGTACACCTTGCGCAAGTCTCCCGGGTGCCGCTGTATGAAATCTCGCGCGGCATCAAGCAGCGGCTGCAGAGCGGCGACCTCGTGACCCCGGTCACGGTCCGCGAATCCGCGAGCGACCTGATGGTCTCCTACCTCGCAGAGCACGCGTCCGAGTTCCCCGGCGTCGGCACCGGCCGCGCGTACCTTCGTCACTACCCCTACCAGGATCTCGCGTCGCAGGTGCTCGGCTACGTAGGCGCGATCTCGCAGTCCCAGCTGAACCATCTCGGCCCGGGCTACGGAGCGAACGACCAGATCGGTCAGACGGGCGTGGAGGCGGCGTTTGACAGGTATCTCCGCGGTGTCTCGGGGGCCGCGAAGCTGCACGTTGACAACCTCAATCGCCCCCTCGGCGGCGTGCAGCTGACGGCGCTGCCGAAGCCCGGGAACACCGTGCGCCTGACGCTCGACGTGAAGCTTCAGCAAGCCGCGGAGAAAGCGCTCGCGTACGGGATCCGCCTCGCGCAAGGGAACGGCGAGTGGGCCGCGCGCGGCGGCGCGATCGTCGCGCTCGACCCACGTGACGGGTCGATCCTCGCGATGGCGTCATCTCCGACGTACAAGCCGTCGGTGTATTCCGGACGTGTGACGACACGAGCGCTCGCGGCTCAGGGCCTCACGCCGAAGACGGCGCCCGCGAAGAACTACCCCGCGTTGAATCGCGCGATGCAGGCGACCTATCCGCCGGGATCGGTGTTCAAGCCCGTGACGGCGCTCGCGGCGATGCAAGCGCACATCGTGTCACCGTACGCGTACCTCCCGTGCACGGGGACGTACCAGTCACCGAACGACAAGTCGCATCAGGTGTTCCACAACTGGGACCCCAACGTCAACCAGCCGATGGACTTGCCGACCGCGCTCGCGTACTCGTGCGACACGTACTTCTACCAACTCGGCGACAGGTTCTGGTCGCTGCCGAAAGATCGTGGCCAGCCGTTGCAGCAGTGGGCGACGACGTTCGGCTTCGGCAAGCTGACCGGGTCCGACGTAGGGCCGGAAGTTCCCGGGCTCGTCCCGACGATCGGCTGGAAGATTCGCCACTTCACGACCGCCCTCGATCGTCTGTGGAAACCGGGAGACTCGATCCATCTTGCGATCGGGCAGGGCGACCTGCTCGTGACGCCGCTCCAGATGACGCGCTTCTACGCGCTGCTCGCGAACGGCGGCAAGCTCGTGACGCCGCACCTCCTGCTCGACGTCGAGGATTCGAACGGCAATCCGGTGCCCCTGCCCCCGCCGCCGCAGCCGGAATCCGTGGGTGTCGACCCGGCGGCGCTCCAGATCGTGCGCCAGGGCCTGCTGGAGGGGACGCACCTTCCGATTGGTACGTCCTACCCGGTCTTCGGACAGTTCCCGGTCTCGATCGCCGGCAAAACCGGGACCGCCGAGAAGGTCGTCACGCTGCCCGGCTTCATCGGCGTCAAGAATCAGTCGTGGTGGTGCGGCTACGGGCCCACCGACAAGCCGACGATCGTCGTCTGCGCGATGATCGAGAACGGCGGCCACGGCGGAACGGCTGCGGCGCCTGCCGCAGCCCAGGTCTTCGGGGCCTACTTCCACTTCAAGGTGAATCAAGCGACCTCGACCCACTCCGATTGATGGGCACCATGCGCTGATGCTCGAGTACGCCGGATCACAGAGAGCTGGGCTGGAGCGGAACCGCGACGACGGGTTGGCGCTCGGCAGCGTGCTGCGGTCGCTCGACTGGCTGCTCGTCGCAGGCGTCGTCGGCCTCGTCGTCGTTGGCCTCTGGGCGATCTCCGGCGTGACGGAGTTCGACGTCGCCGGCGATCCGCAGCATTACCTGCAACGGCAGATCGTCTACGTCGTCGTCGGCGGGCTTGCTCTGCTCGTTGGAGTGCTCGTCGACCCCGACATGTACCGGCGCTACTGGCGGCCGATCTTCATCGGAACCATTGGACTGATCGCGATCGTGCTCGTCGTGGGCCGGGCGGCGCGCGGCTCGACGCGCTGGATCGATGTCGGCTTCTTCACGTTCCAGCCGTCCGAGTTCGGGAAGCTCCTCTTCGTCCTCGCGATCGCCGGGTACATCACCGAGCACGCACACGGAGCGAGCACTGCACCCACGACGCTGCGCACGCTCGGACTCGGAGCCATCCCGGTTGTGCTCGTGTTCGCCCAGCCGGACCTCGGGACGGCGCTCGTCTACATCGCGGCGCTCGTCGCGATGCTCTTCATCTGTGGGACGCCGTGGAAGCAGCTTGCAGTGCTCGGGTCGGTCGGCGTGCTTGCGGTCGTGGTCGTCCTCTGGGCGGGTCCGGCGGTGGGCGTCAACTTCCTGCAGCCGTACCAGAAGTCGCGGCTCACGTGTTTCGTGCATCCGTCGAAATGCACCGTCGACGCTCGCTACAACCTCGAGCAGTCGATCGCGGCCGTCGGCGCGGGCCAGTTCCACGGTCGCGGCCCGAAGAACGCGACGCAGACGCGGCTCAATTTCCTGCCGGAGCACGGAACGGACTTCGTGTTCGCCTCCTACAGCGAGCAGCGCGGATTCATCGGTGCGTCGCTCCTGCTCGCCCTGTACTTGCTCGTCTTGTGGCGGGGATTGCGAATCGTCACGGTCGCGCGTGACCTGTACTCGGCGATCGTCGCCGGCGGAATCGTCGTCGCGCTTCTCTTCCAGATCTTCGTGAACGTCGGGATGACGATGGGGATTGCACCGATCACCGGAATCCCATTGCCGTTCGTGAGCGTTGGCGGCTCGTCGATGATTGCGAACCTCGCTGCGATGGGCGTCCTGCTCGCGATCCACGCGCGTGGACGCGGCTCGCGCTTGTCCCGCCGGCGCTGATGGCGCTACCGGTCGGCCTGGGCGTGCTGCGCGCGCTCGTGAAGGAGATCTCCGTCTCCGGCGAGTCGGTCAAGCCCCTGGTCGTCGGCGGTGCCCGTGAGCTCGCAGCCGTGCTGCGGCGGGATCTCGGGCGGGGTGCGAAGCCGGGTGCCTTGCGCGCAGAAGACGAGCCGAAGGGCGGCGCCGTCTACGTCTACGTATTGGGCGGCGAGCCAACCTCGTCTGACAAAGCCGCGCTCAAGCGGGCCCGCCGCGCACGCGTGCCGATCATCGCGATCGCAGCTTGGCCGTTGTCCGACGACGTCTCGCTTCCGTACGTGCTCGCGACCGACATCGTCCGGCTTGGAGCCGGGCAGGGCTTCCCGCTCGAGACGATCGCGCGCCTGATCGCCGTGCGACTCGAGGAGGAGGGAGCGCCGCTCGCTGCGCGCGTGCCGGTGCTACGCCGCGCGGTCTGCGAACGGCTCGTGGCGTCGTTTGCGAAGCGCAACGGGATCATCGGCGCCGCGGTGTTCATTCCCGGCGTCGACCTGCCCGTGCTCACACTCAACGAGATCCGCCTCGTTCTGCGGCTCGAGCAGGCCTACGGGCTCGCGGTCGATCCGCGTGAGCGACTGCCCGAGATCGCGGCCACGCTCGGCGCCGGCTTCGGCTTCCGGGCGCTCACCCGCGAGCTGCTCGATCTCGTTCCGGTAGCGGGGTGGGCTGTAAAAGGCGCTATCGCGTATGCGGGCACGCGCGCGCTCGGTGAAGCCACTCTCCGCCGGCTCGAAGTCGGGGCTCCAGGCGGCCACTAGAGGTGCACTACGCGGCCGCGGGACGAAGCTTTGCTTTGCGGGCCCGGATCGCGCGCATCCGCTGCTGGAGCCGGGCCCAGGCCCAGGGCTCGACCTCGCGGTAGCGCACGGCCGACTGTGCGCGGGTCGCCTCGAGGTACTCGAACCAAGCGTCCGCCTCCTCGATCAGCAGCAATTCCTCGGCCTCGCGCATCCCCGTCACCGTTCGGTACCTCCCCTCCTAAGCCTGGATGGGCGGATCGTAGGACCAGGATCGGACGGCACCCGGAACCGCTGGTACCCTGATGGACGTGAGGCATATGCCGACCTTTTTCAATGACAACCACGAGCGCGCGCCCCTGTGTCTATTTACAGCGTGGGACGCAGCGCGCTTCGTCCAGCAAGGAGTTTTCGCTTGCCCTGGTTCCGCCGACGGAAGAATGAATCCGACGTCGCGGCAGCTCGTACTGCCGCATCCCCGGTCGAGGTACAGCCCGACCGCATAGTCACAACCGCACCCGCCGCTGCAGAAGGCGCGGGCGCGACAACTGATCCCGACCGGCCCAAACGCCGGCGCGGCAGCCGAGGCGGTAAGGGGCGCAAGAAGCCCGGCGCCTCCACGACCGGCACGGCGACGACCGGCGATGCGCCGGCCGCTTCTTCTCCCGCGCGGACCGCGAGGCCGGAGAAGAAGCCGCCCCAAGAGCGCGCCCGCCCGGAGCGCAAGGTCGTCTCGCAGCGGCAGGAGCGCCGCCGCCAGGAGAGCGGGAGCGGTAACCGTCGACGCCGCGAGCCGCAGCGCCGCGCGCCGCTGCCGGCCGCGAAGCGCGAGCTGATCGTGTCAGTCGACGTCGGTGAGCAGCGCGTCGCCGTGCTCGAGGACGACAAGGTCGCCGAGGTCTACCTCGAGCGGCCCGAGCGCCGCTCGATCGCGGGCAACATCTATCTCGGCCAGGTCGACAACGTGCTGCCGGGCATGGAGGCAGCGTTCGTCGAGATCGGGCTCGAGAAGAACGGCTTCCTCTACGTCGATGAGATCGTCGGCCCCGAGCTCGAGCGCGGCCACGGCCGCAAGAT
>PLZU01000072.1:0-4523 GCA_003152275.1 Actinomycetota bacterium
ACGACGACGATGAACGCGAAGATCAAGAGGCTCGTCCCCTGGTCGGGGCTGACGTCGTTGAAGTAGACGCCGCTGAGGACGCCCGCGATCGCCGCCGCCACTCCGCCGATCGCGAAGACGAGCGTGAACGCCTTCCGCACGTCGATGCCGAGCGCCTGCACCATCGCGCGGTTCTCGACGCCGGCGCGGATGATCAACCCGTATCGCGTCCTGCGCAGGAAGAGGCGCAGCAGCCCGAGCACGACGGCTGCCGTCGCGATCTCGACCCAGCGATCGTTCGGGATGTGCGCGCCGCCGATGTCGGTCGTCTCGTGCAACCACGCGGGGACGACGAACGTCTTCGGGTCGGAACCCCAGATTCCGGTGACGAGCGCGACGAACGCGAGCTGCAGGCCGACGGTGACGAGCACCTGCTCGATATGGCGCGCGTAGAGCGGCCGGATGAGCACGAGCTCGACGAGCGCCGCGAAGACGCCGCCGAATGCGAGCCCGAGCAGCGAGCTCAAGAGCCACCGCCAGAGCGATGAGTGGATGCCGTCGAAGACGTGTACCGACGTCCACCACGTCCCGTAGCTGCCGACCGTGATGAACGCGCCGTGTGCGAAGTTGAGGACGCCCATCAACCCGTAGATGAGCGAAAGGCCGGAGGCAATCAGGAAGTACATCGCCCCGAGGCCGAGTCCGGTGACGGTGAGCAGAAGGAATGTGCTCATGCCCGCTCCCGGCGCCGGCCAAGCCGGCGCCTTCGCTCCCTGATGAGCTCCGTCGAGCCTACGCTCATTCGTGCGACCCTACGCTGAGGAGGCGCTTGACGAGCTGCGGCTGCGCCAGCAGCTCCTGCGCGTCGCCCGTATGCACTACGCGGCCCTGGTCGAGGACGATCACGTCGTGGGCGATCCGGCGCACGACACCGAGGTTCTGTTCGACGAGCAGCACCGTCGTCAGCTCGGCGAGCCGCTCGAGCACGCGGGCGACCTCGGCGACGAGGGCGGGGGCGAGACCCTTCGTCGGCTCGTCGACGAGCAGCACGCGGTTGTCGTTCAAGAGCGCCCGCGCGATTGCGACCATCTGCTGCTGGCCGCCGGAGAGCGTTCCGGCGCGCTGGTGCGCACGTCCTTCGAGCTCGGGGAAGACCTCGTGAACGAGGTCGTAGCGCGGGTCGGCGTCGCGCTCGGCGAGGCGGAGGTTCTCTGCGACGGTGAGGCCGGTGAAGACGTCGCGGTCCTCCGGGACGTAGCCGACACTGCACCGGACGATGCGATGCGTCGACATGCCCGTGAGCTCCTCGTCCCCGAGACGGACGGAGCCGCGCCGGTCGACGAGGCCGAGGATCGCGCGAAGGGTCGTCGTCTTGCCGACGCCGTTACGACCGAGGAGAGCGGTGACGCCACCGTCGGGCACGTCGAACGTCACGCCCTGGAGGACGTGGGACTGCCCGAGATAGACGTGAAGGTCGCGGACGGAGAGGAGCGTCTTGGCGGCGACCGCGCTCACAATTCCTCGCCGAGATAGGCGGATTGAACGGTGGGATTGGCCATCACCGCGGCCGGCGTGTCGCAGGCGAGGAGCGCTCCATGGTGCATGACGGCGATGCGCTGCGCGAGTCCGGTGACGACGGCGATGTGGTGCTCGACCATCAGCACCGTCTTGCGCTCGTCCGTGTGAACTGCACGAATCAGCTCGACGAGCTGCGGCACATGCTCCGCGGAGAGGCCGGCCATCGGCTCGTCGAGGAGCAGGACCTGCTTGTCGGCGGCGAGCAGCATCGCGATCTCGAGCCGCCGCTTGTCACCGTGCGCGAGCGCGCCCGCCTGCCCGCCCGCGTACGGCTCGAGGCCGACGCGCGCAATGGCCGCGCGCGCCCGCTCGAGGGCGCCGTTCACGCTCGCGGCGCGCCGCCAGAGGCGGAGCGTGCCGCCGAGAGCCGCCTCCGCCGCGAGCCTGACGTTCTCGAACACGCTGAGCAACGGGAAAACACTCGACACCTGGAACGTCCTGCCGAGTCCCTCCCGGGTGCGCAGGGCGACCGGCTGCTTCGTGATGTCACGTCCGCCGAGGTAGATCGAGCCGGCGGTCGGGCGGTAGAGCCCCGAGAGCAGGTTGAAGAACGACGTCTTCCCGGCCCCATTCGGCCCGATGATCCCGAGCAGCTCGCCTTCGGCAACCTCGAGGCTGACATCGGCGACGATGTTCGCGCCGCCGATGTCGAGCCCGAGGTTGCGCGTGGCGAGGATCGGAGGGTTCATGCCTCGTCGTCCTCCGCTCGCTCCTACTTGAACGGCGTGATCGGAGGCTGGACGTTGCCGGGCGAGACGGTTTTCAGGACCTTCACGGCGAAGTGCCCGTTGCCCGGTACGAGCTGCACCTGGAACATCGGCTGCAGCATCGCATGGTCCTGCGGCCGGATCCGCTGCTTGCCCTTCGGTGCGAGGAACTGCCAGCCCTCGAGCGCGGAGATCTGCTTCGAGGTGTCCGTGCCACCCTTGGCGACAGCCCGGCAGATCATCTGCGCGGTCACGAAGCCGTCCGGCGTGAAGAGGTCCGGCACGGAGTGGCGGTTCTTCGCCATCCACTTGATGAGGTACGTGTTCACGGCGTTGTGCGGTGCCTTGTAGACGTAGTGCGAGAGCAGCGTCACGCCTTGCACGAGCGGGCCGAGCGCGTCGTAGCTGGCGCGATTCGCGAGGCCGGTGACGATCGTCATCTGCTTCGAGATGCCCTGCTGCTGCAGCGCCTGCCACATCGCAGCCGAGTTCGTCGTGTTCGCCCACGCGACGAAGGCCGCGTCGGCATTCGAGTTCTTCAGCTGCTGCGCGTACGGCGTCAGATCAGCGGCACCGAACGGCGACAGGATCTTCGAGACCGTGTGGCCCTTGCTGCCGAAGACCAACTGCACGGCGGCGACATTGCCCGCACCGAACGCCGTGTCCTCGGCGAAGACGACGATCTTCTTGCCGGATGACTTCGGCGGGAAGATGTTCGCCGCGTCGAGGACGTCCTGCAGCGTCTGCCGGCCGGCGCGGAACGTATTGCGGTTGAGCCCGGTGATCGCGTCCGCCGCCGCCGCGCCCGAGATGTACAGCACGTTGTTCTGCGCAGCGAGTGGCCCGAGCTGGAGCGCGATGCCGGACGAGCCCGTGCCCGCGATGATCTTCACGCCCTGCCCGACCTCGCTCTTGAACGCGTTGATCGCGGTCGCCGGGTCGGTGGCGTCGTCGATGTAGGTCGGATTGATGGTGTAGCCGCCGCACGTGCCCTTCGTGTAGGCGAGGCCCGCCTGGAAGCCGTCGAACTCTTCCTGTCCGAAGGCGGCGAGCCCGCCGGTCTTCGGGTAGATGAAGGCGATATTGACCTTCTTCGCCGCCGACTGGCCCCGGGCGTCCACCCGGGCCGCCGCCGTGCCGGCAAGACCCGCCGCGACGAGCGCAAGCCCCGCGACGAGGAGCGTGGAACGGGTCCAGCGTGCAGACATTGCAACCCTCCGAGGTCTCTGGGCCTCTACCTGAGACCCGATTCAGGTCTCTTATTGCAGACCGGCGGCACGGCTGTCAAGCACGACTTGCACACGCGTGAGCCGTGCTGCGCTCGGAAGAGGCCGGCCGCTAGGCCGTCTGCTCGACGGGCTCGTCCGGCTCGTCGTCGGCGTACGTGCCGCCGCTCGTCACGAGCGTCGGCCGGATCCCCTGGGAGATCGTCTCCTTGGTGATCACACACTTCGTGACGTCGCGACGCGACGGCAACTCGAACATGACGTCGAGGAGCGCGCCTTCGATGATCGAGCGCAACCCGCGGGCGCCGGTTTCGCGGGCCAACGCCTTGTCGGCAATCTCCCAAAGGGCGTCGTCCGTGAAGACGAGCTCGATGCCGTCGTACCCGAAGAACCGGTGGTATTGCCTCGACAGCGCGTTTTTCGGCTCGGTGAGGATCTGTACGAGGTCTTCGCGACGCAGCTGGTGCACGGCAGAGATCACCGGCAGGCGCCCGATGAACTCGGGGATCAGGCCGAAGTTCAGGAGATCCTCCGGCATCACGCCTGCCAGGAGATCGCTCGCTTCGACGGAGTTCTTCGAGCGCACGTCGGCACCGAAGCCGACGGCGTTCTTGCCGATGCGCCGCGCGATGATCTTGTCGAGGCCGGCGAACGCGCCGCCGCAGATGAAGAGGATGTTCGTCGTGTCGATCGAGAGGAATTCCTGGTGTGGGTGCTTGCGGCCACCCTGCGGCGGCACCGACGCGACCGTGCCCTCAAGGATCTTCAGCAGCGCCTGCTGCACACCCTCGCCCGAGACGTCGCGCGTAATCGACGGGTTGTCCGCCTTGCGCGCGATCTTGTCGACCTCGTCGATGTAGATGATTCCGGTCTCCGCCTTCTTGACGTCGTAGTCGGCGGCCTGGATCAGCTTCAGCAGGATGTTCTCGACGTCCTCGCCGACGTACCCCGCCTCGGTCAGCGCGGTGGCGTCGGCAATCGCGAACGGCACGTTGAGGATCCGCGCGAGCGTCTGCGCCAGCAGCGTCTTGCC
>PLZU01000072.1:4548-5294 GCA_003152275.1 Actinomycetota bacterium
CGCGGCTTGGGCAGATCGGAGATGTCGAAGCTGGGCGGGGCGACCAGCTCCTCGTCGATGATCTCGTTGCAGAGGTCGATGCACTCGTCGCAGATATAGACGCCGGGGCCGGCGATCAGCTTCTTGACCTGGCGCTGGGACTTACCGCAGAAGCTGCACAGCAGCTGCTCGTTGGAATCGGTAGGTCGGGCCATCGTGCCTAACTCAATGCTCCGTGATCACGCGATCGATGATGCCGTACTCGGTCGCTTCCGCCGAGCTCATGAAGTAATCGCGTTCGGTGTCCGTCTTGACCTCCTCGACGGACTTGCCGGTGTGCAGCGCGATGATCTCGTCGAGGCGGCGGCGCACGTCGATGATCTCCCGCGCATGGATCTCGATGTCGGTCGCCTGNNTGCACGTCGGGCTTGACGAACTGCATCGTGTCGTAGATCGCCAGCCCGGCATAGACCGAGCCGCCGGGCGAATTGACGTACAGCGAGATGTCCTTCTCGGGATCCTCGCTCTCGAGGTGCAGCAGTTGCGCGACGATCAGGTTGGCGATCTGGTCATCGATCGGAGTGCCCAAGAAGATGATCCGCTCGTTGAGCAGGCGACTGTAGATGTCGAACGCACGCTCCCCACGGGAGGTCTGCTCAACAACCATCGGGATCAGTGGGCTCATGGTCCTCGCTTTGTTTCGCTTGCCCGGCTCGATTCCTCCCGGCAAGTGCAAAGCAGCACCGCCTCCGAGCCGAGTCTACCAA
>PLZU01000034.1 GCA_003152275.1 Actinomycetota bacterium
GCCGCCGTGATCGGGCTCGCGAACGCCGAGGACATCCCGATGGAGGCTGCGCGCCGCGTCGAGATCGCGAAGAAGATCGTCGCGCGAGCAGGCGAGCACGGCATCCCGCCCGAGGACGTGATCATCGATCCGCTCGCGATGCCGATCGGCGCCGAGCCGCGCGCCGTGACGCTTTTCCTCGAGACGCTGCACCTCCTGCACGACGAGCTCGGCGTGAACACGACCTGCGGCGCCGGCAACACGTCGTTCGGCCTCCCTGGGCGCCACACGCTCGGCGCGGCGTTTCTCGCGGTCGCGCAGAGTCACGGCCTGACGAGCGCGATCATGGACTCCCGCCGGCCGGAGATGGTAGAGGGCGTCCGCGCAACTGACTTTCTCCTCGGCCGCGACGAGTGGGGCGCCACCTGGATCCGGATGTACCGCGCTCGACAGGCGGCCGCCGCGTCGTGAGCGCGCTCGAAGACCTGCCGGAGGAGCCGCCCCACTCGGACCGGGTGCGCCTGCGCTTCCTCCAGTCGGGCGAAGACCGCGCGGTCAAAGAGGCACGCGTGCTCGCCGGCACGACGATCTTCGACGCCGCGAGCTGGAACGGCGTCGCGATCGACTCGACGTGCGGTGGTCACGGTACGTGCAAGAAGTGCAAGGTCAAGGTGATCTCGGGACACGCACCGATCAGCTCGGTCGACCCGCGCGCCTTCTCGATCGAGGAGCTGAAGAACGGCTGGCGGCTCGCGTGCCGCGCGAACACCGAGGAAGACCTCACGATCGAAGTACCGCCCCTGCAGACGCGACCGAAGGCCGCGCTCGTCGGCGTCGGGCGCCACGTGATCCTGCGCCCGGCGGTGCAGAAGCGCTACGTCGAGCTCGACGAGGCGACGCTCACCGACCAGAAGTCCGACCTCGAGCGGCTGCTCGCGGCGATGGACGACGTCGAGCCCCGCGTGCCGCTGGACATCGTCCGCGAGCTCGGCGGCACGCTGCGCCGCGCGAACTGGAAGGTGACCGCCGTTCTTGCCGACGACCTCCTGATCGACGTCGAGGAGGGTGATACGAGCGGGAGCCGCCATGCGATCGCGTTCGATCTCGGGACAACGACGGTCGTCGCGACGCTGCTCGATCTCGAGACGGGGCAGCCCAAGGCGGTGCAGTCGATCCTCAATGCGCAGCAGCCGTTCGGTGCGGACGTGATCTCGCGGATCTCCGCGATCATGATGGACGACGGCGCGCTCGACATGCTGCGCACGCACGCGCACGAGACGCTGCAGCAGCTGACCGACGAGGTGTGCGCCGAAGGCGGGGTCGATCCGGCCCAGGTGTATGAGGTCGTCGTCGCCGGCAACCAGACGATGATCCAGATCGCGCTCGGCATCGACCCGGAGCCGCTCTCGATGGCGCCGTTCACCGTCGTCGCGCGGAAGATGCCCGCCGCGACCGCAGCCGACTTCGGCGTGACCGTGCACCCGCGCGCGCCCGCGGTCATGTTCCCGGCGCTCGGCGCGTACGTCGGCCCGGACATCGTCGCCGGCATCCTCGCGACGGGCATCACGCTCGACCGGCGCGTGCGGCTCTTCATCGACGTCGGCACGAACTCCGAGATCGTGCTTGGCTCCTCGGCGAGGACGCTCGCGACCGCGGCGCCCGCGGGGCCCGCCTTCGAGGCGGCGCAGATCCGCTGTGGCATGCGCGCCGCCGAGGGTGCGATCGAGGGCGTGAAGATCGTCGACGGCGACGTACAGCTGACCGTGATCGGCGACGTCGAGGCGGTCGGTCTCTGCGGCTCCGGTCTCGTCGACGCGGTCGCGGAGCTCCTCGGCGCCGGGATCCTCGACCACTCGGGACGGTTCGTGCTCGGCTCGTCGGCGAAGCTCGGGAAGATCGGCGAGGAGAACGTCTTCTACCTCTCCGACGACGTCTACCTCTCGCAGCGCGACGTGCGCGAGCTCCAGTTCGCGAAGGCGTCGATCGCGACGGGGTGGGGGATCCTCTGCCGCGACCTCGGCGTCGAGCCGGAGGAGATCTCGCAGGTGCTGCTCGGTGGCTCGTTCGGCTCCTATCTGAGTGCCGCGAGCGCGGTCAAGATCGGCCTCGTGCCGAAGCTGCCGCTCGTGCGCATCGTGTCCGCCGGCAACGTCGCCGGCGAGGGCGCGAAGATCGCAGCGCTCTCGGTCACCGAGCGCGCGGCGGCGAACGCGATCCTCGAAGAGGTCGAGTACGTCGAGCTTTCCGGCCGCACCGACTTCAACGACCTGTTCATCGACCAGCTGTCGTTCCCCGCATGAGCACGGTCGTCGTCTCCTGCGGAGCCCTGGCGCTCCACGTCAAGAAGATCGCCGCCCGCCGTGGCTGGGACCTCGAGGTCCGGCCGGTGCCGCCGGAGCTGCACAACCGCCCGGAGAAGATCCGCGCCGCGGTCGAGCACGCCGCGAACGGCGACGACGTCGTTGTCGCGTACGCCCACTGCGGGGCCGACCTCGCCGGCTACGCGAAGCTCCCCGGCGCCCATTGCTACGAGGTCTATGGCGCGGAACACGAGCCGGCGACGTACTTTCTCACCGACTTCCTCGTCCGAAGCTTCGACAACGTGGTCTGGCGCGGGCTCGGCCTCGACCGCTACCCCGAACTGCGCGACGACTACTTCGGGAACTACGAACGCGTCGTCTGGCTCGCGCAAGAACCGGACAACGACCTTCTGGCGCAGGCCCAGCACGCCGCTGAAAGACTCGGCCTGCCGCTCGAAGTGCGAGAGACTGGCGACACCGGGCTCGAGCAGGCCCTGGAGCGACTACTGGAGGGACGCGAGTGCTGATCAACGACCTGCCGCGCTACGAGATCCTCGACGAGGCGGCGATGGGGGAGCTGGAGCGCGGCTGGCGCCGGATCGTCAGCGAGCTCGGCATCGAGTTCCTGTACGAGGAAGCGCTCGACTACTTCCGGAAAGCCGGCCAGCAGGTCGAGGGCCAGCTCGTGAAGTTCGACCCGGACTGGATTCTCGAGCAGGCTGCGAAGGCGCCGTCCGAGTTCACGCTGCAGGCGCGAAACCCGGAGCGCTCGGTCCCGATCGGTGGCAAGAACATGGTGTTCTCCGCCGTCTACGGCTGCCCGTTCGTGCGCGAAGGGCTCGAGCGTCGTGATGCGACATACGACGACTTCCAAAATCTCGTGCGGCTCTCGCAGGCGTACCCGCAGCTCGACTCGCCGGGCGGCACGATCTGCGAGCCGAACGACCTGCCGCTCGATTCGCGACATCTCGACATGGTTTACGCGCTCATGACGCTGAGCGACAAGCCGTTCATGGGTTCCGTCACCTCCGGCCCGAATGCGATCGACACGATCGCGATGGCCGAGATGGTGTTCGGCGCCGAGTCGATCGACAAAACGCCGGCGATCATCTCGCTGATCANNTGATCAACGTCAACTCGCCGCTTCGTTACGACGACCGTATGCTCGCCGCGCTCGTCGAGTACGCGAAGCGCGGGCAGGCGACGATCGTCACCCCGTTCCTGCTCATGGGGGCGATGTCGCCCGTGTCGGTGCCGGCCAGCCTTGCGCAGCAAGTCGGCGAGGCGCTCGCCGGAATCGCGCTCGTGCAGACGATCCGCCCGGGTTGCCCCGTCGTCTTCGGCTCGTTCCTCTCGAACACCGACATGCAGTCGGGCTCGCCGAGCTTCGGCACGCCGGAGTCGGCGGTCGGACTGCTCTGCACCGGCCAGATCGCGCGTCACTACAAGCTGCCGTTCCGCGGCGGTGGCGCGCTCACGTCGTCGCAAGTCGTCGACGCGCAGGCGGGCTACGAGTCGATGATGTCACTCTGGCCGACGTTCCTCGCCGGCACGAACTTCGTCATGCACTCGGCCGGCTGGCTCGAGTCTGCGCTCGTCTCCTGCTACGAGAAGTTCGTCACCGACGTCGAGTTGCTGCGGATGATGTACCACGTGTTCCAGCCGCTCGAGATCAACGAGGAGACGCTCGCGTTCTCGGCGCATCAGGAGGTCGGGCAGGGTGGCCACTTCCTCGGCGCGGTGCACACGCTCGAGCGCTTCCGCGAGTGCTTCTACCGGCCCCTCGTCTCCTCGACGGAGAACTACGAACGTTGGAACCGCAACGGCGGGCGCGACACCGCGGCTCGCGCGAACGAGGTCTGGAAGAAGACGCTCGAGGAGTACGAGGAACCACCTATGGACGCCGACTTGAAGGCGGAGTTGAAAGCGTATGTCGATCGGAGAAGAACCGAGCTAGGAGACTAGGAGACTGAGTTATGACGATGGTGGGCGAAGTGATGACGCACAACCTGCTGACGGTGGAATCGACAACTCCGCTCGCACAGGCGGCGGCGAGGATGAGCGACCGAGGAGTCGGAGCGATTCTCGTCCTGAGCGGCGACTCTGTGTCCGGAATCCTCACCGAGCGCGACGTGCTGCGCGCGGTGGCGACCGGCGGCGTCGAGGGAACGAACGTCGCAGCCTGGATGACGCGCGACCCGGAGACAGTCGACGTCGGAGAGTCGACCGGTCAGGCGGCCGCCGTGATGATCCACGGCGGGTTCCGGCACCTGCCGGTCGTGGAGGGCGGCAAGCCGGTGGGCATCGTGTCGATTCGCGATCTGATGCGCGTCGTGGTCGACGACGAAAGCCCGCGTGGCGTCTAAGACAGCGATGTTCGTCGATGGCCGGTGGACGGGCTCGCTCTCGGGCGAGACGTTCACCGCCGACTCGCCAGCGACCGGCGAGGCGATCGGGGAGGTTCCGCAGGGCGACCGGGACGATGCGCAGCTCGCGATCGCAGCGGCCAACCGCGCCGCCGACCGCTGGGCGAGCGTGACCGCGTTCGAACGTGCCGAGGCGATGGTGCGGGTGGCCGAGGCGATCGAAAAGCGCCGCGACGAGCTCGCCCGCACGCTGACGCTCGACCAGGGGAAGCCGATCGCCGAGGCGCGTGACGAGGTCGAAGAGCTCGTTCTCTACTGGCGGAACGCCGCGGAAGACGGGAAGCGTCTGGAGGGGCGCCTCCCGAACTCGATGTCGCCCGGCAAGAGAGTGCTGCTCTTCCGGCGCCCGCGCGGCGTGATCGGGGTGATCACGCCGTGGAACTGGCCGTACACGATGCCGGCCGAGCTGATCGCGCCCGCGCTCGCGTGCGGGAACACCGTGGTCTGGACGCCCGCGTCGACGACGGCGATTGCCGGAATTGCGCTCGCGGAGTGCGTCGTCGAAGCGGATCTGCCGGCGGGCGTCTTCAATCTCGTCACCGGCCCGGGCTCGCGCGTTGGCGACGAGATCGCGCGCCATCCGGGCACGCACGGCGTGGGCTTCATCGGCTCGACCGAGACCGGACGAAAGGTCGCCGAGGCCGCCGCCGGCAAGGCGGCCGTGCTCGAGTTGGGCGGCAACGGCCCCGTCGTGGTGATGGACGACGCCGACCTCGACGCCGCTGCAGAGGCGACCGTGACTGCGTGTTTCCTCTGCGCCGGGCAGAGCTGCACTGCCGGCGAGCGGCTGCTCGTCCATCGTGATGTGCGCGAAGAGTTCGTCGCGAAGCTCGCGCGGCTCGTCACCGAGCGCGTCGTGCTCGGTGACCCGTTCGACGAACGAACGACGATGGGCCCGCTCAATAACGCGGGCGTCGCAGAGAAGATGGACGAGCATGTCGCCGACGCGCTCGAGCGCGGCGCGGAGCTCGTCAGCGGCGGCGCGCGCGCCGACGGCTATCCCACGAATCTGTATTGGCAGGCGACTGTGCTCGACCGCGTTCCCGACGATGCGCTCGTCGCGCAGGAGGAGACCTTCGGCCCGGTCGCCCCGATCGTCGCGATCGACTCGCTCGAGCAGGCGATCGAGCTGACAAACGCATCGCCGTACGGGCTCCTGTCTGCGATCTTCACGCGCGACCTCGCCCAAGGGCTACGGTTTGCAGAGTCGGTGCGGACGGGCTGGGTCAACATCAACGAGTCGTCGAACTACTGGGAGAGCCACCTGCCGTTCGGCGGGCGTTCCGGCACCGCGAGCGGCATCGGCCGCGTCGGCGGCACGGCGCCGATGGAGGCGTTCACCGAGCTGCAAACGGTGGTGATCGCGTGACGTACGACTACGTGATCGTCGGCGGCGGCTCTGCCGGGTGCGCGCTCGCGAACCGGCTGAGCGAGGATGCGTCGACGCGCGTGCTCGTGCTCGAAGCGGGGCGGATGGACTACCTCTGGGACGCGTTTATCCACATGCCGGCTGCGCTCGCGTTCCCGATCGGAAACAAGCGCTACGACTGGATGTACGAGTCCGAGCCCGAGCCGTTCATGCACGATCGCCGGGTCTACCACGCGCGCGGCAAAGTGCTCGGCGGGTCGAGCTCGATCAACGGGATGATTTTCCAGCGCGGGAACCCGCTCGACTACGAGCGCTGGGCGGCGGAGCCCGGGCTCGAGGACTGGGATTACGCGCACTGCCTGCCGTATTTCAAGCGCATGGAGAACTGCCTCGCGGGCGCGGACGAGTACCGCGGCGGCGACGGGCCGCTCGCGCTCGAGCGCGGCCCCGCGGCGACGCCGCTCTTCGGAGCGTTCTTCGACGCCGTGCAACAGGCCGGCTACCCGTTAACGAGTGACGTGAACGGTCGGCAGCAGGAAGGCTTCGCGATGTTCGACCGAACGATCCATCGCGGCCGCCGGTTGAGCGCGGCGCGCGCGTACCTGCACCCGGTTCTGAAGCGTCCGAATCTCGAGCTGCGCTGCAAGACGCTCGTCGAGCGCGTCGTGTTCGAGGGAACGCGGGCGGTCGGCGTGCAGGTTGGCAGCGAGACGATCCGCGCGAACGAGGTCATTCTCTGCGGAGGCGCGATCAATTCGCCGCAGCTGCTGCAACTCTCCGGCATCGGGAACGCTGACGAGCTGGCGGCGCTCGGCCTGAACGTCGTGCACGACCTGCCCGGCGTCGGCGAGAACCTTCAGGATCACCTCGAGGTCTACATCCAGTACTCGTGCACGCAGCCAGTCTCGGTGCAGCCCGCATTGAAGAAGTGGAAGCGCCCGTTCATCGGCGCGCAATGGCTCTTCTTCCGAAGCGGCCCGGGTGCGACGAACCACTTCGAGGCGGGCGGGTTCGTCCGGTCGAACGACGACGTCGCCTACCCAAACCTCATGTTCCACTTCCTGCCGGTCGCGATCCGCTACGACGGCTCCTCGCCGGCCGGCAAGCACGGCTACCAGGTGCACGTCGGCCCCATGTACTCCGACGTCCGCGGCTCCGTGAAGATCGTCTCGCGCGATCCGCGCGTGCATCCGGCGCTGCGCTTCAACTACCTGTCGACGCCCAACGACCGGCGCGAGTGGATCGAGGCCGTTCGGGTCGCGCGGAACATCCTCAATCAGCCGGGGTTCGATCCGTACAACGGCGGCGAGACGTCGCCGGGGCCGTCCGTCGAGACCGACGAGGAGATCATCGACTGGGTCGCCCGCGACGCGGAGACGGCGCTGCATCCTTCGTGCACCTGCCGTATGGGAACCGACGAGCAGTCGGTCGTGGATCCGGCGACGATGCGCGTACGTGGTGTCGACGGGCTGCGCGTCGTCGATGCGTCGGTCTTCCCCTACGTCCCGAACGGGAACATCTATGCGCCGGTGATGATGGTTGCGGAGCGCTCGGCAGATCTGATCCTTGGCAATACGCCGCTCCCCGCGGTGAATGTCGACTTCTACCGGCATGCTGAACGAGCTACAAGTCGGTGAGTTCCTGGCCGCGCTCGGTGAGCGCACGTCGACGCCGGCCAGCGGCGCTGCGACTGCGCTGACGGGTGCGCTTGCCGCGGCGCTCACAGAGCTCGCCGCGCGGTTTGCCGGGGATGAGGACGCGGTGATGCGTGCGAAGGCGCTCGCGATGCAACTCGTGCAGCTCGCAGAAGAGGACGCGGTGGCCTATACGGCGTTCATGGCGGATCGCAACGACGAAACGCGCGCGCGGATCATCGAGGTGCCCGAGGAGATCGCGGCGCACGCGGATGAGGTCGCCAAGATCGCGGAGAGCGTACGAGGCCAGTTGACGTCGAGCGTCGCCGGTGACGCCGAGGCCGCCGTCGAGCTCGCACGGGTTGCGGCGCGGGTGGCGCGCCGGCTGGCCGAGCTGAATGCCTGAGCCGAACGCCTGAGCCGCTAGTACCCGCGCCTGCGGGCGCGGCGCGCGTTCGCCATCGGAACCGCCGCGACGTTCACCGCTCGCGCTTCCCCGTCGATGGTCTCCCGGTCGAAGGAGACGTCGTTGCCCGCGCAGCGCCCCACCGGCTCGCCGTCGGTGAAGCCGTCTGAATGCACGATTAGCCGCTCGTCTTCCTCGGTCCGAATGAACCCGTGGCCCTTGTCGGCGTTGAACCAGATCATCGTTCCTCTCATCTGACGCCTTTCGTATGGGCCGGCCGAGCTGCGGGACAGGGAATCGAACCCCGACTTCCGGTTCCAGAGAAGCGCAGCCTCACGGGCAATTGTAGCCGGAAGCGGTCTTTCGGCGCCGCTGGTTACCAGCCCGGCAGGTCTTCGATGCGGTAGGGAATCGCGTCGGTGTCGAGCGGCAGCCGGAAGACATCCGGGCTCGAGTGGTCGTATCCACGTGTCGGCATGCTGATCAGATGGGCATCTGTGGACCCGATGTTCACATGCGCGTGAAAGACCCCTCGCGGAATGACCATCAAGGAGCGCCGAAGCTCAGAGCGGTGGATCTCATTGATCATGCCGTGTGTGGGCGAATCGACGCGGTCGTCGTAGAGAACGACCTTGAGTTCGCCCCGACTGATGAAAATGCGATCGTCGTGAAGTCGATGAACGTGCCATCCCTTTGCTTTGCCGGGACGGATCGTGAACTGGTAGACGTAGACGATCGGTGAGTCGGCCACATCCCAGCGCTCATCGAGGATCTCGCAAAGTGTGCCCCGGCCATCGATCTGCGTGACCTGATGCCGAAGTACCACGCCGTCGATTAGCTGCCCGACTGGCTCACCGTCTGCGGATACGGTCTGGATGTCCTGGCGTAGGTTTTTCTCGATCACAGCTGTCAGGCTACATACGCTTCGAAATGACCACGAGTATCGTGCAGGGTCGATCCGAGATGCTGACGTAATCTCTTGCCCTCTTTAGCCAAAAAAGCCAGCAGGTTGCGGGCGCTCCTCGCGAGCGCGCGGCGCTCGCCGCCCGTTCCGGCCGACGCGCCGCTGGTGAGCGTTGTGATCCCCACGTACAACTGGTCGGCTGCACTGCACTATTCGATCCGCACAGCGCTGTGGCAGACCTACTCGAACGTCGAGGTTCTTGTCGTCGGCGATTGCTGTACGGACGACTCAGAGCAGGTCGTCAGCTCGTTTGGCGACCCACGATTGCGATGGCACAACCTGCCCGAAAACTCTGGTAGCCAAGCCGGTCCAAATAGTGCCGCCCTCGATCTGGCCCGAGGCGACTTCATCGCCTACCTCGGTCACGACGATGTCTGGCTACCGACCCATCTCGCATGGCTGATGGAAGGAGTAGCGCAGAAGGGTTCACAGCTTGCGCACACGCTCACTGAATGGATCGGGCCCCATGGCAAGTATCGGGGATACTTGGTTGCACCAATCTCGTCGTACCTGCATGAGTCGCAACTGGGCCGTGAGGTTGGCTGGCGGGACTACCGCGAGATCGTCCTCGGCCCCGACTACGACTTCATTCAGCGAGCAGATGAGCGTGCCGGGACGCTCGCTGTTCCCGTGCTCACGGTGTTCAAGTTTCCCTCGGCCTGGCGCAAGAACAGCTACGTCGAGAAGCCCTCGCACGAGCAGGCTGCCTACGTACGCCGAATCGAAAGCGAACGCGGATTCATCTACAGAGAGCTCATGGCGCTGCGAATCGCTCAGCTGAAACGCGTCAAACCTCCGCTCGATTTTGGCGAGCCGCCGGATCCGCTGCCCCCCGGCTGGACCGTCACTCAATATCGAAAGGCTCGAGGGCTTGAGTAAGGCGACGCACGCGTCTTCGGCACTACGCGCGCGGTGTGCTTAAAAGACTTGGCCGCATATGATGCGGACGTCATCGTTCGCGTACTTTTCGTCGCCTACCACTTCCCGCCGATAGGCGGCGGTGGAGTTCAAAGAAACGCGAAGTTCGCTCAATATCTCCCGGAGTTCGGGTATCGACCTATTGTCGTGACTGGTCCCGGCGGCGCAACCGGCCGCTGGACTCCGGAGGACCAGTCGATGCTCGAGGAAGTCGGCGCGGACACCGTGGTGCATCGGATTCCGGGACCGGAACCGGACGTCAGCGGCGGCCGTCGCGCTGCACTGGAGCGGCGGCTGATGCTGAAGACGCCATTCGCGCGGTGGTGGAGGGCGGGCGTGGTTCAGCTCGGCACGGACATCGGAGGGGACGCCGACATCGTGTACGGGTCTCTCGTGCCATACGAATCTACAGAGCCGGTCGCGACGCTCGCGCGCCGGCTCGGTAAACCCTGGATCGCCGATCTCCAGGATCCATGGGCGCTCGACGAGATGTGGCTGTACCCGAGCGGATTACACCAGCGGGTGGATGTCAGACGAATGCGGCGTTGTCTGAGTTCTGCGGCGGCGATCATCATGAATACTCCGGAGGCGGCACTGCGGGTGCAGCGTGCCTTTCCCGAACTGCGGGACATCGTCACAGCGATTCCTAATGGATTCGACGCTGCAGACTTCGAGGGAGCGGCTCCGGAAAGACGCGACGGCAAGTTCCGGATCGTTCACACCGGTTACTTGCATACAGACCAGGGTCTCCGACTGCGGGATGTCCGTTGGGCGCGTCGGATACTCGGCGGAACCGCACCGGGTATCGACATCTTGCCGCGATCGCACGTCTACCTCCTGCAGGCGCTCGAGCAGCTTGTTCGCGCCGACCCTCAACTAGCCACGACCGTGGAGGTCGTTCTTGCGGGTGTTATGAGTCCGCGTGATCACGAAGTTGCAGAGAGGTCACCGGTGCCGGTTCACTTTCCCGGGTATCTGTCACATCGCGAGACCGTAGGGCTCCTGCGATCGGCTGATCTGCTGTTCCTGCCAATGCAGGATCTTCCGGTCCGCACGCTCGCCGGCCTCGTTCCCGGTAAGACGTACGAGTACCTCGCGTCCCAGCGTCCAATCCTTGCGGCCGTGCCTGACGGCGACGCACGAGATCTCCTCGAAGAGGCTGGCAGCGCAAGGTTGTGTCGACCGACGGATACCGGCGCGATGCGAGATCTGATCGCGCTCGAAATCGAACGGTGGCGGGCTGGCGAACCAGTAACCACGCCGAAGACGGACGTTCTTGCGCGCTACGAGCGGCGGGAGTTAACAAGGCAACTCGCAGATGTCCTCGGCGCAGTTGCCGCGTCCCATCCGCTCAGCGCAGCTCGCGTGGAGAGCCCTTCACATCGGTATGTGGAGGCTGAACGCCCGGGTTACGATGCGGCGATGCGGCGTGACGGTCATTGATCTCGACGCGTCCGTAATCCTGCCGGTCCGGGACGGCGCGCGCTTCCTGCGCCGGCTGATCCCGGCTCTCCGGGCGCAGACACTCCCGAATGAACGGTTCGAGATCATCATCGCCGACGACGGATCACGGGACGGCCTGATCGACGGCATCGCTCTAGAAGACGACTGGCTACGCGTCTCGCGGGGCGAACCAGCAAACGCATACGCCGCTCGCAATCGGGCAGCGAAGCTGGCTCGAGGCAGGGTGTTTGCCTTCATCGACGCCGACTGCATCCCGGCCCCCAACTGGCTCGAGGCAGGAATCAAAGCGCTGGAAACGGCAGACATGGTCGCCGGCCGCATCCGCTTCATCGTCCCGGCACGAAGAACTGTCTGGACGTTACTCGACATCGAGACAACCAAAAACCAAGAACGACACGTAACACTCGGCAACGCCGAGACCGCGAACCTCTTCGTCCGACGCGACACCTTCGAAGAGCTCGAGGGGTTCGACCCCTCACTTCCTTCCCACGGCGACTTCGACTTCGCCAATCGCTGCGTCCGCGACGGCGGCAAACTCCTCTACTGCCCAGAGGCGCTCGTCCAGCACCCGACCCGCGACACCTGCCGCCCGTTCCTCCGCGCCTTCTGGGACGCAAATCACTCCTACGGCAGTCGAGTCGCGCGAAACGGTGGCATTCCGTACGGACGAAAGTTCAGAAGCTGGGTACCCCTCGTCCAAACAATTCGAAGCCGCCGTCGGTTCGGCATGTCGCTCGGCTTGGACCGCAGCTGGATGAACGCCAACGGCATCCAGCCAAGCCTCACCGAGCAAGTCAAGACGCTCCCCCTCATCTACCTCGGCCTCCCCTACATGGCCGCCACCGCCCAAACCCTCGGCTCGCTAAGCGGTCGACAGTTCCGCCGCACTGCCGGACAGCTCCCCCCGACGTGATCACGCGGCGGCGGTGCGGTACACGCGTCCGAGCCCTACGGACAGGCACGTCGTGAGCTGCGGGACAGGGATTCGAACCCCAACTTCCGGTTCCAGAGACCGGCGTCCTACCGTTAGACGATCCCGCAACGGGGGTTGAATTGTAGCCGTTCAGACTTCGAGCCGGTACATCGGCACGAGCCGCCGTTCGGTCTCCGTGTCGATGTGCGCGACGACCTCGACATACGGCTCGAGGCCGGAGCCGCGCAGCTTTGCCTTCAGCAGGCCGTCCACCTGGTAGATGCCGGAGGAGTTGTTCATCCGGATCTCGATCAGGATCGGGCGCTCTTCGCCGTCGGTGATCGTCACGTCCTCGATCGCGGCCGCCGAGAGCGAGTGCATCGAGACGCGACCGCGCTCGAACGGGATGCGTGAGCGGCCCTTCGCCATGTCGAGCGCGTCGGCGACACGAATGATTCCCGCCTCGATGGTCAGCGGCTGCCCGTCGGCGCGATGGCTGATGATCGCCTGCAACACCTCCGACACGATCACGGTTCGGTTCGGCTCGTCGTAGATCGTTTCGAGCAGCTCGTGCATTTTCGGCTCGGAGAGGAACAGGCTGAAGTCCTCGTGGCCGTGCCGGTGGATCGACATGCCGACGCAGTGAAAGAGCGAGGCGAGAGTGACGACGATTTCCGCGTCGTCACGCGTCATCCCGTAGTCGCGCACGACGGCGGGCTCGACATGGTGCTTGGTCAGTTGGCGCAGGAGCTTGAGCGAGATGTTGGTGACGATCTGGATGTGCACCCAGGAGTGGTCGTTGATCTCCATTCGCGCGACGGCGTTCACGTTCGCGACGTGCCACCACGCCTTCAGTTTCTTGTCCTCGTTCACCCGCTCGATCAGTGTGCGCAACTTGCGGTTGCCGCGGACCGGCACGTTGATCTTCATCCGCTCGATCGCCTCGGCGGGCGTGAGCCGGATCTCCTCCTGGGCCTCGGCGGCGACGGGCTGGTCGATCCGCTCTGCGGTCTCCTTGTCGATCGCCATCCGCCAAGGAGCATAGTCTCGTGGTCCGGTGACCGAGCATCCCGTCCAGCTCGTTGTCGAGGACGACCTGAAGCGCAATCGGCTGACGGTCTTCTTCCGGCTGATCCTGGCGATTCCGCACCTCATCTGGGCGTTTCTGTGGTCGATCGCGGTGTTCTTTGCTGCGATCGCCAACTGGATCGTGACGCTGATTGCGGGGCGCCCGGCGGGCTCGCTGCACCGCTTCCTCAGCCGCTACGTCCGGTACCTCGCGCACCTGTACGCGTATCTGTGGCTCGTCGCGAACCCGTATCCGGGCTTCGTCGGCGAGGAGGGGGAGTATCCGATCGAGGTTCGACTGCCGCCGCCCGAAGCTCAGTCGCGCTGGAAGACACTCCTGCGCATCGTGCTTGCCCTGCCGGCGGTCGTCCTCGCCTCGGCGCTCGGTAGCGCCGGAAACGCCTTCGCCGGAGGCAGCGGGCGCAGCCGGACCTATAGTTACAACACGAGCAGCCTAGGTACCGCTGTCGCCGTGCTCGGGTGGTTCGCGAGCCTCGCGCGCGGCCGGATGCCAAAAGGCCTGCGTGACGCCGGCGCGTACAGCGTCGGTTACAACGCGCAGGTGCTCGCGTACGTGCTGCTCCTGACCGACCGGTATCCCAACGCCGACCCGACGGCGATGCTCGCCGACGTCGAACCGCCGCCGCTCCATCCCGTGCATCTCGTCGGGGATGCGCACGATCTTCGGCGCTCGCGTGTGATCGTCTTCTTCCGTCTCCTGCTCGCGCTACCGCACCTGGTCTGGCTTGCGCTCTGGTCAATTGCGGCGATCATCGTGGCGATCCTCAACTGGTTCGTGACGCTCTTCGCTGGAACGCCGGCGCGCGGCTTCCACCGGTTTCTCAGCCGCTACGTCCGCTACGCGCTGCATGTCGCCGCGTTCCTTTACCTGGCTGCGAATCCGTTCCCGGGCTTTGCGGGCGAAGCCGGCAGCTACCCGCTCGACCTCGAGCTCCCGGAACGTGAGCGGCAGAACCGCTGGAAAACGGGGTTTCGCGTGATCCTCGTCGTCCCCGCCGCGGTCGTGAACAGCGCACTCAGCTCGGCGCTCATCGTCGCCGCGGTCTTCACGTGGTTCGTCGCGCTCGTCCGCGGCTCGGCACCGTGGGGGTTGCGCAACCTGTCGGCCTATGCGCTTCGGTACAGCGCGCAAGTCAATGCGTACGTCTTTCTCTTGACGGACACCTATCCGCACGCGAGCCCGCTCGAGGGCACGGCACCGGCGCAGCTCACCTTCGACGAAACTGCATGACGCCGCGGCTCGCCGCGCGCGGCGTGCTGCTTGTCGCGCTCGCGGCTGTCTGGGCGCTTTCGGCCTATCTCCTGTGGCAGACGAAGGTGCCGTCGTCGCTGCACCTGCCGCATCTCGACCCGCGCACATACTTCACCGCCGCGCAGCTCCGCGCGACGGCGAGCTTCTCGCGCGTCAACGACCTGATCTTCTGGGGGACGACGCTCGCCCAGATCGCGGCGCTGGCGGTCTATGCGCGCTGGGGCATCCGCTGGGCGCGCGAGTCGGCGGCCGGACCTATCGGCACCGGGATGTTGCTCGGGATGCTCGGCTTTGCGCTCGTTTGGGCCGTGGAGTTGCCGTTCGGCGTGCTCGATCTCTGGTGGCAGAAGCGCCACCATCTGTCGAGCGTCGGCTACGTGAGCTATCTGTTCGGCGGCTGGTTCTCGCTCGGGGGTCAGTTCGTCTTCCTCTGCTTCGCGCTCGCGATCGTGATGGGTTTCGCCCGAAAGCTGGGCGAGCGCTGGTGGATCGCTGCCGCCCCGGCGTTCGTCGGGCTCGTGCTCCTGTTCGCGTTCATCAGCCCGTACCTCACGCCGACGCACCGGCTGCACAATGCGGCGTTGCGCGCCGTCGCGACACGGCTCGAAGCGGAGGAGCATGTCGGACATGTGCCGATCGATGTCGAGACGGTGCGCGACGTCACCTCCCTCCCGAACGCCGAGGCGATGGGCATCGGGCCAAGCCGGCGCGTCGTGCTCTGGGATACGCTCGTCGACGGCCGCTTCAGCCGCCCCGAGCTGACGATCGTGATCGCGCACGAGCTCGGCCATCTCGCGCGCAACCACATCTGGAAGGCCGTCGGGTGGTACGCCCTCTTCGCCTTCCCGGGCGCGTTCCTGATTGCGCGGGCGACACGGCGGCGCGGCGGTATGGGCCAGGCGGAGGCGGTGCCGCTTGCCCTGCTCGTGTTCGTCGTGCTCGGGCTGCTCGCCCTGCCGCTCGAGAACGCGATCTCACGTCATCGGGAGGCAGAGGCCGACTGGATGGCGCTCCGGACGACGCACGATCCCGCGGCTGCGACTGCACTCTTCCGTCGCTTCGTGCCGGCGACGCTCGACGAGCCGAGCCCTTCGACGATCGACTACCTGCTGCTCGAGAACCACCCGACGATCATGCAGCGCATTGCGATGGCCCAGGCGTGGCGCCAATCCGCGAAGAAGTAGTCAGCTCCAGCGCTGTTCGCGCTCGTCGAACCGGCGCTCGTACTCGTCCCAGGCTGATTCGGGCTTTTCGGACTCGGCCGCCCATACGGACTCCCAGCGCCTGCCAGGCTCGAGGACGACCGGGCGTCCCGGTTGCACGAGCGCGTAGTAGATAACCGTCAGCGCGTGCGCGGCGTACGGTGCGGTGAGGGCCGACGCGAGCGTCGTCGCGACCCAGATGCCAAACTGCCCGTGCCCTCGCGCGACCATGGTCAGCGGCAGCACGACGACGAGGTTGAGCACGCCGACGGCAAAGAGCACCTTGCAGACGCTCCAGCCGTTGCCCGCCAAGAGCGCGCGTGAGCGGCGAAGCGCGGCGCGTGCGTTTCCGTCCTCGAGCATCGCTACCGGTACGGCGACCGCGCAGCGGACCGCGAAGATCATGCCCGGAATCACGAACAGGAGCGTCCCGAGCGCGACGCCGAGCCCGACGAGAAACGAGACGCAGACGAGCTTGAGGACGCGGCCGCTCGCGCGGCTCAACGCCTCGAAGACCGGCACATCGTCGTCGCCGTCGTCGTGCAACCCCCGGACGATCTCGACGAGACCGCCCTGCACGAGGGTGACGCCGCCGATCGAGAGCATGAGCGCGAGCAGGGTCAAGGCAAGACCGCTTCGGCCGGAGCCGGCGAGCGCTTGGACGAAGTGAATGACACCGAAGACCGCTGCGCCCATGAGGACGGAGCGGAAGAACAGCCGCTTGTAGAGGAGCCAGGCCTCTTTGAGCACGGCGTTCGGGTCGAGCTCGACCCGCTGAACGGTGCGGGTGACGGCGGCGTAGTCGGTCATACGAGACCCATCGGCCCAAATGTCAACGCACTTGAGTTCGGCAGTTGTCTAGTCGCGCTCCTCGTGCCAGATCGACTGCGAATCCGACCGCGTCGATGGGTCCGCCAATACCGGGCGCTCGGGCTCGGTCAGCTTGTAATAGAGAACGGTCAGAACGTACGCTCCGAAGGGGACGACGAGGGCGCCGGCGATGGCGCCGCCGATCCAGTTCGCGAAGAACGTCGGGAAGAAGATGAAGAGCGTCGCGAGCGCGATGCTCGCGATCCCGCTCAGGACGTTGCTGAGCAGGTTGACCACGAGCACGCGTCCCGTCTGGCCCTTCACGAGCGCGGACGAGCGCGCGAACGCCTCCCGCCAGCCGAGGCGCTCGATCATCACGAGCGGAACGATGAGCGACCAGCGGGCTGCAGCGATCAGACCTGGGATGAGCAAGAGAAACAGGCCGATGACGACGCCGATGCCGTACAGGAGCGACGCGCCGAGCAGCGTTCCGAGACGTCCTCGCGTCGACGTGTAGACCGCGCCGATGCTGCGAACCTCGCGGCCCTCGTGCAAGTCGCGCACGACCTCGACGAGTGCGCCCTGGACAAGCAGGCCGCCGACGAGGCCGAGCCCGATCGCGACGAGCCTCGTCAGCTGCGTGTTCGAGCGGGCCGCGAGCGCATCCGCGAGTGACACGACCGCGAAAATGAGTCCTGCCACGACGATCGACCGCCTGATCAGCAGCTTGTAGATGCGCCACGCGTCGGCGAAGACCTCGCCGATCTTCATGCGACGTCCGCGGCCCAGTCGCCGTACAGAGACGTGTACAGCCCACGAAGGGCGAGCAACTCGTCGTGCGATCCCTGCTCGACGACGCGTCCGTGCTCGAGGACGACGATCAGGTCGGCGTCGCGAATTGTCGACAGACGGTGCGCGATGATGAACGCCGTACGCTCGGCGAGCAGTACGCGCAGCGCCTGCTCGATCCGCTGCTCCGTCCCGATATCGACCGAAGATGTCGCCTCGTCGAGAATGAGGATCCGCGGGTTGGCAAGCAATGCGCGTGCGAACGCGACGAGCTGCCGCTGTCCGAGTGACAGGCGCGAGCCGCGCTCGCCGAGCTGTGTCTCGTAGCCGTCCTCGAGCCGCAGGATGAAATCGTGTGCGCCGACCGTCTGCGCCGCGCGGACGATCTCGTCCGCGGTTGCGTCCGGTTTGCCGAACGCGATGTTCTCGGCCACCGTGCCCGCGAAGAGGAAGCCCTCCTGCGGCACGACGCCGAGCTGGCGCCGGAGCGAGGCCTGCGAGACGTCATTCAGATCGACATCGTCGATCGTGATGCGGCCGTGGGTCGGCTCGTAAAACCGCGCCAGCAGCTTCGCGATCGTCGACTTGCCGGCGCCCGTATGACCGACGAGCGCGACTGTCGTTCCCGCCGGGACCTCGAGATCGATGCCATGCAGGACCTCGTCGCCGCGCCCGTACGTGAAGCGCACCCCGTCGAAGGCGACCCTGCCTTCGATCTGTGCGAGCTCGCGCGCGCCCGGCCGGTCGAGCACCTCGGGCTCCTCGTCGAGCACGCCCATGATCTTGTCGAGAGCCGCAGTCGCGGATAGGAACGTGTTGTAGAGCTGAGAGAGCTGCTGCACCGGGTCGAAGAAGTTCTGCACGTAGAGCATGAACGCGAAGAGCGTTCCGAGCGTGATCGACCCGCCGAAGTACAGGTGACCGCCGTAGGCGAGGACGACAGCGAGCGCGACCGTCGAGAGCAGGTCGACGATCGGGAAGTAGATGCCGTTCAGGACGATCGTCTGCATGTTCGCGTCGCGATAGCGCAGCGCGACCGCACGAAAGTTCTCGAAGGCCGGCTGCTCGCGCGTGAACGCCTGCACGATTCGCATGCCGGCGATGTCCTCGGCCAGCGTTGCCGTCACGAGGCCGAGGCGCTCGCGCACCGCCGCGTAGGCGCGGGCCGAGCGCGTGCGGAAGACGGCCGTCGCAACTGCCATCAGCGGAATCACCGAGCAGGTCGCGAGCGCGAGCCGCCAGTCGAGGATGAACAGGATGATCGCGGTGCCCAGGAGCGTCAGCGTGTTCTGAACGAGGCTCGTGACGCCGTCCGTGACGAGCTGGTCGATCGCCTCGACGTCGTTCGTCAGGCGGCTGATGATCACGCCCGCCCGGTTGCGCTCGTAGAAGCCGAGCGAGAGCCGCTGGAGGTGTTCGAAGAGCCGGACCCGGAGGTCGGCCAGGATCCGCTCACCGACCCAGCCGGTCAGGTACGTCTCGACGTACGTCATGCCCCAGTTGGCGAGTCCGGCGGCAACGAAGATGACGACGACCGTGACGAGGCGCGAGCCGCCGTGGCCGTTCACCGCGTCGTCGAGCGCGTACTTCGCGAGATAGGGCGGTGCGAGCGCCGTTGCCGTTGCGGTGAGGAGCGAGACGACCGACAGTGCCGTGCGTCCGCGGTACGGCTGCGTCAGTCGCCAGAGCAGCCCGAGCCGGCGTCGCGTCTTCTGCCACGACCAGTCGTCGACCTCGGCGCCGCGCTGCTGCATGAGTGACCCGCCGGCCTGGTGGACTCTCACGCGACGTCCTCGATTGCCCCGCGGGCCTCGACCGCGTCCGCGAACTGTCGCTCGAGCAGGCCGTGATCGTAGATCTCCCGGTAGACGGTGCTCGATTGCACGAGTTGGTCGTGCGTGCCGCGCGCGGCGATCCGCCCGTCGTCGAGCACGACGATCTCGTCAGCAAGCGCGATCGTCGAGAGGCGGTGCGCGATGATGAGCGTTGTGCGGTCCCGTGTCGCCGCGCGCAGTCCCACCCGGATATGCGCCTCGGTCGTCGCGTCGACGGATGCCGTCGCGTCGTCGAGAATCAGGACCCGCGGATTCACCGCGAGCGCCCGCGCGATCGCGATGCGCTGGCGCTGGCCGCCAGAGAGTGTGATCCCGCGCTCGCCGATCACCGTGTCGTAGCCTTTCGGCAGCTTCTCGATGAACTCGTGCGCCTGCGCTGCACGCGCCGCCTGCTCGACGTCCTCTTGCGCAAGGTCGCCGCGTCCGAACGCGATGTTGTCGCGCACCGACGCAGAGAAAAGGAACGGATCTTGCGAAATCACGCCGATCTCGTGGCGGAGCGACGCGATCGTCACGTCGCGGACGTCGGCGCCGTCGAGGGTTACCCGGCCTGCGGTGACGTCGTAGAATCGCGGCACGAGCGAGGTGAGCGTCGTCTTCCCGGAGCCGGTGTGCCCGATCAGCGCGATCGTCGTGCCGGGTGCGATGTCGAGGTCGACACCGCGCAGCACCGGCCGGTCGTGCAGATACTCGAACGAGACGTTCTCGAAGCGGATCGCACCCGGGCCGGGCGGCAGCGGCCCTGCTCCCGGCGCGTCGGCGATCTCTTCCGGCTCATCGATGATCTCGAAGATGCGCTCGCCGGCCGCGGTCGCGCGCTGCGCCTGGCCGATCCACATGCCGAGTGCGCGCAGCGGCGTGACGAGCATGCCGAGGTAGAGGTTGAAGGCGACGAAGCTGCCAGGAGTGAGAGAGCCGTGCGCGACCATGCGTGCGCCCAGGAGCAGCACTGCCGCCTGGGCAAGCAGCGGGACGAACGAAATGAGCGGCACGTAGGTCGCCCGCTGGCGGTTCGCGCGGAGGGTCTGCTGGAAGACGGCCTCCGAGCGGCGCGTGAACTTCGCTTCCTCCGCAGGCTCCTGGGCGAACGCCTTCACGACGTGAACCCCGACGATGTTCTCCTCGGCGACGGTCGCGACGTCGGCGAGCTTCTGCTGCACGTCGCGCAACGTGGGATGCGCGATGTGGCTGTACCGGTAGGCGAGCGCGACGAGCAGCGGCGTCACGGCGAGCACGATCAACGCGAGCCGCCACTCGACGAAGAAGAGGACGGCGGTCACCGACACCACCGTGAGGACGTTCTGGAAGAAGAAAATCAGGCCGTAACCGAGGAAGAAGCGGACACCCTGCAGGTCGACGGTCGCGCGCGACATCAGTTGGCCGGTCTGGTGGCGGTCGTAGAAGCCGAAGGAGAGCCGGACCATGTGCGCATAGAGGCCGCTGCGCATGTCCATCTCGACGTCGAGCGCCTGGCGGCCGGAGATCAGGCGGCGCCCAGCCATGAGCGCGGCGCGCACGATGCCGAGGCCGATGATCACGACGACCGAGACCCAGAGGCGGTGCGTGTCGCGGTGGATCAATGCCTTGTCGATCACGTCGCGGCCTGTGATCCAGACGAGCGCGATCTGCGCAGCCTGGGAGCCGACCGCAAGCACAATCGACACGACGAGACCGACCCGGTACGGCCGCAGGAAGCCGAGCAGGCGGACGAAAGTCGCCCGATACGGGACAGCACTCACCCGGGCAGGGTAACCGCGCAGTCGTAGGCTCTCGGAATGGAGATCCCGGAAACCCGGTACGCCCGCAGCGGCGACGTGAACATCGCCTACCAGGTGTTCGGCGCCGGCGCGATCGACCTCGTGTACGTGCCGGTGGGTCTCGCACGTCGAGGAGACCTGGGACGATCCCGAACATGCCGCGTTGCTGCGGCGGCTCGGCTCCTTTGCGCGGGTGATCGTCTTCGACAAGCGCGGCACCGGGCTCTCGGACCGGGTTCCGGTCGAACGCCTGCCGACACTCGAGGAGCGCATGGACGACGTGCGCGCGGTGATGGACGCGGCCGGCTCGCGGCGGGCAGCGGTCTACGGCGCGTCGGAGGGCGGGAACATGAGCCTGCTTTTCGCAGCGACGTATCCCGACCGCACGACCGCGCTCGTGACGTTCGGGATCTACGCGAAACGGATCTGGAGCGAGGACTACCCGTGGGCGCCGCGGCCGGAGGAGCGCGCGGCCGAGATCGAATCGGTCGAGCGCGAGTGGGGACGCATCGACATGTCGGGAGTCGCGCCGGGCGCAACGCCGGAGATGCTCGAGCGCTTGGCGCGCTACTGCCGGCACTCGGCGAGCCCGGGCGCGGCGGCGGCGCTACTGCGGATGAACACGCAGATCGACGTCCGCGATGTGCTGCCGACGATTCGCGTGCCGACCCTCATGCTGCAACGGGTCGGCGACCGCGACGTTCACATCGACGAGGCGCGGTGGATCGCGTCGCGCATTCCGGGTGCGCGGCTCGTCGAGCTTTCAGGAGACATACACCTCCCCTGGCTCGGGGAGACGGATGGGCTGCTCGGCGAGATCGAGGAGTTCTTGACCGGCGTTCGGCCGACTCACGTGCCCGACCGGGTGCTCGCAACCGTGCTGTTCACCGATCTTGTCGGCTCGACCGAGACCGCCGTGCGCCTCGGCGACGAGCGCTGGGGCGAGGTCCTCATGCGCCACCACGAGCTCGTGCGGCGCGAGCTTGCTCGCCATCGCGGCATCGAGGTCGACACGGCCGGCGACGGCTTTCTGGCGCGCTTCGACGGCCCGGCGCGTGCGATCCGATGTGCATGCGCGATCGTCGAGGGAGTCCGAACGGAGCTCGGGCTCGACGTGCGCGCCGGCATCCACACCGGCGAGTGCGAGCTGGTCGGCGAGAAGGTCGCCGGAATCGCCGTGCACACCGGGGCCCGCGTCGCAGCGTTCGCGCGGCCAGGTGAGGTGGTCGTGTCCTCCACTGTGCACGATCTCGTCGCCGGCTCTGGCATGGATCGTGGGCGTGTCGAGTTGAAGGGCGTCCCCCGGCGAGTGGCAGCTCTGGTCGGTCAGCGGCTGAGCTCGTCGTGCACGAGCCGGAGCGCCAGCGCCAGCCGCTGCTTGTTCGCGGGCACGTTCGGCCAGCTGCTCGCGCCAGACGGATGGGGCAGCGGAACGACGGGGACGCCGCCGTAGTCGAACTGGCCGCCGATCGCCGCCGTCAGATCCGTAAGTCCGAGCAGGCTCCGTAGGGCGAGCCCGCCGACGGTGACGATGAGCCGAGGTCGCACGAGCTCGAACTCCCAGTCCCGCCAGAACTGGCACAGCTCCTGCTCGCGCGGCGCAGGCGTGCGGTCGCCGCGCCCGGACGGCGCCCGGCCCGGATAGCAGCGCGTGACCGACGCGCAAAAGAACGTCGAGTAGAAGGTCTCCTCGTCGAGCTCGAGCCAGCGGCGAAGCGTCTGGCCCGCGCGGCCGCGCCACGGCAGGCGCTCCTCGCCCTCGACGATTCCCGGCGCCTGTCCGTACATATAGGCGCGCTGCGCGGCATAGGGCGCCCGCACCGGCAGCGAGGAGAGTGGGAACCCGGCCTCGACGCAGGCGCGGCAGCGCGCGAGGTCGCGCTGGAGCGAGGCGATGGAGCGATAACTCGACTTGCGGGCGGTCATGCGGGGTACCGTGACTCACGAATGCGCGGCCTGTTCTCGTTTCCGAATCCCGTCAACGAAACGTCGGCTCGGCTCGTGGCCGGGACGGTTGCGGTGCTTGCGGTCATCGCGGTTGCATTCCAGCAGGGTTGGCTGCTGCCGGTGCTCGCCTACGGATTCGTGGCGCGCGTGCTGACGGGACCGACGCTCAGCCCGCTGGGCCTGCTCGCGACGCGGGTCGTCACGCCGCGCCTACCGGTGTCCCACCGCTACTCACCGGGGCCGGCGAAGCGGTTCGCGCAGGCGATCGGCGCGGCGTTCACGGTGACCGCAACGCTCCTCTGGTATGGCGCCGGCGCGCACGTGGCTGCGCTCGCGGTTGTCGCCGTGCTGGCGGTGTTCGCGTCGCTCGAGGCGGCGTTCGGCCTGTGCGTCGGCTGCCGCGTCTTCTACGTCGGCATGCGGATCGGTCTCGTGCCGCCGAGCGTGTGCGAGGACTGCCTGCGCGTGCTCGCCGTTCGCTAGAGATTCTGGAAGTCGATCAGCAGCTCGAGCTGGGTCTGCTCGGCGAAGGTCTCGTCCTTGAATCGCTGGTGGTACGTGTCGATCGCGTGCTCAGAGCGGGCGTAGACGTCTCGGGCCTGATCGATGCTGTCGGCCTTCAGGTAGTAGACGAGCGTCTCGCCGTCGAGGAAGACCGACTCGACCCTGACGCCCTCGTCTCGCAGCGTCGCCAGGACCTCGTCGCGGCGCGCGTTCAGCTCGGCCGCCCACTCGCGCACGCGCGGCAGCGATCCCGGCTCGAGGCGCACCCGCACGCACACCGTCTCCACGGGTCCTAGAGTACGACCAATGGAGCTTCCGCTCGAGTCCGTGCCGAACTTTTCGGAAGGCCGCGATGCCGCGGTGATCAAGGAGATCGGCCGCGCGCTGGCGGAGCGCGCCGAGCTGCTCGACGTTCACACCGACGCCGACCACAACCGGACGGTGTTCACGCTCGTCGGCGGCGACCGCGAGCTCGTCGACGCGCTCGTCGCGGGCATCGCGGTTGCGTGCAAGCGGATCGACCTGCGCAAGCACGAGGGTGTGCATCCGCGGATCGGTGCCGCAGACGTCGTCCCGATCGTGCCCGTCAGGCCCGAGGACATGAAGCGCGCGCGTGCCGCGTCGCTCGAGCTCGCGCGGCGCATCGGCAAGGAGCTCGGGCTCCCGGTGTTCCTCTATGCGGAGGTTGGTGCGGGGCGGGGGCCCGCGTTCTTCCGCCGTGGCGGTCCCGCCGAGCTGCAGCGCCGGATCGACGCGGGCGAGCTCGCACCCGATTTTGGGCCGTCTCAGCTCGACCCCGCGGCCGGCGGGGCGATCGTCGGTGCGCGGCGGCCGCTGATCGCCTTCAACGTGAATCTCGTTGGTGCAAACGTCGACGCCGCGCGAGAGATCGCCGCGTTGGTGCGTGAGCGTGACGGCGGCTTCCCCGGTGTGCGTGCGCTCGGGCTCGATCTCCCGAGCGCCGGCCAGGCGCAAGTGAGCATGAACGTCGAGGACTGGGAGGCGGCGGCGCTGCACGAGATCGTCGCGGCGATCGAGCGCGAGGCCGCGGCTCGGGGCGTTGAGGTCGCGGGCGCCGAGCTCGTCGGGCTGATGCCGGCGGGTGCCGCGGCGGCCGCGGCGGGCGCGATCCTGCGGATCGACGGGTTCGACGCCTCGCGATTGCTCGAGCTGCGCCTGCTCGACCGTTGAACTCGAGCCCTTGCGATGTAACAGTCGTCGCTTGCGGCGGGCGCTGAGCCCGCCCACAACAGGGGAGGGCAGGATGAAAACGATCTTCGGCCTGCATGGCAGGCGCTTCGCCATCGCGACCGTGGCGATCTTCGCGGTCGCCGGAGGGATCGCCTACGCGGCGATTCCGGACGCGGCCGGCGTCTACCACGCCTGCTTGGCGAAGAACGGGTCGATCCGGATCATCGATCCCGACACCGATCAGTGCAAGGCGAACGAGACCGCGATTACGTTCAACCAGAAGGGACAGACGGGTGACCCGGGCCCGCAGGGTCCGGCCGGCACCAACGGGACGAACGGGACGAACGGGACGAACGGCGCTCCCGGTCAGCCGGGCGTGAGCCCGACGGTCACGCAGCTTCCGGTCGGTGATCCGAACTGCCCGGCAGGCGGTGCGGCGATCACGGACGCCGCGCACACGACCGCGTACGTGTGCAGTGGACAGAACGGACAGAACGGCGCCGACGGAACACCGTTCTCGGGAACGTTCACAAGCCCGAACGGCCAGTACTCGATCAGCGTGACGGACACCGGTGTCACGATCAAGAAGATCGGCGGCCCGTCGATCAGCCTCTCCGGCACCGACATCAAGGTGAACAGCAACGGCACGGCCGAGCTTCAAGCCGGGCTTGGAATCATGGTCCGGGGCGGCACCGACGTCACGGTGGAAAGCGGTACCGATCTCAGCCTCAAGGGCCAGGGCGCTGCCACGTTGCAAAGTGGCACCGGTTTGACGCTCACGGGGGGCAGCGGTCTCATTGCGCAGAGCGACGGGAACGTCAGCGTGCAAAGCGCTGCGAACGCCACGGTTTCGGGCGGCGGCTTGCTTGCCCTGACCGGAGGCTTCTTGACCCTCAACGGTGGGTCGGCGTGCACGCCGGCGGCTCGCCTGGGCGACAGCGTCAACGTCCTCGAAAGCGGCGGGGGCACGTCTCAAGGCTTGATCAGCAGCGGTTCGCCGACGGTGTGCGTGGGCGGCTGACGCATTTTCCGACGGAAAGTGAGAGGCTCCTCGATGGGGCCTCTCACTTTCGAGGGCTTAGACTCGGCGCGTGGCCGACGTCGCGCACATCGTCTCGGATGTGCGGGCCCGCGGCGCCGAGGCACTGCGCGAATGGGCCATCGAGCTCGACGGCGTCGGGCCGGCGCCCGCCGTCGCCGACGCCGAGGGGCTGCCGGCGGACGCGCTGCTCACGCTCGCGGATCGCGTTCGCCGCTGGCACGAGCTCCAGCGGCCTGTCGATATTCGACTCGAGGTCGAGCCGGGCGTCGAGCTCGAGCGGCACTGGGTTCCGCTCGATTCGGTCGGGATCTACGTGCCGCGCGGGCTCGTCTCGACGCTCGTCATGTGCGCGGTGCCCGCGCAGGTTGCAGGTGTGAACCGGATCGTCGTCGTCACGCCGCCCGTCCGCGCGGGGCTCGTCGCGGCCGCCGCAGCGCTGCTGGGAGTCGACGAGGTGTGGGCTGTCGGCGGACCGCATGCGATCGCGGCGCTCGCGTACGGCACAGACGCGATTGCGGCGGTCGACAAGATCGTGGGACCCGGGAACGCATACGTGAACGAGGCGAAGCTGCTCGTGTCGCGCGACGTCGCGATCGACCTTCCGGCCGGTCCTTCGGAAGTACTCGTCGTACTCGGGCGCGGCGGGGATCCCGAAGCTGCCGAGCGCGAGGTCGCCGCACAGGCCGAGCACGGAGAGGGAACGGTGTGTCGCGTCATCGACGGGACGGATCTCGAGGGAGCGCTCGCCGAGATCGACCGAGCAGCGCCCGAGCACCTCGTCCTTCTCGGCGACGCGGCCGCGCTCGCACCACGCGTGCGCAACGCGGGCGCGATCTTCGTCGGTGACGACTCGCCGGTCGCGACGGGCGACTATGCGACGGGCGGCAACCATGTCCTGCCGACCGGCGGCCGCGCGCGCTCGACCGGAGGCCTCGGCCTCGAGTCGTTCCTGAAGCCGATCACGGTGCAGCAGCTCACGCGCGACGGGCTCGAGCTCGTCCGGCCGGTCGTCGAGGCACTTGCCGAGGTGGAGGGCATGCACGCGCACGCTGAAGCCGTGCGTCGGCCCAGGCAGCAGCGGGGCTAGACTCGCCGCGTGGCCCAGCGCCTTGCGATTGGCCTCACCGGCGACGATCTGAGCGTCGCCGACGTCTGGGCCGTCGCGATCGACCGCGCACCCGTGGCGCTTTCCGATGCCGCCCGCGACAAGATGCGCGCCGCACGTGCGCTCGTCGAGCGCGCGGCCCACGGAACGCAGGAGCACACGTACGGCGTCAACACCGGTTTCGGCCGCTTCGTCAACCGTTCCATTCCCGAGGAGCTGACAGGCGAGCTGCAGCTACGGCTGCTCCGTTCGCACGCGTGCGGAGTCGGCGAACCGTACCCGGACGAGATCGTGCGCTCTGCGATGCTGCTGCGCGCGAACACGCTTGCGAAGGGCAACTCCGGCGCGCGCATCGAGACGGTCGAGCTGCTGCTCGACTGCCTGGATCGCGGCGTACTGCCGGTCGTCCCGAGCCGCGGCTCCGTCGGAGCGTCAGGAGACCTCGCGCCGCTCGCACATCTGGCGCTGCCGCTCGTGGGCGAGGGGGAGGCGTTTGTCGACGGAGAGCGAGTGCCGGGCTTCGAGGCGCTCGCGCGTGTCGGGCTCGAGCCCATCGTGTTGGAGGCGAAGGAAGGCCTATCGCTGATCAACGGTACGCAGTTCATGGCGTCGTTTCTCGCGCTCGGCCTCATGCGGGCGCGCAGACTCGCCCTTGCAGCAGATCTCGCCTGCGCCCTCTCGCTGGAGGCGTTGCAGGGATCGCGCACGTCGTTCCTGCCGCAGATCCACCTGCTACGGCCCCTGCGTGGCCAGATGGGCTCGGCGGCGAACGTGTTGCTCCTGCTCGAAGGCTCCGCGATCAACGAGTCGCATCGGTGGTGCGACAAGGTGCAGGACGCGTACTCGCTCCGCTGCGCGCCGCAGGTGCACGGTGCGTCGCGTGACCTCCTCGACTACGCCGACTACACCGTCTCAGTCGAGTTGAACTCGGCGACCGACAATCCGCTCGTGCTCGTCGAGGACGAGGCGCTCGTGTCGAACGGGAACTTCCACGGCCAGCCGCTCGCATTCGCGCTCGACACGCTCGCGATGGCGGTGTCAGAGCTCGCGAACATTTCCGAGCGCCGCATCGAGCGGCTCGTGAACCCGAATCTCTCGGACGGCCTACCGGCCTTTCTCACGACCGACGGCGGGTTGAACAGCGGCTTCATGATCCCGCAGTACGTGGCGGCAGCGCTTGTATCGGAGAACAAGGTCTTGTGTCACCCTGCGTCGATAGATTCGATCCCTACGAGCGCGGGGCAGGAGGATCACGTGTCGATGGGCAATGCCGCAGGGTTGAAGGCGTGGCAGGTGCTGGCGAACTGCGAGAGCGCCATCGCGATCGAGCTGCTCGCGGGTGCGCAGGGTGTGGAGTTCCACGCTCCGCTCGAGCCGGGCGCCGGCGTGCGCGCGACGCGTGCGGCCGTGCGCGAGCTCTCGCCGCGGTTGCGCGACGACCGGTCGCTCTCGCCGGACATCGAAGCGGTTGCGGCAGCCATCCGCGACGGCTCGCTCATCGGCGCCGTGGAGGCGGAAGTGGGCGAGCTGCGATGAGCGTGACCGAGACGCTCGCGGCGCGGGTCGACGCGCTGTGCGGTGACCTGTCGCGGATCCGCGCTCCGCGCGGGACGGATCTGAACGCGCGCCAGTGGTCGACCGAGGCGCCGCTGCGCATGCTGCTCAACAATCTCGACGCCGAGGTCGCCGAGAACCCGGAGGAGCTCGTCGTCTATGGCGGATCCGGCAAGGCGGCCCGCTCACACGACGCGCTGCGCGCGATCGTCGGTTCGTTGCTCGAGCTTCGCGCGGACGAAACGCTGCTCGTGCAGTCGGGCAAGCCCGTCGGCGTCTTCACGACGCATGAGGGTGCGCCACGCGTGCTGATTGCGAACTCGCTGCTCGTCCCGAAGTGGGCGACGTGGGACGAGTTCCGGCGGCTCGAAGCGGAGGGTCTGACGATGTTCGGCCAGATGACGGNNGCACGCAGGGGATCCTGCAGGGCACTTTCCAGACGTTCGCCGCAGCGGGCGAGAAGCACTTCGGCTCGGCCGACTTGTCGGGGAAGACGATTCTGACCGCCGGCCTCGGCGGCATGGGCGNNAGCCGCTCGCCGCGACGATGGCGGGTGCCGCGATCCTCTGCATCGAGGTCGATCCTCACCGGATCCAGCGGCGGCTCGAGCTGCGGTATCTCGACGAGGCGACGGAATCGCTCGATGACGCGCTCGCGCGAGTACGGGCGGCGGCGGCAGAGGGACGCGCACTGTCGGTCGGGTTGCTCGGGAACGCGGCGGAGATCGTTCCCGCGCTCGCGGCGCGCGGCGAGCACT
>PLZU01000041.1 GCA_003152275.1 Actinomycetota bacterium
CACACGTTCGGCAAGACCCACGGTGCAGCCAACCCGCTCCCGTACGTCGGGCCCGAGCCGGAGGGCGCTCCGCTCGAGGAGCAGGGCCTCGGCTGGAAGAGCAGCTTCGCCAGCGGCAAGGGTCCGGACACGATCACGAGCGGCCTGGAGGTCACCTGGTCCACCACGCCGACGCGGTGGAGCAACAGCTTCCTCGAGATTCTCTTCGGCTACGAGTGGAAGCTGTCCGAGAGCCCTGCCGGCGCTCACCAGTGGGTGGCGAAGGATGCCGAGGCGATCATCCCGGACCCGTACGACACCTCCAAGAAGCGCCTCCCGACGATGCTCACAACCGACCTCGCACTCCGGTTCGACCCGGTCTACGAACCGATCTCGCGGCACTTCCTCGAGCACCCGGACGAGCTCGCGGACGCCTTCGCCCGCGCCTGGTTCAAGCTCACCCACCGCGACATGGGCCCCGTCGCGCGCTACCGCGGGCCTGAGGTCCCGACCGAGATCCTGCTGTGGCAGGACCCGCTCCCCGCGGTCGACCACGAACTCGTCGGAGCCGAGGACGTCGCCGCGCTGAAGGAGCAGATCCTCGCCTCGGGGCTGTCGGTCGCCAAGCTGGTTTCGACCGCGTGGGCGTCGGCGTCGACGTTCCGCGGCAGCGACAAGCGCGGCGGCGCCAACGGGGCGCGCATTCGCCTCGAGCCCCAGAACCTCTGGGAGGCCAACGACCCCGACCAGTCGGCGACCGTGCTGCGCACGCTCGAGCGGATCCAGGAGGCCTTCAACGGCTCCCAGACTGGCGGGAAGAAGGTCTCGCTCGCCGACCTAATCGTGCTCGGCGGGTCGGCAGCCGTCGAGCAGGCCGCCAAGAACGCCGGCCACGACGTCGATGTCCCCTTCACGCCGGGACGCACGGACGCGTCCCAGGAGCAGACCGACGCGGAGTCCTTCGACGCGCTCGAGCCGACCGCGGACGGGTTCCGCAACTACCTCAGCAACGGCCACCGATTGCCGGCCGAGTACCTCCTACTCGACCGCGCGAACCTGCTGACCCTGAGCGCCCCCGAGATGACCGTCCTCGTGGGTGGCCTGCGCGTCCTGGGCGCGAACGCCAAGCAGTCCCCGCTGGGCGTCCTCACCTCGACGCCCGAGTCGCTGACCAACGACTTCTTCGTGAACCTGCTTGACCTGCGCACCACGTGGAAGCCGACGTCCGCCGACGCGCAGACCTTCGAGGGCCGCGACGTCGCCACCGGCCAGCTCAAGTGGACCGGCAGCCGCGTCGACCTCGTCTTTGGCTCGAACTCCGAGCTGCGCGCGCTCGCGGAGGTCTACGCCAGCGACGACGCGCGGCAGAAGTTCGTGCATGACTTCGTCGCGGCGTGGGCCAAGGTGATGAACCTCGACCGGTTCGACCTCGCCTGATCTGCGTGGTCTCAGTCCACGCGCGCGGCTTCGGCCTGCACGCCACGCGCGTGCTGCTCGTTGTGCGGCTCCTCGCGCGAGCTTCCCCTCGCCGCCGCCGGTTGAGGTTCCTGATCGACAACGCGCTCTCGCCGCTTGTCGCCCAGCGCCCGGTATCGCTTTCTCCCAGTTCGCGGTTCCTTTACTTCGTTCATGACCGTCACGATTGATCTACCCGAAGACTCGCTCGCGCGTCTCCGGGCCGAGGCGACCCGACGAGGAGTCAGCATCGACCTCGTGATCGCCGAGTTGACCACGGCGCTGCCGGAAGATCACGTGCCCACGAAGCGGACCCTCTCGTTCATCGGGCTCGGACGAGCTTCTCGCGGACGGCTTCGGGCGCGACTGAGCTTGCTCGTCGTCGATACGAGTGTTCTGCTCGCAGCCGCCGACAAGGCCGATCCCGACCACGGGCCAAGTGTTCGAGCGATTGAACGGGCAAGCCCGCTCGTCACGACTGCATTCGTCATCACGGAAACGCATATCTGATCAGCCGCCGGCTCGGCGCGTCCGCCGAGGCGAGGTTCTTCCGCGCCGTGACAGCAGGGACCTGCAAATCGAGGTCACCACGCCCGCCGACACTCGACGGATCGCCGATCTGATCGAGACGTACGCTGATCTGGGTCTCGGAGGCACAGATGCCAGTCTGATCGCAATCGCTGAACGCCTCGAGGTGACCCAGATCGCCACACTCGACCGGCGTCACTTCGGCGCGGTACGTCCAAACCACATCGCAGCCTTTGAACTCATTCCATAGACGCCGCCGACGCGGTCCGCGAACGCGAGCTTCCCGCGTTGCCTGTTTTGCGAAGAGACAACGGCTCGCGGGTACGAGGCGGGTACACAAGACTGAGCATGTGCGGGCAAGCGCGGTCACGACTTGAGGTGCGCAAGGCGCGGATTTGCAGGAATAACGTGATCGCAACTGCCCGGCCGTGTACGCCAGTGCCGGCCCTGAACCTATGGTAAGGAGGCGGTCGACGGTTCGAGTCCGTCAGAGGGCTTTTGCGTTCAGAGCAACTTGCTGTGCGTCGAGCGGCGAGGGTTACCGGCCGAGCCGGGTCCGGCGACGGATACCAAGCCGCGCTTGTAAGGCCTTGTCTTCCTGTCCGTCCTTCACCGCCGCCCAGATGAACATGCCGACCACGAGTACGACGGTCAAGACGACCAAGACCACGATAAGAACGATGGCGGCGATGTCCACGTAAGCCGTGATCTTCCCGCGCCGGCGGATATCCAAGCCAGTCATTCCGACCTGACTGCGCCGTAAGACTGGGACGACCCCTACCCCGGACTGATGAGGTCAGCCCGCCTTCCCAGTCCTTCTGGTGGTTGGGGTTCGAGCGGTACCTATGCCGGCGCGCCCGGTAGAGGGGCGCCGGCATCAGTGATCCGCGAGGCTGTCCGTCAATCGGGCGGACTGAAGCCGTATGGCCCAGCCCAGGAACAGTCGAGGAGGGCCGGGCACAGGACCACGATCGGTCCGGCATGGAAGTGGGTGAACTCCCCGGTCCCGCCCGAGAACGTGACCACGCCGGACAGGGTCGCCCACCACAACGGTGTTGACCATGACTCTGACGGGTATCGCAGCCGATGCGGCGCTCGCCGGCGGACATGGCTCGAAGTTCGGTCGTCGCGCACTCTCCGTCGCCGCAATGCTGCTTGGCGCGTTAATCGGCGGACTGCTCGTCTTGAAGGTTGACAATCCCGCGCCGCTCGGCTGGGGTCGCGGTCGTGGGGCTGCGCGACGACTTGGCGGAAGCTAGCCGGCGTCGTCAGCGGCCGCGCTCGCGACTATCGGCGGCTTGTCGACGGGCCGCACGATCGTCCACGCCAGCTCAAGCGTGCAGCCGGCCTTCAGCAGCCGCTCGATGTCGTGCACGTCGGCGTCGCTGTCGGCGATCTTCGCTGCGAACTCCGCATCGGCGCCGAGGCTCACCATTCGCCGTGTGCGCCACTTGATCTCCTCACTTCCCGGCGCGCGAATGATCACTGTGTCGTCCATGCTGGCGGTTGTCTTGATCATTGTGTCTGACACAGACTACGGCGCGTCGCCTACTTCCCGCTGGGAACAGCCAGGCGTGCTCATTTACTCTGGAACAGTCGTACCCCTCCATGAGATCCCCTAGCGACCAACCGACTCGCGAGCTGGCAGGCGGCGCCAAGATGCCGGTGCTCGGCTTGGGCGTGTGGCAAATGACCGCCGGAAGTGAGACCGAGCAGGCCGTGGAATGGGCGCTGGAGGCCGGGTACCGCCATATCGACACGGCCTCGATGTATCGCAACGAGCAGAGCGTGGGCGCCGCACTCCGGCGAAGTGGCCTGCCGCGCGAGCACGTGTTCGTGACGACCAAGCTGATGCCCACGCATCTAAGCGCCGCGCGGGAGCTTGACAAGAGCCTGGGGCGGCTGAGCCTCGACTACGTCGACCTCTATTTGATCCACTGGCCGCTGCCTCTGCGGAGCGCGCGTCTTTGGCGCGAGCTCGAGTCGCTACACCAACGCGGGCTGGCGCGAGAGATCGGCATCAGCAACTTCGGCCTTGACAGGCTGGGGAAGCTGATGCGGGGTGCGTCGCGCATGCCTGCCGTCGACCAGGTGCAGTTCAGCCCGTTCCAGTATCGGCGCCGGCTACTCGACTACTGCCTGGAGCAGGGGATCGTGTTCGAGGCCTACAGCCCGCTCGAGCGTGGCAAGGGCCTACAGGATCCGACGATCACCGCGGTCGCGGAACGCCTCGGCCGCACGCCGGCTCAGGTCATGCTCCGCTGGGCGATCCAACATCAGGCCGTCGTCATCCCCAAGTCCAGCCGCAAGGAACGCATCTTCTCCAACGCCCAACTGTTCGACTTCGAACTCGCCGACAACGACATGCGAATCCTCGATGCGCTCGACCGCACCAACGGCAGCGCGCAGGCCCGCGGCTAGCGCGATCTGTGGGTGGGCATCCCTGGGCAGCTCGTAGGCGCCATGGCCAGCGGGTGGCGCCCCATAGTAATAAGGCCAGAATCCCGATCGCATATCCCGTTTCGAGCTGAATATGGTCCTCGCTCGGAGGTCGGGCATGATGATCGATTAGTCATGCCGTCTCCACTAAGCCTGACCGTGCGGTCGGTTGCGGCTCGAACTCCGGTCCGTAATTGTTAGAGCTAGATGCTGCGGCGCATCTCGACATTGACACTCTGGCTGCTCGGACGTCTCCGATCCGTGCCGCGTGCTGGCAGCAAAACGAAACGTCGCGGCTACCTCGACTTCCGCCGCTGAACTGGCGTCTTCGCACTCCATCGCGTTACGCTGGCAAGGGCGGATACGCTCCTGTAGATGCTGATCATCGTCGGCTCGGTCGTCCTTGCCGTGTTCGTGGCGCCGCCGCACTGGGGACCGGTGCTGGTCGGGTGCGCGATCTTCTGGGAGATCGCGGAGAAGCTGTACTGGTTCCGCAGCACGAAGCGGATACCGATCGCGGTCGGCCGCGATGCGATGATCGGGCTGCCAGTCACGGTCATCTCGCCCTGTCAGCCTGAAGGCCGCGTGCAGCTGGGTGGAGAGCGCTGGAAGGCTCGCTGCACCGCTGGAGCCGGCGTTGGCGAAACGCTCGTCATCGAGGCCGTCGAGCAGATCACACTCGTCGTGAGCCAGCGCTCCGATCGCGCGCACAACGGGTGAGCCGCCGCGAGGGAGCGATGAGTGACAGTCGAGGTTGAGGCGCCGGTTCCGTTTCGCGAGGGCGTGTACGGCGATCGAGTTGCGACGGTTGAGCCTGGCGGTGTGGAGCTGATCCCGGAGGGCGATCGGCACGGCCGGCCGCTCGACTTATTTTGGACGTGGATGTCGCCTAACCTCGAGTTCGCGACCGTCTTTGTCGGCGTCATCCCGATCGCGTTTTTCGGCGGCGGTTTCTGGCTGACGGCGATCGCGCTCGTGCTAGGCACGGGGTTGGGCTCGCTGACGCACGGCGTCCTCTCGAGCTGGGGGCCGAGGTTTGGGGTGCCGCAGATGGTGCAGGCGCGCGGCGCCTTCGGGTTTCTCGGCAACGTTCTCCCTGCGGGGTTGAACGCGTTCACGGCCGGGATCGGCTGGTTCATCGTCAACAGCGTCAGCGGCGCCTTCGCGCTGCAGGCCCTGTTCGGCTGGCGTTTCTGGGTCGGCTACGTGCTCGTCGTGATCGCGCAAGTTGGGGTCGCGTTCCTCGGCCACAACCTCGTGCACGTCTTCGAGCGCGCTGTGTTCCCGTATCTCGCGCTCGTGTTCGCCATAGCGGCCGGCGTGATCCTCTGGAAGACGCATTACAGCGCTGGCTTCAATCCCCACAACTCGCCGGGCGGCGGCTCCTCGGCGGCATTCATCCTTGCGTTCTTCATCGCCTACGGCTACACGGTCGGCTGGAATCCGTACGCCTCCGACTACAGCCGCTACCTGCCCCAGACGACGAATCGCCGCCGCGTCGGACTGGCCGCCGGGCTCGGCGTGTTCGTCTCCTGCGCGATCCTGGAAATCATCGGTGCCGGCGTCGCGACCCTGAACGGAACCAGTGCGAATCCGACGACGAACTTCACCAAGCCGCTCGGGCACGCGCTCGGAGACGCGGTGCTGATCGGGATCGCGATCGGCGCCGTCGCCGCGAACGTCCTCAACATCTACAGCGGCGCGATGTCGTTCCTGACGCTCGGGATCCGGCTGCCGCTGCGGCTGCGGCGAGCGCTCGTGGCGCTCGCCAGCGGTCTGCTGGGACTCGTGCTCGGCCTCGTCTACCAAGCCCAAGTCGGGCCCGGGAGCAAGTACGAGAACTTCCTGCTCGCGATCGCCTACTGGATCACGCCCTACCTCGCGATCGTCCTGCTCGACTACTGGCTCCGCCGCGGCGCCTACCAAGAGCACGAGTTCTTCGACACGCACCGGCAGTCCTGGAAAGCGCCGCTGGCGATGGCCGCCGGAATCGCGGCCTCGATCCCCTTCTGGGACCAAGGACACCCGATCCCGCTCGGCTACTTCCCCAAGCACTACCCCCAGATCGGCGACCTCAGCTTCTTCGTCGGCTTCGTCATCGCCGCAACCCTCTACCTCGCCCTCAACGCAGACCGAGTCCGCCACCGGCTGCAGCAACAGCCCGCCTGATCGGCAACCATCATCGGGCCGCCCCAGCGCGTGCCTACGAGGAGGTTCGGAGCCCAACGCGAACCCGTGTTTTCGGTTGTCGATAAGGAGATTGGAATGAAGCGCTTGTCGCAGCGATTTGTCCTCGCCGCCGTCGCTTTCTCGTCGGCTGCGGTCTGGCAGGGCCTGAACCTCATGAGCGCCCTCGAGTGTTTGATCGCCTTTACCTTCATCTACGCGATCGCCGGCGCCGCGCAGGACGGGCGAGCCCGACTCGAGCGCCAGCGGGGGAACGACTTGCGTGATTCGCGGTCGCGCAGCTCACGCGCAGGTCACCGTCGCCTCGAGCAACCGCGTGAGCGGTCAGCCTCGCTACCGGATGTCTACGACCGTCCCCGCAGATCTTCGCTGCGCTCAGGGGACGCCCTGTTCGACGGAGGCCGGCAGGGCAGCGATGACGAGTGGGCAAGCGCGGCTGACGGAGCCTGGTGAAACGGACCTAAGCTGTGCGTGTGAGTGCCGCCGATCCGACGTCGCTGTCAAGGACGCATGCAGAGCGGCTGAGGTCGCGGGACGGATACTTCGGCCCTGAGAGCATGGTCCGGCGTTTGGGCGATTCGCCGGTGACGCCGCTTCTCGGTGGTGGCGCTGCGGTGCTGCTCCAGGTCGCGCATCCACTCGTTGCCTGCGGTGTCGTCGAACATTCCGGCTACAAGCGCGATCTCTGGCGGCGCTTGGTCGGCACGCTACGCGCGCTCTACCAGATCACGTTCGGCGACAAGGCCGAGGCCGAGCGCGCCGCGGCCATTGTGCGGCAAGTCCATGCCCGCGTCCACGGCACCACCACCAGCCGGCTCGGCCCGTTTCCGGCCGGTACGCCTTATTCGGCTTCCGACCCGGAACTGATGCTGTGGGTGCACGCGACGCTCGTCTACAGCTCGCTCGCCGCATACCAGCAGTTCGTGCAACCCCTCACAGACACGGAGCTCGAGCAGTACCACGGCGAGATGAACACCATCGCCGAGCTCTTCGGGGCACCCGCGCACGTCTTGCCACGCTCGTACCGCGAATTCCGCGAATACGTCCAAGTGCAACTCGCAGGCGACACGATCACGGTGACCCCGCCCGCACGCGAGGTCGCCTCAGTCATCCTCGCGACACCGCTCCCCGCACCGCTGCGCATCCTCGTCCCCGCACACCGGCTCGCAACCACACGGATCCTGCCTCCACGTCTACGCCACGAATACAACCTCCACTGGACGGCACTCCATCAACTCGCACTGCCATTCGCCGGCCACACGATCCGCTACGGCACCATCCCCGCCCTCGCGATCGCCAGACGGATCCGACCACCGACACGAGTCCTCACTGCGTAGCAGTCGTATTACTGTGTCGCGGTGCGCACTGCCTGTCTTGTGGTCGTCGCGGTCGCCACGACGGTGATGCTCGCGCGTCCGGTTGGCGCCGCGTCGCCGGCCGGCGTTCCGCGGCTCGCGCATGCGGTCGTGATCGTCTTTGAGAACCACGAGCGCGGCGACATCCTCGGCTCCGGCGCAGCACCAACCTTCGATCGGCTCGCGTCGACCTACGCGCAGGCGACGTCCGACCACGCCGTCGCCCACCCAAGCTTGCCGAACTACCTCGCCCTGGTTTCAGGCTCGACGCACGGAGTCACCAGCGACTGCACCGACTGCCCCCAGTCCGGGCAAACAATCGGCAGCCAACTGTCGGCGCAGCACCGCCCATGGGCCGCCTATGCGGAGGGCTATCCGGGGTCCAGCCGATTTGCGAAGAAGCACGTTCCGTTTCTCTACTTCCCTGGGGGCGTCTCGCACGTTCTCCCTCTGCAACGGTTCAACTCTCGGAAGCTTCCGGCGTACTCGCTCGTCGTCCCGGACCTCTGCAACGACATGCACGATTGCTCGATCGCGACCGGAGACCACTGGCTCCGCAGCTTCATCACTCCGCTACTCACCCTCAAACACACAGCGATCTTCATCGTCTTCGACGAAGGAACAAGCAACACCGGGGGCGGAGGCAATGTCCCCTTGATCGTGGCCGGAACGGCGGTGCGCCGACACACAGTCTTCAAAGCCACGACGTCGCACTATGGTCTGCTGCGCACGATCGAATCCGCACTCGGGCTCCGCCTTCTCGGGCAGGCCCGCTCGGCCACGCCCCTTACAGGCATCTGGCGATAAAACGATCGCGATGTCGCAACACTCGTGAAGGCACGTAAGCGGTGATCGCGATGGCTGCGATCAGCAGCCGTTCTTGACCTAGAGGCGGAAGATGCTTCCGATCAGGCTTTGGCCGAGGCCGATGCCGGCGCCCATCTCCATGGCTCGCGCGAAACCGCCACCGAAGTAGCCGCCCATCATCGGGCCGCCGCCCAGCATTCCGCCTCCAAGCATCCCGCCGCCGAAGAGGCCGCCTCGCGGCTGGCTCTGCTGCTGTTCTTCCTGCGGTTCATGGCCGGGCGCAAACAGCGGCGGTTTCTGGGACGACGCGTCGGCTTGGGCCTGGGCCACATTGCTGATGAACCCATGGATTGCCTGAAGCAGAGCGTTGGCTTGCGTTTGCTCGGCGCCGATGTCCTCCGCGATCTGCTTCAGGTCGGCAAGCCACTCGGTCGCGTTGCTATCTCCGGCCTTGTCGGCGACCTGCATCTTCTCGGCGAGCCCCTGCACTGTCTTCGCCACGTCCTGAAACTCGGTCTGAAGCTTCTCGTACTCCTGGTCGATCGTCTCCGTATTCATTACTGGATGATCGCACACGAATCTCCTCGAACGCTGGAGGGTGGGCGAGTGCCCACCCTCCGCCTTTCGTCCGACGCTTAGAAGGGGCAGTTGCCGGGGGCCGGCAAATCAATCTTTCGCGGAGCATCTTTCGGAAGCAGCTGCACCGCAATCGTCTCGGCTGGGACGGTGCCCCTGTTAAACAGGGTGTGCACCTCTCCGCCGCCTGGATCGACGAAACCCATCCCGGCGGTGTAGACGTGCCCCGTACACGTCGGGTCATCGCTCGTGTAGTTCGTCACCTCTCCCTGCACGACGAGGATCAGGCTTGGACCTGGATGCGTGTGCCAGCCCGTCGTTCCCGACGCCGGTACCGAGCATGGGCTGGTTCGCGACCTGCAAGGACCCGCACGGGAACGAGTTCGGCCTCTGGCAGAACGACACCTCCGCCGCCTGAGGCTCAGCGGTGGCCACGCGGAACAACGTCCGTAGGCAGGGCTAGCGTCCGCCGATGCCGGACTCTCACCGCCGCCTGCCCTATCGCGCCGATGTAGACGGGCTGCGCGCGATCGCAGTCATCGCAGTCGTCGTCTATCACGCGTTCCCGGGGGCGCTGCGCGCCGGCTTCACGGGCGTCGACGTCTTCTTCGTCATCTCGGGATATCTGATCTCGAGCCTCATCTGGCGCGGCCTTGCCGACGGCAAATTCTCGCTGCTGACGTTCTACGGACGACGCGTTCTACGGCTCTTCCCCGCGCTCCTCGTCGTGCTCGCGGCGTGCCTCGTCGCCGGCTGGTGGCTACTCGCACCGGGCGGGTACGAGCGGCTCGGACGCGACACAGCAGCCGCGGCTGTGTACCTCTCGAACTTCGTCTTTTGGCGTGAGTCCGGTTACTTCGCGCCCGCAGCGTCGGCGCGGCCGCTCACGCATCTCTGGTCACTCGCAGTCGAGGAGCAGTTCTACGTTCTCTACCCGTGGCTGCTCATTGCGACGTTCCGCCGCCGGCGTGCAACGGTGGTGCTGCTGCTCTCGCTGCTCGCAGGATCCTTCGCGGTGAGTGTCGTCATCCTCCGCATCGACCCTGCACAGGCCTTCTATCTCTTGCCTTCCCGCTTCTGGGAGCTGCTCGCCGGTGGGCTGCTCGCGTACGCGCAGATCAACGTGTGGAAGCAACCGTCGCGGCGTGTCGCCAACGTCGTCTCGTTGTGCGGGCTCGCGCTACTGCCGCTCGCGTTCCTCCGTCCGCACAGCAGCGACTTCCCGGGCTGGTGGGCGCTCGCGCCAGTCGCGGCGGCGGTGCTGCTCGTCGGCGGCGGGCCGGAGGCGATGCTCAATCGGCTCGTCCTCGCGCGGAGGCCGCTCGTGTTCGTCGGCCGGATCAGCTATCCGCTGTATCTCTGGCACTTCCCCATGCTCTCGTTCGCGCGTGCGCGTTACGGGACGTTGTCGACAGGAGCGGCCCTTGTTGTCGTGGCGCTTTCGTTCGTGCTTGCGTACCTGACGTTCCAGTTCATCGAGGTGCCGTTGCGCTCCCACGTACGACGCGTCTCCTGGAAGCCGGTGCCGGTGCTCATCGTGCTGATGCTCGCCCTTGGCGGCGGTGGACTCGTTGTCGACGAATCCGGAGGCGCGCCGAGCCGGCTTCCGTTGCTGATGCGGAAACTCACCGGGTTCACGTACGACTACAAGCCTGTCTACCGCGAGGGGACGTGCTTCCTGCGCAACGACCAGGACGCAACAGCTTTCACCTCGAGCTGCGTCGAACCTGGCACGAAGCCGCTGCTCTTCCTCTGGGGTGACTCTCACGCCGCCGACCTCTACCCCGGTCTCAAGGCACTCGAGACGAGTCGCCGGTTCCGGATCGCCGAATTCACGGCGAGCAGCTGCCCACCATTCGTGCACTACTCCCCGCCCAACCGGCCGTTCTGCGAGGCACTGAACCAGGCCGTGATCCAGAAGCTGCGTGCACTCCACCCTCGTGAGGTGCTCCTCTCGGCCGCGTGGGAGCGGTACAACGACAAGACGCCGCTCATCCACACGGTCGAGCTGCTGCGACGACTTCACGTCCCGAGCATCGTGCTCGTCGGCCCAGGCCCGGATTGGCCGCAAGGCTTGCCGCAGGTGCTCTACAACACCTACCAGGAGAGAAACGCGCTACCCACGCGCATCAGGCGCGGTCTGTCGGATCGACCGCCAAAGATCGACGTGAAGATGCACGCGCTCGCCCGGCGCCTGAGGATCCCCTACGTTGCGCCGCTCGCCGTGCTTTGCAATGCAGACGGCTGTCTCGCGCGGACAGGCGCGGGAGGCAACGAAATCACCGTCTGGGATACGGCGCATTTCACGCGCGCAGGCTCCGTGCTCTTAGCGCGGTCAGCCGAGCGAGCGCTCCTCTCCGGCATCGGCGGCTAGGGAATCAACGAGGCTGCGGCACAATCCGAATGTAGGGCCGGGGTGACTCCCACCCGTCCGGATACGTCTGCTTCGCTTCGTCGTCGGACACCGAGCCGGCGATGATGACGTCGTCGCCCTGCTGCCAGTTCACCGGGGTCGCGACCTTGTATTTCGCGGTGAGTTGCAACGAGTCGATCACNNGTTGCGGCCCGTCGTCATCGGGTACACGAGGATGAGCTTGACCTTCTTGTCGGGGCCGATGACGAAGACGTTGCGCACGGTCTGGTTGTCGGCCGCAGTGCGGTCCGCCGGGTCGCCTGAGACGTCCGCCCCGAGCATTCCGTAGAGCTTCGAGACGTTGAAGTCGGTGTCCCCGATCATCGGATAGTTGGGGGCGTGGCCTTGGGTCTCCTCGATGTCCTGCGACCATTTCTCGTGCTTGTCGACCGGGTCGACGGAGAGCCCGATCAGCTTGACGTCCCGCCTGTCGAACTCAGGCTTGATCTTGGCCATGTAGCCGAGCTCGGTCGTGCAGACCGGCGTGAAGTCCTTCGGGTGCGAAAAGAGCACGCCCCAGGAGTCGCCAATCCACTCATGGAAGTTGATGCGACCGTCCGTGGTCTCAGCCTCGAAATCCGGTGCCGTATCGCCGAGCTGCAGCGCCATGCCTTTTCCTCCTCTAGAAACGAGAGCCTCCACAACGGTGTCTACCAGAAGGGCCCAGGGCTCGGGCGGAGGGAACTTCGGCCGAATGCGGAACAAGGCGCGTAGCAGAACGTGACAAGCCTCGCAACTCCGCTGCTCATCCTCGTCTTCGCCGCCGGCGCCGCCGCGACGTGGGTCGCCGGCACCGCGCTCTCAAAGACGACGGATGCGCTCGACGTTCGACTTGGTCTCGGGTCGGAACTCGGCGGCATCCTGCTGCTCGCAGTCGCAGGCAGCCTGCCCGAACTCGCAATCACCGTCTCCGCGGCCGCCCAGGGGAACCTTCCCCTTGCCGCCGGCAACCTGATCGGCGGGATCGCGGTGCAGACGATGGTGCTCGTCATCTGTGACATCGCCGTTGGTCCGCGGCGGCCTCTGACCTTCCTCATCGGCGCGCTCACTCCGGTGCTCGAAGGGTTGCTCGTCGTGCTGGTTGTGTCCGGCGTGCTGATGGGAGCACTGTTGAAGCCGACGACCGCGATCGGCGGCGTCGTTAGCCCAGCGTCGATCGCGATCGTCGTCATCTGGGCGGTGGGCGTCTACGTGATCAATCGAGTGCGCAAGGATCAGCGCTGGAGCGTCTCGATGCCCGGCTCGGAGCCGGGCCGGAAGCACCGGCGCGAGGCGCACCCCACGCAACCACACCCGTTTGCGGCGTCGTCGACCCTGCGCATCGGCGCGATCTTCGGCGGCGCCTGCGGAGTCACATTGCTCGCCGGCGTCGCGCTCGAGATAAGCGGCAACACGCTCGCCAACAGGGCCGGCGTCAACGGCGCCATCTTCGGTGCCACCATCCTCGCGGCCGCGACCGCGCTGCCCGAGATCAGCTCGGGCATCGCGGCGGTCCGCCTCGGCGACAATGCGCTCGCACTCGGCGACATCTTCGGCGGCAACGCGTTCCAGGTCTGCCTGTTCCTGCTCGCCGATCTGATCGCTGGGACGCCCGTACTTCCGACCGCCGGCAGGCTGAACAGCTGGCTCGCCTCGCTCGGAATCGGACTGACCGCGATCTACGCGATCGGAGTCGTCGCAAGACCGTACCGCTGCCGCGCCCGACTCGGGCCGGATTCGATCCTCGCTCTCGTCGTCTTCGGCCTCGGCGTCGCCGGGCTATTCGTGCTCCCCAGCCCCTAGGGCGTAGGAGAGAACGGCGACGCCTGAATTGAACGTCGTCGTCTCGAACCGCGCCGCTCCGGAGAACTCATCTCTCGTCTGCCCGATGAGTTTTGCACCGCCCAACCGTCTGTTGTCGTAGATGAACGCGCAGCGGCCGAGCACGATCGCCTGCGACGTGAGCGCGCTCGCTCCTGACGCGGTGGCCGTCGACACCCTCGCGCGTCTCCAGCTCGCCGCGCGGCGGCTCGGCCTCGAGCTCCGGCTGCGCCACGTGTCGAGCGAGCTGCAGGAGCTACTCGCGTTCGTCGGGCTGCGCGACGTACTACGAGTCGAGGCGGGCAGGCAAGCCGAAGCGCGGGAAGAGCGTCTTCGTGTCGAGGAAGAACGTGAACTCGACGATCCTGCCGGCTGACAACTCGACGACCTGCAGTGCCCACGGTTCGTAGCCGCCGTCCGGACTGGGCTTGTACTGGCCGAACGCCGGCGAGCCGTTCGCCGCCACCGTCGGAATCACGCGCGACCCGCTGCAGCCGATTCCCGGTCCGAACCACCACGTGAGGATGTCGTCGCGGCCGCTCAGCCACAGGTCGAACGGCGGCATCGACTGGGTTGCGTCCTCCTGAATCAAGGAGGTGAGCGCCTCGATGTCGTATTGCTCGAACGCCGTCACGTAGCGGGCGAGCAGCGCCCGGTCAGCCTCGTCGAGCGGCGGGGACGGATCTGTCGCGCTCACATTGCTCGCAGCAAGCGTGGAGCGGGCCCTCTGCAGCGCGCTGTTCACAGACGCGACGCTCGTGTCGAGCAGCTCCGCGACCTCCGTCGCCTGCCAGCGCAGCACCTCGCAGAGGATCAGCGCGGCGCGCTGGCGCGGCGGCAGGTGCTGCAAGGCGGCGACGAACGCGAGCTTGATCGTCTCGCGCGAGACGGCTACATCCTCCGGATCCGGGATGGGCGTGATCCACGTCACCTCGGGGAGCGTGTTCAGGTTCTCCGCGACGGGCTCACGGGCGGGCCCGAGGTCCATTGGGCGCGCGCGGCGCTCGCGCCCGTTCAGCAGGTCGAGACACACGTTCGTCGCGATCCGGTAGAGCCACGAGCGCAATGCGGCCCTGCCTTCGAAGCGATCGAAGGCATTCCACGCGCGGATGAGAGTCTCCTGCACGGCGTCTTCGGCTTCGAAGGCCGAGCCGAGCATTCGGTAGCAATACGCAGTCAGCTCCTGGCGGTGCTCCTCGAGCCGGCGGTCGAGGTCGCCCGGAGTGGGCCTGACAGTGAGCGACGGATCAGACACCGGCGCCAATTTTAGAAGCGTCATGACCATTAGACGGCGGTTCCCCCGGAAACTCATCGATGAGTTTCACTTCCCGCGAGGGTCTAACTTCGAAAGACTGCACCCACGACTAGTCGAGACTGGAGGTTGGGACCGATGCCGCAGACCGTCCTGCTGATTGGAACGCGCAAGGGGCTGTTCGTGCTCGAGAGCGACGGGGATCGTCGCGACTGGAAGGCCCGCGGCCCGCTTTGCGAAGGCTGGCCGATCTACCACGCGGTGCACGATCCGGCCTCGGGCGCGATCTATGCGGCCGCCGCAAGCGAGTGGCACGGCGCAGGCGTCTGGCGGAGCACCGACCTCGGCGAGACCTGGGAGCTGTCGAGCGAGGGTCTCGCATATCCCGAAAACGGTCAGAAGGTCTCGAAGATCTCCGGCCTCACCGCGGCGCACGGGCGCCTGCTCGCCGGCGTCGAAGCGCCCGGCATCTTCGAGAGCCGCGACAGCGGCGCGACCTGGTCGCTCCTCAGCACGCTCGAGGGCCAGCCGGGGAGCGAGCGCTGGAACGATCCTGCGAACCAGCCGCCCGGCCATCTCGGAGTGCCCGCGATCCTGCCGCATCCCGACGAGTCCGAACACTTCTGGGCGATCGTGCAAGGCGTCGGCATCTTCGAGACCACGGACAACGCCGCGTCGTGGACACCGCGCAACCGAGGGCTGCGCACCGACTGGCCACTTGAGAATCCCGAGGTCGGTTACTGCGTGCACAAGCTCGTGATGTCGCCCTCCGACCAGCAGCGCTTGTATCAGCAAAACCATGTCGGCATGCACAAGAGCGTCGACGGCGGGCAGTCCTGGACGGAGATCTCTGACGGTCTGCCGAGCGAGTTCGGCTTTGCCGCCGCGGCCCACCCCCACGACCGGGACACCTTCTACGTGATCCCGCTCGACCCGGGGCACGGACGCGTCATGCCCGACGGTCAAGCCGCCGTCTGGCGCACAAGCGACGCGGGCGACACGTGGCAGAAACTCGTCAGCGGGCTACCGCAGCACGACGCACACCTGGGCGTGCTGCGCGAAGGGCTCGCGATTGACACGCTCGACGTGCCCGGCCTCTACTTCGGCACGAGCACGGGCCAGGTGTTCGCAAGCGCCGACGAGGGCGAGAATTGGAGCGAGATCGCGAGCTACCTGCCTGCAATCTCGTCGGTCGAGGTCGCGGTGATCGCGTAGAGCATGGCAGACGTGCACGTCCCCGCAACGCTGGTGCCGCTGTTCCAGGGCTTGCCCCGGCGGGTCAAGGTCGACGCCGCAACCGTGGCGGAGGCGATCGATCGTCTCGACGAACGGTGGCCCGGCCTACGCGACCGGCTCTGCGAGCCGGGCCCCGTGTTGCGCCGCCACATCAACGTGTACGTCGACCGCGAGCGCGCAGCACTCGACACGCAACTCGACACGCGCTCGCGCGTCGACGTCATCGCGGCCATCAGCGGCGGCTGACCTAGCCAGGCGCGACGACGAACGCGACGTCGTCGATGTAGCACCAACTCCAGTCCTCACCCGGCTCTGCCGAACGGGCGATCGGATGGCCGACCGCCGCAGCATGGCGGCTTGCGTGTCGATTCGGCGAGGAGTCGCAGCAACCGATCTCACCACAGGTCATGCACATCCGGAGATGCACCCAGCCGCTGCCGATCTTAAGACACTCCGCGCAGCCGGCGATCGGCGCCGGAAGCGTGGTGACCCGAATCGAGTCGAAGTGGGTGCACGCAGCCATTCCGCTACACCATCCAGGCGCAGCCGTTCCAATACGCTGCAACCGAGCGCGGGTAGCGGCATAGCTCGAGGTGGAGCTCGTCGGGAAACGGTTCGAGGCGCGCAGGAAGAAACAGCTCGAAGCCGGACTCCTCGGCGACCCGGCTGAACTCCACGCCCGCCCGTGGCCCGGGGGCCGTCGCGAGTGTCCTGAGGCCTCCACAGCAGCGTCCCTTGCGTACCCACACGTAGAGCCGGCCGCCGCGATGACCGATCAGCTCACGCGCGGACGCTGATGCAACCACCTTCATCAATCCCCAGGCTAGCTCGGACAATCCGGAGGCGCCAGAGCATGCGTACTTCCCTCGAGGGTCGATCCGCTAGCGGGTGAACAACGCGTACGTGGTGCACAACCTCGTGTCCGACGTGCCAGGGGTTGCCGATCACGTCGATGCAAATCTCGTCAACGCTTGGGGGCTCACGTCGCTCGCGACCTCGCCCTGGTGGGTGGCCGACAACGGCGCGAACGTCACGACGCTCTACCAAGCCAACGGCAGCGCCGTATCGCTCGTCGTTCAGGTACCGAGCGCACCGACCGGCGCAGTCTCCAATGCCGGCACGCACTTCGTCGTCTCGAGCGGGAGCGCGTCGGGGCCCGCCTTGTTCATCTTCGCGACGGAGGACGGCAAGATCCTCGGCTGGAACTCGGCGGTGCCACCGCCCCCGCCGTCGCACCAGGCGGAGGTCGCCGTCGACCACTCGAGCGTCGGCGCGGTCTACAAGGGGCTCGCCATCGCCTCCACTTCGGCCGGCGACCGCCTTTACGCAACCGACTTCCACAACAACCGCGTGGACGTCTTCGACGGAAGCTGGAACCAGGTGACGCTCCCGGGAGCGTTCGTCGACCCGAAGATCCCTGACGGCTTCGCGCCCTTCGGAATCCAGAACATCGGCGGGACGATCTTCGTCACTTACGCGAAGCAGGACGACGCACGCCACGACGACGTCGCCGGCCAGGGGCTCGGCTTCGTCGACATGTTCGACACGAGCGGCGCCCTCTTGGGCCGGGTCGCGCAGCGCGGCCAGCTCAACTCGCCGTGGGGACTTGCGATGACTCCCGCGAGCTTCGGCCGCTTCGGCGGCGACCTGCTCGTCGGCAACTTCGGCGACGGGCAGATCAACGCGTACGAGCTGCAGCCGAACGGCAAGTTCGAGCACCGTGGCGAGCTCAGAGGAACGGACGGGAAGGCCGACGGTCTCTTCGGGACGATCCGGGCGGGGTAGAGCGATTGGATTCGCGGGCAGGCGTCATGGCGCCGGCCCGCGAGCGCTCATCAGGCAACTAGCGAGTCACGAGGCAGGCTCACCGTGAACGTCGAGCCCACGCCCTCGACGGAGTGAACGGAGAGCGACCCGCTCATCTGCGTCACGATCTCCCGTGAGATGAAGAGACCCAGGCCGGAGCCGCCAACGCCACGGCTCATGGCAGCATCGAGCCGGTAGAACTTTTCGAAGATCCGTTCTTGTTCGACCGGCGGTATTCCGAGTCCGTGGTCCGAGACCTCGATGCGAACGCGGCCCGGCTCGTCGTACAGATGCACGTCGATATGCCCGCCGTCCACCGAATACTTGAGCGCGTTCTCGACGAGATTCACGAGCACCTGCCGGAGCAGTGACTCGTCGCAACGGAGTGGCGCGACAGAGGTTGGCGCGTGGACCGTCATCATGATTCCCTCGCCTGCGCGCAGGCGCGCCGACGCAACAACGCTTGCACAGAGCGCCCCCACGTCGCACTCCGCAACGTCGAGGTGCAGCGCGCCGCGATCGAGTTGCGCGCTGATCAACAACTGGTCGACGATCTGCACGAGGTGCTCCGACTCCTGCTCGATCATCTGGAGCAGGCTCGTCTGCTGACCGATGTCGAGCTTGTCGCCGTGGGCGATGAGCGTTCTCGCCCCGCCGTAGACGGCGGTCAGCGGCGTGCGAAGCTCGTGCGAGGCGGTGGCGACGAAGTCCGCCCGCGCGCGCTCGAGAATGTACCCCTCCGTCGCGTCCCGAACAGCGAGCACGCTGCCGCCTTCGAACACGCTCAGCGCCGGTGAAAGCCACCGCTCTGAGCCCTTGATCAGCACCGGGACGAAGCCGTCCTGCCGGTGGGCGGCCTCGACCAGGCGGTTGTAGTCCGGCACGAGTGCCTCGGCCTGGCTTCCCACCGCCGAGCGCTCGGAGATGCCGAAAAGCTGCTCACCGGCTCCATTCCAGAACCGGATCGCGCCGGCGTCGTCGACCAGGAGAACAGCGTCCGACACATGCGCGAGTGCGCGAGCGGCATTGGCTCCCTGCTCGGCACGCAGGCGCGCATCCTCCTCCGAGGCGTACAGCCGTCGTAGCCGCTCGGGAACCTTGACGAGGAGCGCAGCCGCGACAGCGAGCGCGAGGAAGCCCGCAATGCTGAGCACCGCAAGGGTGCGCCGTAGCGTCGTCCGCTGCTGGTTTCGAGTCACCTGGACGAGGTGATTGATGCCGGTCTGCATGAGCGACGCAGACCGGTTGAAGCGGGCCGCGAGGATCTCACCGTCGAGCACGTCCCGTCGGGCGAGCTGCTGACCGACCTTGCCGTCGGCAACGAAAGCGATCAGGCGGTCGTAGAACCCGTGCAGCGCGACGGCCTCCCGGCGAACCGCTCGTAGGTGGACTCCAGGGAGCGGACGACCACGCGTGAGCGCCGTTATTTGGGTGAGGTCAGCGAGCACCCCTTTTCGCCCGGCGAAATAGGGCGCGAGGCTACGGCGATCCGTCGTGATCATGTAGCCGCGCACTCCGGACTCCTCTCGCTTCATCTGAAAGAGGACATCTCGGGTGAGCCCTCGCAGCGGCAAGACGACTCCGATGTAGCGGTCTTCAGCCGAGCGGTAGAGGTTGTACGTCGCGAGCATGCCTGTGGCGAGCACCGCGACGAGGAGCGCGATCAGAATGAGCAGGGATACCTGCATGCGCCGCTTGACCGCGACTGCTGCGGACGCACGGCGCACGAGGCCGCGGCCCGGCAGTCTGCGCTGCGAGTCCGTCACGGCGGCGCCCATCGAGCCTTAGCCGACCCCGCAGCCGGAGACGATGCGCAGGTTCGTGAGCGGCCGCAGTTCCGCGCCGTTCGGCAACGCGCCGCGTGTTCGCTTGCTCGGGTTCCAGAAACCGACTCCCGCAACGTCGACAGTCGCGCCGAGGAGCTGCCAGGCCGCTGTCACGGATGGGCAATGCGATGTGAACTGTCGCCTTGCCGTGATCATTCCAGTGCGGTCGCGCGCCCGTTGTCCGAGGCACAGTGGATTCGGAAGATAGACGTCCATGTACTTGCCCGCCTCGATGCTGAACAGGATCAGCACGACCTCGCCGTTCGACGCGATGCGGTAGCGATCGACTACCGCTTGCAGCCTCCACACGCGCCGCTGGAACGTCGTCGCCCGCGCAGCGGCGATTCGTTTTGGCGGCGCGAGCTTTGCAAGCTCGGCGATTGTCGTCGGGGTGCTGTGGAGGTTCACCTTGGCCCGGTCGCTGTCGCTCAGCGTCATCAAGCGCCAGAGCTTGCCACCGCACCAGGTCCCGGGATTCTCGGCGCCTGACGCCATTGGAGAACCGGACGCCGTTGCGCATAGCGACGCCGTCGCCGCAAGAAGTGCAATTGCGAGCGCGAGTTGAGCGCGAGGTGGCCAGCGAACGGGCATTGGCGGTTTTCTGAGCAGGCGACACTGCCGCCGCGCGGCTACCCTAGCCAGCCTCGCCCAGGGCCGCAAACCCGTGATCTGACGTTCGTGTTCGCCGGCTGCTTGCTACGAGGTCGCGGTGATCGTGATCCCACCGCGCGCCTTCTGCCTCAAGCGCACGCGAACACCGTCTGCTTCGAGGCCGAGCGCCTCCCCGACGTCGTCGCGGATCTTCACCGCGAGCGCTACCTTGCCGGGCCGCCGTTCGCCGAGGACTATCGCCGCCGCGCAACGAAGCTGCTGCGCGACGCGGAACTTGAGCCCGTCGATCCGATGCGCCGCGATTTCCGCGGCGCGACGCAGGGTCACGGGACGGAGATCGTGGAAGGCGACCTCGCGGACATTCACGCCTGCGACGCGGTGCTCGCCGCGTTCACCTCCCCCGACGAGGGAACGGCGATGGAGGCGTGGTATGCACACTCGCTCGGCAAGCCGGTGCTGCATACACGGGCGGCTCTCCCACGCATCCCTGGACTGTCTACGTCGCACATGAGGTGTGCGACCACCTCGACGACGCGGTCGAGTTGCTGCAGCGGCTGCTCTGCTAATCGATTGCAAGCGCCGCCAGCGCCGGCTCAAGGTGAGCAGGCCTGCGAGGCCCGACGACGACCGCCGTCACAGCAGGATTTGCAAGCAGCCACGCGATCGCGAGCGCGGCCATCGTGGTGCCCCGCTCCACCGCCCGGCGTTCGAGATCCTCGAGGAGATCGAAGACGGCGGCGTCCTGCAGGTGCTCGTACGGCTCCGGGCGCAGGGTCATTCGCGACCCGGCCGGCGGCGGCTCGTTGCGCCGGTACTTGCCGGTCAGCCAGCCACCTGCGAGCGGGCTGAACGGGGTGAAGCCGAGGCCGCGCTCCGCGCAAAGCGGGAGGAGCTCGTCCTCCGCCCCTCGGTCGAGCAGCGAATACGAATTCTGCACCCAGCCGTAGCCGGTCGGAAGATCGACTGCGAGCGCCTGGCGCAATTGCGCGGCGTCGACGTTGCTCGCGCCGTAGGCCTCGATCTTGCCCGCGTGCTGGAGCTCGTCGAGGACGCCGAGCGTCTCGGCGATTGGCACGTCAAGGTCCCAGTCATGCGTGAGATACATCTGGACCCGCTCGACGCCGAGACGGCGCAGGCTCGACTCGAGCTGGCGCTTCACCCGTGCGGGGGCGAGCCCGTGGTCTTCACCCTCGCCCATCGGGTTGAACGTCTTCGTGCTGAGGACGATCGCGTCGCGCACCTCCGGCCCCTTCGTGCGCAGCCAGTCGCCGATCGACGTCTCGCTGCGCCCACCGCCGTATGCGTCGGCCGTATCGAACGTCGTGATGCCCGCCTCCCAGGCCGCATCCATGATCGCGGCGGCTTCCTCGGGGCTCTCGCCGCCGCCGAAGAACGCAGGCGCCGAGCCGACGCCACCGAAATTGCCGCAGCCGAGAATGACGCGCGAGACGCAGACCCCTGTTTCGCCCAGGTACGCTCGCTCCATGTCTACGACGCTACTTGACGTCCAGGCGGTCCGCCGGCGGTTCTCGTCGCTGCAGGGCGACTTCGTGTTCCTCGATGCTCCCGGCGGCTCGCAGGTCCCGGATGAGGTCGGCGACGCCATTGCCCGCGCGCTGCGTGAGGCGTCTGCGAACATCGGCGCGAACTACGAGACGAGCAAGCGCGTCGAGCACGTGCTGGCGACGGCGCGGGCCGACGCCGGGCGGTTCCTCAACTGTTCGCCCGACGACGTGATCTTCGGAACGAACATGACGGTGCTCGACTTCACGCTCTCGCGCACGGCGTCGCGCGACTGGAAGGAGGGCGACCGGATTCTCGTCTCGCGGCTCGATCACGACGGCGGCGTCGCGCCGTGGATCGAGCTCGCGGCCGACCGCGGCTTCGAGGTCGACTGGATCGATGTCACTCAGGATTTGCGGCTCGACCTGGACGATCTCGAGCGGAAGCTCGACGAGCGCGTGCGCGTTGTCGCCTGCGTCGCCTCATCGAACGCCGTGGGCACCATCGTCGATCTCCCTCGCGTCTCGGAGCTTGCCCACGAGGTGGGCGCGCTGACGTGGGTCGACGCGGTGCAGTACGCCGCGCACGAGCCGGTCGATGTGCAGGCGCTCGGTTGCGACGTGTTCATCGCGTCGGCGTACAAGTTCTGCGGGCCGCATCTCGGGGTTGCCTACGGGCGCCATGAGCTGCTCGAGTCGTGGCGGCCGTACAAGGCGCGGCCGGCCCAGTCGGAACCGGTCGGTCGCAGGTTCGAGCCGGGCACCGCGCCGTACGAGCTGCTCGCCGGCTTCTCGGCAACCATCGCCTATCTCGAGTCGATCGGCGGCATGCAGGCGCTCGCGGCCTACGAGCGCGAGCTCGGGCAGCGCTTCCTCGACGGGCTGCCGAACTCTGCCACGGTCTACGGGCTGCAGACGATGGAGGGCCGTATCGCGACGTTCCTGCTCAACCTCGAGGGCGTGCCGGCCGCCGACGCAGCCCTCCGCCTGGCCGAGCGCGGCTACGGCGTGTGGGCGCACGACAACTGGTACTCGCTGGGCCTCCGCGAGAAGCTGCCGTATCCGCAAGACGCGCTGCGCGTCGGCTTGATCCACTACAACACCGCCGAAGAGATCGACGGCTTCCTCAGCGAGCTCTCCCACCTGAGCAAGTAACAGACTGTTACTTGCTCACGGGGTCTTGCCCGCGAGCACCCGCGCGAGCACAGCGGCGTCGATGTTGCCGCCGCTCACGATGCATACGGTCGTGCCTTCGCGGTTCCGTGCCGCGGCGAGCGCGAGCGCACCCGCGCCTTCGGCGACGACGCGCGCGCGAGAGACGAGCAGACGGATCGCCTCGGCGACGTCGTCAAGCGGAACGGCTACCGCCTCGTCGACGAGCTCGCGCGCGTGCTCCCACATCGTCGGCAGCAACGCGCGGCCGCCGGCGCCGTCGACGAACGATGGCGCGAACTCGATCCCCGTGGGCTCGCCGGCACGGAGCGATGCTGCAAGCGGCGCCGCCGTCTCCGGCTCGGCCGTGACGACGCGCACGCCAGGGCGGAGCGCCTTGACCGCGCTCGCGGTGCCGGTCGTCAGCCCGCCGCCACCCCACGGGATGATCACTTCGTCGAACTCCGCGAGGTCCTCGCAGAGCTCGAGGCCGATCGTGCCGTTCCCCGCCATCACCGCTTCGTCCTCGACCGGGTGCACGAACAGGCCGTCGACGCCTTCGTAGCGCCGCTCAACCATCGTCTGCCACCACACCTCGTGAGGCACGGAGATGATCTCACCGCCCAGACGCTCGACCGCGTCGAGCTTTGCGCGCGGCGCGGCGTCGGGCGCGATGATTGTCGCGCGCACGCCCGCCTCGCGCGCCGCCCACGCGACGCCCTGTGCCATGTTCCCAGCACTCGCAGTGACGACGCCGCCGGCGAGCTCGCTCGGCGACGCTGCGCGCACCGCCGACAGTGCGCCGCGGAGCTTGAACGACCCGATCGGCTGCAGGTTCTCGAGCTTCAGCCAGATCCGCTCGTCGAACCGCACGAGCGGCGTGCGTAACACGTCGTCGCCGAGCCGCTCTCGGGCGCGGCGGATCTCGTCGAGCGGGATCACCTAGTCGCTTAGTCTGGCGAGCTCGGTCAGCTCCGTGCGCACGGCCCAGAGCTCCGGGAACATCTTGTGTTTGATCAGCCCAGCGAGCAGCTCGACCGGTGTGCCCTGCGTGCCGACGACGTCCTCGCCGATGATGCGCGCGACAACCTTGAAGTGGCGGAAGCGCCAGACACCAACGCCCTCGTCCCACTCCGTCAACGCTTCTGCGAGCTGATAGAGGTCTTCGTGCTCGCGGCCGCGGGTGTACACCTCGAGGAGCGACAGTCCGCGCTCCCGTCGCAGCGCATGGAACGCGTCCAGGAGGGGCGGCGACACGCGGCGGATTTCGCGGAAGCTGGGCGAATCGAACCCGGAGCCGTGACCGAGCACGCGGCGGATTTCCTGGTACTCCCACGGCGACATCAGCTCGAGATGCTTGAGGAAGCCGATGACATATTGCAGCGACTCGTTCGCGCGCCGCAGCAACCTCAGCGCAGCCCCAACGTCACGCGCGTCGACGAGTCGCGTCGCCTCCTCGACCTCGACCCAGGCGTGCTTTAGCCAAAGCTCCGACGACTGGTGCACGGTCTGGAAGAGCAGCTCGTCGCGGTGGACCCACTCGTCGGGCCCTTTCTGGAGGGCGAGCAGCTCGTCCGTGCGCAGATAGCGCTCGTAGTCACTGCCGCCCGCACCGGGGAGAATCGGTGCGAATTCGTCCTGGTCTGTCGTCGCCACGTGCGGACCCTAGCGGGTCTCTCCACCGTCGAAGATCTTCATCGGGAGGCCGGCGAGCGGCACGCCGCCCGCGTCGGTCACGAGCCAGGTGTCCTGCATGTAGAGGCAGGCCTTGCCGTCTTGCGAGATCGCGTGCGGGTGCATCGACAGCACCGTCCCGGCCTGCAGTTCCGTTTCGTCGTGCTCACCGATCTTCGGGAACTCGATCATCGTCATCCCGATCGAATGCCCGGTGACGTGACCGAGGTGGAAGCCGCGGTCGAGGAAGCCTTGCGCGACGGCGCGGTGTGCCATGCGCGCCGTCGAGCCGGCCCGGAGCGCCGCCGGTGCAGCCGCGTAATACTCGTCGTAAGCCTCGAGCATGCGCTTCGTGTCGTCGCTCGGCTCCCCAGGGCAGATCGCGCGGGAGACCTCGACCCAGTGGCCGCCGGGACCGGCGACCTCGAGCGACGGCAGCACACAGCCCGTCGCGTCGAAACGCTTCGCGCTTGCAATCTTGAATTCGGGGAGCGCCGACCCGTTCGGCCCGTCGAGCACCATGTCCATCGTCCAGCGCCCGCACCCTTGCGCGACGAAGTACTCCTCGCACGGCGCCAGCACCTCGCGCGCGGTCTTCCCCGGCTCGAAATGCTCGAGGAAGATCCAGAAGCCCTCCGCATTGATGCGCACCGACTCGCGCACCGACGCGAGCTCGAGCTCCGACTTGACCATGCGCGCGTGGTCGAACGCGACGTCCCAGCCGACGAGCTCACAGGCGCCTTGCAAAGCGGCGTAGTCGCGGACCGTCATCACGTAGTCCATGCCGTACACGCCGACGCGCTTGCCCCGCACCGCGTCCGCGAGCCATTCGCCGGGGCGGTCGACGAACTCCTGCCGGTCGATCCACGTCGTGCCGTGCTCACCGACGTAGCGTGCCTCGGTGGGAAAGACGATCGCCGGGTCGCCGTCGACCGGGAGCAGGACGTACGCGTAGCGGTGCACGATCACGAAGCCGCTCAGATACGTGACCGCACCCTCGAAGCCCGTGTACTCGTTGCCGCACACGATCACTGCATCGAGCCCGTCGCGCTCTGCAGCCTCCCGGACGAGCCTGTAGCGACGCTCGATCTCGTCCTGCGGCAGGCCCCAGTACGTCGATTCCGACGACGGCTCTCCTACTGCTGCCACGAATCCTCCACCCCTTTCACGAGTGCCCAGATCGTTTCGTTCAGCGGCGTCGGTACCCCGTGCTCGCGCCCGAAGCGGACGATACCGCCGTTCAGGTAGTCGATCTCCGTCGTCCGCCGCGCGTCGACGTCTTGCAGCATCGACGCCTTGTGGTTGTACGCAACCTCCCGTTTCGCGGCATGGTCGATCAACTCCTCGGGATCCGCGTCGAGCACGATGCCTTGCGCCGCGGCGACCGCTTTGCCCTCGTCCACGAGGCCGGAGACGAGTGAGCGTAGATCGGGCCGCTCGCACACACGTCCGTGTGTGAGCCCGGTGAGCGCGCCAATCGGATTCGTCGAGGCATTGAAGATCACCTTGCGCCATTGCGGGCCGCGGGCGTCGATGACGGCGCTCGTCGGCATGCCACCGCGAGTACATGCGTCGGCGAGCCGTTGCACCGCCTCGAAAGGTGCGGGCTGCGGCTCGTAAGGCCCGAGCGTGGTATCGCCCTTGACGTCCCACTGCACGTGCCCCGGCTCCACGATCTTGCCCGCGGGAAACGTCGTGCCGCGAATCACGCGCTCGACATGTTGCGCAAGCGTCTCCTCGTTCCCGAGCCCGTTCTGCACCGTGGCGACGCAGCCGCTCGCAAACGCATGAGCCGTCGCGGCGATCGCCTGCTCCGTGTGCATCGCCTTCGTCGCGACGATGCCGAAGTCGCACTGCGGAAGTTCCCGAGCGTCGGAGGTCGCGCGCAGCCGGCCGAGAACCTCGCCGGCGCCGGAGAGCCGCAGCCCGTTCGCGTTGATCGCGTCGACGTGCTCGCGCGACGCGTCGTACGCCCACACCTCGACATCGTCCAGCTGCGCGAGGTTCGCAGCGAAGAGCGAGCCCACTGCACCGCAGCCGACCACGCAGATCTTCATTCGGAGTAGCTCGCCTCCTTCGCCTTCAAAAGCCGGTAGAGCGCGGTGTGCAGCGGCACTTCGACGCCCGCGCGGCTCGCCTCACGTACGAGCGCGCCTGTGATCAGGTCGATCTCCGTGCGCCGGTGCGCCTCGACGTCCTCGAGCATTGATGGGCGATGCGCATGCCCGCGCTGCGTCGCGAGCACGTTCATCTCCCACGGGTCCTCCTGGAGCTCGACACCCGCGGCTCGGGCGGCGGCTTTCCCCTCGTCGACAAGGCCACGGACTAGGTCGCCAAGCAGCCCTTCGGCGAAATGGAAGTCGTGTGGAAGGCCGGTCAATGCGGCAACAGTATTGACCGTGGCGTTGAAGATCAGCTTCGACCACTGCGCGGGACGCAGGTCGTCGAACGCTTCAGCCTTCAAGCCCGACGAGACGATCAGGTCGGCTACCACGCGCGCGTCGTCCGGTGTCGTATCACGATAGGGGCCGATCCATGTCGCGGTGTCGAGGACGTACTCGACGTGCGTGTCGCCATGCCGCGTGCCGCTCATGAACGTGACCGCCGAGAGCAGAGGCCAGTCGCCATGCGCCCCGACGATTTCCTCGGCGCCCAGCCCGTTCTGCACCGTCATCACCGTTGCGCCCTCGAACTGCCCCTCGATGCGCTGCGCCAGCGGCTCGAGCTCGTTGCCCTTGCACGCGAGGATGAGGAGGTCGGCGTCGAGCCCGGCCGGATCGCTCGACGCTGCTACCGAGGCGGTGAACTCTGCGCGCCCTGAGACCCGCAGACCCAGCTCATTCAACGCGTGCGCGTGCTCGTCGCGGCGCGTCAGCACAGAAACGTCGGTCACGCGCGCGAGGTGTCCGGCGAACAGACTGCCGATCGTTCCGGCTCCAGCGACGCACACGCGGGTCACCGGCGTCTCCAGCCGAACTCGCGGCCTCCCGTCAGACCGGAGGGTCGCAGGATGATCACGAGCGCCATCACGGCGCCGATTGTCACCAGTCGCGTACCGGTTGGAAGCGTGAGACGGAAGCCGACGTGCACGGTGTTCTCCGCGTCACCGAGAAACGAGTTGAGCGCGCTGATCGCAAGCGCGCCGAGCACCGCCCCCCAGAGACTCGCGACGCCTCCGAACACGAGCATCGCAAGCGTGACGAAGGTGAGATCGAGATACGTGAGGTCGGGCGCGATCAGTCCGAGCTGGTGCACGTACAGGCCGCCGGCGAGTCCCGCGAGCGCACCGCTGAGCGTGAACGCGATCAGGCGTTGGCGATAGACGGAAATACCGGCTGCGCGGGCTGCCGCCGGATCTTCGCGGGTCGCACGCAACATTCGGCCGAATCGACTGCGCTGGTACCCATACGCCGCCGCGATCGTGATGATCGTCGCTACCGCGAGCGTCCAACGCCCCGCCTCCGGAATGTCGGAGAGCGTCTGTGCCGTCGGCCCGATTTTCTGCCAGTAGTAGAGGACGTTGGCCGTGATCCCGAGCACCGCGAAGGTCGCAATGCCGGCGGGCAGTCCCGACAGACGCATCAACGGCAGGCCAACGGCCAGCCCGTACACACCGCCGGCCGCGGCCGCGAGCGCAAGCGAGGGAACAATGCCGATGTCGGTGTGGCGGAGATACGGAAAGAGCCCGGGCATCGTGAACGTCTTCGTCTGGGGATCGACAGTGAGAATCCCGCCAAGGTAGATGCCGACGGCAACGAAGCTCACGTGACCGAACGAGATGACGCCCGAGTTGCCGATGAACACGTAGAGCGCAACCACGATTGCGGTCATCACGAGGGCGTTCTCGAACTCGAGCTGATGGGCCTGCGAAAATGCTCCCGTGATCAGTGCCGTGGCCACGACAAGGATGACCGGTGCGCCAAGCTCGGACACCACCCGCCTCATACGCGCTCCACCTGTCGCGCGTGCAGTGGCGCGAACAGCCCTGCGGGACGAAGCAAGAGCACGAGAATCACAGAGCCGTAGACGACCGCGGGGAGGTAGACGGTCTGTTGCGACGAGAGCAGGTCGCCGAACATGCCGTAGACGAAGCCGACGGCGAACCCTCCGAGTGCGGCGCTCCAGAGACGGTCGAGCCCGCCGACGACGACGCCGACGAGCGCGAAGATCGTGATCGGCACGCCCATCTGGGGCTGCACGAGCGGGTTCGAGACGGTGTAGAGCACGCTCACTGCCGCGGCCAGCACACCGGCGACGACGAACGACAGTCCGATCACACGGTTCGCGCGCACGCCAAGGATTCGCGCGGTGCGGAAGTCCTGGGCGGCCGCACGGACATGCAGGCCAATGGTCGTACGATTCAGCAGGGCCCCCGTTGCCAGGAGGAGAATCGCACCTGTCACGGTCGTGACAAGCAGGATCCAGCGGATGTCGACGCCGTCGACTGTGAACGCGCTGTTCAGCTGGCCGAGCGTTCCGACGATCTGGCCGCGCGAGCCGAAGGCGAGCAAGTAGATCGCCTGGAGCAGGAAGCTGACTGCGAACGTCGCGACGAGCATCGCGGCGGGCGAAGCGCCCATCCGGCGCAGCGGGCGGAACGCAACTCGCTCCTGTACAAGTGCTAGCGCGACCACCGCTGCGACGCACATGAGGATCGCGAGCGGCGCGGGCCACCCACCCGTGTACGCAAGCACGTAGGCGCCGGCGGTGATCAGCTCGCCGTACGCGAAGTTGATCAGCCGCATCACCCCGAACACGAGACCGATTCCAACGGCCACGAGCCCGTAGAGCGCGCCGAGCGAGATCGCGTCTGCGATTGCCTGGCCCCAGTTCACGAGAGGTAGGCCGCCGTGAGCTTGTCGGTGTCGCCCGCGTCGCCCGGACCGAGTGTGAGGCGCAGCCGTCCGTTCGCGATCACGTGCGTCCGGTCGGCGAATGCGATCGTCATCTGGGCGCGCTGTTCGACGAGCAGGATCGAGACGCCGCGCTCGCGGATCCCGGCAAGCGTCGCAAACAGGGTCTCGACGACCGTCGGGGCAAGGCCGAGCGAGGGCTCGTCGAGTAATAGAACGTCTGGTCGCGCGACGAGCGCGCGCGCGATCGCGAGCTGCTGCTGCTGCCCGCCGGAGAGCGCGCCGGCATTCCGGCGTGCGAAGTCGCGCACAACCGGGAAGAGCGACTCCACCCAGGCGACGTCGGCGGCGAGCCCGTCATTGCTGCGCCGTGCGGCGAAGCCGAGCCGCAGATTCTCGGCGACGGTCAACGACGAATAGATGTGCCGGCCCTCGGGCACGAGCGCGACGCCGAGCCGTGCGACGCGTTCTGGGCTGAAGCCGCGAAGCGATCGGCCGCGCACGCGGATGTCGCCGACTGCCGGCGGAACGACGCCCATGACTGCGTGGAGGGTCGAGGATTTGCCGGCCCCGTTCGGGCCGACGAGTCCGACGATTTCGCCCTCGCCGACCTCGAGGTCGATGCCGCGCACGGCGGGCACGCCGGCGTAATGCACCTCGAGGTTTTCGAGGGCGAGCGCGGGCTCAGACATCGCGCCCGCTGCCACCGAGGTAGGCGTTCGCGACGTCGATGTTCTTCCGGATCTCCTCCGGCGTCCCCTCGGCGAGTGTGCGGCCCTGGTCGAGCACCTGGATCCGGTCGCAAACGTCGAGGATCAGGGTGACGTTGTGGTCGATCAGGAGCACACCGGCCCCGTGCTCGTCACGCACCGACCGCACCACGGCGGCGAGGTCGGGCACCTCGGCCTCAGTGAGACCGGCGGCCGGCTCGTCCATCAGCACGAACCGCGGTTCGGTGGCAAGTGCCCGCGCGACGCCGAGCTTGCGCTCGTCACCGTGCGGCAGCACCGACGCAGCCTCGTCTGCACGCGCGGCGAGGCCGAGTGCGCCGAGCAAGCGATGGGCGCGCGTGCGCGCATCCCGCGACGACGCACCGACGCCGAGTGCAGCAACTTCGACGTTCTCGCGCACCGTCAATCCCTTGAAGGCATGCCCGTGCTGGAACGTGCGCGCGAGCCCTGCCCGTCCGCGTCGCTGCGGCGGCCAGCGGGTGACGTCTCGCTCCTCGAGCTCAACGCGGCCGGTCGTTGGGAAATCGAAGCCTGTGAGCACGTTCACGAGCGTTGTCTTGCCCGCGCCATTCGGCCCGATGAGTCCGACCACCTCGCTTCGCGCCAGCTCAAGGTCGACGTCCGTGAGCGCCTGCAAGCCTTCGAATGAACGAGAGACGCCGACCGCCCGGAGCAGTCCGGACGGTCGGCGCCTCTGCGGGTCCTGCTCTGCCACGCGCCTCGCTAGCGGCCGATGTTGGCAGGTGAAGACGCCGTGACGAGCTTGACGAACTTCGCGACGTTGTCCTCGATCTCGATCACGCGGTACGCACGACCGAACACCGTGTGAAGGTTCGCGCTGAAGCTCACGTTGCCCGAGAGCGTCGGGAGCTTGTGGAACTTCACCATGATGCTCGCAAGCTTCGCACCGTTCGTTGAGCCGCCGGCCTTCTTCACCGCCGCGGCGATCCCATCGATCGCGGCCGCGCCGCCGAGGAACCCGCCGGTCTGCGCCGGGTGGCCCGCCGCCTTCATCTGAGCCTCGAACGCGCGCACCTTCGCCGACGGATCGTCGCCGTACACGGAGGCGTACGTGAGGTAGAAGAAGTTTGTGACCTTCGGGTTCGTCGGCCACCAGTAGTTCCCGTCGCTCGCCCACCCGTTGATGATCGGCGTGTTGTTGTGGAGGCTGCGCAGGCCCGACACGAACGCCGGCTGGTCAGCACCGAACGACGTGCAGAACATGATCGCATCCGACTTCTCGTTGTTCACGCGACTGACGACGTTGTTGATCGTCTTGTCTCCCTGTGTGAACGACTCCTGCGCGACGATCTTGCCGCCGAGCTGCGTGAAGCGGGCAGTGAACGCCTTGCAGTCGTCCTGGAAGTAGCGAAGCAGGTTGTCGGTGACGACGACAGCCGTCCGCCAACCCTTGGTGTTGTAACCGAACTCGGCGGCGGCGGCACCCTCGTCCTGTGCAGCGTTTCCGAACGAGAAACCGAGCTTGCCCTTCGCTCCGAACCGGATCGGGCTGAGCTCGTCCGTGCCGAGGCACGGCGCGATCGTCAGCTTGCCGGCGTTCAGGAACTCCTGCGCGGCGGGTGCCGCGTAGTTCACATCGCAGGTCACCCAGCCGATGTCGACCTTCTTCTGCAGCATCTGCACGGCGAACTGCTTCGTCTTCGCCGGGTCGAGCTGGTCGTTCAGGAACACGATCTTCAGCGGGCGCCCATCGACGCCGCCCTTCTTGTTGATGGCCTTGATCTCGAGCTGCGCCGCGAGCAGCGCCGGCGCATCGAAGGGGGCCATGTTCTTCGTCAAGTCGACGACTGCGCCGATGACGATCGGCTTCCCTGCGGCCGCCGTGTCCGTGCGTGCTGCAGCCGTCGCGGCGAGAACGCCCGCGGCGACGGCGATGATCACAAGCGCTATGCGCGCCCGTGTGATGTGTGTCATCACGTCTCCTCTCTTGGGGCGGCTCATGCCGCGACCCTCCGTTCCTCCCAGCACTGAGTAAAGCTCTCGCGGCTACGCCGCACGAGCTCCGATGGTTCGATGTTCCACAGCGAATCGGGATACGTGATGCCGAATGCGCCGTTGTCGGAGAAGATCTCGAGGTCGTAATAGCCGTTCCAGCCGCCGCGCTCGAGCGCGGCGAGGATCGTGGGGACGTCGGCCACGCCGTCGCCCGGCAGCACACGGTCGGCCCAGCCGCGCGTCGGGTCGCGCCAATCGTCGACATGGACGCCGACGAAGCGGTGCGCGTGCCGCTCGATCTCGTCAAGAAGGTCGGGCGTGTTCCAGAGGTGCCACACGTCGAACTGGATGCCGACCGCAGGCGAACCTACCTCGTCGATCAGCTGGACGGCGTCGCCCAGTGTGTTGACGATCGACCAGTTCTCGATTCCGTCCGCCTGGAACGGCTCGAGTGCCACGCGCATCCCCGTGCGCTCCGCCTCGGCCGCGATCTCGCGCAGTCCGCCAACCACCGTTCCGCGGTCGCCGGGACCCGTGAGGCAGACGATGCCGGTCGGGCGAAAAGCCGCCAGCCGGTGAATCGATCGGAGGAGCGAGTCGATGCGCTCCCGCGGGTCTTCCGGGCCCGGCAGGAGCGGCAGCGGCAGGATCGACGGGACCACCGGTACGGCGGAAGCGGCGCCGAGCCCGCTCGCTGCCAGAAGGGCGAGGGCGTCGTCGTCGTTCGGGCCGTCGCGGAGCTTCATTTCCCAGATCCCGATCGCGTCGATGCCGCCGTCGCCGTACGCGCGAACGTCGTCCTCGAAGCTCGCGGTGAGCGTGCTCACCTGCGAGATCGAGAACTGCGGCAGCCGCTGAGATCCCGTCGACACCCGGAAGGCGCGATCTTTTCAGACATTTGACATCTGATCAAGTGTGGTTCAGGGTCCGCGTCGGTGGAAACGTCGCTGGAGGTTGCCGCGGGCGCCGCGGTCCGGCATCGGACGATGGCGGAGGCGGCTCTGGAGCGCCTGCGCGAGGCGATCATCATGGGCGAGCTGACGCCAGGCACGCCCCTCCGGCTCGAAGATCTCGCCCGCCAGCTCGGGATGAGCATATCGCCGATCCGCGAGGCGGTGCGGCAACTCGAGGCGCTCGGGCTCGCCGAGCACATTCCGCACCACGGCGCAAAGGTGATGCGCCTCGACGTGGAGGAGCTGCGCGAGCTCTTCGCGATCCGGCTCGCCCTCGAGAGCATGGCGGTGCGGCGCGCCGCGGAGCTGTTCGAACCTGGCGACGCGGCCGCGGCCCGCGCGCATCTGACCGCGTACGACGAGGCGCGGCATCGCGGTGACATCCGCGCCGCCGTGCACGCGCATGGATCGTTCCACTTCGCGTTGTACGAGGCGGCGCGGTCGTCGTGGCTCCTGCGTCTGATCCGCCCTGCGTGGGACTCCTGCGAGCGCTATCGCCCGGTACTGCTGGCGGAAGGCACGGTGCAAGACCGGCACGAAGAGCTCGATGTCGAGCTGCTCGAGGCATGCGCAGCGCACGATGCGGACCGCGCTGGTCGCGCGTTGCACGACCATCTCGAGCTCGCAACGGATATTTACACCGTCGAGCTCAAGGGCCGCTCAATCTTCGCGTTCTAGCTGAAGAGCCCGCGAATCTTCGTGACTGCGCGCTGCGAGGGAGGCGGCTTCAGCAGCTCGTGCGCAACGAGCGTTCCCGAGCCCGCGCCGAGGCCCGGGCCCGGCCACGTACTCGCGCCGATGTGCCACAGCCGCTCGACCGCGGTCGCGTGGCCGGGGCTGCGCGAGAACGGGCGCCAGAGGAAATTCTGATTGAGCGAGAGCGCGCCACCGTACGGATCGCCATGGCGGAGATTCACGTTCATCCGTTCGAGGTCGGCGGGTGAGAGCACGACGCGGCGCAGCAGGCTCGATTCGAGATTCGGGATGAGCTTCGCGAGCCGCGCCTGGATCCGGTTGGCGTAACGCTCCTTCAGCCGCTCCGACCACACGCCCGCGCCGACATCGAGTTCGCCTGCGGCGTCGCCCTTGACGTGCCACGGCAGCTCCTGGAGCTGAATCCAGAGCAGGCCCTTGCCCTCCGGCGCACGTGACGGGTCGATCGTCAGTGGTTGGCCGACGACGATCGTCGCTTCCGCCGGCAGCAAGCCACGTTCTGCCTCGTTCACGGCGCGCGACACACCGTCGAGCCCGGGCGTAACGTGCACGATCGCGGTCTCGTTCAGTCGCTCGTCACCGAGCCAGCGCGCGGGTTCCGACAGCGCGAAATGGATTTGCATCTCGGAGCGCCCGTATCGGAACCGCCGTGCGCCCTCGACGACAGCAGTCGGAACTTCCGTTTCGTCGAGCAGCCGCTCGTACAACTGCGTCGGTGTGACGTTCGCGATCACCGCTCGCTCTGCGCTGACGGTCTCACCGCCTGCGGTGCGCACCCCCGTCGCGCGCCCGCTCTGCACAAGCACACGGTCGACGTCGACTCCGGTCTCGCAGGTCCCGCCGTGATCTCTGATCAGCTGGACGAGCGCGTCCGCGAGCTTGCTGCCGCCTCCACGCGGGATCGGCATCCCGCCTTCCTGCAGGGCGACGGCAATCACTTGCGTCATGAAGCCGGACGCCGCAGCATCGGGTCCGAGCCCGGTGTGCAGCACCCACGGTGCGAGCAAGCCGTGGGCATGCTCAGACTCGAACGTCTGCTGGAGCCAGTCGCGGCTCGTCTGCAGAAGATCACCTGCGAATGCAGCGAGGCCCTTGCGGCCGAGCCGGCGGACGGCTTTCGCGCCGAACGCGAGACCCGACGGTGACCACAGCTCGGTGCCGAGCACTCCGAAGGCAAGGTCGGCGTTCGGCCAGAAGCGCTCGAGCATGTCCGGCCACTCCGGGCCGATCTCCTTGGCGTTGCCCTCAGCTTCGCGAAGCAGGAACGACGCTTTGCCGTTCGGGAACGCGGTCGCGGTCGGAAGCGTTGTGTTCAGATACTCGAGTCCGCGCGCCGCGAGGTCGTCGCCGAGCTCAGCGTGGGCCGCACCACCGACCCACAGCGGGTGCCACGCACTGAAGACGTCGTGCACGAAGCCCGGCTCGGTGATCTCTGCGGAGTGAATCGCGCCGCCAAGCCAATCGTTGCGCTCGAGCACGCAGACCCGCCACCCGGCGCGTGCGAGCAGAGCGCCGCACGCAAGCGAGTTGACGCCGCTGCCGACGATAACTGCGTCGAAATCAGCCATCTGCGAGCTCTCGGAACTCCTCGTCGGTGACGAGACCACGCTTGCGCGTCCCGAGTTCCTTCACCTTCGCGAGCAGCTCCACGCGTGCCGCTTCGGGCACGTCGACTCCAAGCTCCTCCGCCTTGATCCGGATCGAGTCGAGCCCGCTTTTCTTGCCGAGCACGATGCCGCGCTCGGCCGCGACGAGGGTCGACGAGTACGGCTCGATCGACGGTGGATCGTGGAACTGCGAGGCGACGGCACCCGACTCGCGTCGGAAGAGCGTCTCCCCTGTCACCGGCTTCCACGGCTCGAGCGCGTAGCCGGACAGTGCTTGCACGCTCGCAGCGACAGCTCGGATGCGGTCGAGTCGCAGGTTCGACTCGACGCCGTAGAGCGCGCGCAGAGTGAGCGCGACCTCGCCGAGGTTCGCGTTACCGGCGCGCTCGCCCATGCCGTTGATCGTCCCCTGGATCCACCGTGCTCCAGCACCGACGGCTGCGACGGCGGACGCGGTCGCGAGACCGAAGTCGTTGTGCCCGTGGAAGTGCACCGGTACGTCCGGTCCCACCCACTCGACCGTCTTGCCGACGAGATCCGCGACCGCCTCGGGTGAGGCGATCCCGAGCGTGTCGACGACGACGACCTCGCGTGCGCCCGCCTCGACGGCCGACTTGTAGACGCGCTCGTAGAAGTCGGGCTCGGCGCGGGTCGAATCGACACCGAAAAACGCGGCGAGGATCCCGTTGTCGGCTGCGAAGCGCATTGCGCTCGTGATCCGGTCGAGCATCTTCTCACGGTCGACGCCGATCGCGTTCAGCTTCAGATCGGAGATCGGCGATTCGATCACGGATGCCGGCACGCCGAGCTCGACGAGCGCCTCGAGGTCGGCGGGGACTGCACGCGAAAAGCCCCAGATCTGCGCGCGCAGACCGGCGGCCGAGATGAGCTTCACCGCGTCCCAGTCGTCTTTCGAGACGCGTGGGAAGCCGGCCTCGATGCGATCGATGCCGAGCTCGTCGAGGAGCTTCGCGATCTCGAGCTTCTGCTCCGGGTCGAGCACGACGCCGACGGTCTGCTCGCCGTCGCGGAGCGTCGTGTCGTAGAGGCCGACGCTCCCGCCCAGACGGTACGCGTCGTTCAGGGCGCCGGTCCAGATCTCCCCGGTCAAAAGCAGACCACCCTCAACAGCGCACGATCCCATCCGGGAACGCGGAGAGCTTCTCGAGGCCGTCGTTCGTCACGAGGAAGTTGTCTTCGACGCGCAGGCCGCCTCCTCCGTCCCAGTACACGCCGGGCTCGACCGCGAGCACCATGTTCTCCTCGAACGTGCCGCCTGCCGCCTGGTGCGGATAGGGCGGCTCGTGCGCGCGGGCGCCGACGCCGTGACAAATTGGATGCGAGGGCTGCCCCGGATACCCAAGCTCGGCGATGCGCGCGCGGACGGTTCTGTCCATTTCAGCCATAGGTGATGGTGGTGTACACAGCCCCATGATGGCTGTATACACAGCCATCACTTGTGCTTCTAGCTCGGCGTATTCGGCCTTGAGCTCTCCGAGCACGAGGTTCTTCGTGTGGTCCGCCCAGTACCCGTCAGCGCAAACCCAGATCTCGAACAGCACCGGCTCGCCCTCCACGACGGGCAGGTCCGAGGTGGCCGTGAACGTCTTGATCCCCTTGCCGGCCCAGACGAGCGAGAACGGCAGGGCTAGCTCCACGTCGTCGCGGGCCGTGCCCTGGCCGTGCACGTGGCCCTGCCAGATGGCGGCGACTTCGGACTCCTTCATGCCCGGCTCGAGCTTTCGGCGGACATGGTGCATCGCCTGACACGCAATCTCGTTCGCGATGCGCAGGCGGGCGATCTCCTGCTCGGTCTTGATCATCCGCGCGCGTGCGAGCAATGGCGCTGCATCGGCGGCGTCCGGGAACGCGTCGAACCACGCCTTCGTGAACGTCGTCGGCTCGCCGACCATGCGGTCGGAAGCCTGCGTACCGAGAGAGAGCTCGAGCCCGACGCGCCGGTATTCGCGACTTGCGTCGATCGCAGCATCGAGCGTGCGCGCAGGTACGGGACGCGGATCGGTCTCGTCGTAGCCGCGGACGTACCGCACCTCGGAGGTCCACGCGGTGCGCGCTGCGTCCTCGGCGGATGCCTCGAGACAGATGAGGATCGGCGCTCCCTCGCGCGGAAAGACGCACGCGTCGTAGCCCTTCATGCTCCAGAAGTTCGTGAGGTAGAGAACGTTGTCGGGGGCACGGACAACGAGCGCGTCGATTCCCTCGTCCGCCATGAGCCCGCGAACGCGGTCGAGCTTCGCGTCGTCGCGGGCCCAGCTCACAGGTAGTGCTCTTCGAGCTTCCCCCGCTCGCGGTCAGCGTCGACCATCATTCGCACGAGCTCTTCAAAGCGCACGTTCGGTTCCCAGCCGAGCTTCTCCTTCGCCTTCGAGTAGTCGCCGATGAGCACGTCGACCTCGGCTGGGCGGAAATACCGCTCGTCGATCTGCACGTAGTCGCGCCATTCGAGCCCTCCATGACCGAACGCCGCGTCGAGGAACTCCTCGACCGAGTGTGTCTCGCCCGTCGCAAGCACGAAATCGTCAGGTTCGTCCGCCTGCAGCATCCGCCACGCGCCGTCCATGTAGTCCTTCGCGTAACCCCAGTCGCGCTTCGCGTCGAGATTGCCGAGCCGCAACTCGTTCTGCTCGCCGCGCAGAATTGCTCCTACCGCGCGCGTGATTTTCCGCGTGACAAAGGTTGGGCCGCGCCGTGGCGACTCGTGGTTGAACAGGATGCCGTTCACCGCAAACATGCCGTAAGCCTCGCGGTAGTTGCGCGTGATCCAGTAACTGAACACCTTGCTCACGCCGTATGGGCTCCGCGGGTGGAACGGTGTCTCTTCGGTTTGCGGTATCTCCCGCGCCTTTCCGAACATCTCGCTCGACGAGGCCTGGTAGAAGCGTGCCTGCACCCCTTCCTCGCGGATCGCGTCGAGCAAGCGGAGCGTCCCCATCGCGTCTGTGTCAGCTGTGTACTCCGGCACATCGAAACTCACACGTACGTGGCTCTGAGCACCGAGGTTGTAGACCTCGTCTGGCCGAATTGTGCGCATGAGTTGATTGAGAACGGAGCCGTCGCACAGGTCGCCGAACACGAGCTCGACCTCGCCGAAGATGTGGTCAATGCGCGCGGTGTTGAACGAGCTCGAGCGCCGGACCATGCCGAAGACCTCGTAGTCCTTCTCGAGCAGGATCTCAGCGAGATACGAGCCGTCCTGGCCGGTGATGCCAGTGATGAACGCCTTGCGCTTCACCAGCGCACGCGCGGAGGAGGCGGTTCGCCGTGCGCTTCCTCCCAGGAGATGACCGGATTGCGCAGCACGCCGATCCGCTCGATCTCCGCCTCGATGATGTCGCCCGGCTTCAGGTAGAGCGACGCAGCGTCGTCGCTGAAGGCCGCGACGCCGCTGACCGTACCCGTCGAGAGAACGTCGCCCGCCGAGAACCCGAGCGCCGAGTAATGGCTGAGGATCTCCGGAATCGTCGTCGACATGCGGCTCGAGTGCGATGTTTGGCGCGTCTCGCCGTTTACGCGCAGCGTCATCGCGAGATCGTGCGGATCCGGAATCTCGTCCGGGGTGACAATCCAAGGGCCGAGCGGGCAAAACGTGTCGATCGCCTTGCAGAACGAGAAGACACCGCTCCGCATCTCCCGTCGCTGGATGTCACGCGCCGTGATGTCGTTGAAGATGACGTAACCGGCGATGTAGTCCATCGCCTCCTCGGGGCCGAACCACTTGCCGTCCTTGCCGATGATCACGGCGAGCTCGAGCTCATAGTCGAGCTCCTCGGTGAGGTGCTCAGGATAGACGATCGGCTCGTCCGGGCCGACGATCGCGTCGACGTTCTGGAAGAAGACGATCCACGGAGCGATCTCGTGTGACCAGTTGACGTTCTTCGACTCGTCCTCGTGCTCGCGGAAGTTTCCTGCCGTGTGGATGAACTTCTTCGGCACGATGGGAGCGCGAAGCTTCGCGTCGGCGAGCGGTGTCCGCTGACCGGCGTCGTCCGCACCGCCGCGCTCGAAGTACTTGCGCATCGTCGGGATATCGAGGCGCACGATTTCCTCGCCGTCGATACGGCCGACCTTTCCGTCGTTGTATGTGACGAGCTTCACGGGCGTAGGCTCGACGGAGCCCGATCAGGAGCGGAGGAGCGGGAAGTTCGCTCCTCCAGCCAGCGCAGGACATCGCCGGCGTTTGCGTCCGGCGGGAACACGGGATAGAAGACCTTCACAACGCGAGCATCCTCGGCGACGAGCGTGAGGCGCTTGTAAAGAGTGAGACCCTCGATCTCGAACGTCGGCAGCCGCAAAGCAGCGCCCAGCCGCCGCTCCGGGTCGGCGATCACAGGAAACGGCATCGCGTTGCGCTCCGCAAACTCGAGTTGGTCGTCGAGTGTCTGCGCGGAGAGGCCCGCGACACGGACGCCGAACGCCTGCAGCTCGCCGTGCGCGTCGCGAAACGCACAGGACTGCGGGGTGCAGCCACGCGCGCCCGGCGTCTCGTCCCAGCCCGGAAGCAGAGACACACCCGGCCGCCCGGAGCGCGGATAGATGTAGATCACGTCGACGTCGCGAACGTTCACGTCGCCCTGCGACGACGGCAGGGTGAGGTCCGGCAGCTCGAGGCCGACGAGGTGGTCGGCCGCGCCGTCATCCTCCGGCACCGGCAGGTCCGGTGGCAGCGAGTAGACGTCCGTCACGTCACGCAACCCCGCAGACGTCCATCGCAACGCGCGCGTAGACCTCCGCCGTCTGCACGAGCCCCTCGATCTCGAGGTTCTCGCCGAGCTCGACATCCATCAGACCGGTCGACGTGCCGTAGTTCACAGTCGGGATGCCGTAGCGAGTCAGCGCCGAAGCGTCGCTGAACCAGCGCGTGACGTCACGCTCGGGCTTCGTTCCGAAGACCTGCTCGTGCGCGGCATCGATCGCGGCGACCAGCTCGTGTCCCTCGTCGATCTCCGCACCGGGCGCGGTGACGTACACCTCACCCTCGACACCGTAATCCGGGAAGCGCTGCGCGAGCGAGCGAACCCACTCGAGGATTTCCCTTCTGGCGACGCCCATCTCCTTCGTGGGCGGCACGCGCACGTCGAGGAAGAGATCCGTGTGATGCGGCGTGCGCGACACGCGCCAGCCGAAGCCACCTTCGATCGCGCCGACGTTCACGATCGCCCTGGTGCCGCGGTACGCGTTCGCTGGATCGTCCTCCCACGTGGGGATCCACTCCTGCACCGCGTCCAGTACCTGATGCGCTCGCAGGATCGAGTTCTGGTCGCGCTTGCCCTCGCTGAACGCCGTGTGGATGAAGTTGCCGTGCACGCGGATGCGCAGCCAGAGCGCGCCGAAGTGCCCGAGCACAACCTTCCCTTCCGTCGGCTCGCCGAGCAGGCACATGTCGGCGACGCCGCCGTGCGAGACGAGATAGCGCGAGCCCGCGGCGTAGCCGCGATATTGCGCGCCCGTCGCGTCGCCGTACTGCGTCTTCTCGATCTCGCCGCTGACGGCGGCGATCAGCACGTCGCCCCGCAACCGCACGCCGGCGTCCTGCAACGCGCGCACGGCCTCGAGGTAGCACGCGAGCGCGCCCTTCATGTTCGAAATGCCGAGACCGTAGAGGCGGCCGTCGCGCTCGAACGCCTGGGGTTGGAAGCCGGGGACGTCGCGCAACCACGGCTCGCGTCCCGAGTACGACGTGTCCATGTGCCCGTTGAACATCAGCGACGGGCCCCCACCGGCCCCCGCCCAGGTACCGAGCGCATTGGCGCGGTTGTCCTCCACCTGCTGACGTTGCACCTGCAACCGCATGCCGTCGAAGAGCGAGACCATCAGGTCTGCCATCCGCTGCTCGTCGCCTGTGAAGCTGTGCACGTTGACGAGCTGGGTCGCCGTCGCGACGAGCCGTTCCCGATCGATCTTCATTCGTGTTTGCTGCTCCGGCGCCGGCGCAGCCGGCGCCTACGCTTCGTCAGCTCCGTCGAGCCTACGCCGACCGGCAGTCCGGCCGCGGCCCAGGCCTCGAACCCACCATCGAGATCGCCCGCGTCGACGCCGAGTTCCACGAGGGTCGCGGCTGCGAGACTCGACGAGTATCCCTGCGCGCAGACGAGCACGAGCTTCCTCCCGGCCAGCTCCGAGTTGTGGCTCGAGGACGCCGGATCGGCTCGCCACTCGAGCACGGAGCGCGGCACATGGACGGAGCCTGGGATGACGCCGTGCTCGCGCCGCTCGTCCGTTGAGCGCAGGTCGACGAGCAGGATGCCGTCGGCGATCGCTGCCTCGGCAGGCAGGTAGCGGGAAATGCGGGAACGGGCCTCGGCAAGCATCTGGTCGATCACCCGCGGAAGTGTGGCAGCACCCGTTCGCCGAAGAGCCGGATCTGGTCGTGGCGGTTCGCGCCCCAGAGCTCGAGCATCATGTGCGTGCATCCAGCCTCGCGGTACTCCTCGATCGCGGCGATGCAGTCGTCGGGCGTGCCCGCGATCGGCTTGCACTTGTCGAGCAGCGCGTCGGTCACCTTTGCCTTCGCTGCGAGGCGACCACCTTGCTCCATCGCCTCGGCTACGGGCCGGATCTCGTCCTGCTCGATGCCTGCGAGGTCGAGGAGGGTATCTGCGGACCCCTGGATGTTTTGAACCTTGTTCGCGAGATACATGCCGGCGATCTCGCGCGCGCCGTCGCGACCCTGGTCGCGGTCGGACTCGTGGATCGAAGCGACCACCGTGCAGCCAATATCGATGTCGGCGGCGACGTTCTCGCGCGTATAACGCACGAAGGGCGGCGTCGTGATCGACGGCGTCAGGCAACCGTCACCGATCTCGCCGGCGAGCGCCTGCATCTTCGGCGCCGTCGCCGCGACGTAGACGGGCGGCACGCCGCGCGGCGCGTGCGCTTCGGCCTGCATTGCCGGGACGTTCGCGTTCCACGTCGAGCCCTCGTAGTCGAACGCCTCGCCGCCGAGCACCCCCCGCACGATCGCGACCGCGTCCCGCATCGGGCCGAGCGTCTTCGACGTCTGCATGCCCGCGTTGTTGAGAAAGATCTTCGAGGTCCCGAAACCGAGGATGAAGCGGTCCGGGCCGGCCGCCTCCTGCACGACGCGTGCATCCATCGCGACCTGCACCGGGTGGCGCGTGAACGGCGAGATGATGCCCCAGCCGATCGTCAATCGCTCCGTTTCGCGCGCCATCAGCGCAGACACGACCGTCGACGAGCGTGCCTCCATCCCGTGCTTCCGCCACCACGGGTACGCCTCTGCGAGCCAGATCGTGTCCATGCCCGCCTCGTCCATGACGCGAGCCGACGCGATCATCTCGTCGAGCGGCTCCATGGTCAGCTGCATCACCCCGATGCGAAACGGCACCGACACGGGAGCTCAGCCCTTGTCGGCTTTGACGACCGCCGCCTGCACTTGCTTGTCGAGCGCACCGAGGACGTGCTGGACCTGCTGGTTCACGATTGGCTGCAAGACACGCTGCCCCATCGAGCCCACGGGCCCTGCGATCTTCACGTCGGCGGTCCACTTCATCTGCGTGCCACCGCCGGCTGCTTCGCTCAGGAGGAACGTCGTCTGCATGTTCATCATCGCGCCGACGCCCTTGCCTTTGATGTGCATCGAGGCGAATTCCGGCTCGCGCTCCTCGGTCTTCTCCATGTCGATCTTCATCTTCAGACCGCCGAGGCCGAGCGGGATCTTCACGTTCGCAGTCCACCGTCTGTCGTCGTGCACGTCGAAGCTCTCGACGCCGGGCATCGTCTGCGCCATCGAGCTCGGGTCGCTCAGCACCTGCCACACGGTTGCGCGCGGCGCGTCGAACGTGCGCTCTCCTTCGACGTTCACGCGTCCACCACTTCCACGAGGGCGCGCGTCTTCTCAGGATGCTGGAGCATCTCCCACACGCGCTTGTACGGGTTCCAGCTGTCGTAGACGATGGCGTCGCCGTGCCCGCGCATCGCGTCCTGCACCGCCGCGCAGACAGAGTGGATGCCTGCGCCGCCGCCCTCACCCATGCCTTTCGTGCCAAGCGGCGTAAAGGGTGACGGGCTTTCGATGTAGCCCGTCTGCAGCGGCGGCATGTCGAGCGCGTGCGGCACGTGGTAGTCGTAGAAGTTGGGCGTCAGGAGGTTCCCGTCCTCGTCGTATTCGAACGCCTCATGCACCACCGCGCCGAGCGCCTGCGCCGTCGCACCCATCACCTGGCCCTCGACGATCTGCGGGTGGATACGGATGCCACAGTCGTCGACGGCCGCGTAGTCGACGATCTCGTAGTGCCCCGTCTCGGGATCGATCTCGACGACGGCTGCGTGAATCTGCGCCGCGTAGGTGAGCGTGAGATTGCCGAACTTCTTCTCGACGTCAGGCACTTCGAACGGCGGCCGGTACACGTAACGACAGTTGAGCGTGACGTCGAGATCCTCGGGGAGGCCGGCGTTGTTCGCGTTGATGATCGCGCCACACGCCATGAACGGCAGCGCAGCCTCCGGGTTGTCCTTGATCCGAACGGTCCCGTCGGCGAGCTCGAGCGCGTCGACCGGCACGCCGCCGAGGATCACCGATCCGAGCCGCTTGATCTGCTCTGCGAGCATGTCGGTGGCGCCCTTTACGGCGCTCAGGCCCGTGACCGCGAACTGGCTCGCGTACGTGCCCGAGAAGCCGGCGTGCGAGTTCCAGTAGCTGTCGTGCCCGGCACGCACGTACACGTCGTCCATCGAGCAGCCGAGGATGTCCGCGACGACCTGCGCAGCGGTCGTCTCATGACCCTGCCCCTGCGGGGTCGTGCCGAGCGTGACCACGATCTCGCCGAAGACGTCGAGCTTCACCGTCGCGACCTCGTTGTTGCCGGAGAACTGGAGCTCCGGATTGATCATCCGCGACTGGCCGAAGTTGTTCGTGCCGGAGTCGAGCGTCGAGCCAATCCCGATGCCGAGCAGCTTCCCGCGCGAAGCTGCCTCCTTCTTCCGCGCCGCTGCGTCTTTCCAGCCGATCAGCTCGAGCGCGATGTCGAGCATCCTCGAGTAGTCGCCCGAGTCGTAGATGCAGCCGTTCGGCGTCTCGTACGGCATGTCCTCGGTCTTGATGTAGTTGCGTTTCCGCACCTCGACGGGATCGAGCTCGAGCTCGTGCGCGACGATGTCGATCACGCGCTCCGTGAACCACAGATGCTGCATGCGCGAGTAGCCGCGGTTCGGCGAGCACGGCGCCTTGTTCGTCGCGACCTGGGTGAACTCGAGTCGGATGTTGCGCCACTTGTAGACGCCCGGTGTGACCTGGGCCCAGATGACGCCGCCGAGCGGTTCGTAGCGCAGCCACGCCCCGGCGTCGTCGAGCGCCTTCGTGCGGAACCCGAGCAGTGTGCCGTCGTTCTTAACCGCCACCTCGGTGTCCTGGAACCAGCGCTCGTTGCCGTGCGACATCGACAGGTGGAAGTCGGTGCGCCATTCCGTCCACTGCACCGGACGGTTGAGCTTGCGCGCGAGCAGGCAGCAGGCGACGAGCTGGGGATGCGAGGTGATCTTGTTCCCGAAGCCGCCGCCGATGTCCTGTGTGACGAAACGCAGCTTGTCGAGGCCGCAGTGCAACGCAGGCCCCATCATGATCTGCGCGAAACCCGGGAACTGGTTGTTCGTATGGATCGTCCACTGCCCCGTCCCGCGGTTGAACTCCACGAGCGCTCCGTCGCACTCGAGCGGCGTCGAGTTGAACCGGTGGAAGTGGAGCTCCTTGATCTTGACGATGCGATCCGCCTCGGCGAACGCCGCATCGAGGTCGCCCCACTCGTAGACGCTTTCCCACATCATGTTCGAGCCGGCGTCGTCGTGGAGCACCGGCACGCCGTCGTCCTGAGCGTTACGCGCGTCGACGACGGCGGCGAGAGGCTCGTACTCGACCTCGACGAGCTCCGACGCGTCGCGTGCGAGCTCGCGCGTCTCCGCGACGACCGCAACGACCGCCTCGCCGACGTAGCGCACCTTGCCGAGCGCGAGTGCATAGTCCTTCAGATGCGCGCCCGGTGGAGTCGCAAGCTGAAAGAACGGATCCGTAAGCGACGCGACCTCTTCGCCGGTGAGCGTGCCGTAGACGCCCTTAATCTCCTCCGCTTTCGAGACGTCGATCGACGTGATGTGCGCGTGCGCGTAGGGCGAACGGACGAAGTGGATATAGCCCATCCCGTGCCGCTTGATGTCGTCGACGAAGACGCCCTGGCCCTGGGTCAGCCGCTTGTCCTCCTTGCGGGGGACGCTCTGTCCCTGCCACTGCTTCTGTGGCGCCTGGACCTCGACGCGATCCGGCGCGATCGTCGTCGAGTCGCTCACGAGCCCACCGCCTTCACAGCCTCGAAGATGTTCCAGTAACCGGTGCAACGGCAGATATTGCCCTGCAGCGCTTTCTTGATCTGCTCGTCAGTGGGGTTCGGGTTCGTACGCAGCAATGCGGTCGCGCTCATCAGCATTCCAGGTGTGCAGTAACCGCACTGGAGCGCGTGGTGATCGCTGAACGACTGCTGCAGCGCCGTGAGCTCGCCGTCTTCGGCCAGCCCTTCGACCGTCTCGATGCTCGCGCCGTCGGCCTGGACCGCGAGCAGCATGCAACTCTTCACGAGCTGGCCGTCGACGATCATCGAGCACGCGCCGCAGTTCCCGGTGTCGCAGCCGATGTGGCTGCCCGTCAAGTCGAGGTCGTCGCGCACGAAGTGGATCAGCAGCTTGCGGGCTTCGACTTCACGCTCGTATTCGACACCGTTGACCGTGACCGTCACCGCCTTCGAGGATGCGATGGCTGACACTCAGCTCCTCTCCGCCGCCTGGCGCGCGGCCCGCACTGCGAGCACCTCCGCCAGGTGGATCCGGTATTCACTCGACGCATGGACGTCCGACGGTGGCATGAGGCCGGCGCCGCGCACCGCCTCGCGTACCGCGTCCTCGGCAGCAGAGGCCGGCTGCACGACGATGGGAACGGCGTCGACACAGCCGAGCGCCACGCGTAGGGAGCCGTTGAGGCTCGCCGCTGCGTTCGCGATGCAGGTTCCATCCGCGCCGAGCGTGACGGCGGCGAAGCCGTCGTGCTTGCCGGCCGGGATCGTGAGCTTCGTCAGGAGCTCGCCCGGGCCGACCGCCGTGAGGTACACGCCGAGGAAGAACTCAGCGGCCGCAACGGTGCGCTCGCCGTCCTCGGACGCGATCGTCATCTCCGCGCCGACCGCGCACAGCAACGGCGGCAGGTGGTTCGTCGGGTCGTTCGAGCAGACGTTGCCGCCAATCGTGCCGCGGTTCCGCACCTGCACATCAGCAATCGTCAAGCAGACCTCACCGAGGATGGGCCGGGCGCGTGCCTCCGCCGAGCCGGCGATGTCGGTGTAGGTGGCCATCGCGCCGATCGTGAGCGTCCCGTCAGAGCCGAGCTCGATGCCTTTCAGGTCGTCGAGCCCGTTCAGGTCGACGAGCACGTCGGGCGAGGCCACGCGGGCCTTCATGACGTTGATCAAGGTCTGGCCACCCGCGAGCGCGCGGGCGCCGTCGTGCTGCTTCAGGATCGCGAGGGCCTCGGCGACGGACGCCGGTCTCGCGTATTCGACCTCCCGCAGCAGCATGTGAGCGATCCTACGTACCGCAGTAAAGGTGTTGCAAGTGGGATTTTATTTTTTCCCGGTGGCCGGTTCCGCATGGATGCGGCGCGGCGCGTCCTTGAGCCGCCCGCCGGAGCGGCCGGCGCGGACGGCCAGGATCTCCGTGAGCATCGACAGAGCCGTCTCGGCGGGCGATTCGGCGCCGATGTCGAGCCCGCACGGACCGGCGATGCGGCCGACGTCGCTCTCGGCAACGCCGGCGTCGCGCAGGAGCTCGTTGCGGCGCTCCTGATTCCGGCGCGAGCCGAGCGCGCCCACATAGAAAGCCTCGGTCGCCAGCGAGCCTATGAGCATCGGCACATCGAACTTGTCGTCGTGGGTGAGGACGACGATGGCGGTGCCGAGGTCTGGCTGCACCTGGGCGAGGGCGTCCTCGGGCCAGACGACGAGCAGCTCATCGGCGCTCGGAATCCGTTCGGCCGTCGCGAACCGCGCACGTGCGTCTGCGACGATCGTCGTCCACCCGAGCAGCTTCGCCGCGCGGCAGAGCGCCTCAGCCGTGTCGATTGCGCCGTAGACGAGAAGGCGCGGCGGGGGCCCGAAGACGTCCGCGAAGAGTGTCGAGTCGCCGTGCTCGATCAGGTGGCTTCGGCCCGCGCGCAGCGCGTCGGGTGCGAGCGCGGCAAGCTCTGCAGGCCCGTCGCCGACTGTCGAACCGTCCTCGCGCACGAGCACCTTGGCACCCAACTGGTCGCCCGCGATGATCGTGAAGACGACAGCCCTCCCGCCGCCCTCAACGACGGGGCGCAACTCGTCGAAGAGTGTCACTCGAGCGGCTCGACGAAGACGTCGATCTCGCCGCCGCACGGGAGGCCGACCTCGAGCGCCATGTCGTCGGTGATGCCGTACGTGAGCAGCCGCGGCGCGCCGCCTGCCAGCACCTCCTGTGCCGCGAGCACGACGTCGCTCTCGACGCAGCCACCGGAGACGGAGCCGGCGAGCTCGCCGCTCTCGCTCACGGCGAGCTTCGATCCGACCGGCCGCGGCGACGAGCGGCGCGTGGCGACGACGGTCGCGAGTGCAACCTTCTCGCCGCGGGAGCGCCAGCGATCGATGTCCGGAAGCAACTCCTTCACGGCGACAACTTAGCGTTCCGGCCCTACCCTGGACAGTCCAGGGTTACGAAACGTTAACGGCCGAGATACGCCTTCCTCAAACCTTCGTCCTCGCGCAGGTCGTCGGCCTTGCCCTCGAGGACGAGGCGGCCGGTCGAGAGGACATAGCCCCGGTCGGCGATCGAGAGCGACACGTTCGCGTTCTGCTCGACGATCAACATCGCGACACCCGACTCGTGTACCTGCTTGATGATCTCGAAGCTCCGCTCCACGAGGATCGGCGCAAGGCCCATCGACGGCTCGTCCATCAGCAGCAGCTTCGGCTTCGCCATGAGTGCGCGACCCATCGCGACCATCTGCTGCTCGCCGCCGGAGAGCGTGCCCGCAAGCTGCGCACGCCGCTCGTGCAGCAACGGGAACAGCTCGTAAACCCGGTCGAAGTCCTCCTTCGTGCCGCCAGCGTGCAGGTACGCACCCATCTGTAGGTTCTCGAGCACCGTCATCGGCGCGAAGAGGCGCCGGTTCTCGGGCACGATCGCCATGCCCTGCCGGATGCGGTAGCTCGTTGAACGCTTCGTCACGTCCTCGCCGCCGAAGCGCACCGTGCCGTTGCGCGGATTGACGAGCCCGAGCACGGTCTTCAAGGTCGTCGACTTGCCCGATGCGTTTCCACCTAGCAGGCAGACGAGCTCGCCCGCTCGCACGTTCAGGTTCAGCCCCTGCAGGATGTGGATCGGCCCGTAGTAGGTGTCGACGGACTCGAGGGAGAGGAGCGGCTCGTCGGTCATTTCGTCTTCGCCGCGCTCGTCCCGAGGTACGCCTCGACGACGCGCGGGTCGGTGGCGACGTGCTCGAACGTGCCCTCGGAGATCTTGAGGCCGTGGTCGAGGGCGACGACCCGGTCGGAGATCCCTTCGACGACGTGCATGTCGTGCTCGATGACGAGGATCGTGTAACCCGCCTCGACACGCAGACGCGCGATCAACTCGGTCATCTCGTGCGTCTCGACGGGGTTCATCCCTGCCGCCGGCTCGTCGAGCAGGAGCAGGCGCGGCTTCGCTGCGGTCGCGCGCGCGATCTCGAGCCGGCGCCGGTTCGCGTACGAAAGCGAGTAGGCGGGCTGGTTCCAGCGGTAACCGACCAGACGCTCACCAAAGAAGGAAAGGCGCTCTTCCGCCAGACGTTCGATCTCGCGCTCTTCGCGCCGCATCCCAGGCGTTCGAAACACCGAGCGAAGGATTCCGGCGTGCGTGTGGCACCAGGCGGCTGCCATGACGTTCTCCTTCACCGTCATGTTCAGGAACAGGCGCAGGGTCTGGAACGTGCGCGCGATGCCACGCGCCGTGATCTCATGCGGCTCGAGCCCGATCAGCGTCTCACCCTCGAACCGGATATCGCCGGCATCCGGCCGGTAAATGCCCGTCACGAGGTTGAACAGCGTCGTCTTCCCCGCGCCGTTCGGTCCGATCACGCTGACGATCTCCCGTTCGTCTACGTGCAGGTCGAGCCCGTCGATGCATGTGAGGCCGCCGAAACGCTTCGAGATGCCTTCGAGCTCGAGCAGGCGCGCCATGTCAGACGATCTCCACGCGTGCTGTGCCGAGCAGTCCTTGGGGCCGCGCGTTCATCAGCACGATGAGGATCACTCCGACAAGGATCAGGCGGGTGATGCTCGGCTCCACGACGAGACGGTTCTCCCAGACAAACCCGGCGAGGTAGAGCGTAGGGATCATCGCCGCCCAGCGCTTCCAGCCGCTGAGGAGCGTCAGCGCCAGGACGGCCAGCACGAGTGCGATGAACGTGATGTTGCCGATCAACCGCGGATTCGACGGATGCAGCTCCCATCCGGAGAGACCGCTACCAAACCAGCCACCGACCGACGGACTTCCGTGGACGCCGCGCGGCCACGCTGCGGCAACGATGGCGTGCGCGGCGTAACCGAACGCCACGGTGCCCCCGAGCACGAGGGCAAGAACGCGCCACGGCCGTAGCGCCATGAGCAACGTTGCGAGAATGGTGACGTAGAACACCCAAGTCGCGTGGCCGGGCGTCCGCAGCACCTCGAGGGAGATATTCACAACGAGGGCGCCGAGAATGACGCCGCCGATGCTGCCAGCTCCACCGAGAATCAGGATGGCGTAGATGATGATCAGCGTCGGCACATCGAAGTCCGACGCGAAAACCGCCGTATTGAGGGCAGCGAAGAGTGTTCCCGCCAGTCCGGCCACAGCCGCCCCGGCTGCAAACGCGATGAGCTTCAGCCGGTTGACCGGCATCCCCATGAGCTCCGCCGCCAGGGGATCCTCGCGCAGCGACTTCCAGGCGCGACCGGTGCGTGACGTATCGATGAGGAACACGACGAGGAGCACGAGTAGGAAGACGCCAAGCGCGACGTAGTAGTAGGCCTGAAGCGAGCCGATCCGCCCACCAAACACGTTGAAGTTGTCGACGTTCGGGATCCCGTTCGGGCCGCCAGTGACGTCGTGGCTTCGCGTCAATCCGAACAGCGACATACGCTCGCCGTTCGTGTAGACGGCGACGAAGAGTTGCCCGAAGAACAGTGTCACGATCGCGAGATAGTCACCGAGCAGGCGTCGCGATGGCAGCGCTACGAGCAGGCCGAGGATGGCCGTCGCGATCACTACGACCGGGACGATCGCGAGCGTGTTCCAGTGGATGCCGAACTTCGGGGAAGCGAGCATCGCGTACCCATAGGCGCCGAAGCCATAGAACGCGACGTAGCCGAGGTCGAGCAACCCGGCGTACCCGACGGTGATATTGAGGCCGAGAGCCAGCAGCATGTAGAGCAGCGTGTCGAAGCCGACGCGTACGATGTACCCGTCGCTGGTAATCGCCGGCAAGAGCGCGGCGGCAACGCCAAAGGCCGCGTAGAACACCGGACGCGGCACGCGCTCGAGCTCGCTGCGCGCGCGGCCCAAGACTCCGCTGTAGCCTTCGCGGCGCTCTGCCACAGACGCGACCCATTCGTCGACGCCGACGCGCGGCGCGTGCGCCTCGGCCGGACTCGCAGGAATCGGCGGGATGTCTCGGTCGTCGCCGTCCATCAGACCTTCTGCACCGCCGCGCGACCCAGGACGCCGGTCGGGCGCAGGATCAGAACCGCGATCAGGACGAGAAACACGATCGCGTCGCTGAAGGTCGAGGAGATGTAGCCGATGCTGAATGACTGCGCGAGCCCGATGACGAGGCCGCCGACGACTGCACCCGGCAGGTTGCCGATGCCACCGACGACTGCTGCGATAAACGCGTAGAGACCGGCCTGGAAGCCCATGTACGGCCAGACCTGCTGGTAGGCGAGACCGTTGAACACGCCTGCGGCGCCCGCGAGAGCGGACCCGATGAAGAACGTGGCGACGATCACACGATCGACGTCGATGCCCATCATCGCAGCGGCTTCGCGGTCGAACGACGTCGCCCGCATCGCCTTGCCGAGCTGCGTCCGCTGCACGAACACCGTCAGCAGGATCATCAAGAGCACGGCACCCGCCACCACGATCACCTGTGCGACGCCGACGTGGACGCCTGCGGGCAGCGTGAATCCCCTCGTCCAGAGCTCGCCCCCCTTCCAGCCGTAGCTGTCGTACGACTGGAACTGGCCGCCGAGCAAGAGCAGCGCGGCGTTCTCCAGGAAGAACGAGACGCCGAGAGCCGTGATGAGCGGAGCGATCCGAGGCGCGTTGCGCAACCTCCTATACGCGAACCGCTCGATCAAGACTCCGAGCAATCCACCGCCGAGCATCGCGCAGAGGAACATCACGAGAAGGAGCACCCACACGTTCACCGAGAGAGATTCCGCGCCGCCGAAGACCGTGACGATTCCGAAGCCGATGAAGGCGCCGACCATGTAAATGTCGCCGTGCGCGAAGTTCAGGAGCTTGAGGATCCCGTACACCATCGAGTAGCCGAGCGCGATGAGCGCGTAGACGCTCCCGTGCGTGATTCCGGCGACTAGCTCCGTGACGAAGAGGTTCCAGTTCATCCGCAGCTCCTTACATACAGAAAAAGGGGCGCGACCGCACCTGCGATCGCGCCCCTCTCCACCTTCGAGCTACTGGACCGTCTCGTACTTGCCGTTGACGATCTTGAAGATATGGAACTTCGCTCCGGCGAGATCACCATTGGCGGTGAACCGGATCGGAGTGCCGAGGATCGTCGACTTCAACGACACCTTGGCGAAGTTCTTCCGAAGCTCCGCCCGGGTGATCTTGTTGTCCTTGCACGACGTCGTGATCGCGGCGGCGTACATCTGCGCGAGCACGTAGTTCGGTGCTCCGAACGGGCTCGTCCCACCAGGGAACGCCTTGTGGAAGCCCGCGACGATCTTTGCATCGGCCGGAAGCGTTGTCACGTCCGGAGCGAAGAACGACACGTAGTTCCCCGCCGTGAAGTTCGAGGAGTCGAACGTTCCGTCACTTCCGAAGATGATGGCAGTCTTGCCCTGCGCCTTCGCCTGCTGGGCAAAGAGCTGAGCCTCCGACGCCTTCTGCCACGGGAGGAACACAACCTTCGTCGTCGACGTGATCTTCGCGATCAGCGAGGAGAAGTCGGTCGCCGTCTGGGCCACCGATTCGCGGTCGACCTTGACGCCCTTGCCGGCTAGCGCCTGGCCCGCGATGTCGGCGAGCCCCGTCGAGTACGACTCCTGGTCATCGATGATCATCACGCTGTCGCCCGAGCTGACTCCGAGCTTCGTCTGCATGAAGGTCGCGTCTGTCGGTCCCTGGACGCCGTCGTTCGGAACGTCGCGGAAGAAGTAGCCCTTCCACGCTCCGCTCGTGAGCGAGACGCGAGTCGCCGAGCCCGACGCGAACGCCAGACCGGCCTTGCGCAGGATCGGCCCGACCGCCTGCACCTCGTCGCTACCCGCCGGCCCGATGACACCCATGATCTTTGAGTTCGACGCGAAGCTCTGTGAGACCGTCGAAGCGAGCGCGGGCTGGAGCTGTGTGTCGCCCTGGACGAGCTTGATCTTCAACTTGTGAGTCTTGTTCCAGGTGTTGAAGTAGTACTCGGCCCAGTGCAACTGGTCGTCGCCGATGGACGAGACCGGGCCCGTGATCGGCGCAAGCATGCCGATCGAAACGCCCGACTTGCACGAAAGCGCCGACGCCGCTGCGACCGTTGCCGGGCGCGCGATGGCGGACGCCACGACCGCGAGTGCAGCCACGGATGTGGCCGTCGCGATCAGTCCAACTCGTTTCAACATTCAATTCCCTCCTATTGGGTTAGCCACCTATAAGACGCCGCGCAGCCTCGCCTGTTGGCCGCGGCGGCGAATCAGGCGGTCGATGGTAACCGCTTTTGGCAGGTTCACGCAGGTACTCTGGCGCGAAGTGAGGTGGGCACTTCAGCCGGGGGAAGCGCCGCTTTTCGGCTCTAAACGAGGCTGCGACGAGTTCGAGCAGCGCATCCTGCGCTTCGAAGGCCCCTCCGAAGAGCAGTCAAACGAGGCCGACGACGAGGTGCTCTACGTGCTGGCGGGCAGCGGCCGCGCGACGATCGGCGGCGAGCCTGCCGGCCTCTCGCCCGGGACAGCGGTATTCGTCGCCAACGGCTCTGCGTGGCAGATCGACGACGCCAACGGGCTCAAGCTGCTCTCGGTCCTCATTCGCGACCCCCTGCCGGCCAACGGCTCGACCCACGCCGTCGTCGAGGTCGACGCGGTGGACAGCGGGGCAGCGACCGCCGGCCGCCAGTTCCGCCTGCTCGCGACCCCCGAGCTCGGCTGTAGCTCCGTGACGCAGTTCGTCGGCTATATCCCCGTCATCCGCGCGCCCGACCACTTCCACAAGTACGACGAGGTCGTCTACGTGCTCGAGGGCGAGGGCACGCTGCACGTCGACGGTGAGACCGCGCCACTCCACGCCGGCAGCTGCGTGCACCTGCCGGCCGGCCTCGTGCACTGCCTCGAGAACATCGGCCCCGGCGAGATGCGGGTGCTCGGCGTCTTCCGCCCGGCCGGGTCGCCGGCCGAGGCGTATTACCCCGACGGCACGAAGGCTCAGTACTAGTGCCGCACATCGAGCGCACAGCGGTCGTCGTCTGGGAAGGGAACGTTGCACGAGGCGCGGGCTTGATCAGCGCGGCCACCTCGGGCGCCTTCTCGGATCTCGGGTTCTCGCTGCCGACGCGCATCGGCCAGGCCGAGGGAAAGACGAGCCCCGAGGAGCTGCTGGCTGCGGCACACGGCGGCTGCGTCACGATGTCGCTTGCGAGCGAGCTCACGAGCGCAGGGACGCCGCCCGGCCGGCTCGACGTGACCTGCACGATCGTGATGGACGAGGTCGAAGGGCAGGGTCACCAGATCGTCGGCTCTCGCGTCGAGGCCGTGGTCGCGGTCGAAGGGCTCGACGCGACTGCCCTTCAGACGGCAGTCGAGAAGGCGGACGAGAGCTGTCCGTTCTCGCAGCTCCTGAAGCGGGCTGGCGCAGAGGTGCAGATCAGCGCGCAGCTCGCGTGAGCCTTGCCGACCTCGCCGCCCGGAGGCGAACGCACAAAGCCTTCGGCTCGGAGCCTGTTCCGCCCGAGACGCTGCTGGAGCTGCTCGACGTCGCGCGGCTCGCTCCGAACCACCACCTGACGCAGCCGTGGCGCTTCCGCGTGCTCGGCACCGAAACACTCGCGAGGCTGAAGGAGTGCGGAGGGCCGGCGGAGGCGGCGAAACTCGAGCGCGCGCCGACGCTCGTCCTCGCAACGGCCGCACTTTCGGGTGACCTCATTCAGGACGAGGAGGACGTATGCGCGACTGCGGCGGCGATCATGCTGGTGCTGCTTGCTGCGACCGAACGCGGGCTCGCGTCGTATTGGCGCACCCCCGGCATCTTTCGAACCGCACGCGGCCGTGAAGCAGTCGGCGTGCCGCACGGCGAGCGCGTGCTCGCGCTCCTGCATTTCGGAGCGCCGGAGCGCGACCCGGCACCGCGCGAGCGGGCGCCGGTCGACACGTACGTCGCTTTCCTCGACTGAGCCACATCGTGGGGCGTAGCATCGGCCGCATGGCCACCGAGACGCACACCCGCGAAGCTGTTCCCTTTCGCGTTCGCACCGCCGACGGTGACACGGTCGAGCTGACGTACTCGTCGCCCCGCCCGGCTGCAACGCATGACGAGAGAGGTGTGCTCGAGACGCTGCCCTGGTTCGAGCCCGGCAAGCCGCTGCGTAACTACATGCTCCACGAGACCGACTTCTACGACGAGGTCGAGCAGATCTGGGGCCGCCGGTGGGGAGCGGAGGGCATCGGCACGCTGCGTGAGGTCCTCGTGTCCCGGCCGACCGAAAACGAGACGAGGCCCGAGTACGCCGCGGAGTGGCAGTACTACTACTCGAGCGCCGCCGGCACCGCCGATCTCGGGCGCCTCCAGGCGCAGTACGACGGGTACTACCAAGTTCTCGAGGACAACGGGGTGCGGGTGAACTACATCGAGCCGCCGGTCCCGGCGATCGGCGCGTACGGCTGGATCAAGAACCTCGTCACGCTGGCCGGCGGCGGGCTCGTCGTCCACGGCGGTGCGATCCTGCACCGCTACGGGCTCGGCTCCTGGCAGCGCGGGCGCGAGGTGATCTGGGAGAAGACGCTCGCAGCCCTGCAGGTGCCGATCTACATGACGATCCACGGACAGGGCATCTGCGAGCCGGGGGCGGGACGCTGGCTCGACGGGAAGACCTTCGTGTTCAACGAGTCGGTGGTCGCGAATGAGGAAGGCCTGCGCCAGCTCGAGTTCGTGCTCTCGAATCTCGGCATCGAGCTCGTGGTGTGCCACAGCCCCGGTTGGTACGACACGACCGGCCACGGCAACATCGGAACCTCACACATGGACATGGTCATGATGACCGTCGACCACCGGAAGGTTCTGCTCGCTCCGCATCTCGTGAACTACGGCTTCGTGCGCGAACTGATCAAGCGCGACTACACGATCATCGAGGTGCCCGTCGACGAATACTGGGATCTCGCGTTGAACGGCGTCACGCTCGCACCGGGGAAGATCGTCATGAACGCCGGCTCGCCGACGGTCGTGGCCGAGCTCGAGCGGCACGACGTCGAGGTGATCCAGGTCGACTTCTCCGAGAGTCATCGCTTTGCGATCGCCGGCCTGCACTGCGCGACGCTCGAGCTCGTACGGGACCAGGATCCGGACTAGCCTCAGGGATCGTTCCGGGGCTTCCCGGATAGCTCTGAAGGGCTCGAGCAGCGACCCTTTGGTCATCAATTCGACCGAAGGAGAACCACCGTGGAAACGACCGACATCATCTCCGAGCCGCGTCGCCTGACGCGACCTCGCGAGGACCGCTGGCTCGGCGGTGTCGCCGCCGGCCTCGGCGCCTACTTCGACCTGAGCCCGACGATCTATCGCATCGCGTTCGTGGCGCTCGCGCTCGCAGGCGGCACCGGCGTCCTGCTCTACATCGCGGCGTGGCTCGTGATGCCCGCGGACGGGGCGGCAGACTCGATCGCCGGCGTCGAGCTGAAGAAGCACCGCGACCGTCCCCGCCGTATCATCGGGCTCGGAATCCTCGGCTTCGCCGCGATCCTCGCCCTGTCCGAGTCACACGTCTGGCCGACGCCCGAGGAAGCTGAGCGTGATCGCCGGGTTGAAGTGTCCACCCGAGATGTGGCCGAGGTTCGTCACCATGATCCCGATCGCGAGGCCGTTCGCGAGGGCGACGGCGACGATGTCCTGGCCGCTCACGATGCCCGCGCCACCACCGATGAAGATCAACGTGAACGTGCCGACGAACTCGGCAACGCTACGGCGGAGAACGTCCTGTTCCATCCCGGCGGAATTCTCGGAACTCCGTCGGATTGTGCGGTCGTTGCTACCCTCGGCAGGTGGGCGACACGCAAGCCACCGGTTTCGAAGTCGAGTGTCCGCACTGTCACAAGCCATTCTCAGCGGAGCTCATCGAGGGTTCAGCCGCGCGGTACCGCGGCTTCAAGTGCCCGCACTGCAGGTTGTTCGTCCCGGCCGCGCACGGTGAGGATCAAACCCTCACGCGCGGCCCCGACGCAGCCGCGTAGCTACCCCATCGCGTTGCGGAGCGCCTGCGCTTCCGGCAGGTGCTCGAGCTTCTTCAGCGTGTTGTTCTCGATCTGGCGGATGCGCTCGCGCGTGACGCCGAACGCACGCCCAACCTCCTCGAGCGTTTGCGGCGGGCCGCCATGCAGCCCGAAGCGCAACGCGATCACCTGGCGCTCGCGCATCGGCAGCGCACCGAGCGCCAGCTCGATGTCCTCGCGTCGAAGGGAGAGCTGCGCGGTGTCGAACGGCGACTCCGCCGTCTCGTCCTGCACGAAGTCGCCGAGGCTCGAGTCCTCCTCTTCACCGATCGGCTTCTCGAGCGAAACCGGCAGTTGCGCCATGCGCAGGATCTCGCGCACCTCTTCCTGCGTCATCTCGAGCTCCTCGGCGATCTCATCCGCGTTCGGCTCACGGCCGAGCCGCTGCACGAGCTGGCGCTCAATGTGCACGACCTTGTTCAGCTTCTCGACCATGTGCACGGGAATCCGGATCGTGCGCGCCTTGTCCGCGATGGCACGCGTGACCGCCTGCCGGATCCACCAGGTCGCATACGTCGAGAACTTGTAGCCCTTGCGGTAGTCAAACTTCTCGACCGCGCGGATGAGACCGAGCGACCCTTCCTGGATCAGGTCGAGGAAGGAGAGGCCGCGACCGAGGTAGCCCTTCGCGATCGAGACGACGAGGCGGAGGTTCGCCTCGGTCATCTGCGTCTTTGCGGTCATGTCGCCGCGCTCGATCCGCTTTGCGAGGCTGACCTCCTGGTCCGCGGTGAGGAGCGCCACCTTGCCGATCTCTCTGAGGTAGAGGCGGAGGCTGTCGAGGCTCGGCTCAACGGTGAGGTCGAGCTTCGGCGCGGGTGGGAGCTTGTCTTCCTCCGGCTGCGGCTGCTCGTGCGGCGGGGTCTTGTGCTGCTCGCCTTCGACGAGCTCGATGTTGTGGTCGATGAGGTAGGTGTAGAAGTCCTCGACCTGCTCCTTCGTCAGCTCGACGTCGTCGAGGCCGTTGACGATCTCGTCGTAGGTGAGGAACCCCTTCTCGGTTCCGTCCGCGACGAGCTTCTGGAGTTCTTCGACCTCAGGGAGCGCGATCTCGACGGTGAGCAAGTTGCGACCTCCGGCTGGTCATGAACGACGTCATGCGACGAACCTGACATGCAGAGGACGGGTCCCACCCCGACCTCACCCTCAAGCGGATTTGGATCTTAGTCACGCGGTGCAGATTCGTAAAGAGACACTCGGGTGTCACGAGGTCGAGACGGCGAGCTCGCCGACGAGTTCGCCGCGGCTGTTGGTCACCGGCGTGGTTGCGAGGTCGGGCAAGGCGACGCCGAAGGGCTCGAGAAAGGCGGCAAGGGCCGGGCCGAGCGGGCGGGCGGCGCCGTCTTCCGACTTGAGGGCGATACCGAGGCCTTTCGGGCCGCCGGCGCAGAGGAGGCCTTCGGCGCCGCCCTTCGCGAACCAGCCGGCGGCTGCGCGCATCAGGTGGTAATCCGCGCCGTCCGGGCCGCCGACGAGGTCGGGATGCGCTCGCATGGCGTTTGCGATCCTGTCGCCTTGCGGCAGCCGCTCGAAGCGCGAGAAGGCGTAGGCCATGCGCTCGAGCTGGAGGCCGAACGTCACGACTCCGCAGCCGTCGGTCGCGGTCGGGAGTTCCTCTTCGCCCGATTCGACCGCTTCAGCGTGTGCGGCGGCGCACGCCTGCTGGACCGGATGGCCGGGCAGGCGGTACCCCACGGTCGGCCAGCCGTTCGCACGGCAGAGCGCGAGCATGCCCGCGTGCTTGCCGGAGCAGTTGTGGAAGATCTTCTGGGGCGGCCGGCCCTCCTGGAGGCCGAGCTCCAGGTCGTCCTCCGTTGCGGGCGCCTTCGCGAGCAAGGCGCGCACGGCGGCCATCTGATCGTCCGTCGCACGATGGGAGGCCGAGGCGATCGCGAGATCGCGGCCGTCGAGGTCGGCGCGCGCCCGCGCAAGCGGCAACGCCTGGATCGGCTTCGACGACGAGCGCATGAAGCAGGTGAGCGCAGCGTCCCCCGCCTCGGCGACGACGGCCCCGTCCTGCACAGCGACCGCGTGCACCCGGTGCCGAGCCTCGACGATGCCGTGGCGGCGAACCTCGACGACGATCGGATCCATCGGGGGCGGAGCCTATGCGGGCAGGCGGTGGCTCGTGTGGACACGTCGGATGCCGGCGTCGTGACGGTTCCGTAACCCTGGACTGTCCACGTACACGGAACCGTCACGCAAACCGAATAGAGCGTCTCGCGTAACCATCCGGGTTCGACCGGGCGCCGGCGCGGAGTCGTGACAGTTCCGCAAGGAGGGAGTGTCCACGCTTGCGAACGGGCGAGAAAAGCCGTACATTTCGGAAACATGGCCCATTCGCAAGCGAAGGGGGACGAGCGGGTCATCACGCTGCCCTCCCCGGACTACGAGGCTCCCGACGTGCTGCTGGTTCAGGAGCCCGAGCAGCTCCGCGCGCTCGGAGACGACCTGCGCACGCGGATCGTCATCCTCCTCCGCGAGCACGCGCACTCGATCACCGAGCTCGCGGAGTCGCTCGGCTTGCCGAAGGGAACGGTGGGCCATCACGTGAAGGTGCTCGAGAAGGCGGGACTCGTTCGGGTCGTGCGAACGCGGCAGGTGCGTGCGCTCACCGAGCGGTACTACGGGCGCACCGCGCGCCTCTTCCTCCTCAAGAGCACCGACGATGCAGGCGGCGAGGACGTCCGGAACGTCGCGGCGGCTTCCCTCCGGACCGCAGCCGAGGAAATGCTCCCTCCCGACGACGACGACCGGACGACCTTCGCCGCCCTGCGCATGCGCTTGACCGACGCCGACGCGCGACGCTTCGCGCGCCGGCTCGAGAAGCTCGAGCGTGACTTCATGGCCGCGAACGATCCCAAGGGCAAGGCCTACGGGCTCGTCGCCATGCTCTTCCGGAGGGCATCCGACGCGTAGGCTGCGCCGCCCGGCAGGCGCTCTCTGGAGCAACGCCGACTTCCTCAAGCTCTGGACCGGCCAGTCGATCAGCGAGCTCGGGTCGCAGATCTCGCAGCTCGCGATCCCGATCGTGGCGGCGATCGCGCTCCACGCGAGCCCGATCGTCTTCTCGCTGCTCGGCGTCTTCGGCTTTCTCCCGTTCATGATCTTCGCGCTGCCGGCAGGCGCCTGGGTCGACCGCATGCGCCGGAGACGGATCCTCATCGCGGGCGATGCGGCGCGCGCGATCCTCCTCGCCACAATCCCCGTCGCGTACGCCTTCGGCGTCCTCACGATCTGGCAACTGCTCGTCGTCCAGTTCGTCGTCGGCATCTTCACGGTGTTCTTCGACGTCGCCTACCAGTCGTATCTCCCCCAGCTCGTCCACCGCGACCATCTGATCGAAAGCAACTCGAAGCTTCAGCTCACGGTCTCCGTCGCGCAGGTGGCCGGGCCGGGCATGGCAGGCGGACTGATCGCCGCCATCACCGCTCCGTACGCGATCGTCGCGGACGCGATCAGCTTCGTCGTCTCGACCATCTTCCTGATCCGGATCCGCACGGCCGAGCACCTGCCGCAGCGTGCAGAAGGAGCCCCGAAACCGCGCATGTGGCCCGAGGTGAAGGAAGGGCTCAACTGGGTCGTGCACAATCCGTACCTCCGGCGCATCGCGGTGTGCACCGGCACGTCGAACCTCTTCGGCAGCCTCGGCTTCGCGATCTTCGTCCTGTACGCCTTGCGGTCGCTGCATCTCCCGCCATGGGAGATCGGTCTCGTCTTCGGCGCAGGCTCTGTCGGCGCGATTATCGGAGCGCTCCTCGTCAACCGCATCCAGAAGACGATCGGCGTCGGGCCCGCGATCATCGTGATGGCCCTGCTCGTCTCGACCGCAGGCATCCTCGTTCCGCTCGCGCCGAGGCCCTTCCCGCTGCCACTGTTGATCGCGAGCTTTTTCGTCACGCAGTTCGGCGGCGTCGCCTACAACATCACCCAGGTGAGCCTGCGACAGGCGATCACCCCCGAACGGCTGCAGGGACGCATGAACGCCGCGATGCGCTGGATCGTGTGGGGCACGATCCCGCTCGGCACGCTCGCCGGCGGTGCGCTCGCAACCGCGTTCACGCTGCGCACGGCCCTCTTCGTCGGCGCGATCGGCTGCATGCCCACGTTCCTCCTCGTCGCCTTCTCGCCGCTTCGAAACCTGCGCGAGATGCCGGCACCGATCACGAGCCCGACGCAAGCGCAGGCGGAGATGGAGGGCGGGCTGATAGAGCCGGCACCGATGATCACGGAGCCCGGTCCCCCCGCGCCTGAGGATGCGTAACCTGGTCTTCGATGCCGGAACTCCCGGAGATGGAAGCCTGGCGGCGCCAGCTCAATGACCCGGTCTCGGCCTTCCCGATCGCGAAGGCGGGCCCGGCGCATATCGCGACGCTGAAGACGTTCGACCCGCCGTTGCAGGCCCTCGAGGGGCGGCAGCTGCGCGGCGTGGAGCGCCGCGGCAAGCGGCTCCTCTTTCCCACCGCCGACGGCGAGCTCGTGCTGCTCGTCCACCTGATGACATCCGGCCGGCTGAAGTCGCTGCGCACCGGCGAAAAGGGCCCGAAGACGCCGGCGTTCGCGCTCGAGTTCGAGGGCGGCTCCAAGCTCGTCCTCACCGAGAACGCGAAGCGCAAACGCGCCGGCGTCTGGCTGCTCACGCCTGTGCAGGCGGAGGCCGAGCTCGAGCATCTCGGCCCCGAGGCGCTCGGGCTCGACGCCGCAGCGCTCGGCGAGATCGTGCGCCGCGAGTCGCGGCGGCTGCATCCGCTCTTGCGCGACCAGCGCTCGATCGCCGGGATCGGACGCGCCTGGGCGAACGAGATCCTGCACACAGCCAGGCTCTCGCCGTACGCGCTCTCGACCGACCTCTCGGACGACGAGGTCGGGCGGCTCGCAACGGCGATGAACGAGGAGCTTGCCCGCGGCCTCGAGCTGCGCGAGCGCGGCTCCGACGACGGGAAGACCTACCGCGTCCACAAGCGGCTCGGCGAGCCCTGCCACGTCTGCGGGACACCGCTCGCCCAGGTCGATTTCGAGGAGCACACGATCTATTACTGCCCCGGCTGCCAGACCGGGGGCAGAGTCCTGAAGGATCGGCGGCTTTCGCGTCTGCTTCGCTAGCGATAGGCTCGCGGGGTGGACACCGTCGCCGATCTGATGGTCAAGGACGTCCTCACCGTCGACCCGTCGGACTCGATCGGCGAGGCGGCGGAGAAGATGAACGCCGCGAACGTCGGCGCCGTCGTCGTCGTCGAGGACTTTGCGCGGATCGTCGGCATCGTCACCGAGCGTGACCTGATGCGCGCCGTCGCCGCACGCGCGCGCGCCGCCGAGGCGCGCGTCCGCCAGTGGATGACGCCGGACCCGGTCACGATCGACCCCGGCGTCTCGATCGATGAGGCGGCGAACATCATGTTCGAGAACAATTTCCGCCACCTCCCCGTGGTGAAGGACGGGCGCCCGCTCGGGATGATCAGCCTCCGGCTCCTCTCCCGCTGGGCCTTCGACCGCTCGAAAGAGTCCGTCGGACCGCCCGGCTAGGGTCAGAGCCGTGATCCGGTTGTTCCCAGAGCGCGGCGGGTGGCTCGAGGTCATCTGCGGCCCGATGTTCAGCGGCAAGAGCGAGGAGCTGATCCGCCGCCTGCGCCGCGCGGAGATCGCCGGCCAGCGCGCGTTGATCGTGAAGCCGCGCATCGACGACCGCTACGACATCGGCCATGTCGTCAGCCACGCGGGCGCGAAGATGCGCGCGGTCGCCGTGACGAGGCCGGAGGACATTCCCGGGCTCGCCGAGGCCTACGACGTAATCGGCATCGACGAGGTGCAGTTCTTCACGCCTCCGATCGTCATCGTCATCGATGCGCTCGTCGAGCGGGGAACGCGCGTCGTCGCGTCCGGCCTCGATCAGGACTTCCGCGGGCTGCCCTTCGGCTCGATGCCGGAGCTGCTCTGCCGAGCGGAGCTCGTCGACAAGCTGCAGGCCGTCTGCCATCGCTGCGCAGGCCCCGCCACGATGACCCAGCGGCTCGTGGACGGGCGGCCCGCTCCCGCCGACGGCGCGACCATCGTCGTCGGAGCGCTCGACTCGTACGAGGCGCGCTGCCGCGCCTGCCACGAGCTCGCCGAGCCCGCGTCCGCTACCGGCTAAGCCAACCCGGCTAGCCCAGCGCGATCGTGAGCGTGTCGCCGTCGACCGTGACGGCGCCGCCAAGCCGGTCGATTACTCGCACCGCAACCGCGGCTCCGAGATCCCGCAGCTCGAGGCCGAGCACGACAGGCGACGACGCTGCGGTGACGGGCGTCACCTCGATCACCGGACCGCGCACGGTGACGCTCACCTCGTCCAGCCCGCCATGCCTTAGCGCCGCCTGGATCAAAGCCGACACTCCACGATCGACCGCCTCGAGGTCGGTCGAGATCGTCGCCCCTTCGCCCGCAACGTGCACTCGATCCTCACCGAGGCGTTGTCGCGCGGCCTGCGCGAGCGCAAGCGTGTCCGCGTCTCGCAACGCCGGTTCATAGCTCCCACCCTCGATGCGCGCCGCCAGCGAGAGCTCGTCGAGTAGCTCTGCCATCTGCGCAGAAGCCTTCTCGATCATCTCGACGTACCGGTCGGCGGGCGGCCCGAGCTCGTTGCTGCGCTCCAGGGTCTTCGCAAAACCGTGCACCGTCGCGAGCGGCGTGCGGACATCGTGGCAACCGAGCGCGACGAGCTTGGCGAAAGAGGTGTCGTTCTGCACGGCCGTGCGGCAGAGTACAGGGGGTGACCGACCACTCGCGCGAACTGCTCGACGACCTGCAGGCCTCCATGCCGGAGGTCGCGCTCGGCCTGTCGCGTGCCGGCGTGACGGGCGTCCAGAAGGCGGTGCGCATCGGACGGGGCGCGCGGGAGAAGCTGATCGCCGCGACGATCGACTGCACCGTCGACCTCGACCCGTCGCAGAAGGGCGTGCACATGTCCCGCTTCCCCGAGCTGTTCGAGGAGGCGGTCGAGGGCGTCGTGGAGGACGAGGCGTTCCTTGTCGAGGACCTCGCCGAGCATGTCGCGAGCCGGATCGTCGAACGGCAGCACGCGCTTGTCGCAGAGGTGCACATCCGCGCTCGCTATCCATACGCGCGCACAACGCCTGTCACCGGCCTCGCGACCCAAGAGATGGTGTCGCTGATCGGCATCGCAGCCGCGTCGCAGCGCGGCGTGCGTCGTGTTGTCGGCGTACAGGCAGTTGGCATCAACGCGTGCCCATGCGCGCAGGGACTCGTGCGCGGCCGCGCCGTGGAGCGGCTGCTCGAGGCCGGCTTCGAACCGACCGACATCGAGCGCATACTCGAGCTCGTCCCGATCGCAACGCACAACCAGCGGGGCCAGGGAACGCTGTATCTCGGAACGTCGGTGCGCGTCGATGCCGAGCGCCTTGTCGAGCTCGTCGAGGCGTCGATGAGCTCGCCGATCTACGAGTTGCTGAAGCGGCCCGACGAGCTCTATGTCGTCGAGCAGGCACACCTGCACCCGCGCTTCGTCGAGGACTCGGTGCGCGTCGCCCTCAAGAGCGTGCTCGACGAGTTCCCCGGCCTCGACGACGGCGACTTCGTGCTCTCGCAGCAGGTGAACTTCGAGACGATCCACGCGCACGAAGTCGTTGCGGAGCGCTACGGCACGGTCGGCGAGCTGCGCCGCGAGCTCGCAGGCGACGCCCACGGCCCGCTGAAGCACACCGAGCTCAGAGACTGGCTGCGCGGCTAGGTCCCTGCTTCCGGCGCAGGGCGAAGCGATGCTCCTCGCCGCGCCACAGACGGCCGAGGTTGGCGCGATGCAACAGCAGGACACCGACCGCAGCGACTCCGGCGAACGCGATCACCGGCCACGGATAGCCGATCAGCCACGCCCACAGCGGCAGCGAGAGCGCAGACGTGATTGAGGCGACCGACGCGTAACGCGTCAGTCCGAACACGACGAGCCAGACGCCGGCGACGATCCCTCCGACGATCGGCGCCACCCCGAGAAAGGCGCCTCCGGCCGTCGCGACCATCTTCCCGCCTTTGCGGAAACGCAGGAATAGCGGCCGGTAATGCCCGAGCATCGCGGCGCCGCCCGCGAGCACCCCGATGCCATGGCTCTCGAGCTTCGTCGCCACGAACGCGGGAATGAAGCCTTTCACCGTGTCGAGGAACACCGCCGCGAGGCCGAGCCACCGCCCGTGCACACGCCAGACGTTGGTCGCACCGATGTTGCCGCTGCCCTGCGTGCGAATGTCCTCACCGCGGAACATCCGCACGAGCCAGAGGCCCCATGGCATCGAGCCCATGACGTACCCGGCGACAACGAGCAGCGCGGGGATCATCGGACGCTAGGACGACGGAATGCCGTACTGATCGACCCAACCGTTCACGACGTCCCAATCGAGGTTGTCGAAGAACGCGTCGATGTACGAAGCGCGGTCGGTCTGGTAGTCCAGGAAGTAGGCGTGCTCGTAGACGTCGAGCGCCACGAGCGGCGTCGCGTTCCAGACGGGAAAGGCGTTCTGCGCATCGCCGATGTAGTTGAAGAGCCGGCGCTCGTCCCAGTCGAATGCAGTCCAGGCCCAGCCGCGGCCGGCCATCCCGGTCGCCTTCAGGTCCGAGCGCCACGCATCCACCGATCCGAAATCGCGCTTCACGAGCGCGCCGAACGAGCCGGTCGGCTCGCCGCCACCGCCGCCGAGGTGCCCAAAGTAGAGCTCGTGGTTCTTGATGCCGCCGATCGCGAAGGTCAGATCGACCTTCAGCGCGCGGAGCTCCGAGTACACCTGGTTCGCCGAGCCGAGGTCGACCGCCGCGAGCTTGCCGAGAATCTCGTTCCGCTTCGCCACGTAGCCCTGGTAGAGCCTGTAGTGGGCCTCGACGGACGCACGAGAGATCCCTTCGAGCTCGTAGACCTCCGGCCGCAACTCACGCGGCGCGATCTCCTCGAAGTTGAAGACCAGCGACATCAGACTCCTTTCTTCGGACGCGAAGCGAGGCGGCGGGAGCATATCCTCACGGTCGACGCGAAAGGAGCACTGCATGCCATTCGAACTCCCTGACCTTCCCTATGCGTATGACGCGCTCGAGCCTCACATCGACGCGGAGACGATGCGGATCCATCACGACCTGCACCACAAGGCCTACGTCGACAACGCCAACGCCGCGCTCGCCGGCACGGAGCTGGCCGACCGCCCGGTCGACAGCGTCCTGACGAATATCGAAGTCCTGCCCGAGGACAAGCAGGCGCCGGTCCGGAACAACGCCGGCGGCCACGCGAATCACAGCCTCTTCTGGCAGATCATGAGTCCGGACGGCGGCGGCAAGCCCTCCGGCGAGCTCGCGAAGGCGATCGACGACACCTTCGAAGGCTTCGACACGTTCAAGGCTTCCGTCACGGACGGCGGCGTCAAGCGCTTCGGCAGCGGCTGGACCTGGCTCGTGTGGGACGGGACCGGCCTCGCCGTGTACTCGACGCCGAACCAGGACTCACCGGTGCTGCAGGGCGACGTCCCGTTGCTCGGCATCGACGTCTGGGAGCACGCGTACTACCTCAAATACCAGAACAAGCGACCGGCCTATCTCGAGGCCTGGTGGAACGTCGTCAACTGGGACGAGGTCGCACGCAGATACGCAGAAGCGCGCGGGTCCTAAGACCCGCGCGCTTCGCGCAATTGAGTGCTCGCGCTAGCCGCGCTTGCTAGCCACGCTTGACGGCGATCAGGCGGCTGAGGCTTGAGACGTAGCCTGGGCCTGCCTGATCCGCCGGCAGCACGAGCCGCAGGATCGAGCGGCCCTTCGGGATGTTCACGCGGAACACCGCACGCGAGGTCGCGCTGAGGTAGACCTGCTTGACGTTGCGGAAGCTGCCATACGGACTCTTGCGCTGGACCCACACGAAGTGGCCGCCGTAGCCGATGTCCGACGTGACCTTCGCGATGTAGAGCCGGCCACTCTGGCCGAACCCGACGCGCGGGGCAACGTCGACCGACACGGAGGGGCTATTCGCCGTCCGCCAATGCGCCTGATACGACGTCTGGATCGTCGGCGACACGCCGAACGTGAATGCACCGTTCGACTGCGTCGTCTGTGTCGCGATCGACTGCGTGCCCTTGCCATACGGCTGCGACGTGAGATTCACCGGCTCATTCGAGATCTGGTTGGTCACGACGCCGGCGACGGTCGTGCTGTTGCCATAGACGACGGTTGTCGCACCGGCCTGGAGCGTCACACTGGCCGCTGGGGCGTTCACGGTGACCGTGCCGTTCCGGTTCGTGAAGAGCGAGTCGTGGTAGCTGACCTTGCCGCTCTTCGAGAAGGTCTGCGAGTACGAATCGCCCGGCTTCATGACCGGCGACGCAAACGACCCGTCGTTCGCGACGACCTGGTGGTTCACGGTGTCGGCGTTTTTCCAGGTCACGCTGTCACCGACGTTGATCGTCGTCGAGGTGGGCGTGAACCCGCTTTTCACGATCTGGACTGTCTTTGTGTCTGCGCCGGCCGCTGCCACGACGACGAGCGTCGCGAACAGCGCCAGCGGCAGCAGGAGCATGCGCTTCATCTGAGGTCCCCTTACTCTTTCGGCCTCGCTCATGCGAGGTCTCGTTCCTGCTGGGTGAACGTGTTCGAAGGGGCGAGAGGTGCGGGGCTGTACCCGCTTTACCCCTTCCTTACGATCGTCTGGGTGCCGCTGTGCGCGGCCAGGAGGCCGAGCCCCGCCTGGTTCACGGTGAGGAAGACCCGGATGTGCGAGGCACCCTTCGGCAGATAGCTCGTCGGCTTGAACAGGCGGCCGTTCAACTGGCCGAGTGTCAGCGGCGCGATGTTCACCCACTGGCCGAACTGCGAGAGACGCTGCAGGTAGAGGTGATGGTGCCAGAGCGACACCGGCGCTGACACGATGGCCTTCATGTAGCCCTGGCCGCCCGGAACAAGGCGGATCAGGGGCGCGACCTGCACGACGACGCTGCTACTGGCGACGGTCTTCCAGCGCGCGACGTAGGTCGTGTAGATCGAGGGCGTCAGACTGAACGAATAGACGCCACCCGTGCCGGTCTTGACGATCGCGATCTGCGTCGGCGACGCCTGGCCCCACGGCTGCTGGGTGAGCTCGACCGACTCGTTCGCCGTTGCCGACGACACCGCGCCGGAGAGCGTGATCGGCGTCCCGTAGAAGACGATCGGGATGGACAGGGCGAGAGTGACCGCCGGCGGCGGGCCCTTGACCGTGACCTTGCCGGTCCGCTTCGGATAGAGCGCGTCGTGATAACGGAATACGCCGGCCGTGTTCAACACGGCGGTCGTCCACGACTGGTTTGCGTGCAGGATCGGCGACGCGAAGGAACCGTCGTCGGCGACCACCTGATGGTCGACCTTGTCGGTGTTCTTGAAGACGACCTTGTCACCGTGGTTGACGGTGATCGAGGACGGCGAAAAACCAGTGCTCTTGATGAGGATGCTGCTGGTTGCCGCGACGCCTGCCGCAGCGAGAACGAGCGCGCCTACCGAGGCGGCGAGCGTACCGGAGACGATTTTCAGCATTGTCGGAACCTCCCTTAGGTTGCACTCTGGTGATTCCCGTCCGGCGTAAGCCGGAGGCCATCGGCGCGTAAAAGCTTCGTCAAGCGACCGGGTGGTATGACTTACGAATCCGGAAGCCGCTGTGACTCGTAGAAACCGCACAGACATGGAGCTTGCGCTCGACACCCCTGCGCACCTGCGTGCCGTGCCGGAGCCGGATCTTGTGCCGATACCGGTCGACGCAACCGATACCGCCCTGCTTCTGCGGGTCGCCGAGCGCGACCGTGTGGCCTTCGAGCTCCTCTACCAGCGCTACGTCCGCTCGGTCTTCGGGCTCGCTCTCCGTCGCTTGCGCGATCGCCAACGGGCGGAAGACGCGGTGCAGGAGACGTTTACTGCGGTGTGGCGCTCGGCGGCAAGCTACCGCCCAGAACGCGGGCCGGCCGCGCCTTGGCTCTACGCGATCGCCCGGAACGCGATCGTCGACCGCATGCGCGCCCGGCAGGAGCCGCCGGCCGAGGCCCCGGACCTGCCGGCCTCCGAGCCCGGTCCCGGCGACCGCGCAGAGTCCTCATACGTCTCCTGGCGCGTGCATCGAGCGCTCGAGGAATTGCCGGCCAAAGAGCGCGAAGTCGTGGAGCTCGCCTACTGGAGCGGCATGTCGCAGAGCGAGGTCGCCGAGTACCTTCACATCCCGCTCGGCACGGTGAAGACGCGGACTCGGAGCGCGCTGTCGCGCCTCGCAGGCGTCCTCGAAGGAGAAGAGCTCTCATGACGCGGACGCCGGACTTCGACGAGCTCGTGGGTTCCGACCTCGGCCGGGAAGAGCGCGAACGGCTCGAACACGTGCACGACCTGCTCGTCATCGCAGGGCCGCCGGCCGAGCTGGCGCCGGAGCTCGAGGGCGGGCCGACGCTTGCGATGACGATCGGCGGGCCGAAGCGCCGGCACGTCGGACGCCGCGTGGCGCTGCTTGCGGCAGCCGTCATGGTGCTCCTCCTGGTTTTCCTCGGTGGCTACGTCACGGGCAACGGCAGCAACGGCGGCGGGCTCTCAGGCGGACACACGCTCAAGCTCGTCGGGACGCCGCAGGCCCCCGCTGCGTTCGCGTTATTGCATGTCGAGAGCGCGGATCCCGCGGGCAACTGGCCCATGACCCTCTCCGTGACCGGGCTGCCGAAGCTTCCGGAGCACGGGTATTACGAGGTCTACCTCACGCGGAACGGCAAGGTGTTCGCGCCGTGCGGAAGCTTCCGCGTCAAGAGCGCGAGCGGCGCCGTCTCCGTGGAGCTGAACGCGCCGTACGATCTGCGCACGGGCGACGGCTGGGTCGTCACCAAGCAGCTGCCGGGCCGCCATGAAGCGGGGCCGGTCGTCTTGACGCAGCAGAACGCCTAGGAACCGGGTTCGTTCCGCATCTCGCTGAGAAGCCGCTCGAGGCGCTCCTCGGTCGAGTCGTCGACGAAGGTCATCGCGGCGGCGATGTTTGGGTGCACCTCCGCAATCTCGCGGCGCATCTCGTGTGCGACTGCTCGATAGGAGGGATGACCCTCGCGTCCCGAGCGCAGCTCGATCAGGTGAAGCGCCTCGCGCGCGTCAAGCTCGAGCACGTAGCGGATGCGATAGGCGAGGGACAGCGCATAGGGCGCCTCCTCGACGAGTCCTTCCGACCGGAGCCGCTCGTACTCGACGCGCGACACCTCGAGCGCGCGCTCGTACTCGCCGCCGAGGCCTGCGCGGACGAGCTCTTCGGGGAGGTCTGCGCCGAGATCCGGAGACAGACGCTGCCATTGGCACGTGAGCAGGCGGTGCCGCTGCAGGTCGCGGAACGCACCGTAGTCGGAGACGATCTCGAAGCGGTAACTCACCGTCTCGAAGCCGCGGCCGGGACGGTGGCGGCGGTTCTCCCGCGTGCCGATCAGCTCGCGTAGAAGGGCAGCCCGCTCGTCCGCGCCGAGCGCCGTGACCGTGCGCAACACGTCGTCCTCTCCCGTCGCCGACGACTCGAAGAGGAGCGCAGCCACCAACTCCTCCTCGGTGCCGTGTGTGCGCAGCAGACGCACAGACGGCACCGACACCGGCTCGGCGTCACCGAGCCCAAGCCGCGCCGCCGCCGCCGTGCCGGCCTCGCGGCGCTCGCGCAGGAACTCGATCCAGCGGCCGCCGCGATCCTCGCGCGGCACGCGCACGACGAAGCTCGGAATGATCTTCTGCAGTTCCTCGAGGAGAAGGTTTCCATAGGCGCGCGCTTCAGCGAGCGGATGCGCGAGTAGATGAAGCACGAGCTGCTCGTACGTCTGGCCGCTTCCGTAGATACCGACGTGGGACAACGTCGCCGCGGGCAGCAGGCCGCGCACGAGGTCGAGCGCCTTCGCGCGTACTGCGCGCGTGTGCGCACCTGCCGACTCGTCGCCGGCCTGTGGAAACTGCTCACCGACCCATGCAGTCGTCTGCTCGAGCAGACGACCGTAGGTCTCGAAGACGTCGTCGAGCGCTCGCTCGTACTGCGGGCCGAAGCGTGCATCGCGGTGGTAGCGGTACCCGAAGCCTTCCAACTGGTCGTCGTAGGCGATGTAGCGCGTCGACTGTTCGAGGTAGGCGGCGAGCCGCGGCCGCTGCAGGATCTTCGTCAACAGGTTCGAGGTCCACTCGCACGCAATGTGCGCCCCACCGAGCTGCGCGACGGAATCGTCGCCGTAGCCGAGGAAGATCCGCTCGTACAGATCGGCCGCGCGCTTGCCCTCGGCGCCCTCGATCGCCTGCGCCTCGGGGACCGAGTCGGCGAACTCGTCAAGGAACAGCCGGCGCAGCGTTCCCTGGTAGCGCGAGTAGCGGGCAAAGAGCGCCCCTTTGACCGTCTCCGGCAGGTTGACGAGCCCGAAGACCGGCCGGTCGAGGTTCGTGAAATGCGGCGCGAGCCGCTCACGCTCCTCGTCGGCGAAGATTTCCACCGGAACTGTCACGCTCTGCATCGTGGTCAAAGGAGCGCCCACCGTAGCGCGGGTCTCGGTCGGCACCTCGGGCTGGTCGTACCCCACCTGGCGACCGGACTTTTACCCGGCCGGCACGGATCCCTCCGGCTTTCTCGCCTTCTATGCGGAGCGATTTCCGACGGTCGAGCTGAACACGACGGGCTACCGCCTTCCCGCCGAGGATCAGTTCCGGCGCTGGGCCGAGCAGGTGCCCGACGGCTTCGAGTTCGCGCCGAAGCTCCCCGGTCACCGCCTCCGCGGCATCGACGAGTTCGCGAACCGTGCGCACGCGCTCGGCGACCGGCTCGGGCCGGTGCGCGTGTCACTGAAGAATGCACGCGACGAAGGCATCCTCGAGCTGCTGCTCGGCTCGCTCGACCCGACGCTTCGGATCGCATTTGACCTCGAGCATCCATCGTGGGCGGGGATCGAAGAACGACTCGCGCCGGCCGGCGCCGCGCGCGTCAACGATCTCGACCATCCGGCGCCGTTTCGATATCTGCGGCGCCGCGAGCCGCCGGACGCGGAGTTCGCCGCGAAGGTTCGCGCCGCGAAGGAGCCCGTGTACGTCTACTTCCGCCACGACGACGCGCCGAGCGCACCGGCGTACGCAGCCCAGCTGCGCGACCTGCTCGCTTAGCGCAGCGTGACGGTCGTGCAGCTCTGCGGCGAGGGTGCCCCACCCGACGAGACGCTGTGCACGCAGTACGAGAGCGTTCCGTGCAGCTTCTTCGCGGGTCGCCAGGAAACGAAGTAGAGCTTGCCGGCGTGCAATGCTGCTTTCGGAGTCGTCGTGGTGAATACGACAGCTTTCTTCGTGCGCACGATGACGACCGTGCGCACGCCACTGCCGTCGGCGAGCGAGCGGTACACGAGTCGCACGGACGTGCCTGCGCGCGCGGCCACATGCACGGCGCGCACAGCGGGCGGCGCGGCAGTGAGCACCGGAGGCGGCGGTGCGCCGGCTGCGGTGATCGCGACGGACGCGACAGTCGTCGCCCACCCGCGCGCGCCCGCGACCTCGGTACCGGCCTCGCCCGCCACCCAGACAAGACCCGGATTCCCCGGGTCGCGCGCAGCGCCGAAGTAGTCGCCGTAGCGGTCTCCGAGATAGGCGCCGGCGCTTTGCGCGATCACCACCGGATCCGTGAACGTTCCATCCGGCGTGCGCCCGACGGCGACGACCTCCGGGTTCACGGAGACTCCCGACTCGCCGTACACGACCACGAGGTTGCCGGAGCCGTCCGGCTGGAGCGCCGGATAGAAGATGTGCGCACCGGACTGCGAAAGGTTGCTGTCCATCGTGACCGTGCCGGTCGCCGTCGCGAGCTCCGTGATCCGCGCGCACGAGCGGATGAGGGAATCGCCGGCCGGCTGGCACGCGGTGTTCGCCGTGAACCACAGCCGGCCGTTTTCCCACACCGACTCGAGCACGCGGTCGTCGTTCGTGTCGATCTCCGGCTGTGCGCGCCCGGCTGGGGTCGGTGGCTGTGCCGCGAACGGCGGCCTGGAAAGCCGCATGATCGACGGCGTGGCGATCTCGTTGAAGCTCACCGCCGCGGGAGGAATCCCGTCGACCGCGAAGAGATGAACGACACGCGACGACGGCTCGTTGACCGAGACGACGTACTCCGTCGAGGTCGGTGAGAGCGACTGCACGGGTGCGAAGCTCGAAAAATCGGAGTCGGGGCCGTCTGTCGTGAAGTCGGGTTTCGTCGAACCGGCGAGCAACTCTTGTTTGTTCACGACCCAGAGCTCGCTGCCGATCGCCTCCGAACCGCCTTCGCTGCAGTTCTGGAAGATGTCGGCGCCGAGAACGACGATCCCGTCGGCGATGCCGAGGCGCGGCTGGTCGGCGCAGCCCGGCGCCAGGTACGAGCTGATCGTCCAGCTCGCCGTCGGGTCACCGTTCGTCGAGACTGCGAGCAGAACGCTGTTCGTGTCGAGATCGGAGATGGACGCGAACCAGCGGCCGCTCAACGCGTCGTAGGCGATACGCGGGTCGGTCAGACGATCGCCGCCGCTCTCGAAGAACGCGGAAAGCTGCTCCGTCTGGAGCGTCTGGGCCGTCGCACTGTCCGTTCGCCACGTGCGCTCGGCGAGGTTCACCATCTCGACGACGAAGCCGGGCCCCGCGGCGACCTGCACGTCGGGCGGCTCGAAGCCGCCGGCGGCGACGTCGTCCAGTCCGGCCAGCGTTTGCGTCGCGGTCGCGACGGGACCGCCGGCCGCTGCGACCGAACCGGCGAAAACGAGTGCCGCAACGGCGGCTAGGACAAGCCGGCGCGACAGAGCCTGTCGTTCCAAGAGAGCAGCACGTCTGACTGCTGCTGCTGCCAGGAGACGTCTTCGGTGTTCGACCGGTCGTACGGATGCAGCCCTTGCACGATGGCCGCGACGTTCGGCGTCACACCGGGGCCGCTCGCGGTCAGCCGGTACTTCTCGCCCGTGCCGGGGCCACGCAGAGCCGTCCACCCCGGCGGGTGCTGGTAGCCGCCCTTGGTTGGATCGAACGGATAGAAGCCGTAACAGAAGACGCCAGTCGGGTTGTGCGAAACGAACGAGTTCTCGCGCCGCCAGCCTTGACCGTACACCGAGTTGAACGTGTCGAGATAGATGAGGCTGCCGAAGCCGTCGGTCGGCGCGCCGTAGCGCGTCGTGCCGAAGCCGTAGACCGGCTGGCCGCGATAGGTGAGCCGGCCGAAGAGCGCCTGGAAGCGGCCGCCGTACACCCAGTTGGAGCCGGTCTCGAGCCGGGCAGGCTCGCCGGTCCAGTGTGAGACCTCGAGCCACTGCGCGCTGAACTTCGGAGCCCATGGCGTGAATCCGAGATCCGGCAGCGGTTGCGGCCAGCTTTGCGCGGCCCAGTACGACCCGTCAGGCGCCTTGCACGCCGCGACGACGTTCGGAAGCGCGGGTCCGTCGTAGCGCCCGCAGGCCGAGCCGAAGTGCTTCCAGTAGATCGTGTGGTGCGATCCCCACCCGCCGGAGTAGTCGAGCTTGAACTTCGCCTGGTGGGCGCCTTCCGTGGGAGCGATCGCGTTGATCGCGCCCCACACGAGCACGTGATGGACGCCGTCGGTCTTGCGGTAGGTCAAGAGCGCCTCGCCCTTCGCGTTGACCGCGATCTTCACGCCGGTGGCGTTGCGGTCGATCAGCTGGGCGGCCGAGGCGACACCGGGAAGCGCAAGCAGCAGGAATAGAGCGGTCAGGAGAACGCGGCGCACGCTCGCAGCGTGCCCTCGGGTGGCGAGACCGCCTATCCCCCCAAAGTGGTAAGGGGACGGCTCAGAAGCGGGCGACAGCGTCGAGATGACGCTCGTAGGCGCCGCTCGACACGATTTCCGTCAGCTGCGCGACGGTGGCCTCCAGCTCCTCCTCACTGTTGTAGAGGTGCGGCCCGAGCCGGATGCCCGCATCGGGGCGGAAGTCGCAGATGATCCCGCGCTCGCCGAGCTCACGATGCACGGCAGCGTCAGCCGGCGTGCGCACGAGGACGGTGCCACCGCGGCGGGCCGGCTCGCGCGGGCTTGCTACCTCGAAGCCGGCGGCATCGAGCCGGTCGATCAGGAGCTGCGTGAGCGCCAGTGAGCGCTCGCGGATGCGCTCGACGCCGACTTCTTCGATCACGTCGTACCCGGCGGTCGCGGCGTACAGCGCAGGGACGTTCGGCGTGCCGGTGAGGAAGCGGCGGGCGCCGGCGGCGTACTCGAGCTCGGGCTCGAACGCGAACGGTCGTGCATGGCCCTGCCAGCCGACGAACGTCGGCTCGAGGCGCTCGGCGAGATCGGGGCGCACGTACAGCCAGCCCGCCCCTGGCCCGCCGCATAGCCACTTGACGCTGCCGCCGACGGCGAAGTCGACCTCGAGTGAGGTGACGTCGAACGGGACGACGCCTGCCGACTGGTAACAGTCGAGCACGACGTACGCGCCGACTTCGTGCGCGCGCCGCACGATCGGCTCGATGTCCTGGATCTCCCCGTTCTTGAACAGCACGTGCGAGATCGGCACGAGCAGCGTGCGCTCGTCGATCGCCTCGACGATGGCCGCGTCGTCCTCGACCGCGACGACCTCGAGGTCTGCCTTCGCTTGGTAGAGGTAGCGAACGGACGGGAAGTTCGCCTCCTCGTAGACGACGCGGTTGCGCACGCCCGATTGCCGGAAACACGAGAGGACGACCTCTTCTGCGACGGTCACGTTCTGGTGCATCACGGTGCTGCCGGGTGGCGCGCCGATGATGCGGCCGATCTGGTCGCCCACGGTGATCGGCATCTCCCACCAACCCTCACCCCAGGAGCGGATCCCCCGCTCGCGCCACATGCGCGCGTACTCGAGCAGTCGATCCTCCACCGCGGCGGGCATGGCGGCGAGCGAGTGGTTGATCAGATACGTGCAGTCGCGGAGGATCGGGAAGCGGTCGCGATAGGCGAGCAGATCCGTCACGCGACCGAAAGCGTATAACGCGGGACGCGGACGAGCTCATACTCCTCGACTGGAAACGCCAAATCTTTGCGCTCTACGCCGAGGTGCGCGCAGCCGACGGTCCCGAATCGGCGTGGCAGCGGTGGTGCACAATCCGGGCCCGGCTCTACCGCACGCATCCGCAATCGCCTCGCATCGGTGGCGAGCCGGCGTACTTTCCGTACGACCCAGAGCTCCGGTTCGAAGCGTCCGTCGAGCAGGTGCAGGCGGCACCGCTCGAGATCGAGGGCAGCGGAGGCAGCACGACCCGCTTTCGCCGCTTTGGGCTCGCGCGGTTCAGCGACACGGCAGTCGATCTCTACTGGCTCGAGGCCTACGACGGTGGCGTCTTCCTGCCTTTCCGCGACGGGACGAGCGGACACGAAACGTATGGCGCCGGCCGCTACCTGCTCGACACCGTGAAGGGCGCCGACCTCGGCGGAGGGGACGGCACGCTCGTGCTCGACTTCAACTTCGCGTTCAACCCTTCGTGTGCGTGGAGTGACGCGTGGGCGTGCCCGCTTGCGAACTGGTTGGCGCGTCGCATCGAAGCCGGGGAGCTGAACCCGAGAAGCGGTGTCAGACACCCCGGAGGGTGTCTGACACCAGGCTCGCGCTTCGCTCAGACCTCCTGGAGGCTTCGCGCGCCAGGCCCCACGTATTTCGCGGACGGCCGCACGAGCACCCCAAGCCGCTTCTGCTCGAGAATGTGCGCCGACCAGCCGGCCGTCCGTGAGCACGCGAACATCGCCGGGGCGAGGTTCGGCGGGATCTCTGCGACGTCGAGCACGATCGCCGACCAGAACTCGACGTTCGTGTACGAGTGATCCGGATGCTTCTTCGCGATCGCCTCGTGCGCCGCCTGCTCGAGCGCCTCCGCGACCTCGACCCGCGGAGAGCCGAGCTCTTTCGCGGTTTTCTTGAGCAGGCGCGAGCGCGGGTCCTCGGCGCGGTAGATGCGATGGCCGAATCCCATGATCCGGGCCTTGCGTGCGAGCGCCTCGCTCACCCACTTCTCCGCGTCGCCCATCTCCGCGACCGCATCGAGCATCGGCAGCACTCGCGCGGGTGCGCCTCCGTGCAGCGGGCCGGAGAGCGCGCCAACCGCTGACGAGAGCGCGGCGCCGCAGTCGGCGCCCGTCGAGGCGACGATGCGAGCCGTAAAGGTCGACGCGTTCAGCCCATGCTCGGCCGTGCAGATCCAGTACGTGTCGATCGCCTTCGCGTGTGCCTCGTTCACCTCGCCGCGCCACGCGAGCAGGAAGCGCTCGGCAGCTGTCCCGCCCTCCAGCACCTTCTCCTGCGGCACGGGCGGCTTGTCCGCGCCGCGGGCGGACTGCGCGACGATCGACAGTGCAGCCGCCGACAGACGGCGCAGGTCTTCCTTCGCCTGATCGTCGTCGATGTCAATCAGCTGCGCGAGCTGCCACTTGCCGCCGAGCGACGCGAGCGCCGCTTGCAGGTCGGACATGTGGCCGCCGGTCCGGAACTCGAGCTCGCAGTACGCTGCCGGCAGGCCCGGCTCGAGCGACTCGTCGACGAGGAGGCCCCACACCTTCTCGAAGTGAACGTGGCCGACGAGATCCTCGATATTCACTCCGCGATAGCGGAGCTCACCGCCTTCTCTATCCGGCTCCGCGATCTCCGTCTCAACCGCGACGACGCCGGCGAGGCCTGGGCTGAACTCGTTCATGCGTGGATCTCCTCCAACTCGATCTCCAACCCGACTTCCCGTTCTCTGGCGCTAGCCAACACGAGGGCCGCGGCCGCGAGGTCCTGGACGGCGACGCCGACCGACTTGTACAGCGTAATTTCCACCGGGGTGGCTCGGCCGCGCCTACTGCCGCTCACGAGCTCCCCCAGCTCGGCGACGGAGGCAGGATCGATGCCCGAGAGCTCCGGCGCACCTCCGGGCGGCGGGGCGAAAGACGACTCGCGCGACTCGACGACGATCGTCGCAGCGCGGACGAGCTCCGGGTCGAGCTCCGATCCGGGCACGTTGTAGCCGACCGAGCTCACATGCGTCCCAGGGGCCACCCATTCGGCACGGACGACGGGCTCGGCGGAGTGCGTGGCGGCCGCAACGACATCAGCTCCGCGGACGGCATCCTCGAAGGAGGTCGCGCGCGCGCCGAGCTCTGCGGCAAGCGCGGTGGTCTTCTCGCGGTCGCGGCCGGCGATCCGGATCTCCGCCCAGTCGCGCACCAGCGCGAACGCGCGCGCATGCGTGCGCGCCTGCACGCCCGTGCCGATGATCGCGAGGATCTTGGCATCGGCTCTTGCGAGCAAGCGCGCGGCGAGTGCTGCCGCAGCGGCCGTGCGCGTCGCAGTGATGTAGGTCCCGTCCATCAGCGCGATCGGCGAGCCGTTCTCCGGATCGAACAACACGATCGCCGCCTGGTGCGACGGGCGGTCGGTGTTGTGCGGGAAGAGCGTCACGAGCTTGCAGCCGAGACCTGCGGACGGCAGGTACGCCGGCATCGCGCCGAGCAGTCCCTTGGCCGTCATCGCCGCAATCCGTGGCGGCATCGACGTCGCGCCGGACGAGAGCTCCTCGTGCGCCCACGCAAGCGCGCCCATGAGCTCATCGAGGTCGAGCAGTTCTTCCACCTGGGCGCGTGTGAGCACGAGCATCGTGAAAGACGTTACCCGCCTCGGCGAACCTGCGGCCCAACAGGCGGAGCTAACGCGAAGCGTTAGCGAAGACCGAGTTCAGTCGGCCGGGGATGGCGGAGCCACCACCGGCCGACCGGGGTAGCCAACCCATCCAAAGCGCCGGCCGCGAAAGAGCACGGAGCGCGCCGGAGACCGCGCTCTCCGGCGCGCGGAGTTCCTTCTCCACACGCTGGTCGGCGTCAGCCGACCAGCGTTAAGGACCAGTCGGTGCGATGCTCGGCATCGAGCGAGAAGAGCATGATGCGCTGCCACTGGCCGAGGCAGAGGTCGCCCCCCTTGAACGGCACCTGCTCGGTCCGAGAGCCGAGCAGGGCATGCACGAGGCGTTCGCGCGAGGGGGCATCGCCCGGAACGACACGCTCGAGCAGGCACTCGAGGTCCTCGAAGAAGCCCGTTTCGCGCTCTTGCACTCGGACGAGCGACAGGCCGTGAGTCGCGCAGATGTAGGCGATGCCGTCACGCCGCTCGGAGCGCGCAACGCTCTGCGCAACCTCGTTCGTGATGTCCATCACCGACAGCGTCGGCAGCGCCGCCGCGATCGAGTACGGGACTTCGATGCTCGTCATGCGCGTGCGACCTCCCTCGGCAGTCGGAAGTGAACGTGCTCCCGTGCGACGGTGATCTCCTCGAGCGTTGGGTAGCCGCGCTCGGAGAGATCGCGCGCGACCGACTGCACGAGCTGCTCAGGGGTCGAGGCTCCCGCGGTCAGGCCGATCGTCTCGTGCCCGGCGATCAGCTCGTCGCCGAGCCGCTCCTCGCCGCCGATCAACGTCGCCTCCGCGCCCCCGCTGCGCGCCACCTCGACGAGACGCTGTGCATTCGAGCTCGTCTCGGAGCCGATCACGAGGATCAGCGTCGCGCCCTCGGCCACCATCGCCTTCACCGCGTCCTGGCGGTTCTGGGTCGCGTAACAGATGTCGTCGGCATGCGGCCGGCGCAGCTCGCCCTGGCTCGCCTCGAGCGCGTCGACGATCGGTGCCACGTCATCGAGCGAAAGCGTCGTTTGCGTGATCACGGCGATCGGCTTGTCGGTCACGAGTGCCCGCGCCTGCTCCGCGGACTCGATGACGACGGTGGAATCGGGGCGCTCGCCGAGCGTGCCGATCACCTCGACGTGGTTTGCGTGGCCGACGAGCGCGACGAGGTGGCCGCTGTCGGCGTAGCGGCGCGCTTCGGCATGCACCTTGTTCACGAGCGGGCAGGTCGCGTCGACGACACGCAGTCCCCGCTCCTCCGCACCCTCCTTCACGGAGGGCGCGACGCCGTGCGCGGAGAGGACGCAGATCTCGCCCGCGGGAATCTCCGACTCGTCCTCGACGAAGACGGCGCCGAGGCCTTCGAGCCGCCGTACGACGTTCTCGTTGTGGACGATCTGATGGCGAACGTAGACGGGCGCGCCGTGCTGCTCGAGCAGACGTTCGACGATCTCGATCGCGCGATCGACCCCGGCACAGAAGGAACGCGGTGCCGCAAGCAAGACGCGGCCGCTCACGCGACGGCCTTTTCGAGCGCTTTGAGCGCGACGATGGCACCGAACACCGAGCGCACCCCGTCGGTGCGCTTCGCGCCGAGCCACCGCAGCAAACCGAGCGCATCCGTGCTCCCATCGGGACGCACGGTCGTATCGACGCCTTCGATCGCGCTCGTGACGTCATCGGAGATGACGCGCACGACGCCGGCGAGCCGGCCGCTTCGGGCGAGCACTCCGCTCTCCATGTCGACCGCGTCGGCGCCGCTCGACAAGTGCAGGCGTCTGCGCTCGAGTGAGTCGTGCACGAGGACATCGGAGCCGAGCACGATCGCCTCGCGCGCGCCCGGAACTCCGAGCGGCCCGCCTTCCCACAACGTTGCGCCGTGCTCGTCCACGACACGAGTGGCGTCCAGGACCGCACCAACTCCCAATCCGTCGCGCAGCGCGCCCGCGAGCCCGAACGAGACGAGCCGCCCCTTCGGCACGCCGTTCGCAACGTGCACGCCCACGCGTGCAGCGTTGAGCCCGGCGCGCTTCGCGACGCGCTCCTCCGCAGTCGTCGCGCAGGCGAACGTCAGCCCGTCAGCGTCCACGCCATGCTCCGGACGGTCTCCTTGAGACTGCTTCGACGACTCGAACGCCGCCGACGGCTCGAAGCCGGAGTGGATGCCGCAGTGCTCGCAGCGCGGGATCGTTGCCCGGGCCGTAGGCCTCCCACTCCATGCCTTCGAGCAGCGCTTCGTACGTCGGGAAGATGCCGTCGGTGAGCAGGTAGCACGGGCCCTTCCAGCCGTACGGGTTGCGCGTGATCGAGCCCCACGGCGCACACGACAGCTTGCGCGCGCCGGTGAGGAAGTCCTGGTAGATCGGCGTGGCGATCCAGCGGTAGCCGTGCTTGCGTACCGCCGCGCGGATGGCGCGGAACTTCTCCTCGTGCTCCGGCGCGCGTCATCGTCAGCGCCGGATCGATCTGGGAGTACTGGTACCCCGGAGCGATGAGCATGCCGTCGATGCCCACCTCGTCGGTGAGGTAGCGCATCATCTCGATCACGTCCTCGACCTCGGTCTCCTTGAAGATCGTCGTGTTGGTCGTGACGCGAAAACCTCTCGCCCGTGCGGTCTTGATCGCGTCGACGGCGATCTCCCAGAGACCCGGGTAGTCGCAGACGTAATCGTGGATCTCGCGCATGCCGTCGAGGTGGACGACGAACGTCATTCGCGCCGACGGCTCGAACCAGTCGAGGACACTGCTCGAGCCGCAACGCATTCGTGCACAACTCGACCGTCTTGCCCATCTCGAGCATCGCCGCCGGCGACCTCTTCGATCCCCTTGTAGACGAGCGGCTCGCCGCCGCAGATCGAGACGACCGGAGCGGGGCACTGGAGACCCGGAGTCGATGACACTCCTCGACGGTGAGGCGCGCACGGTTCGACTCGTACTCGCGGATCTTCCCGCAGCCGATGCACGCGATGTTGCACGCAAGCGTCGGCTCGAGCATCAGCACGAGCGGATACCGCTCCCCCCTGCGCTGCTGCGTCGCGACGTACTTGCCGATCGTCACCGTGGACTGCAGGGGGAACTTCATGCAGAAAGCCTCTCTCTCATTCGACCGAGTGCGAGCAACGGGAAGCTGATGCGGTAGAGGTGGTAGCGGATCATGAAATCGAGGGGGAAACCGGTCCCCGTGAAGTGCGGCTCGTCCCAGTCGCCGTCTTCGCGCTGGACAGCGCAAAGATAATCCGCTGCTCTCCGTGCGTTTCCAATCTCAGCGTTTCCTGCGGCCACGTAGCCGAGGAGCGCCCAGGCGGTCTGCGACGGCGCGGCGAAGGGCGCTCGCCCGCGCCACGCCGGATCGGCGTAGGAGCGGATGTCCTCGCCGAAGCCGCCGTGCTCCTGCTGCACCGAATCGAGCCACGCGACGCCGCGACGCATCGCTGGGTGGTCGGACGGGATGCCGCACGCTTCCAGGGCCGGCAGCGCTGCGCCCGTGCCGTACAGGTGGTTGACGCCCCAGCGGCCGAACCACGAGCCGTCCTGCTCCTGCTCGGCCAGAAGCCACGCGACGCCGCGCGCAGTCGCCTCCGGGTACTCCTCCCGTCCGAGCACCTCCAGCGCGTGCGCGGTGACATCGGCGCTCGGCTCGTCGGTGACCTTGCCGAAGTCGCAGAACGGGATCTTGTAGAGCCACATGGCCTGGTTGTCGACGTCGAACGCGCCCCAGCCGCCGCTCCGCGACTGCATGCCCACCAGCCAATCGAGTGCGCGCCCGACCGCCTTGTCGCCGAGGTCGAGCTCCCGGAGCGCAAGCGAGATGACCGCGGCGTCGTCTGTGTCGGGATAGACGTCGTTCTCGTATTCGAATGCCCAGCCGCCGGGCGCGAGCTTCGGCGCACGGATCGCCCAGTCGCCTTTGACCGTCACTTCCTGGCCGAGCAGATACGTGCCTGCGGCCGCGAGCTGTGGATGGTCGGCAGGTACGCCGCACGCGCGGAGCGCGAGCACCGCGAGCCCGGTGTCCCACACCGGCGACTGGCACGCTTCGGGACGCAGGCGGTCGCCGTCCTCGATCATGAATCCCTGCCAACCCTCGACTGCCTTGCGGAGCGTGTCGTCCTCGAAACCGTGCCCGAGCGCGGTCAGAGCGACGATCGCCCAGACCCACGGCGGCTGGATGCCGCCCCATGAGCCGTCCGCCTCCTGGCGTTCGCGGATCCACTGCTCCGCCGTGCGCAGCGCATGACGGCGCAGGGCATTCGGGCGGCGCGCAGGCCGCGTTCGCCCCGGAATCGCGCCGATCGCCGACAGATCGACGTCGGCATGGCGCACGGGGCGCAGTGACTGCGCGACCGCGAGCGCGACGAACGTCTGACGCGCCCAGCACGCGAAGTTGTAGATCGAGAACGGCGACCACGGCGGTAGCAGCACGAGCTCCGGCGGGATCGGAACCATCCGCTGCCACGGCCACTGACCAATGAGCGCGAGAAAGCATTTCGTAAAGAGGCGGCTCTTCGGGATACCGCCTTCGCGCCGGATGTACGCGAGCGCCTTCCCGCCTGGGTCGACGCCGCACATGCGCAGCGCGACGTAGGCCTCGATCGAGGTCGAAAGGTCGGCGGGCCCTTCGAACCAGATCGACCACGTTCCGTCGTCGCGCATGCGCGCCATCAGCTCGTTCGCGATCCGCCGGTCGAGGTCCGGCGTGCGCAGGCCGAGTACGTGGTTCCAGAAGAGGTGCTGCGCCGTCATCGTCACGTTCGACTCGAGCTCGCCGACCCAGATGCCGCCGGGCCGTTGCAGCTCGAGCAGGCGGCGCGTGCCGCGGTCGATCGCGCGATCCAGCGCAGTCAGCTCTGCCATTGCGGTCACGCCGTAACTGTCGCAGTTGTCTTGCTCAACACATAACGCGCGGCGGCGCGACCGCTGCGCACCGCGCTCTCCATCGTCGCGGGCCAGCCGGTCTCGGTCCACGTGCCGGCGCGCGCGACGCCCGGTCGGCTCGTCTCGACGCCGGGCCGAGTCACGCCGGGGCGAAGCGCGATCGTCGCGTACGGCTCGCGACTGACGCGCGACCACAAGAGCTCGGCGACGCCGAGCCGCTCGGTCAACTGGGCGGCGATGCGGTCGACGAGCTCGCGGCCGCGCACCTCGAGCAGCTCGGGCACGCCGCTCGAGACGACGGTGAGGTACTGCCCACGCTCTGGCTCGTGACCGGTGAGCGTGCCCCGGTCGAAGACCCAGTGCGCGTCGGAGCCGAGCAGCGCCGCGAGCGGCGTCGTCAGCAGCCGCCGGTCGAACCAGAGGTGCACGCTGACGATCGGCGAGTACTCGAAGTCAGGCGCGTCTTCGCCGAGCAGGCGTGCGCTCTCCCGCGGCGGCACGGCGAGCACGATCGCGTCGGCATCGAGGTCCTCAAGCGACTCCACGCGATCCTCGAGCCGCACCCGGTCGCCGAGCACGCGCGCCGCAGCGGTGCCGTGCATCAACCCGAGCGGCTTCCGCGGCAACACGAGGTCGGCGTTGCTGCGCGGGCCAAGCAGGGCGGTCCTAACCGTGAAGAGGCCGGCCTCGGCGTCGACCTCGTCCGCACGAAGATTGAGCGCCGGCCGGATGAAGACGTCCCAGAAGCGCTCGACGGCCGCGTCGCTCGCGCCGAGCCGCCGGAGGACCGAGCCGAACGTCTCGCCGGGCCGCGACCGTGCCTTGCGGCACCGAGCGGTGACGACCGGAATGCGGAGACGATCGCGCAGCGGCACGTGCGCGTAGGAGAGGAGCGCCGGCAGGCTCGGCTTGATGTCGGAGCGCGCACCGTCCTCGGCGAGCACCGGCAGCGCGAGTCGCGTGCGCAGATACGAATCGCCCTCGCCGACGCGGTCGAGGAAGCGCAGGTACTCGGTGAAACAGCCGAGCGCGATGTGCTGCCCGTTGTCGGGCGGCGGCTCGGGATCGCCCTCGCGTTCCGGCAGCGTCTGCACCGCGCCGCCGAGTGTCGGCCGCGCCTCGTGCACCGTCACGTCGACGCCTGCGTCGACGAGGTCGAGGGCGGCCGCGAGGCCCGCAAGCCCGCCGCCCACGACGGCGATCTTCATCTGAGCAAGCCCCGGGCGACGACCGCAAGCTTCGCGGGCGTCGAGAGCCGGCACGACCCGTCGAAGACGTCGAAGCCGTTCGCCTCCATGCGGTCGAGCTGGCCGCTGTAGAGACCCGCAAACGTCGAGACGCAGAGGGCGCTCCGCCGGTCGAGCGAATCGAGCAGGTGGAGCCCTTCGTCGAGATGCACCCGCGCACGCTGCGCCTGGAACGCCATGAACGCCTGCCACTCCGGGGTCACGCGTTCCACCGAGTGCACGTCGAAGCGGTCGAGCTCGTCCTGCGGCAGGTACACGCGGCCGAGTGTCAGGTCTTCGGCGACGTCACGCATGATGTTGATCAGCTGCAGCGCGATCCCGAGCGTCATCGCGCGCTCGACGTCGTCGCAGCCGTAGACCGCGACGCACGCGACGCCGACAGCGCCCGCCACCTGCTCGCAGTAGCCCCGAAGCTCGTCGAAAGTCGCGTAGCGTGCGCAGTCGAGATCCTGCAGGCCGCCGTCGACGAGCGCAGCGAACGGCTCGCGCGGGATCGCGAAGCGCTCGCGCGCATCGGCGAGCGCGATGAAGGTCGAATCCCTCGGAGGCTCGTCGAGCCGTGCGCGCAACGACTCGAGCAACGCGCGTTTCTCATCGGCTGCCGCCTCTCCGTCCGCGATGTCGTCGACCTCGCGTGCGAAGGCGTAGATCGCGGCGATCGCGCGCCGCTTCTCGCGCGGCAGCACCATGATCCCGTACGCGAAGTTCTTCGCCCGCGCACGCGTGACCCGCTGCACCTCGGCATAGGCCTGATCGATCGCGGTCATTTCACGAGCACGATCGCTGCCTCACGCGCGAGGCGCGCACGCGACGGCTTCGGACGCTGGGTGAACAGATCCCAGTCCGCCGACTCGAGCGCGTCGAGCGCCGCCAGCCCACCGCGCGCAAAGAGTCCGACAGCACGCCCGAGGCGGCCGCCGATGCGGGAACGGAGCACGTCGCCCGCGCGGAGGAGCATCGACGCACGCTCCGCTTCGAAGCGGAGCAACGAGCGCAGTTCCTCGCTCGGACGATCGAGCGCCGGGGAACCGAAGCGGCGGAGGTCCTCGGCCGGCAGATAGATCCGGCCGAGCTCGAGATCGCGCGGCACATCCTGGAGAAAGTTGACGAGCTGCAACCCGGTGCACACGGAGTCGCTCGCCGCGACGAGCTCCGGCTCGTCGAGCCGGCGGAGCACGCCGAGCACGAGCCGGCCGCACGGATCGGCCGAGTGCACGCAGTACTGCTTGACGTCGTCCCACCGCTCATAGTCGGCGGCGCGCTGATCCATCCGGTTCGCCTCGATCAGGCGGAGGAACGGCTCGCGGGGCAGATCGAACTCGCGCACCGTCGGCTGGACGTTCAGCAGCACCGGCCAGCTCGGCTCGCCCTCGAACGTCAACACGACCTGCGCCTCGAGCTCATCGAGCGCGGCGAGGCGATCGCCGTCGAACGCATCGCCAAGCTCGTCGACGAGCCGCGCGTAGCAATAGAGCGCGCGCACGTGCGGGCGCAACGCGCGCGGGAACAGGACCGAGCTCACCGGGAAGTTTTCTCCCGCCGCTCTCGCTGCGACTTCGGCGACCTCCATGCCGTTGCCCATTCTGCTTGAATCTTCGTCGTGGCCGAGGGCAGCGACGAAACGGCGGGGATCCGCGAGGATCCCGTCGCGGGCATCGAGCGGACCGACGGCTTCGTCGTCGTCAGCCTGGCCGGCGAGCTCGACCTCTACAACGCGAACAGCGTGCGTGAGGCGCTTCTCGCGTGCTGTGCTGAGAGCCCGGAGCGGCTGATCGTCGACCTGAGCGACGTGAAGTTCATCGACTCGACCGCGCTCGGCGTGCTGATCGAGGCGCGCACGCGGCTGCCGAACCGGAAGAGCTTCCTGCTCGCGGCGCCCGGTCTCGAGACGCGGCGTGCGCTCGAGATCTCCGGTCTCGACCGGCACTTCGCCGTGCACGAATCGGTCGAGCAAGCACGCTCGGCAGTGCTCTAGACGCGCGTTCACTCGATCGAGCCTCGGGCAAGCCGATCGGCGACGCAGCACCGATCTGCGGCGCCGGCACGCCGCTGAACATCCCGAACAATGGCGCGATCTACACGGGCCAGCCGGTGATCGTGTCCGGCGTCGTCAACGGCCGCGTGACGATCGGCCCGGCGAGCGACATCTACATCGGCGGCAATCTCAGCTACGCGCAGGACGGCGACGACGTGCTCGGCCTCGTGGCCGCACACAGCCTGATCGTGGCGCAATGGGTGCCGACGACGCTCAACTGGCGTGCCGCGACAATCGCGCAGAGCGGGACGTGGCGGTCGTACGGATTCGACCCGCAGACGGGGCAGAGCGAGCCGGACTACGTCGGCAACTTCAAGCTCACCTCGGCAACCTTCACCGGATCGACCGCAACCTACGGCGGCGGCTCGATGGGTCTCTTCAACTCCCGCGTGTACCAATACGACAGCACGCTCGTGTATCTGCCGCCGCCCTGGTTCCCGACGATCCAGGACGCGTACACGGTCGTGCTCTCGCGCGAAGTTGCCGCTACGGCCAGCTGACCCAGCAGCTAGCCTCCCGCCCGTGACTGAGGGGGGACGGATCCTCGAGCCGGCGCAGCTCCGGCGGTACGCAGACGCCATCGTCAAGGCCGGGCTCGGCGTCGGGACGGGCGACACGCTCGTCGTCCAGGCGGAGCCGGCACACCGCGAACTTGCGGTCGAGGTCGTCGCGGCCGGCTATCGGGCCGGCGCCACGATCGTCGAGTTGCAGTACCACGACCCGCTCGTGACCCGCGCACGGTTGCTGAACGGTCGCAACGAGGCGCTCGGTGCACTCTCGCCCTGGGCCAAGCGCCGCATGCAAGAGCTCGCCAAGCCGTCTGCCGCGCGCGCCGCGATCACGGGCGACAGCGAGCCCGGATACCTCGACGGGATCGCACCGAAGAAGATCGGCCTCGACTTCTCGCGCGCGGCCGAGCAGTCGAAGGCGTTCCGCCGCGCGAACCTCGACATGCAGGCCCGCTGGACGGGCGCCGGCTGGCCAACGGACTTCTGGGCGGGACAGGTGTATCCCGACCTGTCGCCGCTCGAAGGGAAGCGCCGGCTCGCGCAGGACTTCCTCTGGTTCTGCCGGCTCACCGACGAGGACGGCAAAGGCTCGACCGGCTGGCTCAGGCACACCCGCGCGCTTGCCCGCCGCGCCGCGAAGCTGACGACGCTCGGCCTCACGGCGCTCGAGTTGCGCGGACCGGGTACCGCGCTCGACGTCGGTCTTGCATCGGGCACGCGCTGGCTGGGCGGCCAGGAGGAGACGCAGTCGGGCGTGAAGATCACGCCGAATATGCCGACCGAGGAAACATTTACGAGCCCCGACGCGGCAGCGACGAACGGAACCTTCGCATGCACGTTCCCACTCTCGTTCCAGGGTCGACTGATCGAGGGACTGCGCGGCGAGTTCCGCGGTGGCAAGCTCGTCCGACTCGACGCGAGCAACCGGAAGGATCGTGACTTCGTCGCGGCGTACATCGACAGCGACCCGACCGGCCACGGTCGCCGGCTTGGCGAGGTCGCTCTCGTCGACGCGACCTCGCGCATCGGCCAAAGCGGCCGCACCTACTTCCACACGCTCTACGACGAGAACGCCGCCGCGCACATCGCGTTTGGCTCCGGCTTCGGAGGCACGCGCACAAACGGCGCTCGCGGGCTCAACCGCTCCGACGTCCACCTCGACGTGATGATCGGCGGCCCCGACCTCGCAGTAACCGGCATCAACGCCAAGGGCAAGCGCGTACCGGTCATCGCCGACGGTCTGTGGCAAATCTGAGAACACGCGCGGCCGAGGCCGGAGGCTAAGGCGCCGCGCAGCGGCCTCCCGCGCGCGAAGGCGAGACCGCGCTCTCGCCGCAGCGCACGCACGCTCACACGTTGCGACGGACGAGGAGGGGGCGCGTGGGGGAACCATGGGTTCCCCCACGATTTACTGGGGGTTGCCACCGCTCGTCGTCGTCGGCGGTGGCAGCGGCTGCGGCTGCGGCTGCGGCGACGTCGGGGGGGCCGGCTTGCGGTTCGGCGGCTGCGGGCCGGGAGCGACAGCCTGGGGCGTGGTCGTCGTGGCGCCCGTCGTCGTCGTGGGGATGTACGAGTAGGGCGACGAGACGGTGTGACCCGTGAACTGCGGATAGGTGAAGTCCAGGACGGGCAGCTTTTTGACCGCCTCCGACATGAAGCGATTCCAGATCATCGCCGGCAGCGAGCCGCCGAACACGGCGCCCCAGCCCTCGACGTTCAAGAGCGGGATCTCCGCCTTCGGGTAGCCGACCCACACGCACGCGGCGAGCTGCGGCACGTAACCGCAGAACCACGCGTCCGCGTAGTTCTCCGCGGTGCCGGTCTTGCCGGCGGCGGGACGGCCGAAGTACGCCGCGGTGCCTGTGCCGTGCGAGACGACGCCCTCGAGTGCGTACGTGACGAGATCGGCGGTGTTCTGCGGAATCGCCTGCACGCCGGGCCCGCTGAGCCCGCCGATCACGTCGCCGCCAGGGCCGCGCGCGAGGTCGAACGCCTGCGGCGCGCGGTAGACGCCGCGCGCGGCGAGCGTCGCGTACCCGCTCGTCATCTCGAGCGGGTTCACCGCCTGCGTGCCGAGCGTGATCGAGCACACCGGCTGCAAGGGCGTCGTAATGCCCATCTTGTGCGCGGTCGCGGCGACGTTCTCCGGTCCGACAATGTCGACGAGCTGCGCGAAGATCGTGTTCACCGAGTAAGCGGTCGCGTCGAGCAGATCCATGTAGCCGCCCGACTCGTCCGCGTAGTTGTGCACCGTCCACGGCACGCCGTTGAACGAGCACTTGGGATCGGTGATCGTCAGCTGCGACGGTCCGGAGAACGCGCTGTAGACAGAGTCGCCCTGGTCGATCGCCGTCGCGAGCGTAAATGGCTTGAAGGCGCTGCCCGCGGTCCGGCCGGACTGCGAGGCGAGATTGAACTTCAGCTGCCGCCCGTCGGGCAGGTAGGAGACCATTGCCTTCACCTCGCCCGTACGCGGATCGATCGCGACGAGGGCCGCGGCCGGGTCGGTCTTCACGCGCAGGACGCTCGCGGCCGCGGCTCGTGCCTCGTTCTGCATGCGAGGGTCGAGCGTCGTGCGCACCTGAAGGCCTCCTGCCTCGACGCGGCGCTCGCCGAAGCGCTGAACGAGCTGCTGCGTCGCCCAACCGAAGAAGTTCGGGTGGCGCTGCGCGCTGTACAGCGTCCCCGGCTTGAGTCCGAGGGGTGCCGCCACAGAGTTGCTGAACTCCTCCTGCGTGATGTACCCGTGCGTCAGCATCGCCTGCAGCACCTCGTTGCGGCGTGCGAGCGCATCGCCCGCGTGTTGCAGCGGGTCGTAGAGCGAGGGCGCCTGCGGCAGGCCGGCCAGGAGCGCCGCCTCCGGCAGCGTCAACGACCTCGCGCTCGTCGAGTAGAACGTCTGCGCGCCTGCCTGCGCGCCGTAGGCGTGCTGCCCATAGAACACCTCGTTCAGGTACGCGGCGAGGATCTGCTTCTTCGACCAGATGCCTGCGAGCTTCTCCGCGAGGCATGCCTCTTTCAGCTTGCGCGAGAGCGTGCGGTCGGCTTTGCCGATGTAGAGGTTGCGGACGAGCTGCTGCGTGATCGTCGAGCCGCCCTGCACGATGCGACCGGCCGTCACGTTCTTGAAGAGCGCACGTGCGATGCCCTGATAGTCGAGCGCGCCGTGCTCCCAGAAGCGCGCATCCTCGATTGCCACCGTCGCCTCCGGCAGCCAGGGCGACATCTTGTCGAGGCGCAGCGGCTGCCGGTTCGTGCTCGACGGGATGACGCCGAGCAAGCTGCCGTCGGCGGCATAGAGGAACGAGTTCGAGCCGAGCGACACCGGCCGCAGCGACTTGAGGTCACAGGCCCCGAAAACAAGCGCGCGGCCTGTCAGCGCCGCACCCGCGAGTGTCGCGACGATCACGGCGAGCACGCCGATGAGGGTGACCTGCACAAAATGGCGGTGCGGCCGCCGCCGCCGCCGCGCGCGGCGAAGGGCGACGAGCGCGTCGAGGTCGGCGTCGTCCAGCAACTCGACCCCATTGTTGCGCTCTCAGTCGTGCAGAAACCCGCTGAGCAGCACGCCGAGAATCGGGATCGCGACCGTGAGGAGGAGGTTGGCGCGGCCGATCGCCGTCAGAACCCGCCGAAGCGACTGCGGGCGGCCGTCTTTTATCTGGCGGGCGAGGCCTGGGCCGAGGACGTAGTCGTGGAGGTAGGCGCCGGCGACGAGCAGGCCGACGCATGCGCCCTTGACCGCGAGCACCCAGTCGAACCTCGTCGGGGTCGTGTCGAAGGCGCCCGCACGGGAGGCGAGGATCGCGCCCGTGACGATCGCGATGCCGAGGGCGCTCCAGCCGATCGGCCGCCAGCGCCGGCCGAACTCGCGGAGGACCTGTGCACGCGCCTCGCCCTCGAGCCGCTGTACCGGCGGGACGGCGACGAAGACGAGCGCGATCGTCCCGCCGACCCAGACGATCGCGGCGAGCAGATGCACGATGCGAAGCGCGGTGTCCACCCGCTCGATTCTCTAGGACAACGTGAGCGGCGGGCTTGCCCAGCCGATTGAGGGAGCCCAGAGGCGCACGCGCGCGCCGCGCGGAAGCGCGACCGTTCGGGTGAAGGTTCCACCGGCGCCCGTCTTCGCCGTTCCGCCGACGGCGCGCCACGCAGAGCCGACCAAGCGCTGGACGACGTACGCGCGGGGGCCGGCACCCGGGCGCACCTGGCCCCACAAGGCGGCGCTCGCGCCGTGCCGCGAGATCTGGACGAACGGCAGCGCGAAGGCGTGGTAGGCGGGCTTCGCAACGCCGCCCGCCGTGAAGGGGCCGCTCTGCCAGCCGCCGATGCTGGGCTCGTCGCGAACGAGAAAGTGGATCAGCACAGTAACGCCGCTCTGCTGCCAGACGCGGAGGTCGGCTTGGCCCAGGTAGGCGGCCTGCAGCGCATAGGAGACACCGAGCAGCCGGTCGGGCGGGTTCGTCTGGTAGCCGTACTCGGTCAGCCAAAGCGGCTTGGCGCCGAAGTAGCGCGTCACGTCGGCGCGGATCGTCGGGAGCAGGGCCATCGTGAAATAGCCGCAGGTCGAGCACGTCGCATGGGTCGGAGTCTCGCCGCGGCCAACGGGGTAAGGATTCTGCGCGTACGCGTCGAGCCGAGCGTGCGCCGTGTACATGCCCTGCATGAACGCGAGTGGAGACATTCCCGACGGTGTCTTGCGTGGCGACGTCACACCGCCGGCAACGCGGTTCGCCGCGGACGCTTCGTGAAGCGACGCGAACGCTGGATTGAGGACTCGCTGAACGTAGAGGCTGGGCGAGACGGGCACCGAGAACGTCCGGCTGTTCGGCTCGTTCCACGCGGTCCACATGTGCACCCAGGGGAAGCGCAGAGCGGCGGCGTAGGCGAAGTCTCCAAACCCAGTGGAGGGCAGGCTTGCGGGAGAACCGCCGCCGTTCGCCCAGCGCGGCGAGCCGTAGAGCGTCACGAGTGTGCGGATGCCCTGCGCGTGCAGTGCATCGAGCACGTCGCCGTAGGCGCCCCAGTCGTATGCGGAGGGGCTGCGCTGGTTGGCCGGCTTCTGCGCAGCGACCTGATCCCAGCGGAGCGTGAACCGCACGACACCGACACCGAGGTTCTCGAGCGTCGTCAGACGCTGCGGCAACGTCCCCGGCCCGTACATGAGCCACGCGTCGTCCTGGATGCCGAACTCCGCACCATGCGACGCCTGCGCCGGCGCAGCGACGACCAGCGCAAGCGCTGCGAGGACTACCGCACCGACCCCCCGGAACACGCAGAGACGGTAGCGGCTGCGTTGTTAATTTCGTGTTCGTTGTGTTTGTTCGGTCGCACCCCCGGCAATGAGGGAGGTCGCATGCTCGGGTCACTGTCGGCTGTTTTCCATTCGACCGCCTTCACGGTGGCGCGCGATCTCGCGCTCTTCTGCGTTGTCCTACTTTGGCTCGGCTGCGCCTTCTGGACGCACCGCGACGCGAAGCGGCGGATCGACGATCTCGTGCTCGTCTGGACGGCGACCCTCCTGGGTCTCTTCCCGGTCGTTGGCCCGCTCGCGTACCTGCTCTTCCGGCCGCCGGAGACCCTCGAGGAGGCCCGGGCCCGCGGGATCGAGCTCCGAGCGCTCGAGACTCGCCTCGAGCGGCGGGAGCCGCAGTGCCCGCTCTGCCGGACGGCCGTCGACGCCGCCTTCCTCATCTGCCCGGTCTGCACGACCCGGCTGAAGAAGCCCTGCCAGGCCTGCAAGGCGCCGCTCGAGCCCCTCTGGCAGGCCTGCCCCTACTGCGCGGTCCCGGTCAAAGCGACAGGTCTCCGGGCCCCGGCCACGCTCGAGCTCGACACGGCCCTGACGGCCGAAATCGCCTCGAAAGGCAATGGAAAGGCCCGCGCCGGGCGCCCCCGCCGGGCCGCCGCCTCCTGAACCCGTTTCTAACTACGTGTTTCTGGCTCGTTTCGGCCCGCTTACGTATGGGAACACGAAACCGTCAGAAATGCTGAAGCCGACGCGCGGATTCGAACCGCGGACCCCATCATTACGAGTGATGTGCTCTACCAGCTGAGCTACGTCGGCGCAGCACCCATTCTACCGCGGCCGACTGGAGGACGAAAACCCCCGAGGAGCAGGTGTTATGGAGTGTTAGGGAATCGCAAATTTGCACTTCTGGGAATGGACTTGAGCGCGGTCCCGTTCTATAATTCACACAGGGCGACCGACCATCGCGGGTAACTCCGCGCACCGGGCGCCAAGGAGGCCGCGCCGCACGCGGCCCCACCACGACGAAAGGGATTCAACTGAGCGACACGATTCATCTGCACGACCTCACGCCTGCCGAGCGCCTCGTCGAGGAGTCCGCCGAGCGCGGCTTCATCGACGAGAAGGAGCTCGTGGCGTTTTCCGATGAGCACGAGCTCCCCGAGGACGAGCTTGCTGCGCTGAGGACCGCGCTCGAAGAGCGCGACGTCATCGTGCGCGCCGAAGCACCCACGAAGGCCGGCTCCTATACGGCCTCGTCGGGCGGCACCCTCGATCCCCTCCAGCTCTTCATGGACTCGGCCGGCCGGCACAAGCTGCTGACCGCGGCCGACGAAGTGTTTCTGGCGAAGCGCATCGAGCGCGGCGACGCTGCTGCGAAGGAGCGGATGATCAATTCGAACCTCCGTCTCGTCGTCTCGATCGCGAAGCGCTACCAGGGTCATGACGTTCCTCTGCTGGACCTCATCCAGGAGGGCGTCATCGGCCTGAACCGCGCCGCAGAGAAGTTCGACTGGCGGAAGGGCTACAAGTTCTCGACCTACGCGACCTGGTGGATCCGTCAGGCCTGCCAGCGCGCGGTCGCGAACCAGTCGAAGACGATCCGGATCCCGGTGCACGTCCAGGAGCGGCGCATCAAGCTGAACCGCGCCTCGGCGGAGCTCCAGGCGAAGCATGGCCGCGAGGCCACGATCGACGAGCTGGCCGAGGCCACGCGCCTCAAGCCTGAGCACGTCGTCGAGGCGCTCGACGCGGTCGACTCGATCTCGCTGAACCAGGGCCTCGGCTCCGACGGCGACTCCGAGCTCGGCGACCTGTTCGCCGACGAGTCCTCGGTCGACCCGGCCGAAGAGGCGGTCGACGCTGTCCGGCGCCAGCGCATCCAGCGCGCGGTTGCCGACCTGCCCGAGCGCCAGCGCCGGATCATCGAGCTCCGCTTCGGCTTCGGTGGCGAGTCCGCGTCGCTGGAGACGATCGGCAAGGAGCTGGGCCTGACGCGCGAGCGCGTCCGGCAGCTCGAGTCCGAGGCGCTCCACCGGCTGCAGCTCGAGCTCGGCGACGAGCTCGTCTTCGCGGCCTAAGTCGTAGAACCGGGGTCAGACTTCGCGCAAGCGGGGTCTGACCCCGCTTCTTGACGGCTCAGCTTGACGGCTCAGCCGTCGCCATTCCCCTTGCCGTGGCCGCCGCGGCTGTTGGAATCCTGCGCGGCCGACCCCGGCACAGGCTGCGGCGCGACGGACTGGACCGGAGGACTGACGCTCGGGTTGCCGGCGTCCTGTCGCCGGCCGTGCGCGTCGCTCTGCCGACCATGATTGCCCTGCTGATTGCCCCGTTGCTCATCCGCCCGTTTTGCAGCCTGTTTGTCCGCTTTCGACTGCTGAACCGGCTCGCTCGGCGCCAGGGTCGAGGCGGACGGCGCACCCTCGCGAGCGGTCACGTCACGGTGGCCGGCCGACGGCTGGGCGGTCGAGTGCGCGCGCGCGCCACGGTGCCGGCGCCAAGCATGCGTCTGCTTGTGCCGCGCAGGCGAGACCGGATGCACTGCCGCCGAGACAGTGGCGGAGGTCTGCCGGACGGGAGCCGTTGCGTGCGCGCTCGCGCGCGCCGCGGTGTGCGCCTTGGGCACGTTCGTCACCTGGTGACGCTGGTGCTGCAGCGGCTCGGCTGCGACGACCGTGGTCGCGCTCACGACCGCGACGGTCGCAGCGACCTTCGCGGCGACGCTGCCGCCGATGAGTGCCGTCTTGAGGCCGGCGAGCACGTTGCTCCAGTCGAGCGCCCGGGCGACGCGGCGTTTCTTCTTCTCCGGCGGCTGCTCGAGACCGCTTGCGAGCGAGCGCCGCGCGCGGAAGATCAAGGTTTCGACCGCCGCCTGCGAGAGCTCGAGCTCCGCTGCGATCTCGCGGTATGAGAGTCCCTGCCACTCGCGCAGCAGGATGGCGCGCCGCTGCGTCTCCGGCAGCCGCTCGAGAACGTCCTGGAGCCCGATCAGCTCGTCCGCGCGGCGCGACGGTGCCGGGGTCAGCTCCTCGATGACCTCGAAGTCGGCCGGCGACTCGATGCGGCCTCGGCGCCACGCAGAGCGGCGGCGCGACAGGCAGACGTTATGGGCGATCTTGAAGAGCCACGCCGCCTCGAGTTCGGGCACGACGCCGCGCTTGATGCCGCGGAACGCGTTCAGGAACGTGCTCTGCACCGCGTCCTCGGCCTCCTCGCGCGAACCGAGCTGGTGCAGGCAGTAGCGGAAGACCTGGTTCGCGTACTGCTCGTAGAGCGCGCGCGTTGCGTCCGCCTCGGGAGCAACGGCCCCTTCGACGCGGCTCGCACGACCTATGGACGGAACTGCGGCCAAATCTTCTTCCCCCGCTCGAAGATCGAGGGCGCGCTCCGCCCGAGCACGCCTGGTTTCACACTATGGGTGAGGTTCCCGACTCCGGCAACCCACTCAGGGGGATCTTTCGGCGTTTTTGGCGAAGTTCCTGAGCGGCCGCGCTGTGCGCGTGGGCAGGAACTTCGGCTAGCGGGCGAAAACTTGCGGTCCGGCAAGCTCGCGCCGCAGGCGGACAAGGAGCGCCTCGAGCGCGAGCGGCACTGCGAGCTGGAGCTCCTCGGCCTCCCGCCAGGCGGCCCTGACGAGCTCGCAGGCCCGTTCGGCACCCTGGAGGCGCTCGCGGGTCGCGTCGGAACGGAGCTCTCCGAGGCGGTCGACGTGCACGACGGCCCCTTCCGCGCCGGCCGCAAGCACGACGAGGTCGCGATACCACCACTCGAGCTCCTCGAGCGCAGCGAGGAGCTCGTCGCGCTCGGCGCCGCGTTGCGCGCGGCGCACGCGCTGCTCGGCCTCCCGCCCGGTCAGCTCATGCAGCTCGACGGTCTCCTCGGCCTTCTCCTTTGCCTCCGACCCGCGCTCACCGATCCCCTCGAGCAGTGCCTGCGCCCCGTCGCCGGCGTCGAATGCGGGGTCGAGATACACAGCGCGTGCGACGGCGATCAACGCTTCGCGCCGTTTCTGCGCTGCGGGATCGAGAAGTCGCGCGGCACGATCGAGCCGGCCCGCTGCGACCCGCGCAATCGTCGTCGCTTCCTCCTCCGACAGATCGGGAGCACGCATCCTGACCTCCGCACGCACAGCGCTCTCGGACAGACGGCGGAACGGAACGAGCTGGCAGCGCGAGCGGATCGTCTCGGGCAACGGGCCGAGGTCGCTCGCGAGCAGCACGATCACCGCGTAGGACGGTGGCTCCTCGAGATCCTTGAGCAGCGCGTCCGCGGCGTCCTCGTTCATCGTGTCGGCGTCCAGAATCAGATACACACGTCGCGACGCCTCGTACGGCCGCATGTGCAGGTCCTTGCGTAGCGTACGGATGTCGTCGATCCGGATCTGGTCGCCGACCGGCTCGAGCACATACAGATCGGGATGCGTGCGCCGCTCGACACGCGCGTGATCGCCAAGAAGCTCGGCTGCGAAGAGGAGCGCGACGGCACGCTTGCCGACACCGGGCGGACCGTGCAGCAGATAGGCGTGGGCCGGCCCCTCGGTGAGCGCGGCGGACAGCAGGCGCTTCGCCTCGTGCTGCTCTGCGACGGCGGCGAACGTCACGGGAGCAACGGCTCCACAGCGGTCCAGATCTCGGCGGCAATGTCGTCGATGTCGCGCGCGGCGCCGTCGTCACCCGCAGTCGAGACCACCTGCCAGCCGTCGCGCCCCGCAAGCTCGAGATACACCTCACGGGTCGCGCCGCTGTGCGCGGCGTCGGCTTCGTGGATGTCGGCCTCGAGCGTCGTGTAGCCGCGTGCCGCTTTGCGCCCGACGAGCCTGCGTGCGAGCGCGACGGGCGCGTCGAGCAGGATCACGAGCTGCGGGCGCGGGAGCGCGAACTCTCCGTACTCGACCTCCTCGAGCCAGTCGAGCAGACGGCGACGCGCCTCGCCCGTCAGCTTCGCTCCCTGGTGGGCCTGGTTCGACGCGACGTAACGGTCGCACACGACGAGATCGTGCTCCTGGAGCGCCGCCACGATCCGCGGGCGAGCATGGAAGCGGTCACCGGCGTAGAGCAGCGCCGCAAGCTCCGGGTGGACCTCGTCGGCCGTGCCGAACTCGCCGTTCAGATAATCAGCCACCGCACGGCTGAACGGGTTGTCGTCGTAGAGGGGGAAGCTGAACGAGGCGACGCGGCGGCCTTGCCCGGCAGCCGTCTCGGCGAGACGCACGGCCTGCGTCCCCTTGCCGGTGCCGTCGATGCCCTCGATCGCGAGCAGCAGTCCCATGGAGCCCTAGGATACGAGGCGCATGCGGGCGGTTGTCACCGGGGGGGCAGGCTTCATCGGATCGCACGTCGTCGAGGCGCTGCTCGCGCGGGGCGACGAGGTGCACGTGCTCGACGACCTCTCGAGGGGCACGCGCGAGCGGGTCGCGGCCGGGGCCGAGCTCCACGTCGCGGATATCCGCGAGCCGGACGCCGTCTTCGACTCGGTGCGGCCGGAGGCCGTCTTCCACCTCGCCGCCCAGGCGGACGTGCGCGTTTCGGTCGAGCGTCCCGACTTCGACGCCGACGTGAACGTGCTCGGCACGGTGCGCATCCTCGAGGCGGCCCGGCGCAGCGGCGCCAAGGTGGTCTTCTCGTCGACCGGCGGCGCAGTCTACGGCGAGTGCACGAGCCCGGCAATGGAGTCGGCAGAGCGGCGCCCGCTCGCCCCCTACGGGACGTCGAAGCTCTGCGGAGAGGAGTACCTCGCGACGTGGAACCGTCTGTACGGCACCGAGCACGTCTCGCTTCGGTTCGCCAACGTCTACGGCCCACGCCAGGAGCCGCACGGCGAGGCCGGGGTCGTCGCGATCTTCATGGGGCTCCTGCACGCCGGCGGCACGCCAAAGATCTACGGCGACGGCAGCCAGACGCGCGACTACGTGTTCGTCGCGGACACCGTGCGCGCGATGCTCGCCGCGCTCGATCACGAGGGCGGCGGCGTCTTCAACATCGGCACGAGCGTCGAGACGTCGGTCGTCGAGCTGTACGACGCGATCCAGGGAGCAAGCGGGGTCACCCGCAAGGCGGCGTTCGCAGAGGCGCGGCTCGGCGAGCTGCAGCGGAGCGTCCTCGACAGCTCGCTCGCGGGACGCGAGCTCGGCTGGCGTCCCGAGCACTCGCTCGACGACGGGCTCGCGCGGACCTGGGCCTGGGTCGTGCAGGAGTAGCGCGCGCCGGCGCGAATCGGTTCGCGCCGTGCAACACGCCGAGCCGATCCCCGCGAGCTTCCCGTGGCGCAGTGCCACGCTTGTCGTCGGCGCGATCGCGACGGTCGAGCTCGCCGCGTTGATCGGCATCGGTGCCGTGCACCTCGCGCCGAAGCATGCCGTCGCGGCGACGGCTGCTCCCGCCAAGCCGCATCACGCACAGCCCGTCGTCCCGTCTACAATCCGGGCGCCCAAGTTCGCGGCACCCCCGTCTCAGCCGCTGCGTGCGCGCGCGAGCGTGCACGTGCTCGTCCTGAACGGCAACAACGTGCAAGGAGCGGCGGCGACCGAGGCGGCGCGGCTGCAAGGCGCCGGCTACCGCATCGGCGGCGCCGAGAACGCGCAGCGGCACGACTATGCGCGGTCGATGGTGCTCTACGTGCCCGGCTGGATCAAGGAAGCCCGGCGACTCGCGCGCGACACCGGCATCCGCATCGTCGCACCGGTCGACGGACTGCGGGCAGCGGCCCTCAGGGGCTCGCAGATCGTCGTAATCCTGGGCACTTCTTGAGCAGCTTCGGCGGCGTGAAGTTATACGCCTTCGCGCGCGCCTGATCGAGCAGGCCGCACGGCGTCGACGCCGCCCCGAAGCGGTCGTATGTGTACGAGTTGTTGAGCGCTTCGTACGAGAGCAGCCACGCCTTGTAATCGAAGTAGAAGCGGCCGAGCTCATACCACGTCTCCGCGTTCTCCGGCTCACGCGCCGCGGCCTCGCGGTAGAGCTCCGCCGCGCGCGCCGTGTGCCCCCCCGCATCCTCGTACGCGGCCCAATCCATCAGCGCGCCCACGGAGAGCGGGTCGTAGGAGTGAGCGCGCTTGGCCTGCGCGAGCGAGGTCGCGGGCAGGTCGCGCTGCGCAAGCCACGGCGCAGCGAGCGAGTAGATGCCGGCCAGCGCGAACGCGAGGGCGGCAATGGCGACGAGCGGGCGGCGCCGGACGGTGCGCTCCGCGGCCGCTGCAGGCCGCGCGAGTAGCGCTCCGGCGAGGAAGAGCAACGGTCCGCACGTCGCGACGAAGTTCCAGTCTTTGTCGACGATCGCGTGGGCGAAGAAGACGGCGACGGCGATCCCGAGCGCGAGCGCGGCCGGGTCGCGGCGCACACGCACGACGCCCCGGAACGCGGCCGCCGCCGCGCCGAGGTAGAGCACGAAGCCGACGATGCCCAGCTCGCTCAGGAACTGGAGCGGCACGTTGTGCGGCTCATCCACCACGATCGGCGCACGCCGCAACATCTGGTTCGTCAGCTCGAAGGTGCCGGCACCCGTGCCGCCGACGGGGTGGCGCGTGAACGCGTGCCAGGCCTCCTGCCACCACGTCCAGCGGTTGCTCGAGTTCACGCTACAGAGGTGGCATACGGTGTTCGTGATCTGGCTCGACGCGGGGTTCGTGAACTCCTTCCAGATGTGACCGGCGAACGCGATGCTGACGGCGAGGCCCGCGAGCGCGAGCGCGAGCGCCGCGCCGCCGGCGACCCGCTCGACCCGCGTGCGCCGCTGCGGCGCGACAGGATGGCGCGCGAGGAAGCGCGCGGCGACGTACACGAGCACCGCACCGGCGACGAGGACGAGCGCGAAGATCCAGCCGTCGTGGGCGCGCACCGACCGCGGCTGCCCATCCTTCGTGATGCCTGGCAGCGCGAGCGCGATCCCGAACGCCGCGGCGCCAGCGCCGCCGCCGAGCACAACGGCGGCGAGGCTTTCGACGCGCTCGCGGTCGAGCAGCACCCAGGCCGCGGCCGCGAGACAGGCGAGCGCGACGCCGAAGCGCGAGTACGTGAGGAGGAGCGTGACGACGAGCCCGTAGAGCAGCACGGCGCTCGTCGCGGTCCGCCGCCGGCCGAGCCACAGCGCCAGTGGCACGCCGGCATCGCAAATGAGCGCGAGCTCGTTCCAGTAGCTGAGTGGCGAGCGCAGTCGCGCAAGGCGGCCGTAGTCGGAGTAGAGCGCCGGCACGCACTTCGCAACGAGCGCCCACGCAACAACCCCGCCGACGAGGAGCGCCGCTCCCTGGGCGAGTCGCTCACGCGACACGAGCCCGCCGACGATGACGCCGACGAGCGCGAACGCGGAGTAGACGAGCGTTCGGTTCGTGAACGCCCACGAACGATCCGCCGAGATCGACCAGATCGTGCTCAGGCCCGCCCAGACGGCGAGACCGAAGAGACACCCGAGAAAGACGGCGGGGGCGCGGTCGATGCGGACCGGCGCGAAGCCGGCGAGGAGCGCCGCGAGCAGGAGCGCGAGCGCTCCGATCCAGACGATCGGCGCGTCGACAGCCACGAGGCCGCCCCCGAAAAAGACGGCGCAAAAGCAGATCGCGGCGGCGCCGAACGCTGCCCACAAACCGCTGACGCGTTCGCCCGCAGCGCGCACGGGCGCTGACGCTAGCATCGTCTGACTGCCCCGTAGCCCCATTCACAAACGGTTTACATCGACCAAACCGTGAGAACACCACCGTTGGAGACACTGGGAAGACCGCCTGGCGCGGTTGGCCGTGCCTGGGCTCATTTCGGATGACGACGACACAGACGACAACCGTGAGAGTGCTCCTGGCGACGATCGCCGGTGCGCTCGTCTTCCTCGTTGCCGGCGTCGGTGGAGCCGCAGCCGCACCCGCCGCCTCCCTGCAGGCGACGAGCCAGTGCTGGAAGGACGTCGTCAACGATTGGTTGAGGCATCAGCCGAACCTCACGGGCACGTATGCGATCCCCTGCTACACCCAGGCGATCCAGCATCTGAGCCAGTACCCCGACGTCGCGGGCTATTCGAGCGCTACCGACGATATTCAGCGAGCCCTTCTCGCCGTGATCCATCAGGAAGGCCGCGACGGGCCCCCTTCGAGCGGCGGTGGCAATGGCCCCTCGCCGACCTCGCTCGGGGGAGGCGGCCCGCCGGGCGGCGGCCACAAGAGCCTGTGGACGAGCCTCATCGACCGGCTCGCCCCCGGCAACGCCCAATCGATCCCCCTCCCGCTGATCGTGCTGGCAGGCCTCGCGCTCCTGCTGCTCCTCGCGGCCGCGGCGACGTGGTTTGCCCGCCGCATGCAGACCCGCCGGGTGACCCCGGCGACGGCATCTTCACCAACACCTCGGCGCTAGCGTTCCATCCGACCCGACTCGTACCCTCCCTTTCCCCCGCAAACGGGACGAAATTCATCGAGTGGCTACAGTTCGGGAGGGTCGCATGGCAAGCGTAGAGCAGAAAAACACCAGCGAAAATCCGGCCGAAGAGGTGGTGAACGCCGTCGTCGACGACGGCGCGCGCCTCGGAGTCCGCCGCTTCTTCACCATCCCCGGGCGCGACCCGTTCGACGAGATCGAGTGGGAGATTCGCGATGCAGTGATCCCGGGCCGTAACGGCCCGGCCTTCGAGCAGCGCGGCGTCGAGTTCCCGAAATTCTGGTCCCAGACGGCGACGAACATCGTCGCCCAGAAGT
>PLZU01000008.1:0-36838 GCA_003152275.1 Actinomycetota bacterium
CATTCTGAGACGACTTCCTGGTTGCGGTCGTAGACGGTCGCCCGCTCCTACCGCCCGGGCCGGAGGCTAACGCCGCAGGCGTCAGACGGAGGCCGACCTCACGCGGACGGGGATGGCGCAGCCACCACCGGCCGCGCTACCCGGTTCCGTCGCTTCTCGTCAGACAAGAGGACGGCGGCTTTGCCGCCGGCCGCTCTGCGGAGCACAACATCTCCCCCGGCTGAGGTGCGCAGCACTTCAGCCGCGAAGGATGCGTGCGGCCTGGGCCTTGCGGCGGGCGGCGGTGTTCTTGTGCAGCATGCCGCGGGCCGCGGCCTTGTCGAGCCAGCTCACGAGCTCGCGGTGTCGCGCGCCCAGCGCCGTCGCGTCGCCCTCGGCGGCGGTCTCGCGCAGGCGGCGCATCAGCGTCTTCGCGGTCGAGCGCCAGCGCAGGTTCTCGTTCCGCTGGCGGGCGGCCTGGCGAACGCGCTTTTCCTGTTGCTTGATGTTCGGCATCGGCGTGAAAAGGCCCGCGAATGCGGGCCGGCAGATGGTAGCAAGCGGCAGGAGAGCCCGCGGCCGACGGGAACTTGCCTGCTATGGACGAGAAACGGTCCGGCAGCGACCGGCGGTCCGGCGGCGACCGTCGATCGAGCGGCGACCGCCGTAAGCAGGGCGAGAGCCCGCCCGCGAGCGGCAATCGTCGCACCGGGGAGCGCCGATCCGGCACGGATCGTCGCTCCGGCAAGGACCGCCGCAGCGGCTCCTGACAGGCGCGCTGCCTATGCTCACCCTGTGAGCGACGCCGATCGCGAGCGAGAGCTGCGCCGGCTCGAACGCGACCGCCGTCGCCACGAGCGCGGCCTGCCGACCTATTTCGACGACAGCGGCACGGCCTTCGACGGCTGGCCGCTCGTGACCGACGTGGCGGAGCAGCCGACGATGGTGATCCGGCCCGCGCTGCTGCGTGAAGAGGACGGCGCGCAGCCCACAACGGAACCTCAGCGCCGGCTCGCCGTCTCGACCGCGATCTTCGCCGCCGCCACCGGTCTCTCGCGCGTGCTCGGCCTCGTGCGCGAGATGGTCACGTCCTACTACTTCGGCGCCGCGGGCAAGATCAACGCCTTCACGGTCGCCTTCCAGCTGCCGAACCTCGTCCGCGCCCTCGTCGCCGACGCCGCGCTCTCGTCGGCCTTCGTCCCGGTGTTCAGCGAGCTGCTCGAGAAGGGGGAGCGGAAGCGGGCGTGGCGGGTGGCGTCGACCCTCTTCTGGCTGATGCTGCTCGGGCTGAGCGCCCTCACGGCGATCTTCGTGCTCATCGCGCCGTGGGTGATCGGCATCTTCGGCAACCCGGGCCACGACCGCGCGCTCGCAGTAGGCCTCTCGCGCGTGCTCTTCCCGATCGTGACGCTGCTCGGCGTCTCGGGGATCGTCGTCGGGATCCTGAACAGCTACGACCACTTCACCGTGCCGGCGCTCTCGCCGGTGTTCTGGAACCTCGCGATCATCGCCGGCCTCGCGCTCGGCGTGCCGCAGGCGCACACGACGAACACGAAGCTTTACGTGTACGCGGTCTCGATCCTGATCGCGACGTTCATCCAGGTGTTCCTGCCGATGCCGTGGCTGCGCGGGCGCGACGGCCGGCTGCAGATGGTGCTCGACTGGCGCGATCCGGCGGTGAAGAAGGTCTTCGTGCTGATGGTGCCGGTGACGCTCGGCCTCGGCCTGATCAACGTCAACGCGGTGATCGACGTCTTCTTCGCCTCGCGCTTCATCAATGGGTCGCTCGCGCCGACGGCGATCCAGAAGGCGTTCCTCGTCTACATGCTCCCGCAGGGGATGTTCTCGGTCGCGATCGCGACGGTGCTGTTCCCGTCGCTCTCACGCTTCGCGACGCGCGGCGACATGGAAGGCTTCCGCCGCACGGTCAGTTCGGGACTGCGGCAGATCGCGTTCCTGCTCATCCCCGCGGCCGCCGTGAGTGCCGTGCTCGCGGAGCCGATCGTGCGGATCCTCTTCCAGCGCGGCCACTTCACGTCGGCGCAGACGCCGGTCGTCGCCGGCGCGCTCGCCGCGTTCAGCGCCGGGCTCGTCTTCAACGGCGCGATGCTGATGCTCAACCGCGGCTTCTTCAGCCTGCAGTCGAACTGGATCCCGACGACGGTCGCGCTCGGGAATCTGTTCTTGAACGCGGTGCTCGACTTCGCCTTCTACCGCTTCGGCGTGTGGGGGATCCCGCTCTCGACCGCCGTCTGCAACTTCGCCGGGACGTGGGCGCTGCTCGTGCTGCTGCGCCGGCGGCTCCGCCGGATCGAGGGCGGCGCGATCGCATCGACGACGATCCGGGTCGCGATTGCCTCGACGGTCGTGGCGGCGGTGGCGTGGACGGTCTGGCACCCGCTCGACTCCGCGCTCGGCCGCTCCTTCCCGGCCCAGGTTGTGTCTCTCGGCACGGCTCTCGCCGCGGCGACGCTGGCGTACTTCATCTGCTGCCGGCTGCTCCAGGTGCGGGAGCTCGAGGCTCTGCGCTCGCTCGGCGCCCGGCTGCGACGCGCGTGATTGCGTTCCGGCCATTGCGCGAGGACGACCTCGTCCTCTTCCACGCGTGGCTCCAGCGTCCGCACGTCAAGCGCTGGTGGCGCGATCGCGAGACGTACGAGGAGGTCGTCGCCCACTACCTGCCGTGTATCGAGGGCCGCGAGCCGACCGACCACTACCTGATCCTGCTCGACGGCCGGCCGGTCGGCGTGATCCAGACGTACTTCGCGGCCGACTACTCCGAGTGGGAGGCCATCGTCGGGACGGAGGAGGGAATTGCCGGGGTCGACCTCCTGATCGGCGAGGAGGAGCTGATCGGGAACGGCCTCGGGCCGCGCGTGCTCGCCTGGTTCGCCTCTGAGGTCGTGTTCGCGCGGCCCGGAGCCAGCGCCTGCGTCGCCACTGTCGAGGAGGAGAACCGCCGCTCCTGGCGCGCCTTCGAGAAGGCCGGCTTCGCTCACGTTCGCGACGTCGAGGAGAACGGGCTACCCCACCGCCTGATGCGGCTGGAGCGGGCGGATACCGTGCGGCGATGAGTCGCGCCTGCTTCGCCGTCGTGGCCGCGCACTACAACGACGGCCGCGGGATCGTCTTCATCGGCCATTCGCAGGGCGCCTCCATCCTGATCGCGCTCCTGAAGCGCGTGGTCGATGCGAAGCCGGCCGTGCGGCGCCGGCTCGTCTCGGCACTCCTGCTCGGCGGGAACGTCACGGTGCCGAAGGGCCGCGCCGTCGGCGGCGACTTCGAGCACATCCCGGCCAGTTCACGGCCGGCTGCCGGTCGAAGGGGGAGCGACGTGGCTCCAGGTCAGCCGCGCGCGTGGGACCTCGCCGGACCGAGGACTCCGCATCGTGCAGTCGCTGGGGCCCACCTGGGGTCTGCACGTCGTCGACGTGAACCTCGCGCTCGGCAACCTCGTCGCCCTCGTCGGCGACGAAGCCGCGTCGTACCGCGGCTGAGCGCGACCGCTCAGAGGCCGCCGGGTCGCGACGCGCCGGCGACGAGCGCCCCCTGCGCAGCCCAGTGCGTCGCGGCAATCGCGGTCCGTCCGAGCTGGAAAGCCCCCATGGGCGGCCGATTCGGCAGCCCCACTGCTCGCCGCAGCCTGCGCACGCTCTCAGTCTGCCGCAAGAGCCCGGGACGGCTTGACGAGTACCATCGCCAGGGCCCATGGACCAGAGCAAGATCCGCAACTTCTCGATCATCGCCCACATCGACCATGGGAAGTCGACGCTGGCCGACCGCATCCTCGAGGTCACCGACACGGTTGCCGCGCGCGACATGAAGGAGCAGATGCTCGACTCGATGGAGCTCGAGCGCGAGCGCGGGATCACGATCAAGGCGCAGGCCGTACGCGTTGCGTGGAAGGGCCACGAGCTGAACCTGATCGACACGCCGGGGCACGTCGACTTCACGTACGAGGTCTCGCGCTCGCTCCAGGCGTGCGAGGGGGCGCTGCTCGTCGTCGACGCAGCCCAGGGGATCGAGGCGCAAACGCTCGCGAACGCGTATCTCGCGATCGAGAACGGGCTCGAGATCGTCCCCGTCGTGAACAAGATCGACCTGCCGCAGGCGGATCCCGACGGCGCGGCCGTCGAGGTCGCCGACCTGCTCGGGGACGACCCCGCGAAGGTCATCCGGATCTCGGCCAAGACGGGCGAGAACGTCGCGGACGTGCTCGACGCGATCGTTGCGCGCGTGTCCGCGCCTGCCGGCGATCCCGCGGCGCCGCCGCGCGCGCTCGTGTTCGACTCGTCGTACGACCAGTACCGCGGCGTCGTCGCCTTCGTGCGCATCGTCGACGGCGGCTTCTCCCGGCGGGAGCCGCTGCAGACGATGGCCACCGGGACGCGCTTCGAGGCGGAGGAGCTCGGCTTCTTCTCGCCGACGATGACGCCGGTGCCGGCCCTTTCCGCGGGCGAGGTCGGCTACGTCGTCACCGGCCTCAAGGACCTGTCGAGCCTGCGCGTCGGCGACACGATCACGTCCGTCGCCCGCCGGGCGACGCAGCCGCTGCCGGGGTACAAGGACGTGAAGCCGATGGTGTTCGCCGGGCTCTTCCCGACGGACTCCGACGCGTACCCCGAGCTCCGCGACGCGCTCGAGCGGCTGAAGCTGAACGACGNNCTCGAGCGCGAGTTCGACCTCGACCTGCTCGTGACGGCGCCGAACGTCGCCTACCGCGTCAAGGCGAAGAACGGCGACTGGCGCGAGGTGCACAACCCGGCCGACTTCCCGGCCGAGGTGGAGGAGGTCGAAGAGCCATACGTCAAGTCGTCGATCATCGTGCCGAAGGAGTACGTCGGCGCGGTGATGGAGCTGAACAACGAACGCCGCGGCACGTTCGACCACATGGAGTACCTGTCGCCGGCCCGCGTCCACCTGACGTACCAGCTGCCGCTGGCGGAGATCGTGCTCGACTACTACGACCAGCTGAAGTCGCGCACGCGCGGCTACGCGTCGTTCGACTACGACCTCGCCGGCTTCACAGCCGGCAACCTCGTGCGCGTCGACGTGCTGGTCGGCGGCGAGGCGGTCGACGCCCTCTCGCTGATCATCCATCGCGACTTCGCATACGACCGCGGACGGCTGCTCGTCGACAAGCTGCGTGAGGAGATCCCACGCCAGATGTTCGACGTTCCGATCCAGGCGGCGATCGGCTCGCGCGTGATCGCGCGCGAGACCGTGAAGGCGCGGCGCAAGGACGTGCTCGCGAAGTGCTACGGCGGCGACATCTCCCGCAAGCGGAAGCTGCTCGAGAAGCAGAAGGCCGGCAAGAAGCGGATGAAGCAGGTCGGCATGGTCGAGGTGCCGCAGGAGGCGTTCCTCGCGGTGCTCAACATCGGCCAGGGCCAGAAGGGCGGCTCGTGATGGCGCTCGAGATGCGAGCCGTGTGCGAGCGCTGCGCGGCGCCGCTCGATCAGGACGGCGAGGCCGTGATCTGCTCGCACGAGTGCACGTTCTGCGCGCAGTGCGGCGAGACGATGAGTCACGTCTGCCCGAACTGCGGGGGGGAGCTCGTGCCGCGGCCGAAGCGGAGCGCCGAATGAACGGCGCGCGCCACCTCTACGTGCACCTGCCGTTCTGCGCGCACCGCTGCGGCTACTGCGACTTCGTCACCGTGGTCGGGCAGGCGGGGCAGCACCGCGCCTACGTCGACGCGTTGCTGCTCGAGCTCGAGCTGGAGCGCGACGCACTCGCGGACGGTCTCGAGACGGTGTTCCTCGGCGGTGGCACGCCGACCTTCACGGCCCTCCCCGAGCTCGTGCGGCTGCTCGAGGCGCTTCCGGCCGCGGAGGAGGTGACCGTCGAGGCGAACCCCGAGACGGTGACGGCGGAGCTCGCGCACGCCCTGCGCGGAGCGGGGGTGACGCGCGTCTCGCTCGGCGCCCAGTCCTTCAGGCCGGAGCTGCTGCGGGTACTCGAACGTGTTGCCGGTCCTGACGACGTCCGGCGCGCCGTGCATCATTTTCGTGATGCCGGATTTGACAACATCTCGCTCGATCTCGTCTACGGGATCCCCGGCCAGAGCGCCGCCGACCTCGAGGCCGACCTCGGCGACGCGCTTGCGCTCGAGCCGGAGCACCTCTCCTGCTACGAGCTCGAGGCGAAGCCGGGGACGCGCTTCACCCATGCCTGGGGAGAGGAGCTGGCCCGGCAGGCCGACGCGATGGAGGACTACTTCGAGCGCGTCGTCGCCCGGCTGAGCGGCGCCGGCTACCGCTGGTACGAGACGGCGAACTTCTGCCGCGTCGACAGCGCGCGTGACCTCCGCTCGCAGCACAACCTCGCGTACTGGCTCGGACGCGACTACCTCGGCATCGGGATCGGCGCGGTCTCGACAATCGACACCAGGCGCTGGCGCAACGCGCCGCGGCTCGGGCGCTACCTGGAGGCGCTCGCCGCCGGACGCGTCCCCGAGCGTGAGCTCGAAGACGTCGGCGGCGACGTCAAGGCGCGCGAGCGGGTCATGCTCGGGCTCCGGCTCGACGAGCCGCTGCCGCTCGACGGCCTCCGGCATGCGCTCGACCCGGCGGGCCTCGCGCGGGTCGAGGGCCTTGGGCTGGCCGAGCGGTCGGCGGAGACGCTCGCGCTCACGGAACGGGGCCGCTATTTGGGCGGCGCGGTCACCGCCGAGCTGCTCGCGTAAAATGTCCTGCAAATGAGCGTGAAGCTGCAACTGACGCAGCGCCAGCAGGAGATTCTGCGGCGCGTGGTCGAGGAACACGTCGCGACCGGCCAGCCGGTCGGCTCGAAGACGCTCGTCGAGAAGGCGAGCCTGACGGCCGCGGCGTCGACCGTGCGGGCCGAGCTGGCGGAACTCGAGTCGTTCGGGCTGCTCACGCATCCGCACACATCGGCGGGGCGTGTGCCGACCGAGAACGGCTACCGCTACTACGCCGACGAGCTCCTGAACCGGCTCGACCCGCAGCCGCAGGAGTTTCCGCTCGACCTGCACACGCAGCGCACGGAGGTCGAAGCCGCGCTGCAGGCGACGACCGAGATGCTGTCGCAGGTGACGCGGCTCCTCGCGCTCGTGTCTGCGCCGCCGCTCGAGGCGACGACTGTCGTGCGCGTGGAGGTGCTGCTGCTCCAGCCCGAGTTCGTGATGGTCGTCGTGATCACGTCCGCCGGCGGCGTCACGAAGCGCAACTTCCACTTCGAGCAGGCGGTCGACCCCGGTCTCGCGCAATGGGCGGGCGAGTACTTGAACGAGACCGTCGCAGGCCTCTCGCTCGGAACCGTGCTTTTGCGCCGCCGGTTCGACGACCCCGGCCTATCGCCGCGCGAGCGCGAGTTCCTCGGCGCCTTGCGTCCTGCCTTCACCGAGCTCGTCTCCGCGGAACAGCGGCTCTACGTCGGCGGCGCCGCCGACCTGTTGGGGGAGGTGCGCGCCGAGGAGCTCGAGGCCTATCGCAACCTGTTCGAGCTCGTCGAGAAGCGGGCGGCACTGCTCGACGTGCTCGGCGAGTCGACGTACGAGCCGCACAGCCCGTTCGTGCGCGTCGGCCACGATCTCGACCATCCGGCGCTGCGCGAGATTGCGCTCGTCGGCGCGTGCTACGGGCTCGTCCACCGTGCACTCGGCGCGGTCAGCCTGATCGGTCCCGTTCGCATGGACTACGAGAAGGCGCTCGGCGCGGTCCGCTCCGCCGCGTCCGAGCTCTCGCGCTTCGCCGAGTCGGTCTACGGCGATCGCTAGCCTCACGGAGCACATGGCACAGGCCGAGCGCGACTACTACGAGCTCCTCGGCGTCCCGCGCGACGCCGACGAGACCGACATCAAGAAGGCATTCCGCTCGCTCGCCCGCGAGCTGCACCCGGACGTCTCCTCGGCACCCGACGCGGAGGAGCGGTTCCGCGAGGTCGTCGAGGCTTACGAGGTGCTCTCGAAGTCGGAGACGCGCGACCTCTACGACCGGTACGGGCATGCAGGCCTCCGCAGTGGCGGCTTCGACCCGGGCCACTTCGACTTCGGCAGCCTCTCCGATCTCTTCTCGGCGTTCTTCGGCGACGATCTGCTCGGCCGCGTCGCGCGCGGCGCCGATCTCGCCGCGACGGTCGAGATCGAGCTCGTCGAAGCAGCACGCGGAACGACGCGTGACGTGCCGTTCGAGGTCGCGGTGACGTGCTCGCATTGCAACGGCGACGGCGCCGAGCCCGGCAGCAACGTGACGACCTGCGCGACGTGCGGCGGCGCCGGGCAAATGCAGCAGGTCAGCCGCAGCGTCTTCGGCGAGTTCGTTCGAACCCAGGGGTGTCCGGCCTGCGGCGGCTCCGGCCGCAAGATCGAGACGCCGTGCACGGAGTGCCACGGGGCGGGACGCGTGTTCGAGCGGCGTACGGTCGCGGTCGACATTCCAGCGGGTATCCACGACGGGCAGCGGATCCGAATGAGCGGCGAAGGACATGCGGGCGGAGTGGGCGCACGCGCAGGCGACGTCTACGTGCTCGTGCACGTGCGGCGCGACCCGCGCTTCGTCCGCGAGGGCAACGACATCTACTCCACGGTCGAGCTGACGGTGACGGCGGCGGCGCTCGGCGCACGTGTGACGATCCCGACGCTCGATGGTGACCACGAGCTCGAGTTCGAGCCGGGTACGCAGCCGGGTGAGATCAAGGTGCTTCGCGGCCGTGGCATGCCCGTGCTGCAGGGCTTCGGTCGCGGCGATCAGCACGTGTTCGTCAACGTGCTCGTGCCGCGCAATCTGAGCGAGGAGCAGCGCCGCCTGCTACAGGAGTTCGAGACTCACACGGACGAGAAGACGTACCGCAGTGACGAGGGCTTCTTCGAGAAGCTGAAGAGCGCGTTCCGCTGAGACGCGTCGTCGTCGCGGGCGGCGAGCCCGAGCTCGCACAGCTGCTCGACCTCTTTCCGCCGGGCGTCGAGGAAGTCGACGGCGGCTTTGCCGTCTACACCGACACGGCAGGCGAGCTCCTGTTGCAGGAACGATTCGACGTGGTTTCGGAGGCGGTCGCCGACGGCTGGGAGGACAACTGGCGCACGTTCCATCACGGCGTGGTCGTTGGCCGCTTCTGGGTTGGGCCGCCGTGGGAGGACGCGCCGGAGGAGGTCCAGACGATCGTCATCGATCCCGGCCGGGCGTTCGGCACCGGCGCGCACCCGACCACCCGCCTCACGCTCGAATTGCTTCAGGAGCTGGAAGCGGGCAGTCTGCTCGATGTGGGCTGCGGCTCCGGCGTGCTTGCGATCGCGGCCGTGAAGCTCGGATTCGGGCCGGTCGTCGGGATCGACGTCGACGACGCCGCGATCGAGGCGACCCTCGCGAACGCCACGGTGAACGGCGTCGAGCTCACGGCGCTCCGGGCCGATGCGCTCGCGGCTGAGCTCCCGCCGACGCGGTTCGTCATCGCAAACGTCGCGCTCGACGTCGTCGAACGACTGCTACCGCGCCTTGTCGCGGAGCGCGCTGTGACGTCGGGCTACCCCGACCGGGACGAGCCCCGCGTCGAGGGTTGGCGGCGCACGAGCCGGCGCGAGTGTGACGGCTGGGCTGCGGACCTGCTCGAACGCGCTTAGCATCCCGCTACATGGCGAGCTTCTCCGTTCGCTTCCTGGGCTGCAAGGTCTCACACGTCGACGCGCACGAGGTGCGCGAGCGGCTGCTCGCAGACGGTCACACGGAGCTGGACGGCGGCGCTGACGTCGCGATCGTCAACACGTGCTGCGTCACGCATGAGGCGGTCTCGAAGTCGCGGAAGGAAGCTGCCCGCGCGGCGCGCACGCACCGCCGCGTCTACGTAACGGGGTGCGGCGCCAACCTCACGCGCGCTGCGTTTGCCGGTCTGCCCGAGAACGTGGTCGTCGTCGCCAAGCGCAGCGAGGACACACCTGACTTCGTCGCCGGCGAGCTCGGCGCGATCGGCTGCGTGCAAGCGGACGCGAGACTCGACCGCGTCCGCGCGTTCGTGAAAGTCCAGGACGGCTGCTCGTTCTCCTGCAACTTCTGCGTGATCCCGCTCGTGCGCGGATCGTCGCGCAGCCGTCGGGCGGACGCCGTCCTGCGCGAGATTGTGCGCCGCGTCGCGCAGGGGCACCGCGAGGTCGTGCTGACCGGGATCAACCTCGGCTGCTATCGCGACCGCGATTCTGGCTACGACCTGCCGCGGCTCGTCCGCGAGGCCGGTGCGACGCCGGGCCTCGAGCGCATGAGGCTCTCGTCGATCGAGATCAACCACGTCAACGATGCGCTGATCGCCGCGCTGCGCGACACGCCGACGGTCAGCCGCCACCTGCACGTCCCGCTCCAGTCCGGCGACGACGGTGTCCTTAGCGCGATGGGCCGCCGCTACTCGGTGTCCACGTATCTTCGGCGTCTCGCTCCACTTCAGGACGAGTTCAACCTGACGAGCGACGTCATCGTCGGCTTCCCCACCGAGGACGAACGCGCCTTCGCGAACACGCTGCGCACCGCCGGCGACGCGGGCCTGACGAAGATCCATGTCTTCCCGTACTCGCCGCGGCCCGGCACGGTCACCGCCGAGGAAGATCCGGTGCCGCCGGAGCAGAAGCGAAGCAGAAGCGCACGCCTGCGCGCTGCGTCGCACGAAGCTTGCATCACACGTTGGTGCACGAAGATCGGCCGCGAGGACCTCGTACTCGTCGACCGGCCAGGTCGCGGCTACGGCGACGACTACTCGCCTTGGCTCGTCGGCGACGACCTCCCGATCGGCGGCCTCGTCCGGGTGCGAGGTGCGACCGTCTCGGAGGAGGGGATCCTCGCTGCCTGACGACGCCGACGACTGTCTCTTCTGCACGCTCTACCGCGACGGCGACCATGTCGCGAACACCGAGGGCTTCGTCGCGATCCGCGATATCAACCCGCAGGCGCGGGTGCATCTGCTCGTTCTGCCCGAGCGACACGTCGCGAGCTTCCACGAGATCGCGCAGTTTCCGCCCGAGGAGGCTAAGCGAATGCTCGACTTCGTCGCCGAAGTCGCTGCGAGCGAAGGGCTGACCGATTACCGTGTCGTCGTCAACGCAGGCGAGGCGGCAGGGCAGACGATCTTCCATCTGCACTGGCACGTCCTCGGCGGCGGTCACATCGGGAGGATGGCGTGAGCCGGATCGAAACAATCGAGGGTCAGCTGAAGGAGGCCATGAAGGCCCGCGACGCAGAGCGCAGGGACGCGCTCCGCCTCATCCTCAACTCGCTCAAGAACTCCGAGAAGGAGCTGCAGCGCCCGCTCTCCGAGGAGGAGGAGCTGCAGGTGCTCCAGCGCGAGCGGAAGCGGCGCATCGAGGCGGCGGAGGCGTTCCGCTCCGGCGGTAGGGAGGACCGCGCCGAGGCCGAGGAGACGGAGCTCGCGATCCTCGAGGAGTTCATGCCGGCGCAGCTCTCCGAGGAGGAGATCGAGGAGATCGTCGACGACGTGATCGCCGAGGTGGGCGCGACGAGCATGGCCGACCTCGGCCGCGTGATGGCCGACGTAATGCCGCAGATCGCCGGCCGCGCCGACGGCTCGCGCGTCAGCCAGTTCGTGCGCGAGAAGCTCGCCTAGAAGCCCTGCTCCTACACTGAGCGAGTGCAGGAAGTCCTCGACGTCCCGAACGAGGTTGCTGCCGAGCTCGCCGGCATCGGCGACGGCGTCCTGGGCGCGCTTCGCGAGCGGCTGGGCTGCAAGATCAACCTGCGCGGCAATCGACTGACCTTCGACGGCGACGACATCAAGGTTGTCGAGGCGAAAGCCGTCGTTGAAGAGCTCGTCGACCTCGTGGAGAGTGGGCAGGAGATCGGCGCAGGCACCGTCGACACGATTCTGAACGCAATCGACGAGGCCGAGGATGTGCGCGGCATCTTCGACGATGTCGTCTGGTCTCACCGAGGCAAGCGGATCACCCCGAAGACCGTGATGCAGAAGCGCTACGTGGACGCGATTCGCAAGTGCACGGTCACGTTCGGTATCGGCCCCGCCGGCACCGGCAAGACGTATCTCGCGATCGCCCTCGCGGTGTCGGCGCTCTCCGACAGGCAGGTCGGGCGCATCATTCTCACGAGACCCGCGGTCGAGGCTGGCGAGCGGCTCGGCTTCCTGCCGGGCGACGTCCTCGCGAAAGTCGATCCGTACATGCGGCCGCTCTTCGACGCGCTCTACGACACGATGGACCCCGAGAAGCTGAACGCGTACATCGAGCGCGGCACGATCGAAGTAGCGCCGCTTGCCTTCATGCGCGGCCGCACCTTGAACGACAGTTTCATCATCCTCGACGAGGCGCAGAACACCTCACCAGAGCAGATGCAGATGTTCCTGACACGCCTCGGCTTCGGCTCGAAGGTCGTCGTCACCGGCGATGTGACGCAGATCGACCTGCCGCGCGAGCAGGCGTCCGGCCTGATCCAGGTGCAGAGCATCCTCGGGTCGATCGACGGCATCGAGTTCGTGCAATTCAGCCACGAGGACGTCGTACGTCACAAGCTTGTCCAGCGCATCGTCGAGGCCTACAAGCTGCACTCCGAGGAGACCGGGACGGCCCGAAAGCGGTGATCGAGATCGAGATCGACAACCGCTCGGGCGTCCAGATCGACGAGCGGGCCGCCTGCGAGCTCGCACGCCGCGTGCTCGCGGCGGAGGGCGTCGACTCGGGTGAGCTCGGTCTCGTGTTCGTCGGGCCGGACGAGAGCCGCACCCTGAAGCAGGAACATCTTGGCATCGATGAGGCGACCGATGCGCTCGCCTTCCCGATCGACGCGCTCGACGACCTCCCGGATGGGGTGCCGCGCCAGCTCGGCGACGTCGTCATCTGCCCGCAGGTGGTCGGGGCCGAATGGCGGGCGCCGATTGTGCACGCTGTGCTGCATCTCGTCGGCTATGACCACGGCGCAGAGATGGAAGAGCGCGAGGCGCTCCACCAATGAGCATCCTCACGCCGCGCCGTACCCCGACGCCACCTACGCCAGGGCGCGCGCCGACGCTGATCGACAGCTTCAACTACGCGTTCGAAGGGATCATTCACGTCCTCCGCACGCAGCGGAATCTGCGCATCCATTTTGCGATTGCGATCGCGGTGATCGTTGCCGCGGCGGCGCTCGGTGTCGACCGGATCGAGCTCATATCCCTGCTGCTTGCGATTGCGTTCGTGCTCGTCGCCGAGATGGTCAACTCGGCGATCGAGGGTGCGATCGACGTGTCGACGACGTCGTTTGACCCGAACGCGAAGCTTGCGAAAGACATCGCCGCCGGCGCTGTGCTAATCGCCACTGTGACGGCGCTTGCTGTCGGCTATCTCGTGTTCGCGCATGCCGCAGCGCACCGGACTGCACATTTGCTCGATCGGGTGCGTGACGCTCCTGCGGAGATCACGCTCGTCGCGCTCGTTCTCGTCCTCCTCGTCGTGATCGCGACGAAAGCGTGGACGGGAAGCGGAACGCCTCTGCGTGGCGGCCTTCCCTCGGGCCACGCGGCGATAGCGTTCGCCGGCTGGATGGCGGCGACCTACGTGATCAGCGACCAGCACCGCTTCCTGATCTCGTCGCTCACCTTCATCATGGCGCTACTCGTCGCCCAAACACGCGTCGAATCGGGCGTGCACTCGGCGATGGAAGTGCTCTACGGCGGCGCCCTCGGCGCTCTCGTCACCCTCGGCGTGTTCCAGCTGCTCTCGTGACCGGCGAGGAGCTCGTCACGAGAGCTGAGGCTGCTGCCGCGAACGCGTACGCGCCGTATTCGAACTATCTCGTCGGCGCGACAGTGCTGCTGAAAGACGGCCGCAGCTTCGACGGTGTGAACGTCGAGAACGCCGCCTATCCGCTGGGGATCTGTGCCGAGAAGACGGCGATCTCGAAGGCAGCGAGCGAGGGCGTGCGCCCCGGTGACGTCGACGCCATCGGCATCACGGCCTCGCCGTGCGGCGGCTGCCGCCAGTGGCTGCACGAATGGCGGATCGAGCGCGTCTACTTTCGCCTCGAGAACGGCTCGATCGCGGAGTACGCCCCAGCCTCGAAGCTGCTGCCGGACACCTGGAACCTCCCATGAGGTCGGGGTTCGCTGCGATTGCAGGGCGGCCGAACGTCGGCAAGTCGACGCTCGTGAATGCGCTCTGCGGCGGCAAGGTTGCGATCGTCTCCGATAAGCCGCAGACGACGCGCCGCCGCATCTTCGGCATCGCGAACGGCGACGACTACCAGCTCGTGCTCGCCGACCTGCCGGGCTTTCAGCGCCCGCTCGACGCCCTCACCGAGCGGATGCAGCGCACCGTGGACGCAGCGTTCGAGGATGTGGAGGGCGTGGTGTTCGTTCTCTCGGCGCGTGAGCGGATCGGCGCCGGTGACCGTTTCATCGCCCAGCGCGTCTTCGCGCTCGGCGTTCCGGTGGTGATCGCGCTGAACAAGGTCGACCGGCTGAAGGGCGGCCACATCGCGCAGCAGATGAACGCGGCGGCGAGACTCGGCAACTTCCACGCGCTGCACCCGGTGAGCGCGAAGACCGGAGACGGCATCGGTCAGCTACGCGAAGAGCTCGTTGCGTTGCTGCCCGAGGGCCCGCTCTACTTCCCGCAGGAGCAGCGAACCGATCTGTCCGTCGAGATGCAGATTGCCGAGCTGATTCGCGAGAAGGCGTTGTGGCTCACGCGTGACGAGGTGCCGCACGCGATCTCGGTCGAGATCGAGGAGTTCGCCGACAAGGTGCTACGCGCACACGTGCTCGTCGAGACGGACTCGCAGAAGCAGATCGTCGTCGGCAAGGGCGGCTCGGTGATCAAGGAGATCGGCACGAAGGCACGCCCGGAGATCGAGCACCTGCTCGGCCATCCGATCTACCTCGAGCTGATGGTCAAGGTGCGCCCGCACTGGCGTCGCAACGAGGCGACGCTCGAGCGGCTCGGCCTTTAGCAACTGCGTCCCAGCCAGGACTTCAGCGAGCGGATGTTCGCCACCGCGCGAGCGAGCTGGGCCCGCGTTGCGGCGCTGCGCTGCGCGTCGGCGACGAGCTCCTCGTAGCCGTAGTGCGCGGTCGAGGCGCTCGTATAGAGGAGCAGATCGACGCCCGCGGCGAGCGCGCGGCCCGGCGCGTCCGGGGTGCGCTCAGGTGCCGGCGCGTTGAGCGCGTCGCTGACGATGGCGCCGCGAAAGCCGAGTGTTCTGCGCAGCAGGCCGCTGACGATCGCGTGGGAGAACACCGCTGGCGTCCCACTCGGGCCGAGCTTCGGGTAGGACGCGTTCGAGACCATCACGAGCTTCACCCCAGCGTCGATCGAGCTCCGGAACGGGCCAAGCGGCGTCGTGCGCATCGAGACGATGTGATCGTCGGTCGACTGCCGTGCGGCGCCGAGACCCGGGAAGTGCTTCGCGGTCGCGGCGACGCCGCCGGCCTGTACGGCACGGATGAACGTTGCGGCGAGACGCGCGACGAGGCTCGGATTGCTGCCGAACGACCTGTCGCCCAGAAAGCCGCCGGGCCCTAGCGTGTCGGCCACCGGTGCGAGGTCGACGTCGACGCCGGCCGCACGGAGCGCCGAGGCCGCCGCCGCAGCTTCGCGCTGCGTCTGCGCGGTGCCCAGCCGGCCGAGCTGGCTCTCAGAGTGGGACGGTGGCGCCCACGTGAGGCGACGGATAGAGCTGCCTTCCTGGTCGACGAAGATCAGCAGCGGGCGGCCGATCTCGCAGCTCGTCGCGTGCAGCTTCGCGGTTGCAGCCGAGAACTCTGCCGGCGTCCAGCGATGGGTGAGGATGACGCCGCCCATCTCGCCGGCGCGAATTCGGGCGAGAAACGAGGCGGTCGGTGGTCCGGCGAGCGCGCTCACGATCACCTCGCCGGCCGGAACCGCGGCAGCCGCCGGCCCGGCGAGGACGAGCGCCGCCGCGCTACCGAGCAGCCAGCGCGGGAGCCGTGGCACGCTCGAGGCGCAGGCCCGTCGACGGATCGAAATAGTGGAAGCGGCTCGAATCGACGGTGAGCCGCAACCTCGAGCCGACGCGCGCCGACGTCTGCGGATCGACTCGAGCGGTGAACGACGCGCGGTCGCTCGGCAGAAGCACTTCCTCGTCGCCGGCCGCCTCGCGCACCTCGCTCACGTCGACCGGTGGTGCGTCGACCGCGAAGATCACGTGCGTGTCTGCGCCGAGATCCTCGACGACCTGCACCTCGACGTCGATCTGCGGCAGCGACGGATCCCCGAACGCGACGTCCTCGAAGTCCTCCGGGCGGATGCCGACGATCAGCCGTCCGTCTGTGTGGGGCGGACTCGCCGGGATCCGGTAACCGCCGAACGCGATGCCGTCGTTGGAGACCGCCGCCTCGACGAGGTTCATCGCGGGTGAGCCGATGAAGGCGGCGACGAAGAGATTCTTGGGCTCCGCGTAGAGCGCCTGCGGCGTGTCGACCTGGAGGATTCGTCCGTCGCGCATCACGGCGACGCGGTGCCCGAGCGTCATCGCCTCCACCTGGTCGTGGGTGACGTAGACCGTGGTCGTGCCGAGCCGGGAGTGCAGCGCGGCGAGCTGGGCGCGCATGCTGACCCGGAGCTTCGCGTCGAGGTTCGAGAGCGGCTCGTCCATCAGAAATGCCTTCGGCTCGCGGACGATCGCGCGGCCCATCGCCACGCGCTGGCGTTGGCCGCCGGAGAGCGCCGCAGGCCGGCGGTCGAGCATCCTCTCGAGTCCCAGCATCTCCGCCACATGGTCGACGCGGCGCGCGATCTCGTCCTTCGAGGTCTTTCGCACCTTGAGCCCGTAGCCGAGGTTCTCGCGCACGGTCATGTGGGGGTAGAGCGCGTAGGTCTGGAAGACCATCGCAATGTCGCGCGCACGGGGCGGCAGCTCGGTCACGTCGCGGGCGTCGATTAGGATCACGCCGTCGGAAACGTCCTCCAGGCCGGCGATCATTCGCAGGAGCGTGGACTTGCCACAGCCCGAAGGCCCGACGAGCACGAGGAACTCGCCGCTCTCGATCTCGAGGGACACATCGTCGACGGCGAGGACGTCGCCGGTGCTAAAGGCTTTGGTGACGTGGTCGAGGACGATCTCTGCCACTGCGGGGGATCTATACCGGACCGTCGCGGATAGCGCAATGGCATTGACCACTTTCACGACACTGGGGTATAGTCCGGACCGGTGACGGCGGCCGGTGAACATCAGAAGGTGACGAAGCAGAGCGTCACGCGCCAGCAGGTGCTCGACCTGATCGAGCAGCTCGGCGTGGGCAATGCGATCCCTTCGGAGCGGCAGCTCAGCGCCGACCTCGGCGTCTCGCGGCTCACCGTCCGGGCTGCCCTCGACGACCTGGCCCGGGAGGGCTACGTCGTCCGTCGGCGCGGCAGCGGCACCTACGTCCAGCACCCGAAGATCGCACAGGAGCTGACGATGACCTCCTTCAGCGAGGACATGCGCCGCCGCGGAATGGTGCCCGGCAGCCGCACGCTCTCGATGGAAACGGAGCTCGCCGGCGCCCGCCTCGGCCGACTGCTCAACGTCTCTCCATCCGAAGAAATCCTCGTAATCAAGCGTTTGCGGCTCGCCGACGGCGAGACGATGGCGATCGAGACGCTGCACCTGCCGAAGCCGCTCGTGCCGGGTCTCGAGGCGAAGGATCTCGACGGCTCGTTCTATGAGCTCTACCGCGACCGGTACGGGATCAAGATCGCGAGCGGCACCCAGGCGATCGAGCCGACGGTGACGGACGAGGCGGAATCGGCTGCTCTCGGCGTGCCACTTCACTCGCCGGCGTTCCTCTTCGAGCGGACGAGCCGCGACGAGGCAGAGCGGACGGTCGAGTTCGTCCAGTCGGTCTATCGGGGCGACCGGTACCGGATCGTCACCGAGCTCAGCCGCCCGCAGAGCTGACCCCCTTGACAAGAACCGGTCCGGTGTGCAATAACGGCGCTGTGGCCAACTGGTACAGACCAATCGGCGCACCGACCCTCGCACGCATACCCGCAGGCCACAGCGGCGGAGCGTCGAGGTCGCGCGTCGACGGCTCAGGGAGACGTGGATGAGATCGCGAATTTTCGTTGCGGCACTTGTTGCCGTGGCGCTCGGAGTCGTCGCGGCGACGGCGAGCGCAGGCGTGCAGCACGCACAGGCAAGCAAGATCACCGTATGGCTCCAGGTCGACGCGCAGTCCGGTTGGCCGGACGTCGTTGCGGCCGCGAACACGCAGTTCCAGCAGGATCACCCCGGCGTATCGGTGGACGTCCAGTATCAGAACTGGAGCGACCATCTGCAGAAGTTCGACGCAACACTCGCCGGCGGGAATACACCTGACGTCATCGAGATGGGTAACACGGAGACGACGAAGTACATGGCGGCCGGCGCATTCGCGGATCTCACGTCCTACAAGGGGACGTTCGCGAACTCGAGTAACTGGCTGAGCGGACTGGCGAAGTCCGGGATGTACGGCGGCAAGATCTACGCCGTGCCCTACTACGCCGGCTCCCGCGTGGTCACCTACCGCACTGACGTCTGGAAGAAGGCGGGAATCAACAAGCTCCCGTCGAGCCTCGCGCAGTTCAACGCCGACTCGAAGATTCTCGCGGCGAAGAACAAGAAGGTGAAGGGCTTCTCGCCGGTCTATGTCGCCGGCACCGACTGGTACTTCGCGATGAGCTTCGTCTACGACTACGGCGGATCGATCGCAAGGACCCATGCCGGCAAGTGGATCGGCAACCTCAACTCGAAGGCGTCCATCGCCGGCCTCACCGCCTGGAAGAACTTCTTCAAGACGGCCTCGAAGGCCCCGGCGACCTCCGACGAGACGAAGCCGGCTCCGTACGACGTCTACTCGCAGGGTCAGGCGGCGTCGATCATCGGCCCCGGCTGGTTCAGCTGTTGCGTCGGCGCGAAGTTCAAGACGACTACGGCACAGTTCGTGATGCCGAGCCACACGAAGGGGCAGCCGATGCCCGGCTTCCTCGGTGGCTCCGACCTCGCCGTCCCGGCGCCCAGCAAGAACGTGGCACTCGCGGCTGACTGGATCAAGGACTTCACGAGCACCTCCGCGGAGCGCTCGCTCCAGGCGAAGGGCAACATTCCGAACGCGACGAGCCTCCTCGGCACAAGCGTGAACGAGCGGGCAGCCGCACGGAGTTGGTTCGTCCCCGCCGCGAAGCACTGGGTCGACGTGGAGAACGGCAATATTCTCCGCAACATGCTGGCCCAGATCCTCATCGGCAAGCTCACCGTGCAGCAGGCTGCTTCATCGGCGAGCGACAACATCACCTCGGTGCTGAACGGCGCCTAGCCCGCCAGGGGCCGGGTGCACTAAAGCAATGGCAGTCGCCGCCGAGACCACCAAGTGGTCTCGGCGGCGTCGCCTCACCTGGGCGCGCGCCGGCCGCGCCTCGGTTCCGTACTGGCTGATCCTGCCCGTGGTTGCGGCGCTCACTGCGATCCTCGGCTATCCGATCTACAGCCTCGTCCGGCTCTCGCTCGAGCACTACACGCTGTTTGAGCTGATCCAACACCACGGCCAGTACATCGGGCTCAAGAACTTCTCCTCCGTCCTGCACGACCAGGTCTTCTGGCACACGCTGCTGCGGACGGTGATCTTCACTGTCGTCAACGTCGGCGCCACGATCGTCGGCGGCACGCTGATCGCGCTGCTCCTGGTGCGCGTAAGCGGCTGGGTGCGCATCCTTGTCACCTCGGGGCTCGTGCTCGTGTGGGCGATGCCGCAAGTGGTCGCTGTGCAGGTCTGGTACTGGATGACGAACTTCCAGAACGGCGTTGTCAACTACGTGCTGACGGAGCTGCACATCGGCAACTACTTCGAGCACGACTGGTATCAGACGACCTTCTCGCAGCTCGGTCTCGTCACCGCGCTGATCGTGTGGGGCGCGCTGCCCTTCGTCGCGATCACCCTCTACGCGGCGCTGTCGCAGGTGCCCGGCGAGCTCGTCGAGGCAGCGGAGATCGACGGCGCGCGGCCATGGCGCGTGTTCCTCGACGTGACGCTGCCGATCTTGCGTCCCGTGCTGTTGATCCTCACGAGCCTCTCGATCCTCTGGGACTTCGGCGTCTTCACGCAGCCGTACCTGCTGATCGGCCAGGCCCACATCAATCCGAGCAACTACCTGATGGGCATCTACCTCTTCGAAGAGGGGTACCTGAAGACGGACTACGGGCGCGGCGCGGCGATCTCGCTGCTGATGCTCGTCATGGTCGCCGCGATGAGCGTCGTCTATGTGCGGAAGATGGTCAAGATCGGAGACGTGGATTGAGCTCTCGCGTTCTCCGTCGCGGCGGTTGGAACACCGTCGGCATCGTCTTGTTTGCCGTGATGGTCTTCCCGGTCTTCTGGATGATCTCAACGGCGTTCAAGCCGGACGACCAGATCAACAGCCTCACGCCGACCTGGTTCTCGACCAGCCCGACGCTGCATCACTTCGCTGACGCGATCCACACGCCGTTCTTCTGGACCGACGTGAAGAACAGTGTGATCATCGTGCTCATCACCGTTGCGATCGCGATGACCCTCGCCTTCCTCGCGGCGGTCGCGCTTGCGAAATACCGGTTCACGGGCCGCAAGCTCTTCATCGTTCTGATGATCGGGATTCAGATGCTGCCGGGGGCCGGTCTCATCATCCCGCTCTACGTCGTGCTCGCCCGCTACCACCAGGTCGACAAGCTGAGCGGCGTGATCCTGACCTACCTGACGTTCGCGCTGCCGTTCTCCGTCTGGACGCTGCGCGGGTTCATCATCGGAATCCCGAAGGAGCTCGAGGAGGCGGCAATGGTCGACGGCTCGACGCGCCTCGGCGCCTTCGTCCGGATCCTGCTGCCGCTCGTCGCGCCCGGGCTCGTCGCCACGTCCGTCTTCGCGTTCATCACGAGCTGGAACGAGTACATCTTCGCCCGCATCCTCCTGAACGATCAGGGCAAGCAGACCGTGACCGTGTGGCTCTCCTACTTCCTCGGCACCAGCCGCCACCAGGACTGGGGTGCGCTCATGGCCGGCTCGACGCTGACCGCGATCCCCGTCGTCATCTTTTTCCTGCTCGTGCAGCGGCGCATCATGTTCGGGCTGACCGCGGGTGCGGTGAAAGGCTAAGTGGTCTTGACCAGTCCTCCACAATGCGCAAGGATTCGAAAGTGACCCTCCAACCGCGCGCGGCGAGCGCCGGCAGCTCGTACTTCGGCGTCCGAATCGTCCGGCACGTACGACGCGACATGGCCGACCTCGCCGCACGCGGCTATTCCGGGGTGCTGCACACCTTCTCGGAGAACGACTTCGCCTACTACCGCGACACGATGAGAGAGATCGTCGAGGCGTCCCACGAGGTCGGGTTGACCGTGCAGGCGAGCCCATGGGGCCTCGGCCGCACGTTCGGCGGCGAGGCCGAGAGCCGCTGGGTCACCTTCCATCCGGAGGAGTGCCAGGTGCTCGACGACGGGCGGCGGATCGCGGGCGCGTGCTTGAACAGTCCCGCCTACCGCGCGTTCTGCAAGGAGTGGGCCGACTGGGTGCTCGACTGCGGCGTCGACTCGGTGTTCTGGGACGAGCCCGCGTGGATGGTGCCCGCGCACGTCGGCCTCGACGACGCGACGCGCTGGACGTGCCGCTGCTCGCATTGCGCCGAGCGATTCGGCCGGCCGGTGCCGGGCGAGTTGACTCCGACGGTGCAGGCCTTCCGTGAAGCGTCGGTGGTCGACTTCCTGCGCGAGGTCCTCGCGCACGTCGCTGCTCGCGGCGGCGAGAACACGATCTGCCTGCTGCCAGCGACCGGTGGCAACGAGGGGATCTCCGACTGGAACATGGTCGCCGAACTGCCGGGGCTGACGACGTTCGCCACCGATCCGTATTGGAAGCATTGGAACGAGCCCGCAGGCCCGTTCGTGCGCCGCTTTGCGCGGTTGCTGCGCGAGACCTGCGAACGGCACGGGGTGCGCTCGCAGCTCTGGCTGCCGAGCTTTGGTCTTACGAGCCAGGAGATACCCGAGCTCGAGGCGGCGATCGCCGCTGCGCGCGAGGAGGGCGTCGAGGATCTGTGGACGTGGGGCTATGAGGCGTGCGGATTCATGACGCACCTCGCGACGCCGGACTCGCCGCTCGTCTGGGAAGCGGTGAGCGCCGCGCTGACGGGATCGCCGGCGGTGGAGACGCGCAGCACGCGCTCGCTCGTGAACCTGCTGAACGTCGAGGACTCGACCGTTTCCGCCGCCGTTGCGCGTGCCGGTGACGAGCTCGCGGCCGCGATCGAGGCGATCGCCGCCCGGATCTCGGGAGGTGGACGGCTCGTGTACGCCGGCGCCGGCACCTCGGGGCGGCTCGCCGCGCTCGACGCGGCGGAGATTGGGCCGACGTTTGGCTCGCCGCCCGGTGAGGTCGTCGCGATCGTCGCCGGTGACGGCGAGGACGCCGAGGACGACGTCGAGCGCGGCGACGCCGACATGCGCGCGCTCGCGATCGGGCCAAAGGATGCGGTCGTCGCGGTCAGCGCGAGCGGCTCGACGCCGTACACGCTCGCGGCGCTCGAAGCGGCGCGGGCTGCCGGTGCGCTTTGCGTCGCGGTCGTCTGCGCCGCGAACAGCCGACTCGCTGCGGTGGCGGACCGCGAGGTTCGTGTCGTGGTTGGGCCCGAAGTCGTATCCGGCTCGACGCGGCTCAAGGCCGGAACGGCGCAGAAGCTCGTCCTCAACGCGATCTCCACCGCGACGATGATCCGGCTCGGGCGCACGTACGCAGGCCTGATGGTCGGCGTGGTGCCGGAGAACGCGAAGCTCCGCGAGCGTGCCCGCCAGAACGTCGTGATCGCGAGCGGCAGGTCGGAAGCAGACGTCGACGAGGCGCTCGCAGCCGCTAAGGGCGATGCCCGTGTCGCGCTCATCGCGCTTCTTGCCGGCGTCGACCCCGCGACTGCCCGCGAACGGCTGGACGGAGCGGGCGGTTCCGTGCGGGTCGCGCTCGGAGGAAAAACGTGAGACTTGACGTCCAGGCGGCGCTCGTGCGCGGGGAGCTCGTTCCCGGCGACGTCGAGGTCGAACACGGCGTGATCGTCGACGTCGGTCTTCCAGGCGGCGCGCGCGGGCGGGTCGCGGTGCCCGGGTTCGTCGACTTGCAGGTGAACGGCTACGGCGGCGTCGACTTCCTCTCCGCCTCGACGCTGGACTACGAAACGGCAGGCGGCGCGCTGCTCGAGGGCGGCGTCACCGCCTATCAGCCGACGTTTATCACGGCGCCAGAGAGCGTCATGCTCGACGCCCTGCGGGCGATGCCGGTGAACGGGTCGTTCCCACGGGTTGTGGGAGCGCACGTCGAAGGCCCGTTCCTCTCGCCCGAGCGGCTCGGCACCCACCCCCTCGAGCACCGGCGCGATCCCGATCTCGCACTGCTCGAGCGGTTGCTGGATGCCGGCCGGGTCACAGAATTCACGCTCGCGCCGGAACTTGCGGGCGCAGAGGAGCTGATCAAGCGCCTGCTCGAGCGCGAGGTCGTCGTCTCCGCCGGACACACGAACGCGACCGCAGCGCAGGCGCACGCCGCTTTTGATCTCGGCGTGTCCACCGTGTCGCATCTGTTCAATGCCATGCGACCGTTCCGGTCGCGTGATCCCGGGATCGTCGGTGTCGCGCTTACGCGCCGAGACGTCTACGTGCAGATGATCGTCGACGGGCACCACCTCGCAGACGAGACGGTGCGCCTCATCTGGGCGGCGGCCGGCGGACGCGTCGCGCTCGTCAGCGACGCAACCGCGGGAGCAGCGGGTGTGACCGGCCCGTATCAGCTCGGCGATATCGAGATCGACATCTCCGACGGCGTGCCGATGCGCGAGGACGGCGTTTTCGCCGGAACCGTGCTGACGATGATCGAGGCGGTTCGCAACCTGCACGCGCTCGGCATTCCGTTCGAGGACGCTGTTGGCGCGGCGACGTCGGTGCCTGCGCGCATTCTCGGCCGAGCCGACCTCGGCGTCCTCGAACGCGGCGGGCTCGCCGATGTCGTTGTGCTCGACGACCGGCTCGAGATCGTCCGCGTGCTCTGCGGGGGCGAGGCCCGTGTCGTGGCTTGAGGCGGAGCTGCAGGAGCAGCCGGCGGCGCTCGCACGGCTGATCGACAAGCAGTCCGGGCGTGCCCGCGAGATCGCGGAGATCTTCGGTCGCGACGATGTTCAATACGTGGTGATCGCCTCGCGCGGAAGCTCGTCGAACGTGGCGCGTTACGCGCAGTATCTGCTCGGGCGTGCGCACCGCGTGCCCGTGATGTTCGCGACACCGTCGCTCTACACGATCTACGAGCAGCCGCCGCGGCTCGCAGGCGCGGCCGTGATCGGGATCTCGCAGTCTGGCGCGTCGCCCGATGTCGCGTCAGTGCTCGCGGAGGCGCGGAGGCAGGGGCGGCCGACGGTTGCGGTGACGAACGTGGTGGACTCCCCGCTTGCGCGCGAGGCGGACGCAGTGCTCCCGCTCGAAGCCGGTGAGGAGCGTGCGGTTGCCGCGACGAAGACGTATCTGAATTCGCTTGGTGCGATCGCGCTGATCTTTGCCGCCTCGGACGGGCCGGTGGCCGAGGCCGAGCTCGAGCAGATGCCGGACGTGCTCCGGCAGCAGATCGAGCTCTCGCTCGAGACGGCGCCCGCGCTCGACGAGTACGCGGACTCGGTCGGCGCGACCGTTGTGGCGCGCGGCGTGAACTACGGGACCGCGTTCGAGATCGCGCTGAAGATCCGCGAGCTCTCCGGGCTCGTCGTCGAGGCGTATTCGCCGGCTGATCTGATGCACGGGCCGATCGCGGCGATCCGTCCGGGTTGGCCGGTGATCGTCGTCGCGCCGACCGGGCCGGCTCGTCCGAGCGTCGAAGACCTCGTTCTGCCGCTGCGTGAGCGCGGCGCACGCATCATTGCCGTCTCCGACGTTGCCGCCGTGCTGCGCCGCGCGCAAACGCGCCTACCGCTCGTGCCGCGCGTTCCGGAGTGGCTCAGCCCGCTCACCGCGGTCGTGCCAGGTCAGCTGACCGCGCTGCGGCTCGCGCAGCTGCGCGGCCTCGACGTCGATCACCCGGACGGGCTGAACAAGGTCACCCTCACTCGCTAGGAGGGTTTCCGTAAGAGCACGAGATCCTGGGTCGGGTTCCCGCGCGCTCCCTCCGGTTCGAGCTCGACAAAGGCGAATCCGCGCGCGAACGTGTCGCGCAGATAGCGCTCCGGGTGGTACGCGCTGCAGAGGTTCGTGCCGGGGACGTCACTCCAGCGCACGACGAGCTCGCCGCTCTCGAATCGCGTGCGCTCGCCGGCGTCGAGTCGTGGTAGGTACGAGTGGCCGTGTGTCGTCACGAGTAGGTGGCCGCCGGGTCGCAGCACGCGTCGCAACTCGTCGCGCCACGCGAGCTGAAGCTCGGCCGTGAGGTGCGTGAAGACGGACAGCGCGTACACGAGGTCGAAGCTCTCGTCCTCGAACGCGAGCGGCGGCTCGAGGCGGTTGATCTCGAAGCGGGCGAACGGCAGGTTCGCGCGACACCACTCGACCGCTTTCGTGTTGACGTCGCCGCCCCTGACGGCCCCGGCGAAATCGCTCCAGTAGCGCGTTACGCGGCCGCAGCCGCAGCCGAAATCGAGTACCGAGTCGATCTCCGCGAGCGGCACATGTGCGGCGATCGCATCGTAGGCTGCGCGACCGCTGCGGAGGAACCAGTCGGCGTCCGCGGTGCCGGCGACCCGCACCATCAGGCGGCGCGGCGGCAAAGGGGGGCCGTCGATCGCCGCGGGACGGCCGGGGCGCAGCGAGACGAGCCGCTCGTAGGTGCGAAACGCTGGGCCGATCAGGCCGGCGCGCTCGAGCAGGCGGAGGAATCGTCGCTTCACGGAGAGAGGACGCTATAGCGTCGGCTCGTGGAGACGGCGAAGCGGGAGGCGCTCGCGGGTTTGGAGCCGCCCCGGCACTACACTCAGCTGCGTGGCGCAGGCGCCTGCACTCCCCACCGGCTTCGAGTTGCCGCTCGAGCCGCGGCTGCCCCGCATCGGCTCGGTCGACGCGGTCTCGCTCGAGGAACGGGCGGCATCGCTCGCGAAACGTTCGATCAAGAAGGACTCGAAGGTCTTCGCGCTCGAGCTGGCGATCCGTTGCATGGATCTGACGACGCTCGAGGGCTCCGACACGCCCGGGAAGATCTCCGCGCTCTGCTCGAAGGCAGTTCGTCCCGACCCGAGCAACCCGAACGTGCCGTCCGTGGCCGCGATCTGCGTCTACGAAAACCTCGTTCCGACGTGCGTCGAGCGCCTCAAGGGCACCGGAGTGCACATCGCGGCGGTCGCAACAGGCTTCCCCTCAGGCCAGTATCCGACCGACCTCAAGGTCGCCGACGCGCGCCGCGCGGTCGAGCTCGGCGCGGACGAGGTCGACATGGTGATCGACCGCGGCGCGTTCCTGTCGGGCCGCTACGCGAAGGTCTACGACGAGATCGTGCAAGTCAAGGAAGCCGTCGGCTCGGCGCACTTGAAAGTGATCCTCGAGACCGGCGAGCTCGGCACGTACGACAACGTCCGCCGCGCGTCGCTGCTCGCGATGGCCGCCGGCGCAGACTTCATCAAGACCTCGACCGGCAAGATCCCGAGCGCCGCGACGCTTCCAGTCTCGCTCTGCATGCTCGAAGCGGTTCGCGACGTTTACGAGGAGACAGGCCGCGCCGTCGGTTTCAAGGCGGCGGGCGGCGTGCGCGTTGCGAAGAACGCGATTCAGCATCTCGTGCTCGTACACGAGACGCTCGGCCCGGACTGGCTCACGCCGGACCGCTACCGCATCGGAGCGTCGTCGCTCCTGAACGACATCCTCATGCAGCTCCGGAAGGAGAAGACCGGGCGCTACCAAAGCCCGGACTACTTCACCCTTGACTGAGCTCGACCGCAAACAGGACCGCGCGCCGGTTCCGAAGGACTGGACGTACGCGCCCGCGCCGGAGTCGCGTGACGTCGTCACGCTGCGCGAGCGCTACGGCCACTTCATCGGCGGCGAATGGATCGAGCCGACGGAGACGTACGAGACGATCGCGCCCCGCGACGAGGAGACGCTCGCGACGGTCGGTCAAGCCACCGCGGAGGACGTCGATCGTGCCGTCGCTGCAGCGCGCGGTGCGTTCTCGAACGGCTGGTCAGACCTGCCCGGTTCCGAGCGCGCGAAGTACCTCTTCCGGATCGCACGCATTCTTCAGGAGCGCGCGCGCGAGTTTGCAGTGCTCGAGTCGCTGAACGGCGGCAAGCCGATCAAGGAGTCTCGCGACGTCGATCTCCCGCTCGCTGCCGCACACTTCTTCTACTACGCGGGCTGGGCGGACAAGCTCGAGTACGCGTTCCCGAACCGGCAGCCGCGGCCCGTTGGCGTCGCCGGGCAGATCATCCCGTGGAACTTCCCGCTGCTGATGCTGTCGTGGAAGATCGCGCCCGCGCTCGCGTGCGGCAACACTGTTGTGCTGAAGCCTGCGGAGACGACGCCGCTCACCGCGCTCCTCTTCTGCGACGTCGTGCGCCAGGCCGAGCTCCCGCCGGGCGTCGTCAACATCGTCACCGGCGACGGCCGCACGGGCGCGGCGATCGTGGAACACCCCGATGTCGACAAGATCGCGTTCACCGGCTCGACCGAGGTCGGCAAGGCGATCCAGCGCCGGCTCGCAGGCACCGGCAAGAAGCTCACGCTCGAGCTAGGCGGCAAGGCCGCGAACATCGTCTTCGACGACAGCGCGCTCGATCAGGCGGTCGAAGGGATCGTCAACGGCATCTACTTCAACCAGGGGCACGTTTGCTGCGCAGGCTCGCGCCTCTTCGCGCAGGAGTCGATCTACGAGCCGCTCGTGGAGAAGTTGAAGCGCCGCCTCGAGACGCTTCGCGTTGGCGACCCGCTCGACAAGAACACGGATGTCGGCGCGATCAACTCGAAGATGCAGCTCGACAAGATCGTGGAGCTCGTCGAGGCGGGCAAGGCAGAAGGCGCCGAGATCTATCAGCCACCGTGCAACCTGCCGGAGAAGGGCTACTGGTTCGCGCCGACGGTCTTCACGAACGTTGCGCAGAGTTACCGCATCGCGCAGGAGGAGATCTTCGGCCCGGTGCTGAGCGTGCTCACCTTCCGCACGCCGGAGGAGGCCGTCGAGAAGGCGAACAACACGCCGTACGGCCTGAGTGCCGGCGTGTGGACGGAGAAGGGATCGCGCATCCTCTGGATGGCGCAGCGCATGCGCGCGGGCGTCGTCTGGGCGAACACGTTCAACCGGTTCGACCCGACCTCGCCGTTCGGCGGCTACAAGGAGTCCGGGTTCGGCCGCGAAGGCGGACGGCACGGTCTCGAGCCGTATCTGAGTTTCGACGAATGAACCGGCTTCCCGTTAAGAAGACGTACAAGCTCTTCATCGGAGGGGCGTTTCCACGCAGCGAGTCCGGCCGTACCTATGAAGCAGAAGGACAGAACGTTGCGCTCGGCTCACGCAAAGACGCACGCGACGCGGTGCGTGCAGCACGCAGCGCGCAGCCGGGCTGGGGGAGTGCGACGGCGTACAACCGCGGCCAGGTGCTCTATCGCGTTGCGGAGATGGTCGAAGCACGCGCGACCGAGTTTGCAGATCTCTGCAGCGGCCGTGAGGAAGTCGAGCGCTCGATCGATCGCATCGTCTGGTATGCCGGCTGGGCCGACAAGCTGTCGCAGGTACTCGGCGGCTCGAACCCCGTCGCGGGCCCGTACTTCAACTTCACGATTCCCGAGCCCACCGGCGTCGTAGCCGTTCTCGCTCCGGACGAGCCGCCGCTACTCGGCATCGTCACGCGGCTGATGCCGCCGCTCGTCGGCGGGAACGCCGTTGTCGTCGTCGCGTCGGAGACGCGGCCGCTCGCGGCGATCGAGCTTGCCGAGGCGATCGCGACGAGCGACGTGCCGGGTGGCGTCGTCAACATCCTTACGGGTCATCGCAGCGAGATCGCGCCGCATCTGGCAGCGCACATGGACGTGAACGCGATCGACCTCTGCGGCGCCGGCGGGTACTCGACGGAGCTCGAGGTGAGCGGGGCCGAGAACGTGAAGCGCATCGTTCGGGGGCGCGCCGATGTGCAGAGCCCGTGGGAGATCGCGAGCTTCCTCGAGTTGAAGACGATCTGGCACCCGATCGGCCAATAACGCGGGAGTGGGGCGCCCTCGACGGGCGACCGCTGCTCTTCTGGCCGGGGCTCAACCCATGGGGCTCCCTCCAGCTCCTCGAAGTCGGCCACCTGCTTGCGGCGGTCCCGGCCGGGAAGCTCGCGATCGCCGACCTGCCGCTCACCACCCCGCACGAGGGTGGCGGCCCACCGCCCGAGGTCTAGAGAACCCCCTCTAACGGCCCCAGAAACAGCGCTACCCTGTTCCCCATGAGGGCGACTCTGGTCGGGGTCGTAGCCGCGCTGGCGCTCGTCGTGGTGGTCCCGGCCACCTCTTCAGGGCCCCGCGGGTGTCCGTCGGCGTGGGTGCGCGGGTGGCAGCAGCTCGCCAACCGCATCCAGGCGCCGGTGTACTGCCCGACGTGGATGCCGAATCCACTCGACGGGAACATTGGCGGCCAGTACATCGACATTTACTCGGTGAGCAAGGACCGGAGCTATCTCGTCAGTTTTCTCGAGCACGGGGACCTGGGCTCGGGCGACGTGCACGTGAACTTCCGCGGCTACCCCGGCACGACGGCGATCCCGAAGTGCACGACGGTCGTGCTCACCGGCAAGAAGCCGATCCGGGGCGTAACCCCGTGCTTCGCAGATCCTGCCGGCACTCGCACGGCGCGCGGGATCACCGCGACCGTGTACCGCGTCAATCAGGACGCCGACCAGTGGCACATCTTGCTCGCTTGGCATCACAACGGCGGGCTCTACACGGTAAGCGAGCACGTCATAACGCCGTACACCTACGCGGCGGTCGTGAGGAACCTCGACCGGCTGCTCGCCGGCCTCGTGCTCGTCCGGCCCCAGAGCTGATGCGCTTCACGCGGCGTCGGTTCCTCGGGGGCGCGGCGGCCGCCGCGATCGGCGGCGCCGGCATCTACGAGCTCGTCGACCACCTCGCGGCCACACCGTCGCGCCCCGTGGCTGTGCGCACGAACCTTCCGCCGGAACAACACGTCTTCGACCTCGCGAGCGTCCAGAGCGAGGGCGTCGAGGTGGTCGTGCCGCCGCTGCACAGCGAGGTCGTGACCGCAACGCTCAGCGTCCACGATCTGCGCACGGCGCAGCACGACCTCGAGACTGCGCTGCAGAAGCTCGATGCGGAGTACGCGCTCGATCCCAGCGGGCTCGGTGTCACGGTCGGTTGGGGCTTGCCGTACTTCGCCGAGCGGGTCCCTCACCAGGCGCAGTTGCAGCTCCCGTTCGACCGTCGCGCCGACAAGTCCGTCCTCTTGCCCGGGCGGCGCTTTCCCAGCGATCCGAACAGCACTGTCCTCGAGTCGAACGACGTCGCCGTCCTCCTGCGCAGCGACCGCCGCGATCACATCGACGCCGCTCACAAGGCGCTCTTTAGCGACCTGAAGCTCTTCACTGTCACGAGCATTCGCCGCGGCTTCGCGGGCGGCGGCTTCGCGGGTGGTCAGAGCCTGCCGCAGAAGATGGCCGTCGCCGCGGGTGTCCCGGGCGCCGATCTGATCCCCGAAGGCTCCGAGCTCTTCCTCGGTTTCACGTCGACGCAGAAGGCAGGGCTCGGCCCGCGCCTGATCGCGAACCACGAGACGCTCGGCTTCGTCGACTTGCGCAACGGCTACTTCCACGGCGGTACGCACATGCACCTCTCGCACATCACCGAGGATCTCGAGGCGTGGTATCTCAATTTCGATTTCGATGAGCGTGTGCTGACGGCCTTCCAGCCCGGACTGACGACGGTGAAGCAGGGTGCGCAGACCGTTCCACAAGGACCGAAGGACGTCGCGACCGTCCTCGAGACTGCGCGGAAGTTCAAGGAGACCGGCCGCTTCGGGCACAGCGCCTCGATCCAGGCGACGTCGCGCTTGCTGGCCCACGTCGTCGGCCCCGACGGGACGGTCTATCCAAAGGGCACAGCGATTCCGCAGCGGGCCGACTTCAACACGCTCGACAACCCGTTCGCGTTCTCGGCCGATCCGGTGCGCGACAAGCTCGGCACTGATCCCGTCGCCGGGGTCCACTTCGTCGTCTTCAACCCGTCGGGCGACGACTTCGAGCGTAACCGGCTCGCGATGGACGGCGTGCTTCCCGACGGAACGAAGCTCGAGGTGAGTGCCCGCTCGCGCGCCCAGGGCTTCAACTCCGTGCTGACGACGACGCACCGGCAGAACTTCCTCGTGCCGCCCCGGCGGCACCGCTCGTTCCCGCTCATTGAATTGTGACCGACGGCGGATCGTCGATCCCAGCCGTGCAGGCACTGCTCCGCGTACTCGCAACGGGACGTGACGTCGCCGAGTTCGGCACCGCGTTCGGCGAGGGTACGGCCGCGATCGCAGAGACTGCGCGCTCGGTCGTCACGGTCGAGCTCGATCCGCAGCGCGTGGCGATTGCACGCGATCGCCTCGCGGGTCTCGAGAACGTCGAAGCGATCGAGGGCGATGCATACGAGCTGCTACGCGGACGCGGTCCGTTCGGGCTCGTATTCGTCGACGGCGGCGTCTACGACTGGGAGCGGATCCTCGAGCTGCTCGAGCCGGGCGGCCTGCTTGTGAAAGACGACTTAACGCCGGGACGCGCGGTCGAGGGCGATCCCGTGCGCGAGTTCCTGCTCCGCGATCGGCGCCTCGCTGCGGTCGAGATCCTCACCACGCCGCAGAGCGCGGCGATCGTCGCGCTCAGACGGAGCTGATGAGCAGCGCTGCCGCGAGTGTGACCGGAACGAGCACGAGGCCAAGGAGCGTGTAGCGCACGACCGAGGCCCGGGCGCCGTTTGCGCGGGCGACCTGGAGCCACAGCACCGCCGAGAGCGAACCGGTCACGGCGAGGTTCGGTCCGAGGTCGAGGCCGAGCAAGAGCGCGCGCGGGTGCGTGGGCAGATGCACCGAGAGCACGACCGCCGCGGGCAAGTTGTTGACGAGCACCGATGCCCCTGCCGCTATCCACGCCGTCTCCCACCGGCCCGCGTGTTCCAGGAGCCGGACGTCTTCCGCGCGGGCAACGGTCCCGAGCAGGACGGCGAGGCCGAGCACGCCGAGGAGGAGCGCAGGGTTTGCGGCCCGAAGCGAGCGGTGCGCGCCGAGCTGCGCGCCGAGCGCGACCGCAGCGCCGAGCGCGAGGACCGGGAGGGCGGGCCGGGAGAGGACGAGCACGAGCACCGCGGCGGCGGCGACGCCCAGGGTGCCGAGACCGGGACGGAAGCTCGGCGCCTCGTCGCCGTGGGGCTGCCCACCGTCAGCGAGGTCGCGCCGAAACACGAACGCGACGAAGACGATGGTGAGCACGATCGACACGATCCACGCTCCCGCGAGATGCGCGGCGAACGTCACACCGCTGACGTTCTCGTGAGCGAGCACGATCAGGTTCGTGAGGTTCGCGCCGGGTAAGAGCAAGGACGCTGCGTTCGCCATGAACACCGCGCCGTAGAGAAACGCGTCTTCGGCGACCCCGCGCTGCCGCGCCGCGTGAAGGAGTACCGGCGTCATGAACACGACCGCCGTATCGAGATTCAGCACGGCCGTGATCGCGGCTTCGACGAGGAGCAGCCCTGCCAGCAGCGTGAACGCGCCGCCCGGCGCGCGCGCGACCATGGCTCCCGCGGCGGCGAAGAGGTTCTCCTGGGCGGCTACGGCGCCGATCAGGAGGAGCCCCGCGACGAGCGCGAAGGCCGGCCAGGCTTGCGAGAACGCTGCGTGCGCGTGGGCCGCGGACAACTACTAACCGAAGAATGCCTGCGCGACCGCGTACCACTCGGGCGGGACGGTCTTGAGCTTCGCGGTCGCTTCCTCGAGCGAGACCGCGACGATGTCGTCGCCACGGAGCGCCGCCATCTGCCCGAACTCGCCGGCTTGCGCGAGCGCCGCCGCCTTGAGTCCGTAGCGGGTCGCGAGCACACGATCGCGCGGCGTTGGCGTGCCTCCGCGCTGCACGTGGCCAAGCACGGTCACCCGGGTCTCGAAGCCGGTGCGCTGCTCGATCTCGCGGCCAAGCAGCTCGCCGACACCGCGATGGGCGAGCGTCACGTGCCCGAACTGGTCGATCTCGCCGGTGTCCTCGAGGCCCGGCAGCTCGCAGCCCTCGCTGATCACGACGATCGAGAAGTTCTTGCCGCGGGCGTGCCGGCTGCGGATGCTGTGGGCGACGTCGTCGAAATCGACCGGCTGCTCCGGGATGAGGATCACGTCGGCGCCGCCGGCNNCCTCAACCACCATCACGCGGTTGTGCGATTCGGCGGTCGTATGCAGCCGGTCGATCGCCTCCGTCGCGATGGTGACAGCGGTGTCGAATCCGAAGGTGTAGTCGGTGCCGGAGAGGTCGTTGTCGATCGTCTTCGGCACGCCGACGACCGGGAACGCGTGCTCCCGGTACAGGCGCGCCGCGACGCCGAGGGTATCCTCTCCGCCGATCGCGACGAGTGCGTCGAGCCCTCGGTCGGCGAAGTTCTGCAAAACCTTCTCGACCCCGCCGTCGAGCGTGAATGGGTTGGTCCGGGTCGTGCCGATGATCGTGCCTCCGCGGGGCAGGATTCCGGAGACCGCCTGCGTGCCGAGATCGCGGAAGTTCCCCTCCACGAGGCCGCGCCAGCCCTCGAGCGCTGCAACGGTCTCCCACCCCGCGGTATCGGAGGCCCGGACGACCGCGCGGATCACCGCGTTCAGACCGGGGCAATCGCCGCCGCCTGTGAGGATGCCGATTGTCTTGGCCACGGCTAAGTCATACCGACTCCATACCGCGCATGCCCCTTCAGAGGGACGTGGCGCACCCGTTTTTTGACCGATGCTGTGGGGGTACTGCGGCAACAGGAATGGAGATGGAGTGGCGGCACTCCCGGATAACGGCGGACCACGCATGCGCGCCGAGCCTCTTGGCTCGCTGCTGGTCAGTCGCGGCCACATAACGGAGGAACAGCTCGAGCTGGCGCTCACCGAGCAGAAGGCGACCGGCAGGCCGCTCGGAGAGATCGTCGTGGCTCGTGGCTTTGCCGCTGCGCCGACCGTTGCTCAGGCGCTCGCTACCCAGCACGGCGGCCTCTTGAAGACGGAGTACGGCTTTGCGACCGGCTGGGGCGGCCAGGAGAACAGTCAGGCCCGCGTGCCCAGGCCGGAGCCGCCTCGGAACGACGAGGTCGACCAGCTCCGGGCGTCGCTCGAGGAGCATCGGAACGCCTTGGACGCGTGGAAGCAGTCATACGCGGTGCTTGAGGAGCGGCTGGCGCAGGCCCAGCAGGTAGCGCCGCCCGTGGACGGTTCGGGGCTGGCGCAGCTCGAGGCTGAGCGCGAGACGCTGCAGGCTGAGCTGGCCGCGCGCGACTCGGCAGTCGCGGAGCTTGAGGAACGGCTGGCCGAGGCGCAGAAGCCCGCGCCGCCGGTCGACGATCCGCGGTTGACGCGGCTCGCGGCCGAGCGCGACAGCCTGCAGGCCGAGCTCGCTGCGCGCGATAGGTCGATCGAGCAGCTTCAGTCGAGCCGTGCAAAGGTCGAAGCCGGCCGCGCCGAGCTCGAGCAGGCGCTCGCGAACGAAGTCGACCGAGGAGACGCGCTTCGCGCCGAGGTCGCGGCGACGGGAGCATCCGAGTCTGTACGTGCCGAGCTCGAAGAACGGCTCGCTGTCCTCCAAGGCGAGGCCGAGGAGCGGCTGAAGGCGGCCGCAGCCGAGTTCGACTTGGCGCGGGACGGCCTCGACCAGCAGCTCGCCGCGGCGCGCGAGCGCGCGGCGTCGCTCGAGGCGGAGCTCGCACGGCGGGACGCAGACAGCGCAGAGCTTGAGATCGAGCCTGAAGGCCGCTGGGATTCCGCGGAGTCACATCTCGTCTTCTTCCAGGGCACCGACGGCTACGAGCTCGTCGAGCGCTCCGGCCCGCCGCCGAGGGAAGGCTCGAGCGTCGGCGCCCAGATCGTCGCGCGGATCTCTCGAGCGCCGATCCCGGGCAGCGCGCTTCCTTGCGCGTATCTCATCGCCTGAGGAAGAAGCGGCCGGAGCGAAGTTCCGCCGCAGGCTGAGTGCCGAAGGTGGGAATCGAACCCACACGCCCTTTCGGGCACCGGATTTTGAGTCCGGCGCGTCTACCAATTCCGCCACTTCGGCGCTCGCCCATCGTAGACGCCTGGATTCCAACAGGGTTTCATGGCGCTTGAAAAGGGGGCGGGGGCGCGAAATACTCGCCCCTCGTACCACCTTTCCGCGGAAATGGAAAACCGGGTTGGAGGAGGCAAGAGTGAAGAAGTTCTCGTTTGTGGCCCTGGGGGCGACCATCGTGGTCGCCGCCCTTGCGGCCGGCTACACGGGAAGCGCACGCAGCGCGAGCAGCGTCACACCGCTGCCGTCGTCGTCGTGCGGACCTGTGGTCTACAAGGGGTCGGGCTCGCCCGATTTCATCATTGCGTCGGATCTCCCGCTTCAGGGCGCGATTCGCCATCAAACCGTGCAGATTTCGCGCGCGATTCTCTGGGATCTCCAGAACCGCGGGTGGAAGGCCGGCACCTACAAGATCGGCTACCAGTCCTGCGATGACTCGACCGCGCAGACCGGCGCTTGGGACTCGGCCAAGTGCGCAACGAACGCGCGCCTGTATGCGGGCGACAAGTCCGTGATCGGCGTCATCGGGACGTTCAACTCGGGGTGCGCGGAGATCATCGTGCCGACCCTCGAGCGGGCGAATCCAGGTCCGATGCCGATGGTCAGTCCTGCGAACACGTACCCGGGTCTCACAAAGAAGTGGGGACCTGGCGAGCCGCAGAAGTACTACCCGACCGGCGTTCGCAACTACGCCCGCGTCGTGGCGACCGACGACTACCAGGGCCCGGCCGACGCGATCTGGACCAAGACGCTCGGCTACAAGAAGGTGTTCGTTCTGAACGACCGGCAGGTATACGGCGTCGGTGTTGCGACGACGTATCGGAACGCTGCGAAGAAGCTCGGGCTGACCGTCACCGGCTTCCAGGGCTGGGATGCGAAGCAGTCGAGCTATGAATCGCTCGCCGAGAAAATCAAGGCGACAGGTGCGCAGGTCGTCTTCCTCGGAGGCATCGTGTGCAACAACGGCGCGAAGCTCATGCAGGACCTAAAGGCCGTCGATCCGAAGATCCATCTACAGATGCCGGACGGCTTCAGCGATCCGACCGCCAACGGGGCGGTCGCAAACAACGCGTACATCAGCGTCGCGGGCGAGCCGCCGTCGGCGCTGAAGGGTCAGGGCGTGACCTTCGTCAAGCAGTTCGGCAAGCAGATCGGGGCAGTCCCGAATCCGTACGCGGCCTACGGCGCACAGGCGATGGACGTCATGCTCCAGGCCGTTGCTCGCTCCGGCGGTTCGCGCGCGGCAGCCACGAAGGCGCTCTTCGGGCTCTCGATCACGAACGGCATCCTCGGCACCTTCACGATCAATGCGCAGGGCGACACAAACCTGACGCCGGTCACGATCTACAAGCAGAAGGGTAAGTTGCTCGTCCCGGTCAAGACGCTCATCCCGAGCGCCAGCTTGATTAGCGGGTAACTCAGGACAAATGCGAGAGAGCACCGGGGGAGGCGACGCCTCCCCCGGTGCGTATTTCGAAGCGTTCACCCCATGGCCACCGACGCGAGCGCACAGCAGATTTTCCGAGCCAAGAGGTCGCCGACGTCGTATCTGATGCCGGTGGCAGCTACCGCGCTGCTGCTTGTGCTTGCGCTCTGGCTCGCGGTCAACTTCGTCAAGGGGCCGGCGTACTTCTTCACGATCCTCTTCATCGGGCTGACGAACGGCGCAGTGTACGCGCTCGTCGCGCTCGGCTACACGCTCGTCTACGGGATCATCGA
>PLZU01000008.1:36906-50645 GCA_003152275.1 Actinomycetota bacterium
CGGGATGTCGTTCATCCTCGAGGACGTCGCGATCGGCTGGAAGGGGTCCGGCTACACCGCGGTTCCGGAAGTCCTCCCGACCGGCAAGGTCTTCGCAATCGGGGGCGTCGTTTACACGTGGGAGAAGTTCATCGTCGTGCTGATCACGCTGCCCGTGCTGCTTGCGCTTATCTGGCTGGTTCAGAAGACGAAGCAGGGTAAGGCGATGCGCGCCACCGCCCAGGATCGCGAAGCGGCGTCGATCATGGGGATCAACGTCAACCGCACGATCACCTTCACGTTCCTGATCGCGGGGATGCTCGCGGGCGCAGGCGGCCTCGTCTACGCGCTCTACTTTGGGCAGATCCGCTACGACACCGGCTTCGAGCTTGGTCTGATCGCGTTCACGGCCGCCGTACTCGGCGGGATCGGCAACCTCCCGGGCGCGGTGCTCGGTGCGCTCTGCATCGGCTTCATCCAGGCGTTCAACGAGGGGCTCCTGTGGCACGCGCCGGGCAGCAACTGGACGCAGTCGATTGTCTTCACGATCCTGATTCTGATTCTCGTGTTCCGGCCCGAGGGCCTGCTCGGCGAACGCACACCTGAGGGCGCCTGACCATGCGCCGCCGCATCCGCGAAGAAGTCGCGGCCGTCTGGTGGCGGCTCGCGGCGCTCGTCGGGCTCGATCGGGCACGGTGGGCCGCGCTGCCGCGGATGACGCGGCGGACGGTGAAGGTGCTCGTGTGGCTGGCGATCGCTCTCGCGCTCATTGCATGGCTCGGCGTCTGGCACTGGTCAGCGCTCCCGGGAGCCGCCGTCGTCATTGCGCTCGTGCTCCCGGACTGGGGCCGAGTCAGCAAATGGATCATTCCGGCCGCCGTGCTGGCGCTCGCCATCGGCTATCCGTACTACGGCTCGAAGATGCCCGAGCTGCCGCTCTTCGGCCCGTTTCCGATGGTCAGCACGATGGTGATCGCCGGGGTCTTCACGATGATGGCCCTCGGCCTGAACTTCGTCGTAGGCTATGCGGGTCTGCTCGACCTCGGCTATGTCGCGTTCTACGCGATCGGCGCCTACTCCGCGGGCTGGTTCGCGTCGTCGCAGTTCTCCGGCACCAACCTGAACTTCGGTGCCGTCGGCCTCTACAAGGGCGCGACCGGCGTGCACTTCTCGATCTGGCTCGTCCTGCCGATCGCGGGGATCCTGACGGCGCTCGCCGGCATCCTCATCGGCCTGCCGACGCTGCGCCTCCGCGGCGACTACCTCGCGATCGTGACACTCGGCTTCGGCGAGATCCTGCCGCAGATCGCAAACAACGGCGATCACCTGTTCGGCACGAACCTCAACCTGACGAACGGCCCGGAGGGGATCACGCCGATCGACGGGCCAGGCTTCGGCAACGGGCTGCACAAGCTCCTGGGCTTGCCTGCGAACTACCTCACGGCCGGCAACCTTGACGCGGTGTTCTTCTGGACCGCGCTCGTGCTCGTCCTGATAACTGTGTTCTGCAGCGCACGCTTGCGAGACTCCCGTATCGGGCGCGCCTGGATCGCGATCCGCGAGGACGAGATCGCAGCGGCGGCCATGGGCATTCCGCTGATGCGCACGAAGACGTGGGCCTACGCGACGGGCGCGTTCTTCGGCGGCGTCGCCGGCGCGTACTACGCGAGCTACAAGAGCGGCGCGTTCCCGAACGACTTTTTCTTTCAGATCTCCGTCTTCATCCTCTGCATGGTCATCCTCGGCGGGATGGGCAACATTTGGGGCGTCATCTTTGGCGCGTGCTTCCTCACGTACCTGAACTACGAGGGGCTCTCGAACATTGGCACGCAGGTCAACGACCACCTCGGCACAAACATCGACCTGCCGAAGTACGAGTTCGGCATCTTCGGCTTCATCCTCGTCGTCGTCATGCTCTTCCGGCCGGAAGGCATGATCCCGAGCTCGCGACGGGCGGCCGAGTTCCACGAGGGGGTCCACGACGACCCGCTTTACGACATCGCGACGTGATGGCCGAAGCGCTGCTCCAGACCCAATCGTTGCGGAAGGAGTTCGGCGGGCTCGTGGCGGTCGACAATGTCGACTTCATGGTGCCGCACGGCGCGATCGTTTCGCTCATCGGGCCGAACGGCGCCGGCAAGACGACCTTCTTCAACATGCTCACGGGCGTGTACAAGCCGACGAACGGTCGCGTTAATTTCGCAGGTGAGGACATGACGAACAAGCCGCCGCACGCGTTCACGCAGCGCGGCATCGGGCGCACGTTTCAGAACATCCGGCTGTTCCAGAACATGACCGCACTCGAGAACGTGCTCGTCGGCATGCACGTGCGACTGAAGGGCAATCTTTTCGAGGCGATCCTGCGTACGCCGCGCGTGCGAAAAGAGGAAGTGGCCGCGCGGCAGCGCGCCCGCGAGCTGCTCGAGTACTCCGGGCTCCGGCGTATCGAGAACGTTATCGGGCGCAACCTGTCGTACGGCGATCAGCGTCGGCTCGAGGTGGCGCGTGCGCTCGCGACGGAGCCGAAGCTGCTGCTGCTCGACGAGCCGACCGCCGGCATGAACCCGCAGGAGACAGCCGACTTCACGGGGTTCGTCGCACGGCTGCGCGAGGAGCAAGGTCTCAGCGTTCTGCTGATCGAGCACGACATGCGCGTCGTCATGGGCGTCTCCGATCGTGTCACCGTGCTCGACTACGGCCAGAAGATCGCGGAGGGCACCCCGCAGGAGATCCAGAAAGACCCTCGCGTGATCGAGGCGTACCTCGGCACCGCGGCGGTCGGCCAGTGACCATCGAGGGAGCGCCGTTGCTCGACCTCGAGGCTGTGCAGACGTTCTACGGCTCGATCGAGGCGCTGAAAGGCATCTCGATCGACGTCCACGAGGGCGAGATCGTCACATTGATCGGTGCGAACGGCGCCGGCAAGTCGACGACGCTTCGCTCGATCAACGGGCTCAATCATCCGCGGCACGGCACGATCTCGTTCAAAGGGAAGGACATCACGCACGAGCCGGCGCACCAGATCGTGAGGCGCGGCATCGCGCTTTCGCCTGAGGGCCGCAAGCTCTTCCCGCGCATGTCCGTTACCGAGAATCTCGAGATGGGCGCGTTCCAGCGCTCCGACAAGGCAGGGGTGCGAGAGGACATGGACCGCGTGTTCGACCTCTTCCCGCGCCTCGCCGAGCGCCGGAACCAGAAGGCGGGGACGCTGTCCGGCGGCGAGCAGCAGATGTGCGCGATCGGCCGTGCGCTGATGGCACGTCCGACGCTCCTCATGCTCGACGAGCCGTCGATGGGGCTTGCCCCGATCTTCGTCCAGCGCATCTTCGAGACGATCCTCGAGGTGAACAAGCAAGGAACCTCGATCCTGCTCGTCGAGCAGAACGCCCTGATGGCGCTCGAGGTCGCGAACCGCGGCTATGTGCTCGAGACGGGCCGCGTCGTGCTCGCCGACGATGCGAAGGCACTCGCGAAGAACGAAGACGTCCGTAAGACGTACCTCGGCGAGATCTAGCGAAGCCCGCTGTGTCTGACACCGGGGTAGGTCCGCCGGGGTCAGGGCCGCAGTAGGCGTGTTGGGCGCTTCCGCCTGTAAATCTGTTGGCGCGAGGGCTGTGGAAAAAGTGTCACGAAAGTGTCACGTCTGACACCGGGTGGCTCGCGTAGCCGTGGCTAGCCGCCGACGCGCAACGGGAAGTACGGCGGGCTGAGCAGGAAGCCGATCCGTTCGTGGCCCTGCCCGCGCGCCATCTCGAGCGCGGCGTGCACGCCGTGGACCGGCACGAGCCCGAGCTGGCGCACAGCGGACGCGTCCCCGGCGCCGGCGACGAGCACGGCACCGAGCCGCCCGAGCGCCGGCTGGCAGCTGTTCCAGTCGCGGAACGGCAGCAGCGGATGGACGCTGCGGCCGGAGCGGTAGGCCTCGATCGCCCGCGCATCCGTCGCCGAGCCGCGCTCCGCATCGGCCAGCTCCCGTGGATCACGTCCCGTGCGTATCGCGTGGAAAAAGGTGCGATAGGGCTGCTGGGTCGGGTGGGCGAAATGGCGTGAGAACCGGTTGAGCAGGATCGCCGTCCCGCCGTCCGCGATCGGGAACGCGTCGCGCCAAAGGCGCAGCGCGAGGCCGAGCCCGAGGTATGCGGCAAGCAGCGGATTCGGACGCTCGCGTGGCAGGTACGGAGTCACGCTCGGGACGCCGATCACGAGCGCGTCGAGCGGCTCGTCGAGCTCCGCACCGCGCAGCTGCACCGCCCGGAGCAGCGCCTCGGCGTGCGCGATCGACGGAGGGCCGCCGAACGCGGCAGCGACCGTGAGCTCGGTTCGCAACGACCGCAGCACATCGCGGCGCAGCACCTCCGGCAGCGCTCCGTAGAGATATCGAAGCGGCGAGCTCGCGATCCGGTCCAGCGCAGCGGGGTCATAGGGATAGCCACGCAATGCGCCTGACGTCTCCGGATGGTTGAGCACGAGCGACACGCCGAGTAGCGGCACCCGCCGGCTGAGCGCCCGCTCGAGCGTGACCGCGAGATGCCAGCCCTGCGACGCGGTGGTCTCGAGCAGCGAGTACGCGCCGGCGGCACGGAGAGCGTCGGCGCCGGAGGCTGCGAGCAACGCGGCCGGCCCGCCGTGCAGCACCGACTCCGCAGCGCTCACGACGACCACGAGGTCGGTTTCGACGAGCGCACGGTTCACTCGCAACGGCGGGCGCGACGAGTCGTCCAACAGGACGAGCTCGGGGTCTTCGACGTCGTGCACGATCACCTGCCCGTGGAAGCGGCGGGCGAGCTCGGGGGTGACGAACGTCTCGAGCTCGCGCTGCGACGCGCGGCGCGCAAGACCCGAGGCAACGAGAAAGGTCTGATACCCGGTCGAGATTCCATGGCGCTCGAGCTCGTCGACGACGGCCGAGATTGCATGCTGGCGGGGATCGTTCGGCGAGCCGGGGATCGGCAGGGCGGGCGACTCGATCACGATCGTCGCGCGCGTCCCGCTGCGCGCGTGGACGTCGAGCCCATCGCCTGCGAGCGGGAAGTGCAAGGCGTCGCGCACCGCGGCGCCCACGTCGGCGACCGCCTTGGCGGGCGGCGGCGGGCGCAGGATTACCGCGCCCTCGGGTGCGGTTGCAAGCACGAGCCGTGTCCCGGAGAGCAGCGGAACGCGCGGCACGCTAGCGCGGTGGCTTTCCGGCCATTGGCGCCGGACGATAGCGTGGCGTCTATCAGCCCGAAGACCCTCACCGGCATCGAGCTCGACCTCGACGACGCTCCCGCGCGCGACTCCGAGCTCTTTCTCGTCGACGGGAACAACCTCGCCTACCGCGCGTACTTTGCGCTTCCAGAGGAGCTCGCGACGACGGAAGGCTTTCCGACGAATGCGCTTCTGGGCTTCACGAACATGCTCTTCAAGCTGCTGGCCGACTACAAGCCGAAGGGCGTCGCGGTGGCCTGGGACACGCGCCCGGTGTATCGCCACGCGATCGCCGAGGAGGGGGACGTCGTCTACAAGGAAGGACGGCGGCCGATGGCCGACCTCCTCGCCGAGCAGTTCCCGTACTTCCGCCCGATCGTCGAGGCGTTCGGGTACCGCAACCTCGAGTTCGAGGGCTGGGAGGCGGACGACGTGATCGCCACGCTCGCGACCCGCGCGGACGAGGCAGGCATCAAGACGACGGTCGTGTCGACCGACCGCGATGCGTTCCAGCTCGTAACCGAAAACGTCGCGCTCATGATGACCCCGCGCGGCGTGAGCGACGTGCAGGTGTACACGCCCGAGCGGGTCGAGGCGCGCTACGGGATCAAGCCGGAGCAGATCCCCGACTTCATCGGGTTGAAGGGCGACAGCTCGGACAACATCCCCGGCATTCCCGGCATCGGCGACAAGACCGCCGGGCAGCTGATCGCGCAGTACGGCTCGGTTGACGAGGTGATCGCGCACGCGGGCGAGCTCTCGCCGGCACGCAAGAAGAACGTGACGGAGTTCGCCGCTCAGGCCCGGCTCTCGAAAGAGCTGGCGACGATGCGGCGCGACCTCGACATCGACTGCGATCCGTCACAGCTCGTTCTGCAGCCGCCGGACCGCTCGGAGCTCCGCGAGATGTTCCGCCGCTTCGAGTTCCGCAATCTCTTGAACCGCGTCGACGAACTGGACGAGGCGGTGCCTGCGCGCGAGCGCATCATCGCCGGCACCGGGGTCGCGTGGCGTGAGGGTGAGCTGCCCGAAGGCCTCACCGGCGCCGTCGGGCTCGCGATTGCCGACGGCCGCTTCGCCCTCGCACGCGACGACGGTGTCGTCGTCGGCGCCTGGAGCGACGACCTGGTCGGCCGCCTGCGCGATACCGAGATCGCTGCGCACGACTACAAGTCGCTCCCGCGTCTGACGCAGCTGCCGGCGGAAGACACGATGATCGCCGCGTATCTGATCGAGCCGGGACGACCCGTGTACGAACTCGACGATCTTGCCGCCGAGTACGGGGTCGAAGCATTGCCCCAGCCGGAGGTGGAGGAGGAGACCGCAGCGCTCATCCGCGCGGCCGAGGTGCCGCGGCGCCTTGCCGGGCCGTTGCGCGCGCGCCTCGCCGAACGCGGCAGCGAGGAGCTGTACGACCGCATCGAACTGCCGCTCACCGCGGTGCTCGCCGCGATGGAGGACGCCGGGATCAAGATCGACACGTACCGCATGGGGGAGATCACCGCGCGGCTCGCCGACCGCGTCGAGGAGCTCGAGTCGCGCGCGTTCGAGCTCGCGGGAGAGGAGTTCATGCTCGCCTCGACGCAGCAGCTCGCGCGCATCCTCTTCGAGAAGCTCGCGCTCACACCTGGGCGCAAGGGCAAGACTGGCTACTCCACGGACACGCGCGTTCTCCGCTCGATCCGGCACGAGCACGCGATCGTCGAGGTCGTCGAGGAATGGCGCGAGCTCACGAAACTGCTCAACACGTACCTCGGTCCGTTGCCCACCCTGCTCGGCGAGGACGGCCGCCTGCACACGCATTTCAACCAGACGGTCGCCGCGACGGGCCGCCTCTCGACGTCGAACCCGAACCTGCAGGCCATCCCGGTCCGCACGGAGCTCGGCCGCGAGATCCGCAGCGCGTTCGTTGCGGAGGCGGGACACCGGCTCGTGTCCGCGGATTACTCGCAGGTCGAGCTGCGCATCCTCGCGCATGTCTCCGGCGAGCCGAAGCTGCGCGAGGCGTTCGCGCGCGGCGAGGACATCCACGCAGCGACCGCTGCGGAGGTACTCGGAAAGGATCAGGCGCGGCTGACGAAGGACGAGCGCAACATCGCGAAGATGGTCAACTTCGGGATCATCTACGGCATCTCCGCGTTCGGACTGTCCGAGAATCTCGAGATCCCGCGCGAGGAGGCGCAGCAGTACATTGACGCTTACCTTGCGCGCTTCCCGATGGTGCAGGACTTCATCCAGCGCACGATCGAGCAGGCGGCGCAGGACGGCTACGTGACGACGCTCTTCGGCCGGCGTCGTCCGGTTCCGGAGATCCGCGCGTCGAACCGGCAGACCCGCGCGCTCGGCGAGCGGCTCGCCGTCAACTCGGTGATGCAGGGAACGGCGGCCGACATCATCAAGGTCGCGATGGTCTCGATCCACAAGCGCCTGCGCGAGGAAGGCCGCGCGTCGCGTCTTGTCCTGCAGGTGCACGACGAGTTGCTCGTCGAAGCGCCCGATGCCGAGGTGTCGACGGTGAAGGAGCTCGTACGGGAAGAGATGTGCGCTGCCTATCCGCTCGATCCGCCGCTCGCCGTCGACGTCGGCGCCGGCGATGACTGGAACGAAGCCAAGTAGCTACAGAACGTCCGGCAGCGAGTCAGGCACGAGGCCGAGCCCCTGCCGCAGCTCTTCGATCAGCTGCTGGGCGTGTTCGAGCAGTCCCGACAACTCGACCAGCTCGTTCCGCGGCACCTCGACCGTGACTCGCACGGGCGACCGTGCGGTCGACGAGAGCGCGAGCGTCTCCTCGCCGTCGCGCGCGAGCGCGGTGAGGTCGAGGTACTCGTCGCGCGCGAGTCGCATCCCCGGAGTAAACCCCTCGCCTGCGGCGCGCACACGCTGCGCCAACACGCCCGGGTAGTGGCCGGGGACGTGCACGGTCGCGTCGCCACTGCGCAAGCCGATCGCGGCCGACCACATCGGATACCCCGCCTCGCGGCGCTCGTGTCGTAGGACCGAGATGGTGATGGAGGCGGTTTCGCCGATCGGGTAGCGCTCGTCCACGCGGTCAGGGTATCGGCGCTCAGGCGTAGCCGAGCTCGGCAAGCAACCCGCCGGCCTCGCCTTCGACGTCGGCGATCTGTTGTGGTGTCAGGTCGCGCCGCCACCGGCCGACGGAGGCGTCGTGCACCTGTGCGAAGGCGTCGCGGAGCGGTGCAGGCTCCGAGCCGAGCGCTGCCGCGAGGCGGTCCGCTTCCGCGCGCGGATTCTCGACGAGCGCCTCGTAGCGGAGCTCGATCGTCCGCTCGGGCACGGCCCGTGCCGCTGTGACATAGCGTCGCCATGCCCACGCTGTGCGGCGAGCCTCGCTCGCCTGCTCGAACTCATCCCGCCGTTCCGGCTCGACCCAGAAACGCGCGTGCGCGCCATACGACTGCCGCGCGTCGTCCTGTGCACGGTGATCGGCTCGCAACCAGCCGCGTTCGAGCAGCGAGCAGACGACGTCGCGGCCATCGCGCATCACGTGCACGGCGGTCGCCCGCGGATAGGCCTGCAGAGCGCCGGCGAGCACGTAGCTCGTTTCCGGGTTTTGCTCCACGCCGCGTAGACCGCGCACGAGCCCGATCGTTCGGATGCGTTGCAGGATCCGGCGTACGACAACCGCCTGTTCCTCCGTGGACCGGTCGGAGAGCTTCGGCACCGCAGCCTTCAACAACGGAACTTCGCCGAGGTCGACCCAGCCCGGCTGCGAGCCGAGCGCGCGGCCGGTGAACGACGTTCCGGACCGCGGGGAGCCGACGACGAACACGAGTCGGTCCTCGCGGGGCAGAGACGGTATGGCGCGACGCCTGCCGTTCCCGCGCAGCGCCACGCGGACGGCCGTCACGCCGTAGGCTGACGCCGCCCAGGTTGCCTGCCTCGCGGCGTGCATCACCTCCTGCCACTCCTGCACTACGCCCCATTCTTGCAATCCGAGGACCGCCGCAGCGAGGAGGACTGCCGGATTCCCGGACGGCCCTAACCCCGGCGCGCGGCAGGCGTCTGAACACTCGGGGCTATACTCCGCGCTTCTTATGGCTAACGAGACAATCAACGACCCCAGACTCGACGAGGCCCGTCTCGAGGAAGGCGTCTGGACGCGTGATCCGGAGACGGGCGAGCTGATTCCGGACTACGAGTCGACTTTTCCCACGATCAACGAGGGAGAAGTCGTCAATGGCACCGTCGTCCGCGTGGACAAGGACGAGGTGCTCGTCGACATCGGCTACAAGTCGGAAGGCGTCATCCCGGTCAGCGAGCTCTCGATCCGGCGGTCGGTGAACCCGTCCGACGAGGTTTCGGTCGGCGACGAGATCGCCGCGCTCGTGATGACGAAGGAGGATGCGGAGGGTCGGCTGATCCTCTCGAAGAAGCGTGCTCGCTTCGAGATTGCGTGGAAGGCGATCGAGCAGGCGCACGAGCAGGGTGAGCCCGTCACGGGTCGCGTGATCGAGGTCGTCAAGGGCGGCCTGATNNAAGGTGATCGAGCTCAACCGCTCGCGCAACAACGTCGTGCTCTCCCGCCGCGCCGTCCTCGAAGACGAGCGCAAGGAGATGCGCCAGGCGATCCTCGACAAGCTCAATCCGGGTGACGTCGTCGAAGGCACGATCTCGAACATCGTCGACTTCGGCGCATTCGTCGATCTCGACGGGATGGACGGTCTCATCCACATCTCGGAGCTGTCGTGGAGCCACGTCAACCATCCGTCCGAGGTGCTGGAGATCGGCCAGAAGGTGGATGTGAAGGTGCTCGACATCGACCGTGAGCGCCAGCGCATCTCGCTCGGTCTGAAGCAGACACAGACCGATCCGTGGCAGCAGGTGCTCGAGAGCTACAACGAGGGCGACGTCGTCTCCGGCAAGGTGACGAAGGTCGTCACGTTTGGCGCCTTCGTCGAGATCCTGCCAGGCGTCGAGGGCCTCGTGCACATCTCCGAGCTCGCGCAGCATCACGTCGAGAACCCGCGCGAGGTCGTTTCGCAAGGCGACACGGTGAGCGTGCGCATCCTCGAAGTCGACGCCGAGCGGCGGCGCCTGTCGCTTTCGCTCAAGCGCGTTGACGACGGGATGCCGGTGCAGCCGCTTCCCGGTGAGGACGCTGCGCCGCCGACGATCGATCTCTCCGAAGACGTATTCGCAGACGAAGCCGCCGCGGCGCCGGTCGCCGAGTTGAGTGACGACGAGGTGGAGGACGACGAGGCGGAGATCGACGAGCCCGACGAGAGCGAGCCCGACGAGACCACGGACGAGGACGTCCTCGGCGAGCCAGAGTCGGCAGACGAGCTCGCTCAGGGCTCGGACGAACCCGTTCCCGCCGAATAGCGTGCAGCGGCCGGTTACGGTCGCGCTCACGGGGGGCATCGCGGCGGGAAAGAGCGAGGCGCTGGCCGCGTTCGCGCGTCACGGTGCGGCCACCGCGTCGAGTGACGAGCTCGTGCACACGCTCCTCGCGGAGGACGACGGCGTGCGCGACGCGATCCGCGAGCATTGGGGTGAGGACGCGGTCGGCAACCGTAAGCGCATCGGCGAGATCGTGTTCCAGGATCCCGCCGAGCTCGAATGGCTCGAGCGGCTGCTGCACCCGCGCACGCGTGCGCTCGCCGAAACGTGGCTCGAGACCGTCGACCGTCCGTTCGCAGTGATCGAGATTCCGCTCCTCTTCGAGACGGGTGGCGAGGCGCGGTTCGACAAGGTCGTTGTAATCACCGCACCGCGCGAGTTGCGCATCGAGCGGCGCGGCCCATTTGCCGACCGCGAGGCGCGGCTCATCTCCGAGGAAGAGAAGCTGAGGCGCGCCGACTTCTCCTATGTCAACGACGGCTCGCTCGCAGACCTCGACGCGTTCGTCGCCGGCGTGGTAGAGAACCTCTCATCGTCTTGAGGCGCCTTATCGTCGTCGCCGCGGTCGCGGTCGCTGCCACCGGATCGTTCGTGTACCTGCAGCACACGGAGCCTGCCTGGTGGGCTCGGATCTGGTACCCGCTCCGCTACTCGAGCATCGTGCGTGCGCACGCCCACAATTACGACCTGAACCCGGCGCTGCTCGCGGCCGTGATCGACCAGGAGTCGAAGTTCCGCGCCGACGCAAAGTCGAGCACCGGCGCGATCGGCCTGATGCAGCTCCAGCCTGCGACCGCGGAGGGCATCGCGATCCGTACCGGCGGCTCGAAGTTCGTCCTCAGCGATCTCTACAACCCGGAGATCAACGTCCGCTACGGCGCCTGGTACCTCCATCATCTGCTGCAGAAGTACCGTGGCGACGAGCGGCTCGCGCTCGCGGCCTACAACGCGGGCCAGGAGAACGTCGATCGCTGGCGCGCCAAGGGCGAAGCTGTGCAGTTCCCGGAGACCCGCGCGTACGTGGCGCACGTCGAGCGGCTGAAGGGCATCTACCGCCGGGCCTACTCGCACGAGCTCGGGCTCAGCGGCTAGCCCGGCGCCTAACCTCCTGGGCCGGAGCCGGCGGGCGGCTCGGTCGGCGGCGGCGCGGTTGCCGGCGGCGCCGCGAGCGAGCCGGGGCAGACGCCGCTGTGCGCATTCAAAACCGAGAACCGCTCATGGAAGTTCGCGCTGTTGCCCCGTACGTCGGCGGCAGAGATCCCGAGCGAGTAGACGCCGTTCGGGAGCGAGGTCGTGTCGAAGTTTCCGGCAAGCAGGAAGAGATAGCGGCCCGGCATCGAGCGGTATTGCTGGGCGCCGAAGCGCGGCGCGTTCTCGTACGTCCCCTTTGCGTAGACGTCGAAGAAGCGGCTGTTCGGAGGAAGCGTCGTACGGAAATCGGCGGCGGTGCGCCACGGGACGGCCGCGGCGCCGTTCAAGTGCGTGATGTTCCAGCGTACGAACGCGGGTGCGACCGGCAGGCCGTGGAAGCTGCCCGGCACCGGCATCGGCGGTGTGTCGAACGCGTTCACTGCGATCTCAATGCGCCCACACAGCCCGAGGGGTGTCTGGAGCAACCCGGTCTGGTTCTCGAACAGCGCGTCGCGGATCGTCGGTCGCGTGTGGTCGACGTATGGCGACAGGTGCCCCTTCTGCAATGGATTGACCGATTGCGTCCCGTTGATCTCCGTCAGGTGCACGTGAGCGAACGGCGGCTGGATGTATCCGAGCACCGTCTTCCTCGCGATCACATGCTGGCCCTCGCCGACGATGGGAACGACGTGGAAGTACTGAAAGATGCGGTCGTTGCCTTCGTAGGTGCCGGTATCGACGTTCAGCGTGGCCGCGCCGAGATAGTGCGCGATCCCGCTGACGACCGGATAGACCGGCGTTCCGTCCGGCGCGGAGATGTCGACTCCCTGGTGGAACGAGAAGAAGCCGGGCCCGTCGAAGCCGCCCGCGAGCACCCCGTTCTCGAAGACGGTTCGCGGATCGCCGAAGAAGCCGCGGATCGGGTGCTGCTTGTTGAACGGCCGGACCGGCCAACTGTAGGACGACGCGGCGCCCGCCGAAGCGAGCGCCAGCGTCGAAACCAGGGCTACAAGACCAAGCAGGCGCAACACAGGGACCACAATCATGGGACGACGGTAGGACGCTGCGGTTAGTGCGCCTCAAGGTCGCTCTATGTGGAGCAGCGAAGGAGCGGCTCGCCGGCTTGCGTTAGCAATAGTCGGCGCGGTTACCCTTGTCTCCAGTGGCCGACCTGACGACATCCGCCGCGTACCTCCCGACGGGCGACCAGCCGACGGCGATCGAGACCCTCGTGGGCGGCCTCGCCGACGGCGAGCGCTTCCAGACGCTTGTCGGTGCGACCGGCACCGGCAAGACGGCGACGATGGCGTGGACGATCGAGAAGATCGGCCGGCCCGCACTCATCATCGCGCACAACAAAACGCTGGCGGCGCAGCTCTGCAACGAGTTCCGCGAGTTCTTCCCGAACAATGCGGTCGAGTACTTCGTCTCGTACTACGACTACTACCAGCCCGAGGCGTACGTCCCGCAGGCGGATCTCTATATCGAGAAGGACTCGTCGCGGAACGACGACATCGACCGCCTGCGCCACTCCGCGACGTCCAACATCCTCACTCGGCGGGACACGATCATTGTCGCCTCGGTGTCGTGCATCTACGGTCTCGGCTCGCCGGACGAGTACAAAGAAAAGGTCGTCTCGGTGTCGGTCGGCGAGGAACACGACCGTGACCTGATGCTGCGCAAGCTGATCGACATCCAGTACGTCCGCAACGACACGCTGCTCGGGCGTGGCCGGTTCCGCGTGAAGGGCGACGTCGTCGAGGTGCAGCCGGCGTATTCGGAAACGGCATATCGCATCACGTTCTTCGGTGACGACGTCGAGGCGATCACGCACTTCGATCCGCTAACCGGCGAGGTGCTTTCGAAGTACGACCAGGTCACGATCTTCCCGGCGACCCAATACGTCACGTCGAAGCCGACGATCGAGCGTGCCGTCGACGAAATCAAGCACGAGCTGAACGAGCAGATCAAGCAGTTCGAGGCGGAAGGCAAGATGCTCGAGGCGCACCGCATCCGGCAGCGCACCGAGTACGACCTCGAAATGATGCAGGAGCTCGGGTTCTGCAACGGCATCGAGAACT
>PLZU01000100.1 GCA_003152275.1 Actinomycetota bacterium
ACTCCGACGCCGCCATCGAGAAGAACGGCACGTTCGCCTCGCCGGCGACCGCGCGCGCAAGCAGCGTCTTGCCCGTGCCCGGCGGGCCGCTGAGCAGCACGCCATGGGGGATGCGAGCGCCCAGCTTGCGGTACGTGTCGGGGTTGCGAAGGAAGTCGACGACTTCGCTCAGCTCCTGCTTTGCCTCCTCGATTCCGGCAACGTCGGCGAACGTGGCGCGATCGCCGGTCGCCTCGTAGCGGCGCGCGCTCGAGCGTCCGAACTGGCCAAGGATGTTCTGCATGCTGCCGGCACGCCGCATCGCCCAGAAGATCAGCGCGACGAACAGGATCGTCGGGCCGAAGCCGACGAGCAGATTCTCCCACCAAGGCGCACCGGTGTCGAGCGGAACCGCGTTGACGACGACGTGCTTGCGCTGAAGCAGGGCCGAGAGCGCGTTCGTGTCCGCGAATGCCGGGATCTCGGTCTGGAAGAGCTTCGACGCCTTCGCGCTGCCGTAACGCTCGGCCACGGCGAACGTCCCCTGCACGGCGGTGCCTTTGGACGTGATCGACGAGACGTGGCCCGCACTTACCTGCGCGAGGAAGAACGGGCTGTACGGGACGCGCAGGCGTGGCTGCGCCTGCGTCGCGCGCGCTGCGAACCAGTAGTTGATTACGAGCAGGCCGACGATCCAGGCAGCCCACCAGCCAAGTCGGAAGCGAGGCCTCGGCGTCTGCGGCAGCCGCGGCCCGCGCGGAGCGTTGCCCGTCGCGGGCGTTCCCGGCCTCCGCGCCGGATCAGCGCTCACGCATCGAACAATGCCACTTATCGACGCTGCGCGACGACGAGCGCGTAGTCGCTCTCGATGTCACCCGATGCGAGCAGCTCGTCTTCCACGTCAAACATCAGCTGCAGCCATTCATCGGCGCCTTGGATGAAATGGTGCGCAATGTCGTCGAGGACAAGGCCGACGAGCGTGCCGCCGAGCTTGCGCTCCTCCAAGACGTCGAACAGACCGTGGACGGTAGGCAGGATCCGGTCGGACTCGACGGCTTCGGAAGGGTCGAGCAGCCGCATCCGGAGCAGGCTCGGCCGCTGCACGCGTCGCCTCACGGTTCCGTGCGCGTAACTGATCCGCAGATCCTCGGGGAGCATGGCCAGGATCTCGTCGGCGGCCTCGAGCTGCCGGTCCGTGCTCTGGAACTTGCGCGGACCGACATACTCGTTGAGGACAACGTGCCCGCCCGGCCGTAGCCAGCGGTGGCAGCGCTCGAGGATCGTCGCCACCGGAGCGAGGTGATGGAGCGAGTCCTCGAAGATGACGATGTCGAGGCTCTCCGGCTCGAGATCGAGTTTGTACGCGTCGGCCGCTACGTACTCGAGGGCGGGGTGGGGATACCGGGCTCGAGCGCCCTCGACCCTTGTCGCCGACAGGTCGTACCCGGTGAGCTTGGCGAACGCCCCGGTGCCCACCCATAGGGCTTCCTTTCGGCCGAAGCCGCAGCCAAGAGAGACGCCGCGCAGATCGCTACCGAGGTATCGGCCGGTGACGTAGTCGGCGACCCCCACGTTGGGGTCGCCGGTCGAGAGCCTGATTCGCCGTTCGACGACGGCCGGCACGTTGTAGGCGTGGACGGGCTGCCGCTGCACGTGTGACCACGTCTCGACGACCCGTCGTTGCCGTCCCGGGAGCAACCGGCGTGCGACCCAAGCAGGACGGCGGCGCAGCTGCCGGAGCACGGCGCTGACGTCCGCGGCGTTGATGACATTCCCCCAGATACATCGATAGTTCTCTCGTCGGTCGGTGCCAGGCAACTAGCCGATCGGGCAGGGTGTCGCCGCCAGCTATGCAGGGCGGATGCTCTGGGGGAACCGGAAGAAGCCGTGCGGATCGACTTTGCGCTTGACTGCCTCGAGGCGGCGCAGGTTGGCGCCGTAGTACGCATGCGGCCAGGTTCGAAGGTTCGGGTCGATGTAGTTCTGATAGGCAAAGCCTGAGACGTACGGCCGCAGCTGTGCGTAGAGATTCGCCAGCCAGGTCAAGCTCGCGTCGTCGCTGCCGCTCGTGTACTGCATCGAGAAGAGCGAGTCACGATGGACGAACGCCGTCGCGGCTTTTGGCACGCGATTGATCGCGCCACCGGACGCATCGAAGTAGATCGCCCCTCGTCCGTGTCCCTGCCGCGCAGCGACGGCGTTGACGACTGTCGAGATCGCGGCAGCCGGAAGTGGTGCGGCGACATAGTCAGACTTCGCCGCGAACGTCGAACGCGCTTCCGTGCAGGTCGCCGCGTCGCGGCAACCTGCCCAGTGCACGACCGCGTCGAGGAAGCTGAGCGTTCCCGTCGTGATGCGGATCGGCGTACCGGTACTCGTCAGTGGCTGCAGCAGCGACGGCAAGTCGCTCTCGGGCCCAAAGTACTGGCCGGCTGAAACGACATGCGCACGAGCGCCGGGGGCCGAGGGATCGGTCGCGATCAAATCGAGCACGGAAAAGAGCGCGTCCGGTGCGTGCGGCGCAAACAGCTGCCACGCGGCGAGCGCCGGCGCAGCTTGTGCCCACGGCCATTCGATCTCATATGTCGACACCGTCGACACCGGATGCGTTTCGAACGTGAAATCGGTGACGATGCCGAAGTTCCCGCCGCCGCCTCCACGGCAGGCCCAAAAAAGGTCGGAATGATGCGACGCGTCGCAGACGAGCAGTTCGCCATCCGCGGTCACGATCTGTAGCCGCGCAAGGTTGTCTGCGGTCGTCCCGAAGTGACGTGCCGAGTAGCCAATGCCACCGCCGAGCGCGAGACCGGCGATCCCGACGGTCGGGCAGGAGCCGCCTGGGATCGTGACGCCATGGTTCGACGCCGCGGCGTACACGCCGAAGAGATTCGCGCCTGCACCGACCGTGGCGCGCGAGCCCGAGACCTTCACCTGGTTTAGCCGCGACACGTCAGCGACAACGACGCCGTCGCCGCTCGAGTAGCCCCCATAGCTGTGCCCGCCAGAGCGCGGCACAAGATGGATTCGCTCGCTCCGAGCCCAGCGGACGATCCTCTCGACGTCAGCGCTGTTCGCGCAGTAGGCGATCGCCCGTGGCTTTAGTCGATCACCTCGCCGTCGAGCATCCGCGCGAGCACTCTCACAGGACCGTCCGAAGCTGCCGCAGTCGCCGTCCGCACCCACGCCGGCAACGCCACCCCCGCACCAACGGCTGCAGAGCGCTGTAGGAACTCGCGCCTGTCCATAGAGCCGAAGCTAATCCGGCCGTATGACGATTTCTTTAGGACACCTCGCCGCCGAGGTCTATAACCGTGAGAAATCAGACCGAAGTGCGCCTACGCGTATCGGACGCGGCGTACGCGTTAGCCGCACAGGAGCTCCGATCTCTCTTCGGAGCGATCGCCAGCCCACACCGTGACGCTCACGATTCATGTCGCACGCCGGCGCGTCGGGGCGCCGCGCTTCGCGCTAGCGCCGACTGCGCTCGAGCAACTCGCGCTCCACATCCGTCAACGGCCGCGACCGGCCGGTGTCCACATCGCGGGCGACGAGCACAGCTTGCGCCGCGGCCGCCCGCTCGCCGTCGCGCGTCACGATCTCCTCGAGAGTGTGCACGCTCGATATGCCGATGCGATCGAGGTCGCACCGTGCGATCACGACGTCGTCGGCGAGCGACAGCTCGCGTTTGTAGTCGATCTCGACGCGGGCGACGACATAGCCCCACACCTCGCTCGGGTTCTCGAGCGTACGCCCGAGCCACTCATCTCGCGCTTCCTCGAGATACGTCAGGAACACAACGTGGTTGACGTGGTCGTACACGTCGAGGTCACGCCAGCGGATCTCGATCTGCTTGCCCACGGAGTCAGGTTCGTCGGTTCAGCGTCGATTTCACCGCTAGACGGTTGATCGGTAATTCGC
>PLZU01000051.1 GCA_003152275.1 Actinomycetota bacterium
CCACCGGCACGACCGCCACCGGCACAACGACACTTTCGACACCGAGCACGCCGCCGCCGCCGCCCGGTACAACGACCGAGGTCTTCCTGCCCCCAGCGGTGGCCGACATCGCCGTCGTGAAGACCGTCAATCGGACTCGCCTCGAGGTCGGGAACCAGGCGACGTACACGCTGACCGTGACGAACGTCGGGCCTGTAACCGCAGACGACGTGACGCTAGTGGATGTACTCCCCTCCCAGGAGACCCTGGTCTCGGTGAGCGACGCGGCCTGCACCGGCACGACGGTGGTGAGCTGCTCGCTGGGCTCGCTCGCCCCGGGCGTGTCGACCTCGATCACTGTCGTCGCGCTCGCAAAGACCGCAGGCACCGCGACGAACGTCGCGACGGTGAGCACGAGCTCGCCGGAGACGGACACCGCGAACAACCAGGCTCACGCAACGGTGGTCATTCGTGGTCCTTTCACTCCACCGGCTCTGTGCCGACGCCTCGTGCTCCGGACGCATAGCCTCACGGTGGGCGTCCACAACACGTTGATCGCAACCGTCCGCTCCGGCGTCAAGCCGGTCGCGCGGGCATTCGTGAACGTCTCCGGTCTTGGCATCCACGTCCAGCACGCCACTGACACGTCAGGCCGCGCACGGTTCGATTTGGCTCCGAGCAAGCCGGGCGTGCTGCAGGTGCGGCTCGCGGCCGCGGGGACCTGCCCCGCACGCAGGTCGTACCTGAGCGTGAATGGGGCGTTCCAGCCGCCTGCCTTCACCGGCTAATCGCCTTACAGACGGAACAACGTGCAACCGCGGGTCAGCGGACGATCAGCGGCGTCCCCAGTGGAAGCCGACGCGCGAGGCGCAGGATGTCATCGTTGCGCAGCCGGATACAGCCGTGTGAGATCTGTCCGGGGATGAGTGCGGGCGTGTTCGTTCCGTGGATCCCGATGATCCCTCCGCCGGGCCAGTCGGTCAGGACCGAGGAGCGGGCGCTCGTACCGAACGCGATCGGTCCATAGAAGGGATTGTGGAAGTTGGTCAGCTTCTCGCGGACGTAGAAGAATCCACGCGGCGTGGGGGACGCTTGCCGGCCGACTCCCACGGGAGCGCGGAACACCGCGTGTCCGCGATCGAACAGGGTGAGCGTCAGCCGCTTCGTGTCAACGACGAGCAGGGTCTGGACGACGCGGAACTCGGAGAGGTCGGTCTTCGGAACCCAGCCGGTCTTGCCGTTCGGAAGGTCGGTCAAGCGAACGCGAACCCAGCTTCGACCTCGCGCATCCGACTGCTCGGCGATCGTCAGTACGAGGTTGGGACGCCCGTCGGAGGTCCCGGTCGGTATCTCGGTCACGACCTTCGCCGAGCTCTTCGGCGCTGAACGCGCCGCGGTCCGAGCGAGCACGAAAGCCCAGCGATACCGTGGCCCTGGACCGACGAGAGTCCGGGCGGCGGCGCGAACCACGATGACCACGGTTCGCGTAAGTGCAAGCCTGCTCGTCCCGACCAACCGGGCAACGACCGTAACGCTGAACGAGCGGGTCGACCCGCTCTTCTGCGGCGTGTACTGCACAACGCCCACGGCCGGGTTCCCGACCGTAGCGCGCAGCTGCATCGGGCTTGTCCCGAGCAACGAAAGCCGGACCTTTTGCTTCGGATCTGCTGCAGCCGCTTTGACCGTGAACGAGAAGGGCTTACCGCCGTCAATCGTGATCCGCTGTCCGCTTACAGGTCCGGCCTCCCAGCGAAGCGGAGCAAGAGAGGCCTGCGTAGGCGCCGCGGAAACGACGAGAAAGACCGCTGCGATAGAAGCGACGATTCGATTCATGAGTCCCCCGTTACATCGTACGAGTGGGGAGCCCCGCCTGGCTTCTTCGTCGTGAGCACGCCGGCGTGCGGAACCCGTCAGCCGCCATCGGGATACGGGCCGGAAGCGGCTACTGCTGAACGAGAGCGTGGACGAGTAGCCGCGCGTCCTCGACAACCGACCCGTAGCGCCGCGGTCGCCGAAGGACGACGGCCGGCTTTGCCACGAGATCGAGCACGGCGGGATCCCCGCCCTGATCCTGCAAGGTGCGCTGCCGCAGCAAACGGGACACACGCTCGGCGGGCGGCAGCGAGCCGAGCTGGCTGCGTTCGCCCCACTCCAGAAAAACCCAGCCGCGGAGCGGCAAGGCGTCGATCTCGCCGTCGAGCGTCAGCCGCCAACGCTCCCGGGCCCCGACGAGCCCGATCGGCTCGCCAAGACCGAGCTCCCGAGCCGCTTCCGCGCGAAGGTCGATAGCGCGCGGGCCTGGAAAGACGACGCCGTCCGACACCATCAACATGTCATCGCAAACGACCGGAATGCCGTTTGCGTGGAGGCCGGCGAGGAGGGTGCTCTTCCCGGTCTCCCGTTCCCCGACGACCGCCCAAACGCCGTCGCCCACGACGAAACCGCCTGCATGGAAGGCTTGGCGGCCGTGCCAGCGGCCGGCGAGGGCCGCGGCCGGCACAAGATAGGGGTGGAGGAGCTCGGCGTCGTCTACAGGGGTGGGAAGGGCGAATCCGGCACGGAGCGGTTCTCGTTGCATGCGGAGGACCCCGTCTCCGCGAAGAGGGAGCTCCACGTCGACACGCGCGAGGCCCAGATCGCCACGCTCGACCTGCAATGTCGGCCAGTTTTCATCGGCGCGATGCATCAGCCGCGCAGCCTGTGGGAGCCCGGAGAGCGCGAAGCCGTACACGCCGAGCCGATCGGAGCTACTCACGCGGGGAGTCTATGAGGCTTGGCCGAAGCGACATACCGGACGTTCGGCCTGAGGCGGGTCCATACGAAAGAGTGGCCAGAATCAAGCGTCTCCGGCCGATGTGGGTGGGGCAACGCGACTCTCCAGCGCGGATACTGGCGCAGGAGCCGACGAACGATGCTGAGCTCAAGGGAATCCCTCACCACCCCCGCGCAACTCCGGTGCATCGAGTGCGGCCGTACGTGGGTTTTCGACCGTGAGCGATGGCGCCTGAAGGTGCTGGACGAGGAGCCACGCGAAACAGTTCCGTACTGTCCGGACTGCGCTCACCAGGAGTTCGACGAGTAGCTCGTAATGACGAGCACCACCGCCGAGCACGGCGCAGGCGCGCGCCAGGCGACCGAGCAGCACCTGCGTATCGTCTACGTCCTTCCGCGCTTTCCGAACCTCTCCGAGACGTTCGTCCTGAACGAGCTGCGAGAGCTAACTCGCATTCGACAGGAAGTGACAGTCGTCTCTCGCGAAAGGCCTGAGCCCGGCGAGCCGCTTCATCCAGACGCCGACGGGTTCGCGAGGCTCACCGTCTACTGCCCCAGTGGCGTCTTCCGACGGCTGCGTGTGGCGCTGGCCTGCATGGACGCCTTCGTCGCCTGCCCTCGGCGTGCTTGCCGCGCCCTGGCCCTCTGCGTCCGGCTCGCGCTCCGAACGCCGCGAAGCGGAGCTATTCGCGCGTTTGGAGAAGCATGCGCGGTACGGCGCGAAGTCCCAAAGAACATCGACGTCGTCCACGCGCACTTCGCATACGCCGCGCCCACAGGCGCCGCTCTCGCGCGACTCCTCGGATGCTCGTTCTCGTTCACCGGCCATGCGGTCGACATCTTCATCAGCGTGCCGCCGCGAATTCTTCAAGCGCTACTCGCGGAGGCACGGCTCGCACTCGCGACATCCGCGATCGGACGGGACAGGATGCTCGAGGTCGCGTCGCCTTCCGACCGCGCAAAGGTCGTGCTCGTCCGAAACGGCGTCGACCGAACTCAGTTCCGCGCACGCCCGTCGGAGCCAGGAGGAGTACCGCTCGTACTCTCCGTGGGCCGCCTGGTCGAGAAGAAGGGCATCGACACGCTGATCGAGGCACTCGCCGTTCTTCTGCGTCGTGACCTCGATTTTCGTTGCGAGATCGTCGGCGATGGCCCCTTACGCGCACAGCTCGAAGCGTTGACGCAACTTCGTGGCCTCACCGAGCGGGTGCGCTTCCTTGGAGGGCTCGACCGCCTTTCGGTCATGAAGGTCTTCGATCGCGCCGCCGTGTTCGTCTTGCCATGCAGACGCACCGCAAGCGGCGATCAGGATGGCGTGCCGAACGTGCTGCTCGAAGCGATGGTGATCGGAATCCCGATCGTTGCAGGGGCGGCGGGCGGAGTCGCAGAAGTCGTGAAGTCCGAACGGTCAGGTCTTCTCGTCGCGCCCGACGCCCCGGCGGCGCTTGCTGATGCAATCGAGCGAGTACTCGACGACCCCGCGTTGCGGCATCGGCTCGTGCAGGGAGGATTCGCCGAGACCAGGAACTCGAGTCTGAACGCATCGGCCGGCGAGCTTCGCGACCTCTTCACGAGCATCGCTCTCGACCCGACGATCCGCTCCAGCGGTGCCGCGGCGCGAACCGGGTAAACGACGGTCCACCCGAATGTCTAGGAGAGAAACCGACCTTGGGTGCCGAAAAGACCTGCAGACCATGAGTTTTCCACACAATCCACACCTTCCACAGCCAGTGGACTTCGCCGCTCCGGGATTGCATACTCGCGGCGAGCATCCCGTGTCGACACGCCGCACCTTCAGTCTGAAACCGCCCGACACCGCCGTCGCGACCATGCCGATCGTGTGCATTGAGTGCCGCCGTCCATGGCTGACGGACGGAGAGCGCTGGCGCCTGAAGGTGACGGAGGACAGCCCTCCGGAGACTGTGCCGTACTGCCCGAACTGCGCACGCCGCGAGTTCGGCGCAGCCTAGGTGTAGCTTCACGCGCGAATACGTCTCGACGCGCCGCGGCGGGCCGCTACGTCGAGACCGGTGCAGCGACGGCGGCGCGGTGGAATTCGACCTCGTACCACGCGGGCCCGAATTCAACGGCCTCCCAGCCCAGATCGTTCAAGGTGGCGAGCAGCTGGCGATACGCAGCCACGGCCTCGCCGGTCTCCGGCGGCGGCTTGTTCGAACGCCACGCGAACGGAGGCGATTCAGCCAAAATCGTATCTGCTGCATCGCCCGTCTCCGAGGCTAGGAACTGCGAACGGACATAGCCGCGCCACCAACCGATCACGCAGCGTTCCGCGGCGACTGGGATTTGAGGATGGCTTCGCATCGGTGGACGGCGAAGCGTTTCGAGCGGTAGGAACTCCTCATCGTTTGGAGCAAGGCGTGTGCCGTTTACCGAGGCGAGCCCGACATCCGACGCGATCTCGACGGCAGAGGTTGTGCGTGGAGGAGGCCGAGTCCGTAGGAGTTCCTCATCGTGCCGGATGGGATGGGAGCCATTCGTCGAGTTGAGGCTGACGTCAGACGCGATCTCGTCGCTGGAGGTTGTGCGTAGTGCGCGTCGAGTCGCGACCAAGACGACCGAAAGGAAAAGCACCGCGAGACCGGCGACGATTGCCATGTTCACCCAGCCGCCGCCGCCGCCGCTCCGCGCGCTTGTCTGCTGGAGGGGCATAACCAGCTGGAGCTTCGGCTTCGTGACGCGCTTCGGAGTTACTCGGTGCTTCGACTTGACAAGATGCTTGCGCTTCGCTCCGACGTGCTTCGGCGTTGCACGAGGCTTAGCCGTGTTCGCCTTTGCGGCCGGCCGGCTCGGTTGCACGACGACTGACGGCGTCACCGGCGCCTGATAGACGGGCTGCACGACGACGGGCGCCGGCGACACGGTGTGGTGCACGACGTGAGGCTTCGGCTTCGGGACGAGATGCACCGGGCCGGGGTCCGGCGTCGGCGCCGGCGGCGGGGGCGCGGCGTCCGGCGCGGTCACCGTCGGTGTCGACGTCGTATCCCCCGGCGAACCCGTGGCGGCGAGAGCCACCGAAGCCGAACCGACAGCCACGCAGATGGCGACAGCCGCGAGCGCGACTCCGACCTGTCGGGAAGCAGCGCGTCTCATCCGGTCAGCTGGAACATGCTGTTCCCAAGCGGGCTGCCGTACTTCCGAGCGCGGTGAGGCCCAAAGCCGGGCCACACGTACCAGTTGTACTGGCCGGGCGAGAGCGTGAAGGCTCGACCGCCGAAAATCCAGTGCCGTTTCAGCGCCAGGCGGTTCGAACCGGGCCAGATACTGAGGATCTTCTGGCCACTCCGATAGAGCTGGACGTTGTAATACGTCGCGTTGCGCGTGGGCACCCAGACAAGGGTCGGCGCGGACGTGAGGCGGGCCCCGGCCGGAGGGGCAACGAGTGCGAGCGCCTTCGGAGACGCTTTTTGGGAGAGGCTGCTCGAACGATTCCCGGCTGCGTCGACCACGACGATCGAGTACGTGTACGTCGATCCATTCTGAAGGTGCGTATCTGCGAAGGACAGCGCTGCGCCGACGTAGATGGTCTTCGGGCTGCCGCCGCCGGTCGTTCGTTGGAGCTCGACGTGGAGGCCGTCTCCCGCCGGCAGCTTCCAGCTCACGAGCACGCGCCGATCCCCGGGTGCGGTCGTGAAATTGGAGACCGGTTGAGGCTTGAGCGTCGGCGGCAAAAGCGGCGCAGGGGCAGTCGTAGTCGGCGGAGGAGGTGTAACCGGCGGGCCGGGCACGACCGGAGGAGCGGTCACCTTGACCGTGAAGCTCTTGGGCGCCGCGGCATTGTTCTTCGCATCCTTCGCGTTACACGTCACCGTGGTGGTTCCGACTACGAACAACGAGCCAGACGCAGGGAGGCACGCGGCAGCGACCGGGCCGTCAACGAGGTCGACCGCGGTCACGCCGTACGCGACAACTGCTCCACTCGAGCTATCGGCTTGCACGACGATTGGTGCGGGAACGGTGATGACAGGCGGCGTCGTATCGACCACCTTCACCGGGAACGCGGCGTGGCTCGGGTTGCCGTGGGAGTCCACGGCGTTGCACGTAACAGTCGTGGATCCGAGCACAAACAGCGAGCCGGACGCGGGAGTGCACGTCGGCAGAACGGTCCCATCAACAAGGTCGGACGCAGTCGCGGGGTAGTCAACCAACGCTCCACTCGGACCGGTCGCCTCCGCGTCGACCGACGCAGCAACAGTGATCGTAGGCGGCGTCGTATCGTTCACCGTCACCGTGAACGGGTACGTCGTCGCGTCCGTGGCCGTGCACGTAACCAGGGTCACGCCAACCGAGAAGGTGCTGCCGCTCAGCGGAGAGCACGTATCGCCTTCTGCGTCTGCCAGGGGAAACGAAACGGGGGTTAAGGCAGCGGTCGCCTCGACGGTGATATCCGTCTGCACATCGGCACCGGCGGACGCCGCGAGAAGCAGCGCAGCCGCGAGTGTCCCGACGGACGCGACCCAAGCCGCCCTTTTCGGCATCTCCTCAGCGCATCATCCTCGCCGGGGGGCCGCAACTGGCCGTTTGGGCAGTTCCGGTCGGCACTCAGAGTGGCCCGTTACCGCCCGTTCAGCCGGGCGAGGCGCTGCGCCGCTGCCCGGAGCGGCCGCTTGTCCTCGAGCACCGGCTCGAAGAGGTCGCCGAGCCGCTCCACCCGCTCCAGAGCAACCGCCATCGTGAACCGCCCCGGCCGGATGTCGGGGGTCAGCTCCTCCCACCGGAGCGGCGTCGAGACCGGGGCGCCCGGTTTCGGGCGCACCGAATAGACCGAGGCAATCGTCTTTCCCCACCCGTTCTGCCGGTGATCGACGAGGACGCCGCTTCGCTTGCGCTTCAGCCACTCGGTCGTCACGAGGCCCGGATGGCGCTGCTCGAGGAGCCGTGACGCGGCCTCCGCGAACGTGTAGGTCTCCTCGAAGCTCGCCCGCCGCTGGATCGGCGCGAGCACGTGAATCCCGTCCGCGCCGCTCGTCTTCACGTACCCGCCCAGCTCGAGCTCGTCGAGCAGCCCGTGGATCAGGTGCGCGACCTCGATCGCCTGCGCGAACCCGTCACGCTCTTCGGGCGGGTCGAGATCGAAGACGACGTAGTCCGGCCGGCCAGGCTTGTCGAAGCGCGAGTACCACGCGTTCATGTCGATGCAGTGCATCTGCACCATCCACAGGAGCGCCTCCGTCGAGTTCACGAGCGGAAAGTCCACGAGCCGCGAGCCGCCCTCGCGCGGATGCGTCTCGAAGCGTCGCGTCGGGACCCACGACGGCATCCCCTTCGGCGCCTGCTTCTGGAAGAAGCCCTCGCCGGCGATCCCATCGCGATACCGCTTCATCGTGAACGGCCGGTCGCGCAGGTGCGGCACGAGCACCGGCGCGACACGCTCGTAGTAAGCGAAGAGATCGCCCTTCGTGATCCCGTCCTCCGGGAAGAGGACGCGATCCGCGCTCGACAGCGTCACCTCGTGCGACATGACCGAAGTATCGTGACCAAGTGGTCGCCACGCTCGGGATCCTTGCCGCCGTCGCAACACTCGCCTGCCTCGGCACGCTCGTCTGCGTACATCTCCGCCCGACCGGCTACAACCCGCTGCGAGACGCCGTCAGCGACTACGGCGTCGGCCCCTCGTACCCGTTCTACCGCGCGCAGACCGCCGCCATGGCGCTCGCCGCGATCCTCGTTGCCGGCGCGCTCGCCAAGGCACTCGACCCGGCGCCGAAGAGAGCGATCGTGCTGCTACTCGTCTTCGCCGCCGCGCGGCTCGCGATCCCGTCGTTCCCGACCGACCTCGCTCGCACGCAGCGCACCCGTACCGGCGTGATTCACATCCTGCTCGCCGGCGTCGCCTTCGCCGCGATCGCGTGGGCGGCCGCGACCTTGGCCGAGCGCGTGGACTGGCCCGGGTGCCGTGGGTTCGGCTGGGCGGTCGTCGTCACCGCAGTCGCCACCGGGCTCGCGATACGGACGCGGTTTCCGTACTTCGGCGCCGTCGAGCGGCTCTTCTACGTCGCAACGCTCGCGTGGTTTCTCTTCGTCTCGCTGCACCTCGCTTAACCTGCGAGCCGCCGCACCGCGGCCACGAACTCCTCCTGCGGGAACGGCTTCTTGAGCACCGGGAGACCGCTCGCCGTCGCGAACTCGGCCGAACCGGTCATCAAGAGCACCGGCAGGTCGGGATTCACCCGCAGGAGCCGCTCCGCCACCGCGTCGCCCGAGATTCCCGGCATCAGCACGTCGAGCACCGCGAGCCCGATGTCGTGCTTCTCCATGCAGGCCATCGCGGCAAGCCCGGTCGACGCGGTCACAACCTCGTAGCCCGCCTCCTCGAGCGTCGCTCGCAGAAGCTCCGCGAAGCTGGGGTTGTCGTCCGCAACGAGAATGGCCTGATCCACCCGGCCAGGCTAGCGGGCGCTAGTTCTCAGCCGCCGTCATCCGGTCGCGTGCCGTGGCTAACCGGTGAGTTGCTGCAGGCGCGCGAGCTCCTGCTGGATGTCGCCCTGCAACGTGCCGATCGCGCGCACGCGATGGTTGTACGCCTTGATTGCAGCGATTTGCGCCTTCTGTGCGCTCACACTGCCCGCAATGCGGGCGGCCAGGGTGAACTTGCGGCCGAAGACGGCGACACGTGAACGGTTCTTCTTCCGAAGTTCCTTCGCGAGAGCCGCGCCGGCGACCTGCGACGCCTTGAGCGTCTGCAGCTGGGTTCGATAGGCCGGCGTCAAGACGGCCGGCGGATGGAGTTTTCGCAGCCGATGCTGGACTCGAGCGATCTTCGCGTCGTAGGCGTCGACGGCGTCGGCCTGCTGCGCCGCGGCCGCAGTGGCGGCTGCGGTGAACGCGGCCTGGGCCTTCTTCACCTGCTTCTTCGTGCCGCGAATCTTGTGTGCCTGCGGCGGTTTCACGGCGGCAAGCGCCTTCGAGAGTGCCGTGCCTGCGGTCTTGGCCTGCTTGAGGAGCGCCGCGTACTGAGGCGAAAACGCCGCGAGCTTGCCGACCTCGTGTGCAGTCGAGACCTCCGAGCTGGTCAGCCGGATCAGCAGCACCCGCAGATGCTTCGCAACGGCGGGCGCGGGCAGCGCGACGATCCGGTGCTGGAGCCCGCGCAGCGTCCGCTCCGCCTGCGCGAGCTCGGGGACGAGCGTCTTGGCGGGAGTGCTGCCACTCGCGAAGTCGCGGTAGGCCTTCACCGTGGTCGTGAGCTGCGCCTTCATCTGCTGTTGGATCTGATCGACGTCCGTGATGTAGGACGCCACGGCCTTGTGCTTCGGCGACGACGAGCGGCCGACCAGAGTGACGGTTAACGCAGCGCCGACGGCGGCTGCCGCCGCGATGCCGAGCGCGACGGTCTTGCGGTCCATGGTTCTCAGTGAATCAGCTGGACGGTGGAGACACTGCCGTCGCCGTGCCTGAATATGAGTTTCACGAGACCAATATCCGGCGCGAACCACATTGTGCGCGTGCCGCTCCCAAACTTGAAGCCGGGCTGGCTCAGCGTGCTCGTGACGACGAGCGCATCGTACGTTCCCTTCGGAACAGTGACCTTCTGCACGCCGACGATCCGCGAGGTGCCGTTCACGCCATAGACCGCGAAGTCACGACTCTTCGGGTCGGACGACCACGTCATACCGGGCGCGGGGTAGGCCGGCAGCACGGGGCTGAACCCAAACGTCATCAGATCGAACGGCGTGAAGAAGTGGCGCCGCTTGTCCGCAGGGAGCGCAATCGGCCCGAGCGGCGGCAGCTTCGCGAGCGAGGCGGCCTTCGTCGCGCTCGACACGCTCGTGACCCCGTCGAGCCGCGTCGTGAACTGGTACGCACCGGCGACCTTCATCGGGCCCGACACACTCGAGAACTTGGCGATTGCGGTTCCGTTTGCGGCCTGGTCCATCGTGTACTTCTCGACCTCCGGCGTCGACTTGCCCCCTGTGGCAGAGCACGAGAGTTTGGTACAGGTCGCCTTCGACTTGAAATAGCGCGGATTCGCCCAGCTGTACGTGCCTTTCAGCCCGACCTTCATCGGGAAGTACGCAGGATCGGGCGGAGGTGCAGCTGCGGTCTGATTCGTCGACTGCAGCTCCGCCGTCGTGATCGCCGCATCGGCGCCGCCCGCATGCTGAAAGACGACTTTCACCGGGCCGACACCGTAGACCCACCAGGTCGTGCGAATGCCGCTGCCATACGGATCACCGAGCGCGCCGGCCTGTGTGATCTGCGAACTGACCTTCGCGGCCATCACCGGCATCGGGAACGCAGGCACGGTGATCGACTCGGTGCCCTCGTAGTCATTCGTGCTCGTGACGTCGTTCTGCGCACCGCCGGTCGCGCTCCAGCTCAACCCGTGCAGCAGCGGCTCGGCGAGCACCGGTGCGCGAGCGCCCCAGATGACGTTGTAGAACGTGCTGGCGAGGCTGTTGCCGCACGAGCCGAGCGACGCGCACAGGACAGGGAACTGCGGCGGAGGTGGCGAGCTCGACCAGTCGGTGTTGACGAGACCGAAGTTCGTGTCCTGGAACGAGACGGTGCCTGTGCTCTGCGGCGCGTCGGGCGGATTGTTTTGCCCATCGGTCGTCCAGGCGAGCACGAAACTCGAGCCGCTCTGGCTCTTGACGGTGACCGCCTCGTTCGTCGGCGTCGTGTTGTAGAGGCTGTCCGTCCACTGGTACGTCCACGTCGCATCGGCGGCGTGCGGCAGCCAGCCGGCGGCCGCGGCGCCTCCCGGCGCAGCAGCAGCTGCGGCGAGCGTGACCGCTACCGCAATGAGCAGGACCCTCCCCGACCTCACACACGGCAGCCTAACCAGGGTCCCGGCAACCGCAAGGGTCATGCGGCCCATCACCCCTGGCACGAGGGTCCTACGCGGAGAGGGCTTCTGCCACCTGCCGGCACAGCTCTGCAGTTCCTGCTGCCGCCACACGCGAGCGTCCCTCAAGATCGAGCTCTGCCTCCGCGAATGCACGAGGATCGTCGAAGAGCTCGATTGCGAGGCCCGCCTCGAGCACAAGCAGCTGCGCGGCAGCGATGTCGACGGACCGCGCGCCCTTGAGCGAGCAGACGGCGTCTACCCGGCCCGCAGCGAGATGGCACAGCGAAAGCGCGAGCGAGCCCATGATCCGCAGGCGGTACGCGAGCTCCGCAACCTTCGGCGCGTCGCGCGCGATCAACGAGGTGAGCGTGGCCTCGAACGAGAGGATCTCGATCGTGTCCTTGGGCCGGACATTGAGCGGCGCGCCGTTCAGGGTCGCGCCCTCGCCGCGGCGTGCGATCCACTCCTCGCCGCTCCCGAAGTCGTAGACGTAGCCAAAATGCACATCTCCCATCCGCTCTCCGTCGGCGACGGCGATGGAGACGGCGAAAAACGGGATGCCCCGCTTCGCGTTGAGCGAGCCGTCGATCGGATCAATCACGACCACCGTGTCGCCCTCGCCGAGCCGGCCGACCTCTTCCGAGACGATCGTGACGTCGAGGTTCCGGAAGCGCGCCACGATCACGTCCTCGGCCGCTTTGTCGATCGCGGTCGTGTCGTCCCCGCCGAGGCCCTGCCCGACGACCGGCTCGCGCTCGACACGCGTCGGCAGCTCCTCGAGCACGCGGCGCACATCCTCGACCGACGCGCGACACAGCTCCAGCCAATCGGTCGTCACAGCGGGAACAGGAGCAGGCCGCTCGTCAGCTTCGGGTAAAAGAACGTGCTCTTCTCCGGCATGACGTTCCCGCGGCGGGCGATCTCCCACACGTCGTCGATCCGCGTCGGACGCAAGAGGAACGCCGCCTCGGCCTCGCCACGGTCGACGGCGGCGACCGCCTCGCTCACCGACGGCGTGTACGTGACGCCCTGCGGCGCGAGCCGGTCGACGACTTGGGAGTCGAGCCCGTCCCCGTCGATCAGCTCGTACTGTCCTCGCCTATAGAGGACGAGTCCGGGCAGTGCATCGTCCGGACGGTCGATCGGCGTGCCGCTAACCCCGCCGACCGACTGGACGATGCGGTGGGTCGGGAAGATCGTCAGTCCTTCCTGGTCGGTCGGGACGATCACGACCATGAGCCACGCAGAGGCGTCGGTTCCGTCCTCTTCGTGAAACGCGAGCGCGGTCTCATAGCGGTGATGGCCGTCGGCGATCAAGAGCTGCGCATCCTTCAGCTCGTCGGTAAGTGCCGCGCCAAACTCGGCGGCGAGCCGCCAAAGCCGTGACGTAACGCCACTCTCGTCGACACGGAGCTCGGGCTCTCCGAGGCCGTCGATTGCGATCGACCCGTCCCAAAGGAGAAAGATCGGCTCGAGGTGCGTGCGCGTCGCGCGGAGCAGGCGCAGCCGCCCCTCCTTCGGGCCGGCGTGGGTGCGCTCGTGGGGCAACACGACGCGTGTGTCGTACGGCTCGACATGCAGCGCGGCGACGAAGCCTTCGCGCCGGCGTTCGACGCTGTCGGGCCCGACGTACTCCTGCGAGAGCCACCAGTACGAGGGCCTCTCGTCCTCGACGAGCACGCCGGACTCGCGCCACGCTGCGAGGTCGCGCGCCGCCTGCTCTTCCGAATCCGGGAGCGTCAGGTGGACGACGTTGTATGGACTGCGGGCGCCGAGCTCGGCGCGCTGCCCAGCCGAGATGACGTCGTACGGAGGGGCGACCACGGCCGCGAGGTCGGGCACGTCATAGCGCAGCGCGGCGAACGGTCGGATCTGGGCCATCGGGTCGACGATAATCCGCCGATGCGCATCAAGGCCGCAGTCCTCCGCGAGTTCGGCGCTCCGCTCCAGATCGAGGAGGTCGAGCTCGCCGAGCCGAAGGCGGGAGAGGTGCTCGTTCGGCTCGTCGCATGCGGGGTCTGCCACACCGATCTGTACACGGCGTCGGGCGCGGATCCCTCGGGCTACGCGCCGACCGTGCTCGGCCACGAGGGCGCGGGCGTTGTCGAGCGGGTCGGGGAAGGCGTGATGTCGGTCGTTCCCGGCGACCACGTCGTAACACTCTTCTCGCCGCAGTGCCGCCAATGCGTGCACTGCCTCGACGCACGAACGAATCTCTGCCTCGCGATCCGCGAGCAGCAGAACAAGGGCTACCTGCCCGACGGCACGACCCGGCTCGGCGCCGGCGGAGAGCCGATCCGGCATTTCATGGGCACCTCGACGTTCGCCGAGTACACGGTGATGCCGGAGATCGCGCTCGCCGCGATCGCGCCCGAGGCGCCGCTCGACCGTGCCTGCGTCTTCGCCTGCGGCCTCTCGACCGGCCTAGGCGCGGCGATGAACACCGCGAGGGTGCAGATCGGCTCGACCTGCGTCGTTTTCGGCGCCGGGCTCGTCGGGCTCGGCGCCGTCGCGGGCTGCCGGCTGCAGGGCGCCGAGCGCATTGTCGCCGTCGATCTCTCGCCCGACCGGCTCGAGCTCGCGCGCGGGCAGGGCGCGACCGATGTCCTCGCCGGCGGCCCGGACACGGTGCAGCAGATTCTCGACCTGACGAACGGGTTCGGCGCCGACTACACGTTCGAGGCGACCGGCAACGTCGGCGTCATGCGGCAGGCCGTGGAGTCCGCCCGCATGGGCTGGGGTCTCGCCACCGTCTGCGGCGTTGCGGGCAAGGGCGAGACGCTCGACGTCGTGCCGCGCTTCCTGATCACGGGCCGCCGGGTCGCCGGCTCGTCGTTCGGCGGGGTCAAGGGGCGCGACGAGGTGCCACAGCTCATCGACCGCTGGCTCGCCGGCGAGATCGACGTGGATCCCTTGATCTCCCACCGCCTACGGCTCGACGAGGTGAACCGCGGCTTCGAGTTGATGAAGGCGCAGGACGGGATCCGCAGCGTGATTATGTTCGACTCGTAGGATCAGTCTGTGACCGCGATCGCGCAGCTCGAGGAGAACCGCACCGTCGAGGGCGTCTATGCCGTCGCGAAGAAGGAGCGCTTGCGTACCCGGAATGGCGCTGCGTATCTCGCACTCGAGCTCGTCGACCCGAGTGGGCGCATCTCCGCGCGCGTCTGGAACGACGTCGAGCTTCTCGATGCCCGCTTTTCCGAAGGAGACGCCGTGCGCGTGCTCGGACGCGTCGAGCGGTTTCGCGACCGGCTCCAGCTCGAGGTGCGGACGCTCGAGCCCGCGCAGGACGTCGATCCTGCGTCGATGGCGCCCGCGATGCGCCGCGACGCCGACGAGCTCGAAGGCTTCCTCGAGTTCCTCGTCGCAGAGATCTCGCACGAGGGCCTGCGCAGCGCAGTCCTCAAGGTGCTCGACAAGGAAACGATCGCGTCGATGCGCTCGCTGCCCGCGACGGTCGAAGGTCACCACTCATACGCGGGCGGGCTGCTCGAGCACACGGTCGGGGTCGCAACGCTTTGCCGGGAGACGTCGCAGCTCCACCAGAGGCTTCGGGCCGACCTCTTGCTCGCAGCCGCCTTGCTCCACGATGTCGGCCGTACGCTCGAGCTCGGCCCCGGCCCCGTGTTCCGGCCGACAGACGAAGGTCGCCTGCTCGGCCACGTGCATCTCGGGTTGCGGCTGATCGAGGAGCGCGCGGCGATGCTCGATGCCGGTGTCCGCGCCGAGGTGCTCCACGCGGTGGCATGTCATCACGACGTCCGCGCAGCGCGCACCGCCGAGGCTGCTGTGCTCTACCACGCGAACCAGCTCGACGCAGTGGCCGCAACGCGGCCCGTTCACGATTGAGCGCGGTTCTACTAGCACTGAGCGCGAGCCTCGTGTGGGGTTTCGCCGATTTCGGAGCCGGCGCCGCAACGCGACGCCTACCGGTGTTCGTCGTCGCGGCGGTCTCACAGACGGCAGGGCTCGTGGTCGTCGGTGCGGTCGTGCTCGCCACCGCGCACGGGACGCCGTCGCGCCGGCAGTTCGCTTGGGCCGCCTTCGCCGGTGTGGTCGGCGTCGTCGGTCTGTCCTTCTTCTATAGAGCACTTGCAATGGGGACGATGGGAATCATCGGGCCGATCACCGCAACCGCCGCGATCGTTCCCGTCGCATACGGGCTCGGCCGCGGCGAGCGGCCGTCGACGCTGCAGGGCATCGGCGTCGGGCTCGCCGTCGTCGGCGTCATCGCGGCTTCGCTCGAGCCGGTGCCGGAAGGTCGTGGCCGGCAGATCGGCACCGGTGTCGGCTTCGCTCTCACAGCGGCGTTCGCGTTCGGCTGGTCGCTCGTCGGCCTGAGCCGCGCTGCTCCGGGCGGCGTCGCGTGGGCGACGCTGACCATGCGGTTGGCCGCCGTTCCGATCGCAGTCCTGCTCGCGCTGACCCTGCAACGACGAGCGCCGGCCGTGCCACGCGGCTGGCTTCTGCTCATCGGAGTCGGGATCGCGGACGTCTGCGCGACGCTGCTGTACGGCGTAGCGTCGACGAAGGGCTTACTCAGCGTCGTTGCGGTGCTGTCATCGCTCTATCCGATCGTGATCGTCGTCCTCGCACGGGTCCTGCTGGCGGAGCGCATCGCACGCCCGCAGCTCGCAGGCGTCGCGGTGGCGTTAGCCGGCGTCGCGCTCATCTCCGCCGGCTAGGTGATCGAGCAGCCAGGGGAACGGCACGGCTAGCAGCAGGAGGCCGCCGACGATCGTCGTGAACGTGAGAAAGAGGATCTCGTTCCGGTGGACGACGGCCGCGGGAATCGAAAGGGCGGCGGCGAGCGACAGCGCGCCGCGCATCCCCGCCCACCCGAGAACGACGCGGTCGCGCCACGACCCGTGCGGCATGACGAGCACCCAGACCGCGCGCACGAGCATGACTGCGGCGAAGACGAGCGCCGCGTCACGCGCGAGCGTCCACGGCGAGTAGCCGTGCAAACCCCGCAAGACCGGCCGCAACTGGGCACCGAGGAGCACGAAGAGGGCCGAGCTGAGCACGAACGTCAAGACGTTCCAGAACGTCAGCAGCTCGGCGCGATGGTCGAATCGCCAGCCGAGATAGATCCCGACCGCTACGGTCGCGAGAACACCCGACACGTGCAGCCGGTCGGCGGCGATGTACGCGACATACGGCGTCGCGACGGAGACGGCCGCCTCTACCGGTAGAGCGTGCACTCGGCGCCGCAGGCGCTCGACGACGAAGCCCAGTGCAAGCCCGAACGCAACGCCACCGGCGGAGAGCTGCAGGAACTTCACGATCCCGTCGGTAACCGAGAAGGTCCCGTGGGTCGCGGCCGTCACCGCGACCGAAAACGCAACGAGCCCGATCCCGTCGTTGACGAGGCTCTCGCTCTCGAGGATCGTCCGCAGCCGCGACGGCGCCGCGCTCTTCCCGATCACCGTCGTGGCACTGACCGGATCGGTCGGCGCGAGCACTGCACCGAGGACGAAGGCGGCCGCGCCGCCGAGCGCGCCGACGAATGCCCACGCGATGCCGCCGACCACGAAGAGCGTCGCCGCCGTGAGCCCGAACGCGAGCACGAGGATCTCGCGCCAGTTCGCCCGTGCCTCGAGCGGCGCGGTCTGGAACGCGGCCGCGTAGAGCAGCGGGGGCAGGAACCCGTAGAAGACGACGTCGGGCGGCAGGCGGATCACCCCGATCCCGGGGATCGCGCCGACGACGAGGCCGGCGAGCACGAAGTAGACCGGCGCGGGAACGCGCGCCGCGCGCGAGATCATCCGCCGAGAGTCTGACGAAGCTCGAGCACGGCCCCCGGTACCAACCGGTAGTAGGCCGAGGTTCCGCGGCGGCTCGACTCGACGAGCCCGGCGTCGCGCAACACCTTCAGGTGATGAGAGATCGTCGGCTGGGAGAGATCGAACGCACCGTTGAGGTCGCACACGCAGCACTCGTCGCAGGACGCGAGCCGGTTGACGATCGCGACGCGCGTCGGGTCGGCGAGCGCCTTGAAGCGCGCGGCCAGCGACTCGCTCTCAACCTCGTCGAGCGGCAGCGTGTCGGGCCCGCAGCAAAGAACCGGAAGCGTTGCGATGGCTTTCATCGAGCGATCTCAATATAGTACATCGACGTCCATCGATGAAAGGAGGGAACCGTGAGCGACTGCGCGCCAGGCAGCGACTGTTGTGACGGCGAGGACTGCTGCTGAGGAAGTGAAGGCCGAACGGTCCGCCGCACTGCAACGTCTGCTGGAACTGGTTGACCTGACCGAAGTCGTCGAGCGTGCCCGGGAAGTCGACTCCATAGTGGAAGCCGGTCGCGCCGAGCGAGTACCACGGGTAGATGCAGAACGGCTGGCCGTAGTTCGCGGCGCCGCAGTTCGCGTCGATCTCCGCCCGGCCGCCGAAGTCGCTCACGACGGCCCAGTGCTTTGCCGTCGAGCCGTCGGCGAACGTCACCGATTTGATCTGGATCGGCGAGGTGCCGGCCCACGAGGCGGCGTTGTACGAGTCGCAGATCGGATCGCCCGGCAAGCAGAACTGCGACCCCGGCGACGAGAACTGCGAGGTGTGGCCGATCTCCCAGACGAACGCATTCGGCGCGTCGTCCACGAGGCCCCAGCTGAGCGCGTTCCCGAGCGTCTGCGTGTCGAACGCACGAGGTCGAACTCGGAGTCGACAGCATCGCGTTGAAGGCGGCCGGCTCATGGAAGTTCCCGGGGGTGCCGGGACGACCGTCCACGTGAGCTCTCGCCCGGAACCGGGTGCGCTCGAAAGCGGATCGAGCTCGGGCTCGTCGTGACCGGTGCAGCCGGTCGAGTACTGCACCTCGATCACGTTCTCGATGTACTGCGGGTGATGCGCCAGGCAGGACGCCGCTGTGGAGTGGGACTGCGCGGCCCCGATCAGGCACGCCAGCGGTGCGGCGGCGAATGCGAGCGCGAACCGACTTTCATTTGCCCCTCTTCGAACGAATCCGCCGAACGCCGCCACGCCCGGCCTCCCCCCGAGTCTCTCAGACGTTGAAGCGAATGTTCAAGACGTCGCCGTCCTCGACGGCGTAGGTCTTGCCCTCGAGGCGCTGCTTGCCGGCACGGGAAGCCTCGGCGTGGGAGCCGGCGGCGACGAGATCGTCCCAGCGGATGACCTCGCAGCGGATGAAGCCGCGCGCGATGTCCGAATGGATCGTTGACGCGGCCTCGATCGCCGGCTGCCCGCGGCGCAGCGTCCAGGCGCGCGTCTCCTTCTCCCCTGCGGTGAAGAAGGTGATCAGATCGAGCGTCTCCGCGAGACGGCGCACGACTTCGCCGAGGGCGGACTCGCCGCCGCCGCGATACTCCACCGCCTCCGCCTCGGAAAGCTCCGCGAGCTCCGCTTCGAGCTTCAGGTCGATCCCATTCGGACCGTTCACGATGGCGATCAGCGGCTTCGCCGTCAGCGGTTCGAGCTCGGGCGGAAGCTCGTCGTCGTACTCGGTCATCGTCTTGCCCGAGTCGAGATGCGCAAGCAGCTTCTCGAGCTGCTCCTCCTCCTTTTTCACCTTCGCGTCGCCGGACTTCGCCTGCTTCGCGACGCGCTCGAGCCGGCGCTCGACATGGTCGCGGTCAGCGACGAGCAGCTCGAGCTTCAGCGTCTCGAGATCGTCGTCTGGAACGCGCGTACCGGAGAACCCGTCGAGCACGACGAGAAGCGCGTCGACCTGCCGGAGATTCCCGAGCAGCGCAGGCCCCGTCCCCCGCACCTCGACCACGCGGATCGCGGCCGGTGTGACCTTCCTCGCCTGCACGACGTCCGCGAGCTGCTGCAGCCGCGGGTCGGGGATCGCCGCCATTCCGACCTCGCCGCTCGCGCGCACACCCGTGAGCGCCTCGAAGAGCATGGACTTGCCGGAGCTTGGCAGCCCCACGATCCCGACCTCGAGCGCCACTACTTGGCGTCTTGCGCGATCTGCTTCTGAAGCGACGCCAACGCGCGGTGCTGCAACGACTTGATCGCGCCCTCGGTCTTCTCGAGGATCGTCGCGACGTCGGCGTTCGGGAAGTTGAAGACGAACTTCAGCGTCAGCACCTGCTGCTGCTCCGGCGACAGTTTCTCGATCAGCTCCATCATCGACTGCCGCCCGATCGACTGCATCGCCTCGAACTCGGCCGACGGCTCCTCAGAGCCGTGGGGCTCCGGAACGTCCTCTTCGGGCTGCCAGCGTCGCCGCGCGCGGAAGTGATCCATCGCGAGGTTGTGCGCGATGCGGAAGAGCCAGGCAGAGAACGGCGCCGACTGCCAGCGAAATTTCTTAATCGACTCGATCATCTTCAGGAAGGTCTGCGTCGTCAGATCCTCGGCGTCGTGCTTGTTGCCGACGCTCACGTGGAGGTAGCTGTAGATGCGGTCGAAGTGGATGAGGTACAGCTCCTCGAGCGCCTCGCGCTCACCCTGCTGCGCACGCTCGACGAGGCGACGAACGTTGTCCGTCGCCTCGCGGGCGGATTTCTTCTCGGGCGCTTCGGAGCTCACTCGTTTCGTTTTCCCCCGTTAGCCCGCGGCGAACCCGACGCGGCTCGCCCGGCTGAAGCGCTTGAAATAGGCCACCCGCGGCACAACCACGTGGTACGGGCCGTCCTCACTCTGGAGAACGATGACGCGCGGTCCCTCCTCGTGAAGCGCTCGCTCGAGCTGATCGGCCGATGACGCATCGACAAAGCCGCCGACCACCTGCCCTCCCTCGAACCCGATCTCGACACGCACGCCGTCAGCCACCCGACACCACCTCCGAAAGAACTCCGTGAACCGATTCCGGGTGCACGAACGCGACCTCGAGCCCGAACATCCCCTGCCGAGGCTCGCTGTCGATCAGCTCGGCACCTCCTGCAGCAAGCTCGGCGACCGCAGCCCGCACGTCGTCCACCTGGTAGGCGACGTGATGCATACCCGGACCGCGCGTCGCCAAGAACCTCCCGACGGGCGTATCGTCGCCGAGCGCGGACAGCAGCTCGATCCTGCCGTCGCCAACGCGGATCGACGCCGCCTCGACGCCCTGATCGTCGACGCGCGCGCGATGCTCGAGGCGACCGCCGAACAGACGCTCGTACGTACGTACCGCCTCGTCGAGATCCACGACTGCGACGCCAACGTGGTGGATTCCCCGCGCTTCCACGTGAGCGATGCTACCGCCGCCGGATGGGAGGCGGTCGCATGGGGTACGGTTCTCCGCGCTCACATGGGCAGGCGCCTTCGAACCGGACTCCTTGTTTTCGCGGTGCTCGCCGTCCTTGTGGCCGGCTGTGGCGGCTCCGGCTCCTCGAACGGCGAGGCAACAAAGCCCGCGGCCGCAATCTTCAGCGACGCGCACCGCGCCGCGCTCGCTGCGACGAGCGTGCACGTCGCGGGGGCACTCAGCGACGCCGGCAAGCCGCTGAGCCTCGACCTCGTGCTCGCACAGGGAAAGGGCCAGGGCACGATGTCCGAGAGCGGGTTGTCGTTCCAAGTCGTCCGCATCGGCAACGCGGCGTACATCAAGGGCAGCGATGCGTTCCTGCGGCAGTTCTCGGGCGCCGCCGCAGCGCAGCTCTTCCACAACAAGTGGCTGAAGGGTTCGGTCGCAAGCGGCAGCCTCGCGTCGCTCGCGCCGCTCACCGACATCACGAAACTCTTCAACGGCGCGTTCGGGACCCACGGCAAGCTCGCCAGCGAAGGCGAGACCACCTTCCAGGGACAGAAAGTCATCGCGATCAAGGACTCGAGCGACGGGAGCATCCTCTACGTCGCGGCGACCGGAACGCCCTACCCGCTCGGGGCCAAAGACGGCGGTACGTCCAAGAACTCGATCACATTCGACCACTGGAACGACCCTGTTTCGATCAGCGCACCGAAGGGCGCCGTCGACGTGAGCAAGCTCGGCGGCTAGGCGGGTTTTGCTGCAACGATCTGCGGCACGCCGACCGAGTCGGAAGCGCTGGACTCGGCCTCGACGCCCGCGAGCAGTGCGACGACCTCGTCGCGCACGAGGGTCTCCTGTTCGAGCAACGCTGCCGCGAGCCGGTCGAGCGAGGCGCGATGCTTCTGCAGCAGCCGCACGGCCTCGGCGTAGGCTGAATCCGTGAGACGCCCTTGCTCGCTGTCGCGCAGACGTTTCGTTTCCTCCGACAGCGCGTAGTTGTCGGCGCGCATCGTGCGCGACGAGACAGCATCTGCCATGCCCCACTCGAAAACCATCGAGCGCGCGATGTCGGTGACCTTCTCGAGATCGTTCGATGCGCCGTTCGTCACGCGGCCGAACACGACCTCCTCCGCTGCCCGGCCGGCCAGCGTGACGATCATGTCGTCGACGAGCTCCTCCTTCGTCTGGAGGTAGCGGTCCTCCTCCGGTAAGTACATCGCGTAGCCGAGCGCAGCCCCGCGAGAGACGATCGTGACCTTGTGGAGCTCCATGCCCACGCCCATCAGATGCGACATCAGCGCGTGTCCCGCCTCGTGATACGCGAGGATGCGGCGCTCTTTCTCCGTTAGCACCTTTTTCTGTTGGAGACCGGCGACGACGCGCTCGAGAGCGGCCTCGAAGTCGGCCTGCGAGAGATATGAGTCGGCGCGGCGCCCCGCGAAGATCGCAGCCTCATTGCATACGTTCGCAAGCTCCGCACCGGTGAGCCCACTCGTCTGCCGCGCCGTCTGGTGGAGATCGACCTCCGGCGCGAGCGGCTTGTCGCGCGTGTGCACTTCGAGGATCGCGACCCGCCCCCTGAGATCCGGCGGCGGAACGAGCATCTGGCGGTCGAAGCGGCCCGGGCGCAGCAAAGCGGGATCGAGCACATCGGGACGGTTGGTCGCGGCGATGACGATGANNACGAGCAGCTGGTTGAGCGTCTGGTCCTGCTCGCGGTTGAAGCCGTGACCGGTGCGCTGCGCCCCGACCGCGTCGAGCTCGTCGATGAAGACGATCGCGGGCGCGTGCTTACGCGCCTCCGCGAAAAGCTTGCGGATGCGGGCCGCGCCGAGACCGGCGAACATCTCGACGAAGGACGACGCGCTTGCCGAGTAGAAGTTCGCTCCCGACTCATGGGCGACGGCCTTTGCGAGCAACGTCTTGCCAGTTCCCGGCGGCCCATAGAGGAGCAGGCCTTTCGGCGTCTTCGCCCCGAGCCGCTCAAAGCGGTCCGGCTCGCGGAGGAACTCGACCACCTCCATCAGTTCCCGGCGAACCTCCTCGACACCGGCGACGTCGTCCCAGGTGACGCTGGACTTCGACCTCGAGTCCACACGCGTCGGCTTGACGCGCGGCATCATGCCGACCGTCTTCCAGAGGAGCCACGCCGTCAGGACGAGGATCCCGAAGAACGCCAGCGGAAGCCAGGTCGTAGCGAAGTTCGCGGCTTGATGGAACCAGTTCCCCACCATCTGAACGCTCATCGGCAGAAGGGCGCGGATCCCTTAGCCGAGGGAGGCGACCACCTCCTCGACGGTCGCGAACTGGACGCCCTGGTCGCGCCAGGCCGTCGTGCACGCGGAGGTTCGTGCCTCGTCGAGGCCACTGGCGGCATCCTCGACGAACAGAACCCGCCGGCCGCGCTGGAGGAAGCCCCGAATCGCCGCGTCGTCGCACACGTCGGTGGCGACGCCGAAGACGACGATCTCGTCCGGATCGAGCACGCCGAGCAAGGCGTCGGTATTCGGGTTCGTGAACACGTCGAAGTTCTTCTTTAGCAGCAGGATCTCTCGCTTGCCGGCGACGAGCCCCGGAATGAGGCTCGGCGGGAATGGAACGAGCGAGAGGGGCAACGGGTCACGCTGCTTCGTCTCGAGGATCTTCTCGGCGCCCCGCGTGCCGCGAAGGCAGTGACGTGGGTACGTGTTCCGGAAATCCGGCGTGTCCGAGATCTCCGGGTCGGTGAGCTCGTGGTCGTCGGCGGAAGCGACGTGGACGAGCCGCGCTGCACGGGCGGCGTCGACGAGCCGCTCCATCGCCGGCGCGACGTCTCTCGCGTTCGGCACGTAGAGCTTGCCCGACGGTTCCATGAAGTCGACCTGCGTGTCGACGTCCCAGAGAATGCGCTTCACGCGACGAGCTCGAGCCGCGGGCTCTCGCGATACCCGCGGCCCACCTTCGCGGAGGGCTTCCCGTCCGTGATCACGATGTCGCCGGTGAAGTCGTTCGAGCCGCGAATGAGCGACGAGCCGACGCCGTACGCATCGACAGGCACGCCCTTGTCCTCGAAGTAGCGGATCTTCTCCGCGGTGAAGCCGCCGGACACGACGATGCGCAGCCGCTCGTAGCCGTGCTCGTCGAGCGCGTCGCGAACCTTCCAGACGAGGCGCTCGTTCACGCCGGTCGGCGTGAAATCGCCCAGCTCGTCCCACAGCGAGCGGTCGATGAGCGCCTCCGAGGTGTCGAGGCGAACGCCCCACAGCCGGTCGCTGAGCGCGTCCGCGACCTCGAGCGTCGTGCGGACGGAATCGTTCTCGAAGTCAACGAGCACCGTGACGTTCATGTCGGCGGGAGCCCAGGCGGCAAACTTCTGGGAGGCGAGCACCGTGTCGCCGCCGTAGGACGCGATCAGCGAGTGCGGCACCGTGCCGATGCTGCGCCCGCCCCACCACGACGCCTGCTCATTCGTCGTAACGCCGATCTCCGCGCCCACGATCTGGCCCGCGACGTACGCGGCATACCCGTCGCCGGTCTGAATGCGGTGATGGTCGTGACGCGCCGGCATGAAGATGATCGGCTTGCCGTTCGCGGCTTCGAGCACGTGCACGACGTTCGTCGTGATCAGCGTTCGGCGAGCGAGCGTGCCCAGCATCGGTGTCTCGAGATGCGCGAACGCGGTGTAGTCCCCTTCGATGTGCATCACCGGCTCGTAGGGTTCGATGCGGTCGCCGTCGAAGAGCGCATGCACCTCGAGCGCATCGAAGTCGGTCGCGCAGAGCTTGAGAATCGCGATCGCCTCGTCCATGCCACCGAGCCACGCGTCCTCTTTCTGGAAGATCTGCATCACGACGCGGGGCCGGCGCTCGTCCCGTAGCAGCGTGTCGCGCGCGTGGTTGAAGTACGCGTCCGTGTACCAGCCGGCGCGCATCTTCTCGACCGGCAGGTCGAAGATCTCTGGCTGCAGCCTAGTTCTGGTGGTCTGCGCCATGTTCGAGCTCGAGGCAGGCGGCGAGCGCGGCCTCCGCGACCTCGAGCTGCTCCGGTGTCGGCTCGGCCGTGGAGAACCGGTGCTGCAGCTCGTGTCCCGGCTTCGACAGTGCCTGCGCGACGGGATTGTCGGGATTGCGCGTCATCCAGCCGAAGATCTCCGTCGATGCGGCGACTGCTCCAATCTGCGCGGCCGCGCGCGCTTGGTTGCGCATGCGCTCCGGTGCGAGGCCCGCGAGCATGTTGCCGACAGCCGACGTTGCCACAAGCGGCCCAACGAGATGGCCGCCGCACCGTTCGTGCTCCTTCTTCGCGCCGTCGCCGTGCTCGTAGCGTCCGATCGAGATGTGCTCGGCGCCGTGATAGGCGGCAAGGTCTCCCCCGCGCAGCGCGAGCGCTGCTGGTGCGAGCGACAAGAATCCTGCGAGCAGCTCCTGGGCGGCAGGGCGCAAGCGACCGGACTCGCGAATGCCGCGCACAACGACCGCTGCTCCGATCATCGCCGAGACGACGCGGCGGTTCTGCATCGGCAGCTCCGCTTTCGGCAGCGCACGCTTCACCTGCGGCAGCAGAGCCATCGCCTCCACGAGTCGCGCCGGCCCGCGCAGGAAGGGACTGTTCACCTTCGCGGCGCGAAAGCGCTTGACTGCAGACGCGACCTCGATGCGTCCGTCCTCGCAGCGAATCGCGCACGCCCACGAGTTGGGCCCATGCACGAGCACGCCGTTCGGAAGCGCCATTCCGCCGAGCCGGACCTTTTCGTCGTCGCTCATCGCCTGTCAGGGTAGCCAGCGGCCGCCCGCAGAGCGGACTGGAGGGCGGCGGCGGCCGGGCCGCGCCGCACCTCCGTGCCGTCGACGGCGATCACCGGCATCACTTCGCGCACCGAAGAGGAGAGAAAGACCTCGTCCGAGCCGAGGAGCCGGTCGAGCGCAAACACGCCCTCCTCGACCTCGTACCCGAGCCTGGGCGCAAGCTCGAGAAGCGTGGCGCGCGTGACGCCGGCAAGGAGCGGAAGCTTGAGCGAAGGCGTGAGCAAGCGATCGCCTTCGCGGAACCAGACGTTCGAGGTCGGTGCCTCGAGCACGGTGTCGTCCGGCGCGACGAGGAGCGCGTCGTCGGCTCCGGCGCGAACCGCTTCGTCCTGCGCTGCAATGTTCTCGGCGTAACTCGTCGACTTCGCACCGGCGAGCGCGCCCGGCGACCAGCGCGTGACAGCGAGGCGGAGGCCTCTCTCGCGGATCGCCGCGAGCTCCGGCGGCAGCGTCGAGACGAGCACGAGGCCGGCCGGTGCGCCGCCGTGCTCTCGACCGGCCGTCCAGAGCAGGCGCAAGGTCGCGTCCGGGTGAGCGCCGGCGGCGATTGCTTCCTTCGCAATCGCGGCAAGCTCGTCGTGCGGCGGCGCCGGCAAGCGCAGCCGTTCGGCCGACACGGTGAGACGGTCCAGGTGCGCGTCCAGCTTGAACGGCACGCCGTCATACACGCGCAACGTCTCGAAAACCGCGCGTCCGCGCAGCACGCCTTCATCGTCGGCGTGCACGACCGGCTCGTCGACCGGCACGACACCTCGGCCGAGCTCGGCAAGTGCGACGAGCGTCATGACACGGCGGCCGCAAGGGGCGCGCCGATCGCCGCGAGCAGTGGGCGGGCCTTGACCCACGACTCCTCGACCTCCTCGGCAGGGTCGGAGTCCCAGACGATGCCGCCACCGACCCAGAGATGAATCGCGCCCTCCGCCACGGCGAACGTGCGGATCGTCAGAGCGAGATCGACGTCGCCGTTTGGATGGATGCGCCCGAGCGCTCCCATCGCCGCACCGCGACCCACCGGCTCGAGCTGTGCGATCAAGTCGAGCGCTGCGATCTTCGGGCAGCCCGTGACAGAGCCGCCGGGCAGCATGGCGTCGAGCAGCTCGGTCAGCGTTACGCCCTCGCGCAGCTCGGCTTCGACCGTCGCGACGAGATGCCGTACGCCGGCGAGCTCCCGTTCGACGAGCAGCTCGGGCCAGCGGACGGTGCCGGGTCGGGCGACGCGCGCAAGATCGTTTCGCTCGAGATCGACGATCATCACGTGCTCCGCTGTGTCTTTCTCCGACTCGACCGGCACGCCCGCGGGACGCGTGCCTTTGATCGGCGAGGTGCGAATGCGCGAGCCGCGCCGCGAGAGCAGGAGCTCCGGCGAAGCGGACACGATCGTCCACCCGTCGCCTGTGAGCGGACGCGGCTCGAGTGGCCGCAGCGGCGCGAGGGCACGCGCGAGGCCGGCGGGGTCGCCCTCAAAGTCGGCGCTCAGGTGTTGCACGAGGTTCACCTGGTACACCTCGCCCTCGGCGATCGCCGCGCGCACAACGTCCACCGCCTCTGCGTATTCGCTCTCGCTCCAGCTCGAGCGCCACGGGCCGACGGTGTACGCGCCGGGCGAGGTCGGCGTCCTTTGCGCGGGCTCGATCGAATAGGCAACGGCAGGCAGTGCGCACGGTTCCAGCGGTGCCGGCGTAACGGTACGGCGCAGCACGTCGGAAGCGCGATAGCTCACGTAGACGTGGGCGACGACATCGTGCCGTCCGAAGAACCCGTCCGCTGCGAGCGCTGGCTCGAGATCCGCGAGTGCTGCGAGCTCGACGATCACACGCAGACGGTACGAGCGACGTGCCGCAGCCAGTCCACCCCGAGCTCGAGATCGGAGGCCGGAACCCGCTCGTCAGCCGAGTGAATGAGGGCCGCGGCGAGCTCGGGGGTCATCGTCCGGTACGGGAAGAAGCCGTACACGACGGTGCCGAACGCTTCGCGAAGCCAATGGCTGTCGGTGAACCCGGCGCAGATCACCGGCACCGGTGCTGCGCCCGGCTCGAGGTCTGCGACGAACGACTCCACGGCCGCCCAGAGCGGGGTGTCGAGCGCCGACCGCGTACCGCCCTCCGCCTTCAGGAACTCGAGGTCGTACTCGATGTCGCTGCCAAGCACACTCCGCACGACGGGCTCGATCTGTGCCGGCGTCTGCCCCGGCAGCAAACGACAGTCGACGACGATCTCGCACAGTGCCGGAATGACGTTCCGCTTGCGGGATGCAGAGATCATCGTCGGTGCGAACGTCGGTGTGAGCAAGGGCTCGATCTGCTCGGCGACGATCCGGTCGCGTTCGCGCGTGCGGGCGACGGCGGTCTCCGGGGAAGGCACCTCTCCGAGCACCGCCTGCAGGAACACCTCGACCTCCTGCTGGATTTGCGGCTCGGGGCGGTACTCGGCGATCCGCTCGATGAGCTTTGCGGCTTTGACAAGCGCGTTGTCCGCGATCCCGGGCATCGACGCGTGCCCGGAGCGACCGTGCACGCGAATGTTGAACGGCGCAGTCAGCTTCTCCGCGGTCGCGACGACCCAGAAGACAGCGTCACCGACCGTGAGCCGGTCGCCGCCGCCTTCGTTGACGGCGTAGTCACAACGAATCGCGTTCGGGTGCTCGGAGCAAAGCCACGAGAGACCGAAGTCGTCCCCGACCTCCTCGTCGGCGGTCGCGGCGAAGATCAGGTCCCCTGCCGGCTCGAATCCCTCGCGCACAAGGGATGCAATGGCGACGGCATTCGCGGCGACGTGCCCCTTCATGTCGAGCGCGCCGCGGCCCCAGATCTCGCCGTCGCGGATTTCGCCCGAGAAGGGCGGCACCGACCACTCGCTCGGGTCCGCGAGCACGACGTCGGTGTGACCGAGAAAGAGCAGCGACGGGCCTTCGCCGCGTCCGGGGATTCGCGCGACAAGATTCGCCCGCTCCGGCACGCGCGAGTACAGCTCGCATTGCAGGCCGTTCGCCTCGAGGTACTCGCGGAGGAGCTCCGCAGCCGCGGTCTCGTTCCCCGGCGGGTTCGTCGTGTCGACCTGGATCAGGCGGCTGAGAAGATCTGTCACCTCCGGGCGGAGGCTGGTCACGGCCACGCGCGGAGCATACTTGCGCCATGGGTGACCTCTTCTCGGAGGCCGCATCGCAGCGCGCGGGCGAGGTCGCGCCGCTCGCTCTGCGATTGCGCCCGCGCACGCTCGACGAGTTCGTCGGCCAGCAGCACGTGCTCGGTGAGGGCTCTGCACTGCGGCTCGCGATCGCCGATGACCGTGTGCGATCGTCGATCTTCTACGGGCCGCCGGGATCGGGAAAGACGACACTCGCGCGGATCGTCGCCGCAACGACCGGCGCAGCGTTCGAAGAGCTGTCCGCAGTTTCGGCGACGGTCAAGGATGTGCGTGAGGTGCTCGCGCGGGCGCGCGAGCGGCTGGGCACGACCGGCAACCGCACGATCCTCTTCCTCGACGAGCTCCACCGCTTCAACAAGGCGCAGCAGGACGCGCTGCTGCCGGCGGTCGAGGAAGGCCTCGTG
>PLZU01000079.1 GCA_003152275.1 Actinomycetota bacterium
ACCGGTCAGCTCGGCGACGTGATGAAGGAGTCCGCGCGCATCGCGCTCTCGTACATTCGCTCGCACTCGGAGGAGCTTGGTATCGAGGGCGACGCGTTCAGAGATCGGATGTTCCACCTGCACGTGCCCGCGGGTGCGATCCCGAAGGACGGGCCGAGCGCGGGCATCACGATGGCGACCGCACTCGCGTCGCTCCTGTCGGACCGTCCCGTGAAGCACACCGTCGGGATGACCGGCGAAGTGACGCTACAAGGCCGCGTCCTGCCGATCGGGGGCCTCAAGCAGAAGGTGCTCGCGGCGCATGCCGCGGGGCTCACCGACGTGATCATCCCCGAACGGAATCGCGCCGACCTCGACGACGTCCCTGCGGACGTGCGTGAGGCGATGCGCTTCCATCCCGTCATGACGCTCGGCGAGGTGCTCGACCTCGCGCTCGAACCCAAGGTGAAGCCGCAATTGCATGCGGTGTAGACCCTGCCAGCCGCTCCCCGAGGAGGTCGCCCGTGCGGCAGACCTCCTCGGGCGCCGCTGGATGCTCGCGATCCTTTGGGCCTCAGCGGACGAAGGCGCTGTGCGGTTCAACGAGTTCAAGCAGGCGCTCGAAGGCATCCCGCCTCGAACGCTCGCTGCGCGCTTGGCGGAGCTCGAGGCGGCCGGCGTGCTCGAACGAACGGTCGTGTCGACCGCGCGTCCGCCGCGCGTCGAGTACCGGCTCACCGTGGCCGGTCAGCGGCTCGGCGCGCTGGTCGACGCGATGCGCGCGTACGCTGCACACACGTAATGGACATCGATCGCTTCCTCCGGGAGCTGCCGGGCCAGTTCGACGATTTTCCGCGGAGCGAGCGTCCGCGCGACCTCCGCTTCGCCGAAGTGCTCGAAGCGGTCTCGGGCCTCGCGCAGCCAAACAACCTCGCGCTCCTGAACGTCGCGGTGGGCTGCCTGGACGAGGGTGAGGCCTATGTGGAGGTCGGCACCTACCACGGTACGAGCCTGATCGCCGCGATGCTCGACAATGCCTGCGACTTTGTCGCACTCGACAACTGGTCGATGGGTGACGGTAGCCGCAGACAGCTCGACCTGAACCTCGCCCGCTTTGGGCTCACGGGCCGCCCGGAGATTCTCGAAGGCGACGCGTTCGAGACGCTCCGCAGCGGCGGGCTCGAAGGCCGCACCGTCGGCGTCTATTACTACGACAACGGCCACGAGTACGAGCAGCAGCTCGACGGCATGCGCCTCATCGAGCCGTATCTCGCTTCGCCTGCACTCGTGATCGTCGACGACTCCGACTGGGAGCGCGTCGAGCGCGCAATCGACGATTACCTCGAGCAGCAGCCGCGCGCGACGGAGATCCTCGCGATCGACGGCAAGGATCGCGGCGCCCCGCAGTGGTGGGAAGGCATGCGCATCCTCCGCTGGGACTGACCCTACGGCCGAGGCCGGAGGCTAAGGCGCCGCGAAGCGCGTCTTAGCCGGAGGCGGACGAAGCGTGGCGGGGATGCCGAAGGCACCACCGCCCGCGCGGGGCAGGCAACACGTCAAAAGCGCTCTCGATCGAGCGGCCTCACACGCGCGGAGGCGAGACCGCGCTCTCGCCGTAGCGCACGCACGATCACGACTTGCGACGGACGAGGAGGGGGCTCGTGGGGGAACCATGGGTTCCCCCACGGTTTAGACGACTGGCGAGAGCGCCGCGATCTCGCGTTGCTCGGCGAGCCGGCCGAGCGCCTGCATCTCGATCTGGCGCACGCGTTCACGCGTGATCCCCATCCGCCGGCCGATCTCTTCGAGCGACTTCGGATCCTGGTCGCCGTCGAGTCCGTAGCGCAGCTTGATCACCAGCTGTTCGCGCTCCGGCAGCGTCGTGATTGCGCGATGGAGCGCGTCGTCGCCGAGCGCCAGGACGACTTCCTCCTCGACGTTGCCCGCTTCCTGCGCGACTAGATCGCCGAAAGCGGTGTCGCTGTCGTCGCCGACCGGCTTGTCGAGACTCGCCACCGTGCGTGCCGCGGTACGCACCTCCTTCACGTGCTTGAGGGCAAGCTTCGTCTTCTCGGCAACCTCTTCGTCCGTCGGCGTCCGTTCGAGCTGCAACACGAGCTCGCGCTCTGCCCGCGCCATCTTCTGCTCGCGCTCGACGATGTGGACGGGGATGCGGATCGTGCGTGACTTGTTCGCGACGCCGCGCTGCACCGCCTGGCGGATCCACCAGGTTGCATACGTCGAGAACTTGTAACCGCGGCGCCAGTCGAACTTCTCGACCGCGCGAATCAGTCCGATGATCCCTTCCTGAATCAGGTCGATCAGCGGCAGGCCGTGGCCCTGGTACTTCTTCGCGATCGACACGACGAGGCGGAGGTTCGAGTTGACCATGCGATCCTTCGCGCGCTTGTCGCCGCGCTCGATCGCCTTCGCGAGCTCGACCTCTTCTGCCGCCGTCAACAGCGGATAGCGGCCCGCCTCGTTGAGGAAGAGCTGCAGCGAATCGGTGGTCATGGCGGCGACTTCGCCGTTGACGTACGTGGACTCCTGGACCTCCGGCAGGCCGCAATCGTCCGTCAGCTCGATGCCGTGCCCTTCGATCTGCTCGTAGAGCCCGTTCAGCTGGTCCTCGTCGAGCTCGAGTTCCTGGACGAGCGCGGTGAAGGCCGACATGTTGATGCAGCCCATCTCCTCGCCCTGCTCCATCAGGATGCGCAGCTGGTCGTTACTCATGAGTTCTTCATTCCAAAGGATCGCCGCCCCTAACCGGATTTCCGTAAGAAAACGGAAAAGTGCTCTGGAACGGTTCTCGCGTGGACCGCCCGGGTAGACTCTGGCGGGTGCCGAGGCACTCGGTTCTGGAGCTCGTGTTCCTCATGGTGATCCTGAAGATCCCGATCGCGTACCTCTGCGGCGTCGTCTACTACGCGATCAAGGCCGAACCGAAGCCGGCGGACGGCGCAGGCGTGACGGCGCAGATCGGCCCTGAAGACGGTCCGGACTACCGCCGCCGGAGGATACGCCCCTCGCGGCCCCGGCCGCATGGCGGCCCGGCCCGCTCCTATCCGCGCGTGCCGCGCACGGCTTTCGCCAGGCCTGAGCGCCGGTGAACGCCGCCGAGCCCACCCGCTCGCGCCCGTCGGATTCCATCGCCGGCTACCTCGCCGCGATGTCGATCTTCATCTGCCTGATCGGGCTCGCCTGGCACCCGCTGCGGCTGATCCTCCCCGGGATCGTGATCGCGATGGTCGCCGCCGGGATTGGCGGGCGGCACCAGAAACTCGCTTTCGCGGCGGTGATGATCGCTGCCGCGTGCTTCTTCTTCGGGATGATGATCGCCGTAATTACTTCGCGCGCGCTCTGGTAATCCGCCACTCCTTGCTACAACAATGCGTGGTATGAGCCGGCCCGAGGTCGATGGACTGAACACGGGCTATGCGGCGCTGCTGCTCGAGCAGTACCTCGACAACCCCAGCGCTGTCCCGTCCGAATGGCGCGCCCTCTTCGAGAGCGCCCCTGAAGAGCTGCTCGCGACCCAGCCGGGGCTCGCCCGCCTCCTCGAGCGCTTCGAGCGAAACGGCGGCGGCAACGGCCATGCGACGCCGGTTGCGGAGCCGCCGCCCGCACCGCC
>PLZU01000004.1 GCA_003152275.1 Actinomycetota bacterium
GTGTCGTAGGAGATCGTCGGCATCCATGCGAGTCCGAGCGTCTCGAGGTCCTTGGCGGTAACGACCGCGGCAACGTTGGGGTGCGCGAGTGCCCTCGACGTGTCGATGGAGAGGATGCGCGCGTGCGCGTACGGGCTGCGCAAGATGGCCCCGTAGACCATGCCCGGAAGGCGAATGTCATCGAGGTAGGTGCCCTTGCCGCGGATGAAGCGNNGCGCGTCCTCCTTGCGCTTCAGACGGCCGAAGCCGATCGGGCGCTCGGTCTTGGCGCTGGGAAGGTTTTCGACTGTGGCCATGCTCAGACCCCCTGTTTCGCAGCGGCTTCGTACTCAGCAGCCCAACGCACGGCGCTGACGATGTTCTTGTATCCGGTACAGCGGCAGATGGCTCCTGAGATAGCTGTACGGATTTCGAGATCGGTTGGATCCGGGTTCTCATCCAACAGCGCGCGAGCCGTCATCAACATCCCCGGCGTGCAGAATCCGCACTGAAGAGCGTGCGTCTCGTGGAAGCCCATTTGCACCGGGTCCAACTGGCCGTCGACCTCGAGTGACTCGACCGTGCGGATCTCATGGCCCTCGGTCATCGCGGCCAGGATCGTGCACGACTTGACCGGGGCGCCGTCCATCAGCACCACACAGGCGCCGCAGTTGGAGGTGTCGCAGCCCCAATGGGTGCCGGTCAGGCCGGGCGTCTCGCGAATGAAGTGAACGAGCAGCTGACGCGGCTCGATCTCGCGGGAGACCTGCTCGCCGTTGACCGTGATCGAGACGTCCATGATCAGACCTCCTGATGGATCGCGCGAGCCGTCGCGCGGAGCAGGGCTCGTTTCGTGAGGACACCGGCGAGATGGCGTTTGTAGTCGATCGGCCCACGACCGTCTGCGCTCGGAGAGCAGTCCGCCGAAGCGATCTCGCCCGCCTGGGTATAGAGCTCGTCCGACGGAGCCTTGCCGAAGAGCAGTTCCTCGGCTCGCGAGAGCTGGATCGTGGTGAGCCCGACCGCGCTGAGCGCGATACCCGAGTCGGCGATCCGCCCGGCGTCGAGCCACACGGCCGCCGACGCGGCCGCGATCGCCCAGTCGCCGGCGCGGCGCTCGACCTTCTCGTGCGCGCTGCCGCCGCCTTGGCGCAACGGAATCCGCACTTCGGTCAGCAGCTCACCGTCGCCCACCGCAGTCACGTAAGGCCCGACGTGAAACTCGTCCATCCCAACCACCCGCTCGCCACCGGCGCCGCGGATCACGACCTTCGCCTTGACCGCCGAGCAGACAGCTGAGAGGTCCTCGGCCGCGTCCGCCTGGCAGAGGGAGCCACCGATCGTGCCGCGATTGCGCACGACCGGATCGGCGATCACCTTCTCCGCGTCACGAAACAGCGGAGCGTGCCGGAAGAGCAACTCCGACTTCAGCAAGTCCACATGACGAGTCAACGCCCCGATCAAGACCTCGTCGCCCTCTTCGCGGATGTAGGAGAGCTCCGTCAGGTCGTTGATGTCGATCAGGTGCTCCGGGTTCGCAAGCCGGAGCTTCATCATCGGCAGCAGGCTGTGCCCGCCCGCGATGATGCGCGCCTCCGAGCCAAGCCTCTGAAGCGATGCAATCGCGCCCTCCACGCTGGTCGCGCGCTCGTACTCGAATGACGCGGGGGTCTGCAACAGGGCTCCTTTCGTATCAGGAACGACTGGGGAGCCGCTTGCGGGGGGCCCCGATGTCGTCGCGCTGCTCGTACTGGACGGGGGCGTCGGTGCCGATGACCGGAGACCGCTGCAGGTGTTCCGGGCCCGTCTGACGGATCTCCGGGTAGAGCTCGCGCGCCGCCAGACTTCCCCCTTCGACGTTGCGCAGTACCGGGCCATCCGGGCTCGCGGCGGCGATCGGCGCCTCCCGCCCGAGCCGTGCGAGTGTGAGCGTGCCTCTGGTGTAGACCTCGCCGATGCGTGGCGCCTTGATAGTCGAGCTCTCGGGAAAGTTCCTGAACCCGGCGGCGGCCGACCCGGCGTAAAGCCCGTCGACGAGGCCGACGGCGTCTGGCATGCCGGCCTTCTTCACGAGCAGGCCCTCGAGTAGATCGACGCCCGCGTCGAGCTGCTCATTGATCGTCGTCACGATGTCGTTGACCGGGGCGCTCTTCTGCACGATCTCGCCTACGTGAGCGATGACCTCGTCCAGTCCGGCGGTGATCTTTCGAAGTTGCACGATCACTGAGACGAGGTAGAAGACGAGCGCGACGACGATCAGGAGGACGGCGAGGATCGTGACTACGCCGGCCGCCGCAACTGCAAACACCGGTGTCATGGCTCCTCCTAGCAAGCGTCGTCGAGGATGACGTCGAGGGAGCCGCCGTAGTTCGCGACTCCTGCAACCGTCTTGGCTACTTGGTCTTGCGTCGTCAACAGCAGCGCGGCGGCGTCGAGGTCCTTGGACCCTGCGGCGGCCACTGTTGCGATCTCTTGCACACTCGGGACGATGCTCTGGGCGGCGTGCAGCACGGCGCGGAGCAGGTACACAACGACCGGGACGACAACCGCGAGCAGCACGACGTCTCCGATCCACCAGAGGATCAACGAGGCCTCCTCTCGGCAACGATCGCTGCCTTGCGTGCGATCCCCGGCAGCGCGCCGAGGATGGTGTCGAATTGACCGTTGATCGCCGTGACGGCACCCTCGAGCGGACGCAGGTGCTCCGACTCGACCCCCTGCAGCGCAGCTGCCAGCGTCGCGAGTCCCTCGGAGATTCTGGTCAGGCCTCTGCGCACCTCGACCAACGCGACGGCCAGCACGAGCACGACGCCCGCAGCGAGCACGACGCTCAGGAGAGCAAGTGCGTGTGTGCTGCTCATGCTGCGCCGAAGCCGTCGGTGAGCGCGTTCATGTAGCCGTCTTGGACCACAGCTTCCTCGACGATCAGCGCCAGCACGGGCGCCGTCGCCTCGAGTTGCGGGATGTAGGCCGTGTTCGAGGCGACATTGCCCGCGATGTCCAGCAAGCCGTCGACCGACCTCTCGATGCTCCCAACGGTCTCCACGAGCACGGTCAGCAGGATCGCGACGATCACCGCCGCGCCGAGCGCGATGCTCAGGGCGATAGCCCAATAGGTGTGTGCGGAGATCGCGGCAAGCGTGACTGTCATTTTCCGACCGCCACCTTTCGAAGGGACCGTGCGGCGTGCAGGATCCTCACGCCCGAGTCGTTGATCTGCGCGACACCGCCGAGCTCGGCTGTCTGCCGGCGCACCACGTCGACCGCCTGCTCGGCCACCTTGGCCTGCTTGGCGATCCTGATCGCCAGCAGCACGATCACGATCACGATCACCGCAGCCACCGCGATCACCGCGATGCCGAGCGCGAGCCCGACCTGCCAGCCGGTGGAGGACGCCGTCAGCGTGAGCACGCGACACCGTGCCGTCGTGGAGCCGGGAAGCTAGGGCGGAACCTCACCAGAACCAAATCTACATCTCCTTCTGCGTTCGCTTGCGCACTGTTTGCGTGAAGTGAGCCGCTACGTGGCCGGGCTCGGTGAGAGTTTGGCGGCCTCGCTTGTGCCGGGCGCCAAACGCCAGGCCAGGAGCAGCATGAGCAGCCCATAGATGATCACGATGATGCCGACGATCAGCACCAGAGGCCCGATGAAGTTGATGGTCGAGATCGATACGAGTTTCTCGTAGTTGCCTGCCTGGGTCTCGAGGACGGGAATCACGTCCGACCCGAAGTACGTACGGACGTCGGGCACGGTTTTGATCGGCGTGCCGTCGAAGCGCGTGGCCCCGTCGATCGACGGGATGTTGTCCCACCCGCTGGTCACCGCCGGCAAGTTGGTGATCGCCTGTGCGAGCCTCGGGAAGTTCGCCTGCAACGCCGCAAGCAGCTGCGCCTGCGACGCATGAAGCGCCTTTTCAAGGAACGCAAGCAGGCCGGGCAGCTCCGTCGTCA
>PLZU01000099.1 GCA_003152275.1 Actinomycetota bacterium
CCGATTAACCGATCAACCATCTAGGCGCGGTGCACCATCTTTAAGCACGATCGACGGTGCCATCATCGACGTCAGTCGCTCGCCCGGTTGCGACGCGCCAGCTAGGTCGAGCTCGCCCAGCATGTTGTTCAGATGGATGCCCGTGCCCGGGACGACCACGCCGCTCCCCGAACCTAGAGACGCGCTCAGCGACGCCGCGTTCCCGTCGGCATCGAGAACCGAGATGTGCGTCGTTCCCTTGAGCACCTGCAGCGCCGCATCGCCGCTGTACAGCGCACGCGCGAACGCCGCATCGCGCGCAGCCTCTTGCGCTTCCATCGCATCCGCGATCGCGCTCGGCGTGGGGTCCCGATCGCCCAGAGACAATAAGCCGAGCGCGATCAGCACTCCGCCACTCGACGGCGGCGGGTTCGAGCGGAACTCATGGCCCCGATACTCGACGCTGACCGGCTCACGCGGGATGACTTCATACGCAGCGAGATCTTCCAGCGCCAGCGCTCCACCGCCGCCGCGCACGTGTTCAACGATTCGCTCCGCGAGATCGCCCGTATAGAGAACTGACACACCCTCCGCGGCGAGCCGGTCGAGCGTCGCGCCGAGCGCCGGGATCGCGAACCGTTCGCCCGACCGAAAAGCACGCCCATCCACGCCGTACATCGCATCGCCGTCGGGCGAATGGCGCAGCAGCCCGTCGAGGATGTCGTGCAGGTAGCCCTGTATCGGCGTCAGCTCGAAGCCGTCGCGCGCCAACGCTGACGCAGGCGCGACGAGCTCCGCCCACGGCACCCGCCCCCACCGACGATGCGCGGCCTCGAGACCGAGCGCCGTCCCCGGAACCGCCACCGCAGCCGCGCCTGTTCGGAACAGCTGCTGTGTGTCCCCGTCGAAATCAACCGCCAGCTCTAGAAGCTCACCCACCGCCGCCGCCCGCGGCACCGCCACGAAGAAGTCCAGAACAACCGTCCGCCCGCTCTCCGCCTCGTGCACGAGCATGAACCCGCCCCCGCCCGGGCCCGTCAGCGGGCTCTCGCACACCCACGACACGAACGCCGCCGCCACACACGCATCAACCGCCGAGCCGCCCGCTTCCAGCACACGGGCGCCCGCTGCCGCGGTCAGGGGATGGCCGGCCGCAATTGCGCCCTTCATTACCCTGAGCGTACGCGGCTGCCCACACCGCGCCAACCTCAAGTTCCGTTGTACGTCTACCGAAATAGAAGGCCAGGAACGTGATTTCTACGCTCGCCCAGATCCGCGCCCACATCGGTCGCCGCGGCTTCGCCGCTGCTGCCCTTCTGCTGGTCGCCCTCCTCGCCGCCGTCGCGACGCCCCAGCTCCTCGGCACGCGCGTCGACGCCGCACTCGACACCGTCGGCTCCGCCAACCCGACCTGGCTCTGGCTCGCAGGGATCGGCTTCGCGGTCTCCGTCCTCGCCGCGGCAGGATCGTGGCGCTGCGCGATCGGCCTCTGCGGCGGCCGCCTCTCGGTCACCGACGCCTGCGCGCGCTACGGGGTCGGCTCGCTGGTCAACACCGTCGTGCCCTTCCGCGCAGGCGACGCCGTCCGCATCGGGCTCTTCGCCCGCGTCCTCCCAAGCGAAAAGCGCCTCTGGACGAGCGGCGGAGCGTTCGCAGCGCTCGGCGCCGCGCGCGCGGTCGTACTCGGATTGCTCGTCGTCGCCAGCTACCTCGCGGGAGCCATCCCGCTCTGGCCGCTCCTTATCGCCGCAGGGCTCGTGGCAAGCGCCGTCGCCATCGCGATCGCCTCCCGCCGCAGCACCGCGCACATCCTCGACGCCTTCCGGGCCCTCGCCAAAGAGCCGTCCGGCGCCGCCCGCCTCGTCGCCTGGCTCGCATTCTCCACCGGCGGCCGCCTCGTGTCCGCGACCGCCGTCGGCGCCGCCCTCGGCCTGCCGCACCCGCTCGCGGCGGCAATCGTGATCATCCCGGCCCTCGACATTGCAGGCCTGATTCCGCTGACGCCGGGAAACATCGGCATCACCTCCGGCGCGATCGCGATCGCGCTCCAGGCGCAGGGAACCTCCTTCACGAACGGGCTCGCGGCCGGAATCGCCTTCCACGCCGTCGAGACCGCCGTGGGCCTCATGTTCGGGATCGCGAGCCTCGTCTGGATGGCTCCCTATCCCTCTCCGGCCGCCCGCCGGATCGCGCTCCTCGCCGGCGCAGGCAGCTGGGCGCTCGCGATCGCCGGAGCCTTCGGCGCCACGGTCCTAGTCCCGCTCGTCTAACCTCGTTCCTTGTGAAGGCGGCCCCCGCCCTTCTACTTGCGTGCGCGCTCGCGCTCGTCGTCTCCGGCAGCGCTGCCGCGAGAACCTCCAACGACTTTGACGGTCACCACCGGCAGGTCTTCCAAGTCGTGGTCGTGAAAGGGTTGACGCTCGGCGATCTGCCGCAGCTCGCAACCGAAGGTGCAGTCGGCCTGATGGTGCCGAACGCAGGACCGCGGACGAGCCAGGCCGCCGCATTCGAAGGAATGGTGCGCGGGATCCTCTACAACACGCGCCTGCCTAGGCCGCACGACACCGTGCTCATTCACGTCAGGCAATCAACGGAGATTCCGGCGCACGGGCCCGTGATCGTCGTCGGACTGCCGCCCGCGACCTCGGCGCCGAACGACCGCCGCTACCCGATCGCAGTGATCGGCCGCGGCTACCACGGGCTGCTCACGTCGAGCCTGACGCGCGTGCCCGGTCTCGTGTCGATCGCCGACGTCGCGCGCACCGCGCTGCAAACACCGCACGCCCTCAGCACGCAGCGCGATGGCGGCCCCGTCGCGACCTCGTACCGGCTCGAGGATCAGATCGACGTCGCACGCAGCACGACGATGCCCGGCTCGGTGCTCGTGCTCGGTTTGCTCGTGATGTTCGCGCTCTTCTTCCCGCTCGGCACGCCAACGGCCCTCGGTTCCGCGATCGCCGTGAACCTCGTGATGGGGTGGTTCCCGACCGGAGACACGGTAGGGCGCGTGACGCTGCTCGGCCTCTGCACGGTCGCGGGCGGCTTGTTCGGGCCCACGTTCTTCCGGAGGAAGGTGCAGCTCGGCTTCGCACTCGTCGTCTTGCTCGCCGCCTACGCTGTCTCGATGCTCGTGCGACCCTCGACGCTGTCGCTCGCGCCGATCGGGCCCGAACTGACGAGCCGCTTCTTCGGCGTCTCCAACCTGCTCGAGACGTGGTTGCTCTTCCCCGCGCTCCTCGGTGCGGCGCTGCTCGCAAAGCGCTTCGGCCCGCTCGCGTTCCTCGCGGTCGGCGGGCTCGCGCTTGCGACGATCGCCGAGAACGAGCTCGGCTCGGACGGCGGCGGTGCGATCGTCGTCGGCGTCGCGTTCGCGGTGCTTGCCGTGGAGTTGCTCGGCGCGCGGCGACGCTACATCCTGCCGGCGCTCGCCGCCGCCGCGTTCATCGTCTTTAGCCTCGTCAACATCGACGCGTCGGTGAGCGCGCCCGACCATTTGCGCGGTGCGCTCCACGGCGGGATCAACGGGTTCATGAACGTCGCCGCGAACCGTGTTCCGCTCGCGTACGCGCGCATGGTCGAACAGTGGTGGCTGCTGATCCCCGCGCTCGCAGCCCTGATCATCGGCAGCGCCGCCGCGCGCAGCGCTCGGTCACGGACCGACCGCGCAGTCGCGACCGCACTGCTCGGGGGACTTGCGGCCTCGCTACTCGTGAACGACTCGCCCGGCCCGGTGATGATCGCCGGCCTCGCAGTCGTTCTGGCGATCGAAGGCGGGATCTGCCATCGCGCGCTCACGGTGCCCGTGTTGCGCCGCCTCGCGCCGCCGGTCGCGGCCGCGCTTCCGCAAGAACCGTGAGCGTTCGCCATCCACTCGTCCGCGAGGCGCTGCTGTCGGCAGCCGCGGCCGGCGCAGTCGCCGCGGCGCTCGCGTGGCTTGGCCCGCCGGGCACCGACTTCGCCGCGCACGCGTACCAGCGCACGCTCTTCCTCGAGCACGGCTTCACGCTCTGGAACAACTTCTGGTACGCGGGCCGCTACAGCTTCGTCACGTACAGCCTCATCTACTACCCGCTTGCGGCGCTCCTCGGCATTCGCCTGCTTGCGGTCGCGACGATCGCCTTGGCGGCGCTCGCGTTCGCTGTCGTGCTCTGGCGCGAATGGGGCGCAGAAACGCGCTGGTCGAGCAGGACGTTCGCGGTCGTGTGGGCCGGGATCGTGTTGTCGGCCGCGTTTCCGTTCGCGCTCGGGATCTCGCTCGCGCTCCTCGCGATCTGGGCGCTGCAGGCCAGGAAGCGGTGGCGGTTCGCCGCGCTCGCGGGACTGACGCTCGCGGCCAGCCCGCTCTCGTTCCTGCTGCTCGTGTTTGTACTCGGCGGCGTTGCGATTGCGCGCCGCGACACGCTGTGGCGCAACTGGGTGCCGATCGCCGGCGTCGCGGTTGCGGCGCTCGTCGAGGTTGTGCTCTGGCGGATTTTCCCCGGTGGCGGGACGTTCCCGTTCTCGGGCGCAGAGCTCGCGGGCGGCGTCGCGTTCTGCACTGCATGCCTGGTGCTGACCTGGCAGGTCGAGAGCGCCCGCGTGCTGCGCTTCTTCTTTGCCATCTACCTCCTGGCGATGGTCGGGATGTATCTCGTGCCCACTGCGATCGGCGAGAACATCGCGCGGCTTCGCTACGCCTCGGTTCCGCTGATGGTGCTCGTGTTCTCGCTGCGGCGGTGGCAGCCGCGGTGGGTCTGCGTGAGCATTCTCATGCTCGCGGTCGCGTGGAACGTGTCTCCGCTCGCGTGGAGCCTCTTCAAGGACGGCGGTGATGTGACGACCCAGGCGAAGACGTGGACATCGACGATCTCGTACCTGAAAGCGAACCTCGGGCCGTCGTACCGCGTCGAGGCGGTGGACACTGCGACGCACTCTGCGGCGGTGTTCCTCGCGGACGCGCGCATTCCGCTCGCGCGCGGCTGGTACCGGCAGGACGACTTCCCGCAGAACGAGGTCTTGTACGACAACCTCGGCCCGAAGACGTATCTGCGCTGGCTCGACGGGCTCGGCGTGCGTTACGTCGTGCTCACGAACTCAACGCCCGATTACAGCTCGCGGGGCGAGGCTGCACTCATACGCAGCGGGCGCCTCGGGCTCCAGCGCGTGTTCCACACGCGTGAGCTGGCGATCTACAAGGTGCCACACGCCCACTCGATCATCACCGGGCCCGGCTCGCCGGTTTTGACCTCGCTGACGCAGTCGCAGATCGGTGCGGTCGTGCACCGCGGCGGGACCTACCGGATCGCCGTGCGCTGGTCGCCCTACTGGCACGCGTCGCTTGGCTGTCTCAGTCAGGGCAAGGACAAGATGATCCGGCTGACGACGCTGCGCGCGCGCTCCGTGCAGCTGACGTTCCAGGTCAGTGCCGGGCGCGCGCTCGACGAGATCGTCGGGCAGCAGCCCAGCTGCACGCTGCCTTAGTTACGCGTCGCGCACGACTTCGTCGAACGGCTTGCGCTTCGCTTTGGCGGACCATTCGTCTGCGCTGCGCGCGCTCGGGTCGCGCGGCTTCGCTGGATAGCCGAACGTCAGAACGATGCCGACAGGCGCGCCGACAATGCGCTCGGCGAGCTCCGCGTCGCTGATGCCGTTCGGGCATGCGCCGACGCCGTCGTTCCACGCGGCGAGCATCATGTTCTGGGCGGCTCGACCCATGTCGAGCGCGAACGCCGAGCCGGCGATGGCGACGACGAGGGTCGCGCCGAGGACGTTGCCTGGGGCATACACGGCTTCGGACAAGGCTTCGCGGTCGCTGACGACGACGAACTCCCACTGTTGCGTGTTGCGCGACGAGCCGCTCAGGCGGCCGGCGTCCAGGATCCGATGGACGATCTCGGCTGGGATCGGGACGTCCGTGTATTCGCGGACTTCTCGGCGGCTGGCTATTGCTAGGTAGACGTCCATTCGGGAATCGTAAGCGGTGTCAGACACCAGAGGTGTCTGACACCAAGAGCAAAGTCAAAAGCGGGGTCTCCTTTCTCAGCGCAGGAAGGACGGAACGTCCATGTCGTCGCCGGAGCTCGAGCTCCGCGTCGGCACGGGGGCCTCGAACGGCGGGCGGCGGACTCGCGCGCCTCGGCCGATGCCGGTGGCTACGACGGTGACCCACACCTGGCCTGTCAGACGGTCGTCGACCGTCGCGCCGAAGATGATGTTCGTGTCCTCGGTCGCGGCAGAACGGATCGCTTCCGCGGCCTCGTTCACCTCGATCAACGTCATGTCGTCACCGCCGGCGATCGAAAGCAAGATCCCGGACGCGCCCGTGATCTCCTCGTCGATCAGCGGCGAGCGCAGCGCACGCTCCGCGGCTTCCCTCGCGCGGTTCTCGCCGCTCGAAGCAAAGCCGATGCCCATCAACGCTGTGCCCGAGTCCTTCATGATCGTGCGCACGTCGNNCGAAGTCGAGGTTGATCAGCCCGGGCATCGTGATCAGGTCGCAGATCCCCTGCACGCCCTGCCGCAGCACGTCATCGGCGACCTTGAACGCATCGAGCATCGACGTCGAGCGATCAAGAACCTCGAGCAGCCGATCGTTCGGGATGACGATCGTCGTGTCGCAGGCCTCGCGCAGCAACTGCACGCCGACGCTCGCCTGGCCACGCCGCTTCGTTCCCTCGAACTTGAACGGCGTCGTCACGATCCCGACCGTCAACGCACCGAGGTCGCGCGAGATCTTCGCCACGATCGGCGCCGCACCGGTACCGGTACCGCCGCCCTCGCCCGCAGCGACGAACACCATGTCCGCGCCGCGCAGCGCATGCTTCAGCTGGTCGTAGCCTTCGTCCGCGGCACGGCGGCCAATGTCCGGATCCGCGCCGGAGCCGAGCCCCTTCGTGAGCTCGCGCCCGATGTGGATCTTCACCGGCGCGTCGCTCATGTGCAGCGCCTGGATGTCCGTGTTCACGGCGATGAACTCGACCTGGTTGATGCCCGCGTCGATCATCCGGTTGACGGCGTTCAAGCCGGCACCGCCGACGCCGACGACCTTGATCACCGCGAGATACGCGCCGGCGTCACGCACCGGACCACGGTGCAGGCGCGCGGGCTGTTCCGGCAACGCATCGGCGTAATGCGAGACGGGCTGCGAAACTGGTGGCGGCGGCACCGCACGGATCTGCGGCGGTGAAGGATCCGGCGTCGGAAGCGGAGCCGGTGGCATCGGTACCGGCGCTGGCGCCGGGGGCTGCGGCGTCGGGTCGGGCCGGGGCGTCGGCGGCGCAGGGATCTCACCGCGCGCTGCCTCCTCCCAGCTCGGAACGTGGTCGACCGTGCGCTCGTCCGGCTCGGTCGCCGGCGCCGCAGGGGCCTCTCCGGCGGCAGGCTCCGGCCCAGGCTGACCCTCGGCCTGGCGCTGCGCTGCCTCCGTCGCGCGGAAGAGCTCCGCGAGCGGGCCTTCACGCATGCTGGCGCGACGACGCGCCATTGAGCACCTCCTTGGCGAGGTCGCGGTACATGTCCGCGGCGTCCCCCGTTGGGTCGTACCTCAAAACCGACATCCCCTTCACGGGCGCCTCCGCATAGCGAACCGTTTTGCGAATCTTCGTATTGAGTACGAGATCGCCGAAATTCTCCTTCAGGATCTCTACCGCCTCGCGAGAATGCAAGAGGCGCTTGTCGAACATCGTCGGGAGGATCCCCTGGATCTCGACCTGCGGATTGAGGTTCTCCCGGATCATGGCCAGCGTGTTTTCGAGCTGGACGAGCCCGCGCAGCGAGAGGTACTCGCACTGCACCGGCACGATCACGCCGGTGGCCGCGACGAAAGCGTTGATCGTCAGCAGGCCCAGCGACGGCGGGGTGTCGATCATGATCCAGTCGTACTCCTCGCGGGCGGCGAGCAGCGCCTTCTCGAGCGCTCGTTCGCGGCCGATCATCGAGGACAGCGCAAGCTCGGCTCCGGCTAGGTCGATGGACGCGACGGCTACGTCGATCTCGCCCTTCCGGATGATCTCCGTGATCGGCAGCTTGTGGACGAGCACGTCAAACATCGAGCGATCGATCTCGTCCGGATTCCAGCCCTGCGACATCGTCAGGTTGCCCTGCGGGTCCAGGTCGATCGCGAGGACTTTCTTCCCCTTTTCGGCCAGCGCGACGCCGAGGTTCAGCGTGGTCGTCGTTTTCGCGACGCCACCTTTTTGATTCGCAAAAGCGATGACCCGAGCCAGTGTCGGTCCCCTATCCGAGCGCGCCCGCGTGTTGGGACGCGTAAGCAGCCGCGTGAGCGCCATAGTCGCTCACCTTTCGGATCAACGTAGCAGAGTCCTTCTCAAGTAGTTTCCTGGCGATGGAGCGGAAGTGGCGGGCACTGATCATCGTCTGCGTGGCGATCTTCATGTTGCTCCTCGACATTACGGTCGTCAACGTCGCCCTCCCCTCCATTCAGAGGCAGCTGCACACCTCATTCACCGATCTCGAGTGGGTGATCGACGCATACGCCCTCCTCCTCGCCACCTGCATGCTGAACGCGGGGACGCTCGGCGACCTGCTCGGCCGCAAACGGATCTTCATCGGCGGGGTCGTCCTCTTCACCCTGGCCTCGGCGCTCTGCGGCTCGGCCACCTCCCCGCTCTTCCTCAACCTCGCGCGCGGCCTCCAGGGCGTTGGCGGGGCAGCCATGTTCGCGGTCTCGCTCGCGATCCTCTCCCAGGAGTTCCACGGGCGAGAGCGCGGGACCGCCTTCGGAATCTGGGGAGCGACGGTCGGCGCGGCGGTCGCGATCGGGCCGCTCGTCGGCGGCGCACTCACCGAGTGGGCCGGCTGGCGGTGGATCTTCTTCGTCAACCTGCCGATCGGCATCGGGTGCGTCGCAGGCGCTGCGCTGTACTTGCACGAGTCCCGCGACGAGGGGCACGGAGGGTTCGACTGGCTTGGCTTCGCGTTCTTCACCGGCGGCCTCTTCTCACTCGTGCTCGCGCTGCTGCGTGGCGAGGGCTGGGGCTGGGGCAGCGGCAGGACGATCGGCCTTTTCGTCGCCGCGCTGGTGCTGCTCTGCGCCTTCGCCGTAGCCGAGCTGCGGCAGCACGCGCCGATGTTCGACCTCGGGCTATTCCGCAATCCGTCGTTCACGGGCGCGCAGATCGTCGCGTTCACGATCTCGTCTTCGATGTTCGCGATGTTCCTCTTTCTCACGCTCTACATCCAGCTGCAGCTGCACTACACGCCGCTCGACGCAGGGCTTCGCTTCCTACCGCTCTCGGTGCTCGCGTTCGTGACCGCGCCGATCGCGGGACGGCTCTCGACGCGCGTTCCCGTGCGCATCCTCTTCGGCGTCGGCATGTCACTCGTCGGCATTGCGTTGCTCCTGATGCACGGGATCACTCCGTCATCGGGCTGGACGACCCTCCTGCCCGGGTTCATTGTCGGCGGCATCGGCGTCGGTCTCGTGAACGCGCCGCTCGCCTCGACCGCGGTCGGCGTCGTCGAGCCGCGACGCGCCGGCATGGCGTCGGGCATCAACAACACGTTCCGTCAGGTCGGCATCGCGACCGGGATCGCCGGACTCGGCGCGATCTTCCAGAGCAAGGTGCACGGGCAAGACAGAGCCGCGTTCGTGTCAGGGCTGAACGCGATTCTGCTCGTTGCAGCGATCGTGGCGTTCGTCGGCGCAGCCGCCGGCCTCGCGCTCGTGCGCGGACGCGACTTCGTTAGAACGCGGCCGCAAGACGCGGCCTGATGCGCACACCGACATGCCACGCCGCGATCAGCAAGATCACGGCCGCGCCGGTGACGACGACCAGAGCCTGAGCCGCGACGGCAAACGCGAGCGCCTCCGCCTTTGGCACGCCGGAGAGCGCGAGCAGCGTCGCGCCGGCGCCGGCCTGCATCGCTGCCCCGGCCGGGCCGATCGGCAACGCCGCAGACGCCGCGGATGCGCAGATGAAGCCGAGCGCGAGCGGAAAGGAGCCTCTAAGTGCGAGCGCGTTCAGCAGCAAGAAGACCGCGGTGCCGCGCAGCGCCCACGAAACCGAAATCAGGAGGAGCGCTGCGAGCGACTCCTTGCGGCACTGCGTGTGCTCGGAGAGCCAGCGTCCGATGCGGTACTTCATCACGCGTCGCATGCCCGCGAACTTCGGCACCATCGAGACGACGACCGCGGCGAGCACGCCTCCGACCATGACGAGCAGGAAGCCGGCGCGCACGGTCCATGAGCGTGCGTCTGTCATCGCGACCGTCGCGAGCGGCGCGAGCGCCGCGTTGTCGAGCATGCCGAGAATGATCAGGCTGAGCCCGATCGTACCGAGCCCGGCGCGCGTTCCCGGGTAGCGCTTCACGCAAGCGATCCGGATCGCATCGTCGACGCGGCCCGGCATCGCGACGCCACCGACACAAGCTGCGCCGCCTGCGAAAGCGAGCGCGCCCGCAGTCGGCCGGTCGGCCGGTGCGAAGAGGCGCTGCCAACCCCACGCCTTGAAGGCATACGCGATCAAAAAGAGCAGCGCGGCGGCGACGACGAGGATCGGATCTGCGTGGTGCAGCGGCCAGCCGCCCTTGATGAAGTGCTTCACGCTGAAGTAGGAAACTGCGAGAAGTCCGAGGCCGAGACCCCCGTTCAGGAGGATCTGCACCTTTCTATTGCGGAGTAGCACGCGCACACGAGACCTAACGGTGCTATCGGCTCTGGAGGTGTGTGAGATTAGGTGGCGCTCATCTCTTTCGGGGGGCCACCTCCAACGTAGCCGGGACTAGGACGGTTCGCCGTCGAAGTAGTCGAGCGGCTCCACGCGGGCGATCAGGCCGAGCCCGCGCCAGAAGAGCTTGTTCGAGCGCGGGTAGTAGCAGACGTCATTTGAGTCTTTCGTCCCGTAGGCGAGGTAGGCGAGGCCTGCGGCGCCTGCCCGCAAGCAATGGGAGATGCGGGTGCCGGCCGGCCGCGAGACGACGTGGCCACGTTTCAGCGCGTGCGTCTCCTGCGGCTCAGTGGCCGGCGGCTGCCCCGCTTTCGGGGGACCCCAGAGCTCGAGCGTGCCCTCGCCGTCAAGCACGACGAACACCTCTTCGTCGGCCGAGTGGCAATGCGGCGGTGCACCCTCCTCCTCAGGCGGCAGCTCGATGCGGTTCAGCCCGGCCTGTCTGGCCCCGCCCGCTGCGCCCAGCCGCTTCGCCATGCCGCCGTACTCGCCCTCGACGTCGTCGAGCGCAACCACGTTCGCCGGCCGCTCGCCCGGCGTGCCGTCCGGGATGCCGAGCGCGGCTTCCGCGGTCCACGGGTGCTCCTCCATGACCCGCACCGGCGAATGCGCGAGCCATGCGACGTTCGTGCGCGGCAGAACGCCGGCCTCGGGCGTCAGACGCTGGCCGAAGATGAGCACCTCGAGGCCGCCGTCGCCACCGATCAGCGTGTGTGTCGGCCCGCCCGCCGTGAAGACGAGCGTGTCGCCCGCGACGACGGTGCACGTCGAGCCGTCCTGCCAGAGCCGTGCCGAGCCACTCAGCACGTGGAAGACCTCTTCCTCCGCCGTGTGCACGTGCGGGGGCGTAATCATCTGACTCGGCTCGAGCTGCACACGCTGCATGCCCAGGCGCACGCTGCCGGCCGCGTCGGCGAGCCGCTGCCAGCGACCGCCGAGCGGGCGACTCCTTTCGGGAATGTCGAACCCCTCGACGTCGTCCCAGTGAACGAGCGTCACACGTTGACTATCGCATGCTCGGCCAGGAGCTGTGCCGCCGCCTCCGCGCGCGGGTCGCGCTCCCGCTTCGCCCAGACCTCGACCTCCCGCACGAGCTCGCGCAGCTCGTCGAGCACCACGCCCGGTTCGGCGTGCGTGCGGTCGAGCGCCTCGATCCGCTCGAGCCTTGCGAGCACCGCGCGTGCTTCCTCCATGCCGGCGACGCTACCGCGGCGGGTGTGTCAGCTCGCGCGCAGCTGTGCAACACGTTCGTTGCCAAGCAGCGTCGAGTCGAGCTCACTCAGCAGTGCACGCCGGTTGCCGTGGAGGAGCACGGCGACGAGCAGACGGCGGACGAGATCTGTGGTCGGCTCGCGCACCGCGTCGACGAGCTTCGCCCGCTCCTGCGCGGTCTCGCCGAGCAACGCGGCGGCGCGCATGGCCGCGGCCCAGGTTCCTTCGCCGTTGCCGAGTGCAGAGTCGAGCGCGTGGCGGAGCTGCTCACGGCGAAACGGATCGTCCTGGAAGAGCGAGAGCTCCCAGCGGTCGAGCGCGTCACCGAGCTTCGAGTCATCGTCTGCGAGCGCGAGCAGCGGTCGCAGCTTCTGCGCGACGGACGCGCGGAACGGGTCGAGTCGCGTCGGCTCCCCCGGCGGCGCTGTCGCCGCGATCTGCAGCACCGGGCGGATGCCGTACGGACGCCAGTCGAGGCGCTCGAAGAGCACGGGGCCGGCGGCGACGGGCGCAGCAGTCGCGAGACGAAGCGCGGTTACGGCGTCGGCGAGCTCGCCGGGCGCGTCCGGCGCCTCGTCGGCGACCGAGCGCTCGAGCTCGAGCACGCACAGGCGGTCCGGCTCCCGTCCGAAGTCGCGCGGAAGCAGGCCCGACGCCTCGGGCCACATCGCCGCGAGCTCGCCGGTCGCGGCCATGCGGACGCGGATGCCGTCGCCGAGCTCGATCTGCGTGCCGCAGGAGATGCCGATCAGCGGTGCGACTGCGCCATAGGCGTGCCCCTCGCGGTAGAGCGTCTCCTCGAGCTCCTCGTACGCGCGATCGAACGCGCTGTCGTCCCAGTCGAAGCCGCCGCAGCCTTCGGCGGTGCGCACGAGCAGCGGCACGAGGACGCTGCGATAGAGCGCGCGGGCCTCGTCGGGTGTGTTGCCCTCGTGCGCTCGCGCGAAGATCCGGGCGGCCGTTTCGCGCTGCAGGTCGGCTACCGCCTCGCGCACGTCGTCGCGCCCGAAGAGCCGGTCGGCGTGCGCCTCGATGAAGCCGCGCACAAGCGGGCGGTACTCATAGAGCGTCGGGCGCCCGTACGTCCCGTGCTCCTCGAACGAGAACGGAAGGTCCGCGCCGTGGAACGACGCGAACGCCCCGAGGCAGAACCGGCGGAGCGTGTCGTAGAGATGAGGCGAACGCATCGGAACTTCCCTCTACGCCTTCGGCAGGCGGCCTCCTTGTTGGCAGCCGGGGCACCAGTAGGCCATGCGGGTGTTTTCGCCCTGCGGATACGAGCGAATAACGGCGCCGCAGCGCCGGCAGGCGCGCCCCATGCGGCGATAGACGTGGTGGAGCGGGCGGGCGCCGTCGAGCCGGCCTTGCATCAGCCGGTGCGCCACGGCGAGCGTCTCGCGCAGATCCTCGTCCGAGACGTCAGCGAGCGCACGCCACGGAGAGACGCGCGACCTCCAGAGCGTTTCCGCCTTCCACATGTTCCCGATCCCGGCGACGAGGCGCTGGTCGAGGAGCGCGTCGCCAACGGCGCGCTCCTGGCGCTCGGCGCGCAGCCGCCCGAGCATCGCGTCGAAGTCCGGCGGGAGGCTGAGGATGTCGGGCCCGAGCTGCGCGATCCGGCGCGCGTCACGCGCGAGCTCGAGCACCGGCCCGTTCCAGAGGACGGCTTCGTGCTCGTCGCCGCGGAGAACGAGCCACGGGCGCCCGCTGCGGCGTGCGCCGCGGGGCTCGACGCGCCAGCGGCCGTTCATTCTCAGGTGGCTGCGCAGCACGAGCCCGCCCTCGAAGCGCAGCAGCACGTTCTTCCCGACCGCCTCCACCGACTCGAGGCGGCGACCGCCGAGCCGGTCCGCGAGGCCCTTCGTCGCCGCGCGCGGATGCGGCGTTTCCACCTCCACCCGCTGGCCGGCGAGCACTTGCAGCTGCAGCGCCGCGCGATGGACCGCGTCACCTTCCGGCATGCCACCAGGGTAGTCGCATCGGCGTAGCCTGTAGGCATGACTCGGCGCTTCATCGGCGTTCGCTGGTGGCTCGGAGCCGCGTTCGCGCTCGTCGCGGCAGTCTCGACCGCGATCGTCGTCTCGCAGTTCTCGTCGCGCTCCGAGAGCGCGTTCCGCGTGCATGCCGCGCAGCTCGCAGTGCAAAGCGCGACACTGGCCGCGGCCGAGGTCGAAGGGGCCGATCGCGCGGGCACGCTCGGGCCGCGGCTGCCGACGATCGCTCAGCACTTCGATCTCGACCTCTACGTGTACGGCGCTCGAGGGCAGTTGCTTGCGAAGGCTCCGGCGCGGACGAAATTTGCTCTTGCGCCGCCGGAGCAGGCAAGCGCGTTGCACGCCGCGAGCGCAGATCAGCGTCGCGCGTTCATGACGAGCAGCGGCGGCATCGTCGTCGTCGGCGCGCCGCTTGCGGTGGCGCCCGGTGTCGCGATCGTTTCGGTGAGCCGCCGGCCCGACGTCGCAGCGGCGATCGGAATCCTCAACGACCAGGCGCTGCGCGCGGGCGTGATCGCCGGCTTGATCGGCGTGCTCGTCGGACTGCTCTTCGCGCAGGCGATCGCGTTGCGCCTGCGCCGACTGACGTCTGCTGCGGAGGCGATCGCCGCCGGTGACTTCGAGCGCTCGGTGCGCTACCGGTTCCGCGACGAGTTCGGTGCGCTCGCGCAGAGCTTCGACCGGATGCGCCGGCAGCTTCGACGCTCGTTCCGGCACATCGAGGGCGAGCGCGACCGGCTGCGCATGCTGCTCGAGCGGCTGCACGAGGGCGTCGTCACGGTCGACGACCAGCTTGTCGTGCAGTTCGCAAACGCGGAGGCGCGACGGGTGCTCGGCACGCGGCTTGCCGAGGGCGACCAGTTGCCCGAGCCGTGGTCGACGTTTTCCCTGCGCGAATTCGCGGCGAGCCTCTTCAACACAGGGTCCGCCCTCGCGCAGGCGCACGTACGCCCCGACGAGGAGCGTGCACTCGCGCTCGTCGGGATCCCGGCGCAGCCCGAGAGCGACACGGTGCTGATCGTGCTCGACGACCTGACCGAGCAGGAGCGACGCGAGCTCTCGGAGCGCGAGTTCGTCTCGAACGCCGCGCACGAGTTGCGAACGCCGCTGACGACGATCATCGGCGCCGTCGAGGTCTTGCAGGCGGGCGCGAAGGACGATCCGGTCGAGCGCGACCGGTTTCTTACGCACATCGAACGCGAGGCCGAGCGGCTTGCGCGGCTCGCGGGCGCGCTGCTGACGCTCGCACGCGCGCATGCGGGGCAGGAGCGGCCCCGGCTCGATGCGGTCTCGCTCGCAGAGCTGCTGCAGGAGGTGGCCGACGACACGCGTTCGGCCGACGGTGTGGCCGTCTCGGTCGAGTGCCCGCCGGAGCTCGTCGCGAACGTCAACCGCGATCTGCTCGAGCAAGCGCTGCGAAATCTCGCGGAGAACGCGGTGAAGCACACGCCGAGCGGTCGGATCGTCCTGCGCGCGTACGCTGCGGGTACCGTTGTGAACGTTGAGGTCGAGGACACCGGGGTCGGGATGAGTGCGGAGACGCAACAGCACGTCTTCGACCGCTTCTACCGCGGCCAGGACCGCGATGCCGAGGGCTTCGGGCTCGGGCTCGCGATCGTGCGCCAGACGGTGCGCAGTCTCGGCGGGCATATCGAGCTCGACTCGGCGCCGGGCGAAGGCACGCGCGTGCGCATCGTGCTCGAGCAGGCGCGGGTGCGCGAGGAGGCTGTCGCGTGAGCTCGAGCGTGCTCGTCGTCGACGACGATCCGGGCGTCCTCGACGTCGTCTCGTTCATGCTGCGACGCGAAGGCTTCGACGTCCACGAGGAGCGCGAAGGCACGGCGGCGCTCGCGGCGGCCCGCGATCGGCGCTACGACATCGTCATCCTCGATGTGATGCTGCCCGGGATGTCGGGCACCGACATCTGCCGTGAGCTGCGTGCCGAGAGCGACGTGCCGATTCTGATGCTGACCGCGCGCGATGCGGAGCTCGACCGTGTGCTCGGGCTCGAGCTCGGCGCGGACGACTACGTGACGAAGCCGTTCTCCACCGTGGAGCTGCTGAGCCGTGTGCGGGCGATCCTGCGCCGGCGGGAGCTCGACCGGGCGAACGGCGGCTCGGCGGTGCGCCATCTCGGCGGGTTGCACATCGACCTCGGCCGGCACGAGGTACTCGTCGACGGCAAGCGGGTGCATCTGACGCTGTCGGAGTTCAAGGTGCTGGCCTTGTTGGCCGAGCAGCCCGACGCGGTGGTCTCGCGCAAGGAGCTGATGCAGCACCTGTGGGCGAGCGAACATGTCGGCGACGAACATGCCTGCGAGGTGCATATCTCGAACCTGCGCCGGAAGATCGAGCGCGACCCGTCAGAACCGCAGCGGCTAGTAACGGTGCGCGGGCTCGGTTATAAGCTCATCCCGGCGTAGCCGTTCGACTTCTGTTGCGAAGGCTGGACATGGATTACGCGCGCAAGACTGCACGGCGCGGGCCCGCCAGGAAACCGGCTTCGACCAGCAGCGGCAGGACGAACGACTCCGTGACCGGTTCGCCGTCGAAGCGCTCGACGGCCAGGCGCTTTGCGCCGCCACGCTTCACGTGGAGGACGAGCGCTGCCAGGGCTACGCGGAGCCAGTCTTCTTCCGGATCGCGGAGCGGAACGAGCGTGCGGCCGCCGCGCTCGACAAAGAGCACCGCCTCGCCACCAAGCAGGACGACCTGCGCGCCGGCGACGCGCGCCGCGCGGCCGTTTGCGCGCTTCGGCCACGGGATCGCAGCGCCGTACGGCTGCGCCGGATCCGCCGCTGCGAGCACGAGCGGCCCCGGCTCGTCGCCATCGCGCGGGCGGAGCTCGCGCAAGCGCTCGACCGCGCCGCCGAGCGCGAACTGCGCGCCGCCGAGTCCTTCGACGAAGTAGCCGCGCCGGCACGTCCCGAGCGTCTCGAGTGCGCGCAGCTCCGAATACACCGCGCCGTAGCCACCGGGAATGCCTTCACCACGTACGCCGTCGCGCGTAACGATGCCCTGCCGCTCGAGCAAGAGCTCCGCGAGCGCGCGCCGGTCCGGCTGCCCTGCAAACAAACCTCCGGCCAACGACCACCGGCCTTGCGTCGCCGTCGGGCGCGCTGAACGCGTGCGCGAGAAGCGGCGCGAGCGGCGCTCGGGGCGCGGCGCCTGGTAGCGGCGCTCCGCGCGCAGTGGCTGCCAGGCGTCGTTCGTCACCTCGCCCGCCCACACGAGATCCCACAGCGCGGGCAGCACGACCGCATCCTCGAGTCCGACCTGCTGCAGCAGGTCGGACCAGAAACGCGCGCCGCCCTCGAGCGCGCGGCGGATCGCGTCGTGCTCCTCCCCCTCCGGCGCGGGAGCCGCGGGCGGACGCCCAAGCACCGGCGCGTCTTCGCGGAAGAACACCGCAACGCGGTCGAGACCCGCCCCGGCCCAGATCAACTCACCCGACGCGCACAGCTGGTCGAGCTCGGCCGGCCGGTAGCCCGTCACGCGGCGCGGCAGCACGTCCGACTCCCACAACGACACGGGCAACGCGAGCCCTTGCAACGGGATCAGCGCCTCGCGCAACGTCGCGCGCCGGTCGATCCCGTGCCAGTGCGGCAAAAACAGGCCGAGCGCGGCCTGCTCTGTCGGCTCGACCTCACGCCGAAGCGCAGCAAGCGACGCGCGCCGCAGGCGGCGCAGCACATCCGGATCGCACCACTCCCGCTCGAGCCCGCCCGGCCGCAACTCGCCGCGCACGAGCTTCTCATCGCGCTCGAGCTCACGCAGGTGCGCTTCGACGTCGACGCCGAACCACTCGTTCACCTGGGCCGTCGTGAACGGCCCACGCCCGCGCGCGTACCGCACCACGAGCTGCCGCAGCGAATCCGGCCCGCCTTCGAGGAACACCTCCGGTAGGCCGGAGGGCGGCATCACACCGAGGGCGTCGCGGTAACGGCCCGCGTCTTCTACCGCGATCAGCCGCTCGTCGCCCGCGATGCGCACGCGCACCGCCCGCCGTTCCGCCTCGAGGATCGCCGCGTGCGCTTCGTCGAATTCGCCGACGCGGTAGTCGCCGCGCAGACGCAGCGCGTCGTGCAGATGATCCGGATTTCCCGGACGCGGCCGCAGCGACGCCTCGACGTCGGCGAGCGCGTCTGCGTCGATCAGCTCGCGCAACTCCTCCTGCCCGAGCAACTCGCGCAGCAGATCGCGGTCGAGCGATAAGGCCTGCGCACGCCGCTCGGCCGGCGGCGTGTCGTCCTCGTACATATAGGTCGCGATGTAGTCGAACAGCAACGACGACGCGAACGGCGAAGCCGAGGACGACTCGACGTCGATGAGATCGATCTCGCGCGTTCGCAGCCCGTGCAGCAGCTTCTTCAGCGCAGGGAGATCGAACACGTCCTGCAGGCATTCGCGGTACGTCTCGAGCACTATCGGGAAGCTCGCGTACTTCCGCGCGACCTGAAGCAGCCCCTGCGCCTTCAGCCGCTGCTGCCACAACGGCGTTCGCTCGCCCGGACGCCGGCGCGGGATGAGCAGCGCACGGGCCGCGTTCTCGCGGAAGCGAGCGCCGAAGAGCGCCGTCTGCCCCACCTCCGCCAGCACGAGCTCGTCGAGCTCTTCCGCCGTGAGGATCAGCAGATCGGTCGACGGCGGCGCGTCGGCGTCGGGCAAGTGGAACGCGATCCCGTCGTCCGACCAGATCGACTGCACCTCGATCCCGAGCGAGTCGCGCAGACGCGCGCCGACCGCCATCGCCCACGGCGCGTGCACGCGGGCGCCGAACGGCGTGAGGATGCAGATGCGCCAGTCGCCGATCTCGTCGCGGAAGCGCTCGACGACGACGGCGCGATCCGACGGTACAACGCCGGTCGCTCGCATCTGGTCTTGCAAGAACGTCAAAAGGTTGCGCGCCGCATACGCGTCGAGGCCGACCTCCTCCACGAGCCGCTTCGTCGCCTTGTCCTCGGAGACGGAGACGAGCTCGCGCGAGAACTTGCCGATCGCCTCGCCCAGCTCGTACGGGCGGCCAACGCCCTCGCCCTTCCAGAACGGGATGGAACCGGGAACCCCCGGCGCCGGCGACACGAGCACGCGGTCGCGCGTGATCTCCTCGATCCGCCACGATGACGCCCCGAGCATGATCACCTGGCCTGCGCGCGCCTCGTACACCATCTCCTCGTCGAGCTCGCCGACGCGCCCGCCGCCGTCGACGATGAAGACGCCGAACAACCCGCGGTCGGGGATCGTGCCCGCGTTCGTAACCGCGAGACGGCGCGCACCCTCCCGGCCGCGGATGACACCGGCGGTGCGGTCCCAGATGATGCGCGGCCGCAGTTCCGCGAACTCGTCCGACGGATAACGGCCTGCGAGCATGTCGAGCACATTCTCGAGTTGTGCCCGCGAAAGATCCGCGAACGGGTACGCGCCGCGCACGAGCCGGTGCAGGTCGGCGACTTCGATCTCCTCCTGCGCGCAGATGCCGACGATCTGCTGCGAAAGCACGTCGAGCGGATTGCGCGGGATCTGCGTCTCCTCGATCGCGCCTGCGCGCATCCGCTGTGCAACGACCGCGCATTCAAGCAGGTCGGCGCGGAACTTCGGAAAGATGCGCCCCTTCGAGACCTCGCGCAGCGAATGGCCGGCGCGGCCGATGCGCTGCAGGCCGCGCGCAACCGATTTTGGCGACTCGACTTGCACGACGAGGTCAACGGCGCCCATATCGATGCCGAGCTCGAGCGACGACGTCGCAACGAGGCACGGAATCCGCCCCGCCTTCAGGTCTTCCTCGATCAGCACGCGCTGCTCGCGCGCCAGCGAGCCGTGATGCGCGCGCGCCACCTCCTCCTCTGCGAGCTCGTTCAAGCGCAGCGCGAGCCGCTCGGCGAGGCGCCGGTTGTTCACGAACACGATCGTCGAGCGGTGCGCGCGCACGAGCTCGAGCAGCGCGGGGTAGATCGACGGCCAGATCGAATTCGCGCTGGGCTCGGCACCGGTGGCGCCGAGCTCGCGCATGTCTTCGACCGGCACGACCACCTGAAGGTCGAGCTGCTTCGCAATACCCGCGTCGACGAGTTGGATCGGCCGCGCGCCGGACACAAAGCGGCCGATCTCCTCGAGCGGCCGCTGCGTGGCCGAGAGGCCGATCCGCTGGAAGGGCTTCTCGACGAGACGCTCGAGCCGCTCGACCGACAAGGCGAAGTGGGAGCCGCGCTTCGTGCCTGCGATCGCGTGTACCTCGTCCATGATCAGCGTGTCGACCCCGCGCAACAGCTCTCGCGCCTGCGAGGTCAACAGCAGAAAGAGCGACTCGGGCGTCGTGATGAGGATGTCCGGCGGGTCGCGCAGCATCGCAGCGCGCTCCTTCTGCGGCGTGTCGCCCGTGCGAACAGCAACGCGCAGCTGCGACTGCAGACCAGCTAGCGGCCCGCGCAGGTTGCGCTCGACGTCGTAGTTCAGCGCCTTCAACGGCGAGACGTACAGCACGCGCAACCCGCCGCCGGGCGAAGCGGTGAGCCGGTCGATCGCGTACAGGAACGCCGCGAGCGTCTTGCCCGAGCCGGTCGGCGCCTGGATCAGCGTGTGCTCGCCCGACGCGATCACAGGCCAGCCCTGCTCCTGCGCCGGAGTCGGCGCGTCGAACGTCCGCTCGAACCAGCCGCGGGTGGCCTCCGAGAAGACGTTGAGGGGGTCCACATTAGGAGGGTACAGTCACGAAATGGCCCTACCCGCCTTCCTTCCGGACGACCTGAGCTACCACGTGCGCGGCGCGTACTTCGAGTCGTGCAACTGCGAGGCGATCTGCCCGTGCCGGATGATCGGCGGCGTTCGCGGCGGGCGTTCGACCTACGGCATCTGTTACGGCGTGCTCTCGTGGCTGATCCGCGACGGGAGCGTCGGCGAAGTCGACGTGAGCGGGCTCGCAGCCGTACTCGTGAGCCGCTACGACGACGATGAGCCAGGCTCGCCCTGGACGATCGTGCTGCACGTCGACCGGAAGGGCGACGACGCACAGCGGGCGGCACTCGAGACGCTGTTTCTCGACGGGCTGCGAAACCTGCCGTGGATCCGCAAGGCCCGCCATCTGATCGGCGTGCGCGTGAGCGAGATCGAAATTGAAGGCCCGCGCATCAGCGTCGGGTCGACGATCTCCGTGCGAGCGACGCGCGCGGTCGAGACCGAACAGCCGGTCGCCTGCGGCATTCCGGGCTACGAGCGCACGGGCCGCGAGCTCTATGCCGACGAGTTCGTGGTCGACGACGACCCCTTCGCGTGGGAGCTGAGCGGAAACTGCGCCTACGAGAGCGACTTCGACTACGCCTCCGCGTAGGATCGAGCCATGCCCGCGCCCGAAGCGCTCTACTTCACGGACGACGAGGAGGCCTGCCGGCTCATCGCGACCGACCCGTTCGCATTCCTCGTCGGCTTCGCGCTCGACCAGCAGATCACCGTGCAGCAGGCGTTCGCGGGGCCGCTCCGCATCAAGCAGCGCGTCGGCACGCTCGACCCGGCGACGCTTGCGGCCACCGACCTCGAGCCGTTCTTCAAGGAGAAGCCGGCCGTGCACCGGTTCCCCGGCTCCATGGCCCGCCGCGTACAAGACCTCGCCGCGACCATCGTCGAGGAGTACAACGGCGATGCCGCACGGATCTGGACCGAAGCGCGCGACGGCGCCGACCTGCGCACGCGGCTCGCCGCGCTTCCCGGCTTCGGCGAGATGAAGGTGAAGACCGTCGCCGGCGTGCTCGCGAAGCGGTTCGGCATCGCCGCTGCCCAGGAGATTGCGCCCGATCACAGGACGCTCGGCGACGTCGACTCCCCGCAAGCGTTGGCGGACTACCAGGCCGCGAAGCGCACCTACAAGGCCGAGCAGCGCGCGAAAGCCGCACGATAGAGATCCGGACGCTCACCGACGGCGGCCAGCCGGCCGAGGACACCGCACACGCGCTCGCCGACTTCATCTCGGCGGCGCAGAAGACGCTCGAAATCGCAATCTACGACATCCGGCTGCCCGACCCACTCGAGCTGATCGTCCACGGCGCGCTGACCGACGCGTCCGCGCGCGGCGTCAAGGTCCGGCTCGCCTACAACGTCGATCACCCCGACAACACGCCGGTGCCGCCGCCGCCGCAAACGAACCCGGAGCTCGTCGAATCGCTCCCCTTCCCCACCGCCGCGATCCCGGGAATCCCCGACTTGATGCACCACAAATACGTGATCCGGGACGCCGAATCACTCTGGACGGGCTCGATGAACTGGACGGCCGACTCGTGGACGCGTGAGGAGAACGTGATCGTCACGGTCGACTCAGCCGAGCTCGCGGCTCGCTACGGCGAGGACTTCGAGCAGCTCTGGACACGGCGGGATGTCCAGCACAGCGGAAAGGTCGATACCGCGCCTGTGCTCGTGGACGGAAAGCCCGTCCGGCCCTGGTTTTGCCCGGGTCGCGGCGACAAGCTGGCCCACCGGATCGCGAAGGCGATCGGCACGGCCACGCGCCGGATCCGGATCGCCTCCCCCGTGATCAGCTCCGGGCCGATCCTCGGCACCCTGGCCCAGGTGGCCACGGACGGCAAGGTCGACCTCGCCGGCGTCGTTGACAGCACGCAGATCCATGAGGTGCTCCGGCAGTGGGAGATGAACGGAAATGCCTCCTGGAAGGAGCCGCTGCTACGGACCGCGCTCACCCGGGCGCCCTTCACGGGCAAGCATTCGACGCCGTACGGCCCTGGAACCGTCCATGACTACATGCACGCCAAGGTCACGGTCACCGACGACATCGCCTTCGTCGGCAGCTTCAACCTCTCTCATTCCGGCGAGCTGAACGCCGAGAACGTGCTCGAGATCGCGGATCCGGCCGTCGCCGACCGCCTCGCCGCTTTCATCGACGAAGTCCGCGGGCGGTATCCAGGAATCGATCTATAGGCGTCCCCCCGTCATAGGGGCGACGCGCACGAGCGCGAAACCGATGATTCATGCGTGTCCGCCGCGGCCGCAACGCTCTACTCACCCTTTGGGGTGACTCGACGCTCATACGGTTTCCTTACCACGCTGTACCCCGGATTCATCAGACCGTCTCCGATTCTGTGCCCATCGGACAAAACGTCCGCCCGGTACAAAAAAGGAGATACCAACATGAGCAAGTCACTCAAGGCCCTGATGAAGAAGAAGACGCTCTTCGCATTCGTTCTGGCCCTCACGATCTTCGGTGCGGTCTACGGCTTCGCAGCGACGCTGAACCTCACCACCAATCAGCTGAGCGCGGGCAACGCGACCGTCGCCTCCTGCCAGGCCACCACCCCGGTGGCGAGCTACGCGGTTGCGTATGACTCGACGCTCGGCGGCTACAAGGTCGGCACCATCACGGTCACCTCGCTCGACGCGGCATGCGCCTCGAAGGCCATCTCGGTGACGCTCACCGGTGCGGCCGGTGTCAACCTGAACACGATTGCCGGCGTGGTTCCGGTCGGCGGCGGCGTCGACACTCTGACGCCCGGCGCGACCGTTTCGGCGGCTCTCGTCACCGGCATCTCCGTCGCAGTCAACGGCTAAAGCCGGAGACTCCGTACCGGCGGACAAAGTTGCGGGGCGAGGCACCTGGCGGCGGGTGTCTCGCCCCGCAACACCTCTTCCAACTCCGAAGGAAACGACTGAGATGAAGCTTCTGGCAAAAATTCTGGGTACGGCACTCGCGGTGGCTGCAACGTTTGCAGCGACCGGAGCTGCTGCCTCCCTGGCGTTCACCTCGACGCCACTCTCTGCCGGAAACGCCTCGGTCACCTCCTGCGGCGTCGCGTCGCTCAGTGCGACACGGAACGTCGACAACGCGGGGAACGTCACGCAGGTCACCATCCCGTCAGTGCCGGCCGCGTGTGCCGGCGAGACGCTCTCGGTGACGCTCGTCGGCGCCGCCAACGCATCTCTCGGCAGCGCGAGTGCAGTGGTTCCGGCGGGCGGGGGCACGATGTCGTTCTCGAGCTTCGGCGCCACCGTGTCTGCAGCAAGCCTCCTCGGGTACCGCTACGCAGTGGCGGGGGCGTAATGACACGCCGGCTGCTCCTGCTGCTCGTACTTACGCTCGCGGTCGGCTCGAGCGTCGCGTATGCAGCGTCCCTCACCGTGTCGTCGTGGCACCTGTGGGCCGGTTCGCAGGCGCTCACGAAGGCCACGTGCACAATCACGGGCGCGCAGATCGATACGGACGTCCAACAGAAGACCCCAACGACAAGCTACGGCACGGCCACGACACTGGAGCTCGTCCCTTCGGGAGACAGCCCGAAAGAGGAGCAGGTGTTCGTCCAGTTCGACCTCTCGAGTTGCGCGATTCCGACGACCGGCGGCGCCGACTCGGCGACGCTGTCGCTCTACCTCTCGACAGCGCCGACCACGAGCTTCAACTACGACGCCACGCGCGTAACCAGCGCGTGGGCGAGCACGCTGACCTGGAACCAGGCACAGACGCTCACCTACGCAGGCTCGCCAACAACATCCCCGGTCGGCGGCACCACGAGCGGCGTGCAGATCTCGTTCCCTGTGACGGTCGACGTCGACTCCTTCATCAAAGGCGGCTCGAACTTCGGCTGGCGCATCAGCGACACGGGCAGCGGCCAGAACGCGGTCAAAGACCTCGCGACGTTCGCGTCCACCGATTCCGGCGCAAACGTCCCGACGCTGACGATCAACTATGAGAAATAGCGTGACCCTCAACGTCGTTCCGCGGTTGTCGGCCTGCGCGCAGCTGCGCGCAGCCTTCGAGCGCACGAACAAGGCGGCAGGCATCTCGCTGGCGATCCTCGTGTGCCTCTTCTGGGCGCAGTACCTCCGCCCGCAGTCGCTCGGCGGCCGCGCCGCGTATGTACTCGTCTCCGGCAAGAGCATGCTGCCGCGGTATCACACCGGCGACCTCGTGCTCGTCGAGCGGCAGTCGAGCTACCACGTCGGCGAGCTGATCGCGTACCGGGTGCCGAAGGGCGACCCGATGGCGGGCGCGCAGGTGATCCACCGGATCGTCGGCGGAAACGCGAAGCAGGGCTTCATCGTGCAGGGCGACAACCGCACCGCCCCGGATGTCTGGCATCCCAAGCCCGGCGACATCGTCGGCGCCAAGGCGCTCCGAGTCCCGAACGCGGTCCTCGTCCTTCAGTTCCTCCGCTCTCCCATTTTTCTCGCGCTGCTCGCGGCCTGCTTCGTGTTCGTTCGGGTGCTTCTGCCCGGCGACGACAAGCCAGAGGCCGACGAGCAGAACGAGGACGCGGTACTGAGGCCTGCCGCATGACGCGGCGCGTCCTCATCGCCGAGCCGGACGCAGACGTGCGCGAGCTCCTCGAACTCACGGTGCGTCGCCTCGGCTACGAAGCAGTTGCGGTAGACGAGCGCGGCGACGTCGATGCGGTGCTCCTCGAACCGGCTTCCGCGGTGGGACGTTCAGTGCTCCGGCGCTTCGGTGCGGACGCACCGCCTGTCGTGTGCCTCAGCGTCTATCCGCGTGAAGAAGGGCTCGAGCCGTCGGCGAGCGTCGCCTACCTCGTCAAGCCGGCGTCCTCGACCGAGATCGCCGATGCTCTGCGCAGCGTCTTCGGCGTCTAACCGCGTAACTAGACTGACCGTCGCCGTGCCGTTCGCTCGCCGCCGCTACTTCGTCACCTTCGTCGCCGTCGCAGGTCTTGCCGCGACCTGGGGCCTGATGATGGCCTTCGACTGGTCGAGCAAGCTTGGCATTGTCACGTTCGCGCCGTGGGTCGCGTTGATCGGCTTCGACATCGGCGTCATCGGCGGCCTCGCCGCCGCCGGGATTTCGGTTGGGCTATGGATGATCGCGAACGACGCGAGCAATGTCAGCGTCGACAAGTCGCAGATCGCGGTTCGCGCGGGCACGATGGGCGTCCTCGCGCTCGGCTCCACGCTCGCGGGCCGGCGGCTCCGGGCGAGCGAGGAAGCGCAGCGCACCGTCGTCTCGCTTCAGTCGGCTTTGATCGACTCCACGCTCGACGGCATCTGCCTTACCGACGAGGAGGGCGAGGTTCTGATCTCAAACCGGCCGCTGCGGCGCATCAGCGTCGAGATTGGCCTGCCGCTTTCCGGCACCGTGCCGGAACGGCTGCTCGCGGTCGCCGACAAGATGGCCGAGCCAGAGCGCTACCGCGAACGAATGCGAGAGCTCGCAACGATCCGTGGCGAGTCGACAATCGACGAATTCGAGATCTCCGGGACCGGTCGCGTGTTCCGCGGCTACACGGCACCGGTTACCAATCCCGACGGGAGCTACGCGGGTCGCATCTGGACGCTGCGCGAGGTCACGGCGGACCGCGAGCTCGACCGAATGCGAGACGCGTTCGTTGCGACCGTGTCGCATGAGCTGCGCACGCCGCTGACGTCGATCTCGGGTTTCCTCGAGATGATGCAGGAGGAAGAGCAAGGGCTCGGCGAGAGCGGGCGGCGCTATCTCGAGGTAATCCGGCGAGGCACGGAGCGCCTGCACGCGCTCGTAGAAGACCTGCTTCTGATCGCGCAGATCGAAGCAAAGCGCGTCGAATTGCAGCTCGTTCCGGTCGACGTCGCGGAGCTCACGTCCCGCTCCGTCGAGGCGATGCGACCGAGCGCCGACGACAAGAGAATCACCCTCGAGCTGGTCACCGATCACCCGCCGATGGTCCACGGCGACCGTAACCGGCTGACGCAGGTGCTCGACAACCTCGTCTCGAACGCGATCAAGTTCACAGATGAGGGAGGAACGGTGACGGTGAACGTCGCCGCCGAAGACGGCGACATGCGGCTCGTGGTCGCCGACACCGGCATCGGCGTACCGGTCGAAGAGCAGGGGCAGGTGTTCTCCCGGTTCTTCCGTGCGTCGACGGCGACGCGTCTCGCGATTCCCGGGACGGGCCTCGGGCTCGCGATCTCCCGCGCGCTCGTCGAGCAGCACGGCGGCACGATCACGCTCACGAGCGCGGAGGGCGAAGGCACGCAGGTCGTCGTCACCCTCCCGCCTACTCCGTGATGAAGCGACTGCTCGCGCTGGCCGCCGGCGTCATGCTTCTCGGCGGCGCCTCCGCGCAAGCGCTCAGGTTGCCAGGCGCGCCGAAATGCAGAATCTTCCCCACGACGAACGCGTGGAACGAGCGTGTCGACGCGCTGCCCGTGGCGGCGAACTCGGCGCAGCTGATCCAATCGATCGGAGTCGGCACGGGGCTCCATCCGGACTTCGGCTCGGGTTTGTACGACGGCGCGCCGATCGGGATCCCGTACGACGTCGTATCGAAGCAGACGAAGCGGTTCCGTGTGAAGTTCGGTTACGCGGACGAATCGGACAAAGGGCCGTATCCGATCCCGACGACGGTGCACATCGAACGCGGGCGGGCGTCGACCGGCGACCGGCACGCGCTGCTGATCGACAAAGACACGTGCAAGCTCTACGAGCTGTACGCGCTCTACCCGAAGGGCGGCGACTGGACGGCGGGTTCCGGCGCGATCTGGAATCTGCGCTCCAACGCGCTGCGCCCGCCCGGGTGGACGTCGGCGGACGCGGCGGGGCTACCGATTTTCCCCGGCCTCGCCCGCTACGACGAAGTCGCGCGCGGTGTGATCAACCATGCTCTGCGGTTCACAGCAGCGCGAACGCGGCGGCAGTACGTCTATCCGGCGCGGCACTACGCGTCGTCGTCGGACGATCTTGCGCTGCCGCCGATGGGGCTGCGCGTGCGGCTGAAGGCTTCGGTCGATATCTCGGGCTTCCCGAAGCAGGCGCGCGTCGTGCTGCAAGCGTTGAAGACGTACGGAATGATCCTCGCCGACAACGGTTCGAACTGGTACATCAGCGGCGCGCCGAGCCCAGGGTGGTCGAACGACGACCTGCACTCGCTGGGCCGCATCACCGGGTCGATGTTCGAAGTCGTCGACACGAGCTCGCTGCCACACCCTGGCCAGTAGCCCGTGACTTCGCGCCGACGCCCGGCTGAACCGGGATGGTTGCGCGAAACGCGCTATTCGGTTTGCGTGTCGGTTCCGTGAACCGGGACAGTCCAGGGTTACGGAACCGTCACGGAATGCGCGCGGGCTACGCGCCTAGGATCTCCCGCACTCGCGCGACCGTTAGCCGGTACGCCCGCTCCGCGGCGGCTTCGCTGTAGTACGCGGCGTGCGGGGTCAGCACGAGATTCGGCGCGAGCGGGGCCATCGGTGGAGGCTCCTGCGGGAGCACGTCGAGCGCGGCGCCACCGAGCCGGCCCGCGCGCAGCGCCTCGAGCACCGCCCCGATGTCGACGGCCGCGCCGCGCGACGTATTGACCAGCAGCGCATCAGACTTCATCGACCTGAGCTGCGCACGCCCGATCAACCCGCGCGTCTCACGGGTCAACGGGACGTGCAGCGTCACGACATCGCATTCGGCAAGCAAGTCGTCGAACTCGACGAAGCGCACGCCGTCACGCGCCACCGGCAGTACGTCGTTCGCCCAGACCTCCGCACCGAGCGCGAGCAGCCGCGTCGCTACAGCGCCGCCGATGCGACCGAGCCCGACGATGCCGATCCGCAGCTCCGCGATCGTGCGCAGCGAGCCCGCCGCCCGCGAATTCCAGCCGCCTCGCAGCACGTCCCGATCGAGCGCGACGACGCCACGCACCAGCGCATAGAGCAGCGCGAGCGTGTGATCGGCGACCTCTTGCGTGCAGTAGTCGGGCACGCTCACGACCGCGACACCGCGCTCCTCCGCCGCGTCGATGTCGATGTGGTCGAAGCCGACGGTCGCCGTCCCCACGACCCGCAGCGCCGGCAGCTGCGCAAATAGCTCCGCTCCCACCGGCTTGCCGATCGTCAGCACCGCCACGACGTCGTCCTGCGGCGCACGAACGACCTCGAAACCGGCGAGCAGCTCGGGCGCGTAGCCCTCCTCGAGCAGCAACAGCTTCACTCGACGAGCGAGAGGAAGCGTTGCGTCCGCTCCTCTTTCGGCGCCGAGAAGAACTGATCCGGCGGCGCCTCCTCGACGATGCGCCCCTCGTCCATCATCAGCACGGAGCTCGCGACGTGCTGCGCGAAGCGCATCTCGTGCGTCACCACGACCATCGTCATCCCCTCGCGCGCCAGCGACTCGATCACGTCGAGCACCTCGCGCACGAGCTCGATGTCGAGCGCAGACGTCGGCTCGTCGAACAGCATCGCCTTCGGCCGCATCACGAGCGCGCGCGCGATCGCCACGCGTTGTTGCTGACCACCCGAGAGCTCGTCCGGGAATTGCGCGCCCTTGTCGGCGAGCCCGACGCGATCGAGGAACGCGCGCGCCTGCTGGCGCGCCTCGCTCTTCTCCAGCCGCCGCACCTCGACGAGCCCGCACATCACGTTGTCGAGCGCTGACATGTTCTGGAACAGGTTGAAGCGCTGGAAGACCATCCCGACCTCGCCGGGACCCGGCGGCGCGTCGCCGAGCGTCACCGCGCCGCGGTCCGGCTCTTCGAGCAGCGCGAGGCAGCGGAGCAATGTCGACTTTCCCGAACCGGACGGCCCGATGATCGCCTTCACCTGGCCGGACTCGATGTCGAACGTGACGCCGTGCAGCACCTCGAGGTCGCCGTACGACTTGGAGACGTCTGTCGCACGCAGGAGACTCATCGTGCGTCGTGTGAAACGGCGGGCATGGCGGGAGGTGCCACGCGTCTGCCGCGTCGGTTCGACGTCCACGTGAACTTCCGCTCGAGGCGCGCCTGGATCGCCATGAGCACCGAGACGATCACGAGGTAGTACACGAGCGCGGCCAGCAGCGGCTCGGTGTACTCGAATTTCGCCGCGGTGAGCTGCGTCGACGCGGTCAGCAGCTCGTGCAGCGAGATGATCGAGGCGAGCGACGTCAGCTTGAGCAGCGTGATGAACTCGTTGCCGATCGGCGGGATCGCGATGCGAATCGCCTGCGGCATGATCACGCGGCGCAAGATGCTGCGGTGCGACATGCCAAGCGCGCGGCCCGCGAGCTCCTGCCCTGGATCGACCGACATGAGGCCCGAGCGAATGATCTCGGAGAGATACGCTGCCTCGTTCAGCGAAAGTGCGATCCACGCCGCCATGAACGGCGTGAACCAGCTCCCGGCGAATCCGTGCCAGAGCGTCGGCAGCACATCCCAGACGAAGTACAGCTGGAGTAGCGTCGGCGTCGCACGGAACAGCCAGTTGTAGGACCACGCGAACCCGCGCACCCACCGGCGCTGGCTGAGTACACCGAGCGCGACGAAGAACCCGATGATGAGCGCGGTCGAAAGCGCGACCGCCGTGAGCTCGAGCGCGGTAAGCGCTCCCCTCCAGTACGGGCCGGAGGAGAGCGCTTGCCAGAAGAGATGCGTATCGAAGCTCGCGAGCACGAGCCGCTTCGACCCGTCCTACTTGACGTCCGCCGCCGGAACCTTGTACTTCGCCGCGATCGTCTTCAGCGTCCCGAGAACCTTCAGCTTCGCGATGCCGTCCTTGATCTGCTGCCCGAGCGTCGAGGCATCGGCCTTCCGGTAGTAGATCCCGAAGGAGTCCGGCGCGCCGAAGGTGTAGCCGACCGCGATCTTGCCCGGGTGTGCTTTCGCCTGGAACGCGAACGACGTGTCCTGCGTGAGCACGGCGTCCGCACGGCCGAGCAGCACCTGTGCGACCGCGTCGTTGTCACCGGGGTAGCTCTGCAGCGTGAACCCGATCTTCTTCTGCAGGGCCTTGAGGTAGTCCTCGTACTTTGTTCCCGTTTGCACGGCGACGACGAGGCCCTTCAGCCCGTTCGGGCTGTGGATCTTCTTCGGGTTGCCGGCCTTCACGATGATGACGCGGTGCGACTTCATGTACGTCACGGCGCCCGCCTGCTTCAGGCGGTCTGGCGTGACGAAGATGCCGCTGATCACCGCGTCGCATCGCTTCGCCTGCAGCGCAGGGATCAGGCCCGGGAAGGCGGTCTTCGAAGCCACGGCAGTCGCGCCCCAGGTCGCGGCAAGCTTCGCCGCCATGTCGACGTCAAAGCCGATGATCTTGCCGCTTGTCGTTGTGTACTCCATCGGCGGGAACGTGGGATCGGTGCAGTACGTGAACGTCGCCTTCGCCGAATGACGGTTCGCCCCGGCCGAGCCTGCCGCGGCGAGGGCCACAAGCAGGGTCAGCACGGAGAGCAGGGTGAATGCGTAGCGCATGTGCTCCTCCTGTGATTGGACCCGAAGAGGGGACCCTATTCCGATTTCGCCGCGGCGACCAGCGCGCGCAGCTCGGCCACGACCTGCGGATCGATCGAGTGCTCGATCGGCGACTCGCGGTACCAGACGTCGGCTCCTGCGCCTTCGAGCACGTCGCGCGCCTGGCGCCCGAACTCGACCGGAATGACCGGGTCATACGTGCCGTGCGCGATGGCGATCGGCGGGAACGGCGACTCGAGGTCGGCTTCCCAGTTCTCCACCGTCGGGATGAAGCCGCTCAGCGCGATCAGCTCGCGGGTGCGCGGGCGCCCCTGCCCGAGACCGAGCGCATAGCTCATGACCGCCCCCTGGGAGAAGCCCCCGAGCACGATCTGGTCGGGCGGGAACGGCAGGCCGTCGAACCACTCGGTCAGCGCGCCGTAGCCCTCTGCGAACGACGCCGGGTCGGGGTAGCCGACGCGTGGTACGACGTACCAATGGGCGCCGCCCGGCGGCAGCTGGAGCGGCGCGCGAGGCGTGTAGCCGTGCAGCCGGCGCTCCGGATCGAGCGCGTCGAGCAGCGGGAAGAGGTCGTGCTCGTCCGCGCCGCGTCCGTGCAGAAGGACGAGCGCGCCCTCGGGCTCCCCACCGACGACGCTGCCGGCGGGGCGCTCGAGCGCGCGCAGCGTCACGACGTGCGGCTCCAGCTCTCGCGCGGATTCGGGAGCGGCGTGAGGATCGGCTCGACCTGCGCGCGCAGGTGCTCGAAGGCGGGCGGCAGGATGAGTGTCTCGCCGAGGTGCGCCGGATCCTCGTCGGTTGCGAACCCGGGCCCGAGTGTGGCGATCTCGAAGAGAACGCCGTTCGGCTCGCGGAAATAGATCGAGCGGAACCAGAAGCGGTCGATCACGTCCGTCGGCCGGCCGCCGGCCGCGGCGACGCGTTCCCGCCAGCGCTCCTCGTCCTCCATCGTCGAGGCCCACGCGACGTGATGCACGGTGCCGGCACCGGGGATGCCGGACTGGTCGGGCGCCGCCTCGAACTCGATCCAACCGCCGCGCGAGTCGCCGCGCGTCTCCCATCGGTTCGCAGCGGGCTCGAAGCCGAGCTGATCGTAGAAGGGTGCGGCGCGCCGTTCGGAATCGCGCGCATACGCGCGCACGCCCTCGAAGCCCCGGAGCGCGAGCTCGCGCGGAATCTCGGGATGGTCGGCGATCAGCGGCTCGTCGGGTGCTTTCGTGAGCACGATCTGGTGCTGCAGTCCCTCGGGATCGCTGAACGTGACCGTCTTGCCGTCGCGCGCCACGCCGAGCCGCTCGGCCCAGAAGTCGAGCGCATCCGCCGAGCCGACGCGCCACACGACGGTGTGCGCCATGCCGGCGCCGGCGCGGCCGGGCGCGGAGCCCGGATATTCGAAGAACGTGATGTCGGAGCCGGAGCTGCCCTTCTCGTCGGCGTAGAACAGGTGGTAGACGGTCGGGTCGTCCTGGTTGACCGTCTTCTTCACGAGCCGGAGCCCCAGCACGCCGGTGTAGAAGTCGACGTTCGCGGGGGCGTCGCCCGTGATGCAGGTCACATGGTGAATGCCGTCGAGTCTCATCCGACGCCGGCGAGTAAGAAGGCGCGCGACTCCCGGACCATCTCGCGCGCGATCACGAGGCGCTGAATCTCTTGCGTTCCCTCGTAGATCTGGGTGATCTTCGCGTCGCGCATGAAGCGCTCGACCGGGTACTCCTTGATGTAGCCGTAGCCGCCGAGGATTTGCACGGCGTCGGTGGAGACGGCCATCGCGACGTCGCCGCACTTCAGCTTCGCCATTGCGGAAGCCTTGGTGAGCTCGACATCGTCTGCGCCTTCGTCGACCATGCGGCCGAAGCGGTAGAGCAGCCCGCGTGCCGCCTCGCACTCGGTCTCCATGTCGGCGAGCTTCGCCTGGATCAGCTGGTGCTGCGCGATCGGCTTGCCCATCGTCTCGCGCGTCTTCGCGTAGTCGAGCGCGTAGTCGGTCGCGCCCTGCGCGATCCCGAGGGCCTGCGCCGCGACGCCGGGGCGCGAGCGGTCGAGGATGCGCATCGCGATCTTGAAGCCCTCCCCCTCTTCGCCGAGCAGATTCTCGGCCGGAATGCGCACGTCGTCGAACGTGAGCTCGCCCGTCGTCGAGCCGCTGATGCCCATCTTCGGCTCCAGCCGTGCGACCGCGAAGCCCGGCGTGTCACCCTCGACGACGAAGGCGGAAATGCCGGCGTGGGCGGAATCCGGATCGGTCTTCGCAAACACCGTGTAGACGTTCGCGACGCCCGCGTTTGTGATGAAACGCTTCGAGCCGTTGAGCACGTACTCGTCACCGTCGCGCCGGGCGGTGCTGCGCATCGCCGCGGAGTCCGAGCCGGAGTCCGACTCCGTCAACGCGTACGCGCACAGCCACTCGCCGCTCGCAAGCTTCGGCAGATACCGCTTCTTCTGCTCGTCGGTGCCGGCGAGCTTGAGGCCGAGCGAGCCGAGCTCCTGCACGGCAAGAATCAAGCCGCTCGTCGCGCAGACCTTCGAAACCTCCTCGATCGCAATCAGCGCAAGCAGCGTGCCGCTGCCGAGACCGCCGTACTGCTCGTCGAAGAAGAGCCCGAAGATGTCGTTCTCGCGGTAGAGCTCGACGACGTCCCAGGGGAACTCGTGCGACTCGTCGATCTCGGCCGCCCGCGGCGCGATCCGCGCGTGCGCCAGCGTACGGACGAGGTCGCGGATCTCGCGCTGCTCGTCGGTCAGCTGGTCCCAGGCCATCGGCCGTGAATTGTACGACTACTCCGGGTTATGGCAGACGGCCTCGATGTTGTTGCCGTCGAGGTCGTGCACGAACGCCCCGTAATAGGTCGGGTGGTACTGCTCCCGCAGCCCCGGCGCGCCGTTGTCGGTGCCCCCTGCCGCGAGCGCCGCGTCGTGGAAGGCGTCCACCGTCGCGCGATCGGGACACACGAAAGCGACGTGCGCGCCGGTGACATAGGGCTCGCGCTGGGAGATCCAGAACTCCGGCTTCTCGTCCGTGCCGAAGCCGGCCGCGCTCCACTCGTCGAAGGCCATCACGACGCGATAGCCGAGCGGCGCGAGCGCCTGCTCGTAGAAGGCGCGGCTCGCCGCGTAGTCCTTCACGTTCAAGCCGACATGGTCGAACATCGTCTGCTCCTTTCTCAGTAGGCTCGCCGCCGATGATCCTTGAAAACGGCGTCATCCGCACGCTCGACCCGTCACTTCCCGAGTCGCGCGCGCTCGCGGTCGCCGGCGACCGCATCGCCGGCGGGGTCGGCGTCCACGAGACGATGCTCGCGAGCCCGGAGACCGTCGACCTCGGCGGTCGGTGTGTGCTGCCGGGATTCACCGACTCGCACGTCCACTTCCCGACCTGGGCTGTGGCCCAGCACGACGTGAAGCTCGATGGCTGCGCCTCGCTCGACGAAGCGCTCACCCGCATCAAAGAAACGAACATGGCCGGCACTTGGCTGCGCGGCTACGGCTGGCGCAGCGGCGACTGGAGCGACACCCGCGACCCGACCAAGGCCGACCTCGACCCGATCACCGGCAACCGCCCGGCGGCGCTGATCGCGAAGGACTACCACTCGCTCTGGCTCAACTCGGCTGCCCTTGCGCTCGCAGGCGATGACCTCGAGGTGGAGGGCGGTGTCGTCGAGCGGGATGCGCAGGGCGAGCCGACCGGCGTGTTGCGCGAAGAGGCGGCCTGGCGTTTCAAGGACCGCTACATGACGATCCCCGCCGACGAGTACATCTCTGCGATGCGCAAAGGCATCAAGGTCGCTAACGCGCGCGGGGTCACCTGCGTCAACGACAAGGACGGCTGGCTCGGTGCTGCAGGACTCTGGCAGCGACTCGAGGAGCAGGGCGCGCTGTCGCTGCGCGTTTGGCAATCCGTGCCCGCGGACCTGCTGCCCCAGCTGCGCGCGCTCTCGCTGCGCAGCGGGTTCGGCTCGCCACTCCTGCGAGTCGGCTATCTGAAGGTCTTCATGGACGGCACGCTCGGATCGCAGACCGCGTGGATGCTCGACGGCAGCGGCGTGCGGATCACGAGCGGCGAAGACCTCGCCGAGATCGTGCGCGCGGGCGCAGCCGCGGGCTGGCCCGTCGGCGTGCACGCGATCGGCGACCGGGCGAATCGCGAAGCGCTCGACGCGTTCGAACGGACGCGCAGCGTGTGGGAGCCCGCAGGACTGCGACAGCGCATCGAGCACGCACAGTGCCTCTCGCCGGAAGACCTCCCGCGCTTCGCCGAGCTCGGTGTCGCAGTCTCGGCGCAGTTCACGCACGCGCCGTCCGACCGAGACCTCGCCGAGCGCTTCTGGGGGGACAAGCTCGAGGGCACGTACGCGTTTCGCTCGTTGCTCGACTCGGGCGCGCTCGTCGCGAACGGCTCGGACGCGCCGATCGAGGAGCTCGACCCCTGGGCCGGTGTCGTCGCCGGCGTCCTGCGCACAGGCGACGACCGGCCGGCGTGGCGGCCCGAGCAAGCACTTACGCTCAGCCAGGCGGTGCACGCGACGTGCGTTGCTCCGACGTGGCTCAGCCATGACGAGCGGAGCCGCGGCACGCTCGTCCCGGGCCGGTTCGCCGACCTCGTCGTGCTCGACCGCGACCCCTTCGCGTGCGAGCCCGCGGAGCTCCCCGAGGTGCAGATCGTCGCGACGATGGTCGCCGGCCGCTGGGTGCACAACCCGCCGCCCTGGGACTGACGCGTCCCTGTTGCATTTAGCACCTGACATTTGATCAAATCGTCCCTTCCCCCAGAAGGAGGGCGTGATGGAGGCAGGCGCACCACGCTTCGACCATCTGCGCGAGCACTCGATCGGACTGCCGCAGGTGCTCTTCCAGTCGATCACGCACATGGCCCCCGCGGCCGCCGTCGCGTATTCGATCTACATCTCCGTTCCGGACGCGCGTCAGGCGCTGCCGCTTTCGGTCGGGCTCGCGCTCATCGCGTGCATCTGCGCGGCGACCGCGATCGGACAGCTCGCGAAGCACCTGCCGAGCGCAGGCGGGCTCTACACCTACGCAGCCCGCTCGCTCGGGCCGTGGGCGGGGCTCCTCGTTGCTTGGCTCTTCGTCGGGTTCCAGCCGCTCGTTGCGCCGTTCCTCTACCTCGAGTTCGGCTGGGCGATGCACGACGTGTTCAATACGAGCGTCGGCTGGCACTGGAGCGGCCAGTGGGTGGTGTGGGTGCTGATCATGGCGGCGCTCGTCTTCCTGCTCACCTACAGAGACGTGCGTATCTCCACCGGAGCCGGCGTGATTCTCGGCGCGTTCGAGATCGCGATCTTCGCAACGCTCGCGATCTGGATCCTCTTCTCGAAAGGGAGCCAGCTGAACATGCAGCCGTTCAACCCGTCGCACGCGACGGGTCACTGGAGCGGTGTGTTCAAGGGGATGGTGTTCGCGATCCTCGCCTTTATCGGCTTCGAGGCTGCCGCGCCACTCGGCGAGGAAGCGAAGCACCCGAGACGTACGGTTCCCCGTGCCGTCATCGGCTCAGCACTCGCGATCGGCATCTTCTACGTGCTCTGCTCGTACGCGTGGGTGTTCGGCGCCGGCTTCAACAACTTCGTCACTCAGGCGACCGGAGCCGATCCGTGGCGGAACCTCGGCAAGGTGTTCTGGGGGACCGGCTGGGTCGTTGTCTTCCTCGCGATCTGCAACTCAATCGCGGCGAACTCGAACGCGGCGATGAACGCCGCGACGCGGGTGTTCTACGCGCTCTCGCGCAACGGCCTCGCCCCAGGCCCGCTCGGCAAGACACATCCGCGATTCAAGACGCCGCACATCGCGATCATCTGGCTCAGCGGCCTTTCGCTCGTGATCTCGCTGCTCGTCGGGTGGAAGTGGAATCCCGGCGTGGGCTTCGGGATCATCGCGACGGTGGCGGTGCCGCTGGTCGTGGTCGTCTACATGCTCGTGTGCATCGGCTGCATGGTGTACTACCTGCGCGTGAAGCGGGGTGAGTTCAACCCCCTGCTGCACGTCGTGCTGCCGCTCGGGGGGATCGTGTTGTTCTTCTTCCCGCTCTGGTACCAGTTCGTCAAGGTGCCGCCGCCCTATCCGTTCAAGTACGCGAACTGGGTGGCGGGCGTCTACACGATCGTCGGGCTCGTCGTCACCGTCCTCGTGGTGGCGTTCCGGCCGAACCGTCTCGCCGACCTCGATCGGGTGTACGTCGAGGACGAATCGATCTCGCCACAAGATGCCGCAGCACAATTTCCTGTCGCGTGACCAAGTAATTTGGTCCTTCGGACCTGACCTGCGCCCGGTTCTCGAGGTAGAACCGGGCGACACGGTCACGTTCGAGACGAACGACTGCTTCACGGGCCAGATCCGAAGCGAGAGCGACCTCGTCACCGAGATCGACCTCTCGCGCATCAACAGCGCAACCGGTCCGGTGGCAGTGAAGGGTGCCGAGCCCGGTGACTCGCTGATCGTGGACATCCTCGACGTGCGTCCGATCGAATGGGGCGTCGCGACGCTCATCCCCGGCTTCGGGCAGCTGATCGAGCAGGTGCAGTCGCCGGTGACGCGGCTCTTCGAAGTCCGCGACGGCGAGATCCGGATGAACGACCGCGTTCGCTTCCCCGCAAAGCCGATGGTGGGTGTCGTCGGCGTCGCGACGGACGGTCCCGAAATGTCGAACGGGCTCGCCGGCACGCACGGCGGCAACCTCGACGACCACTGGCACGGCAAGGGCGCTCGCATCTACTTCCCTGTACGCCAACCGGGCGGAATGTTCGGGGTCGGTGACATGCACGCCTCGATGGGCGACGGCGAGATCTGCTTCACCGGCGTCGAGATCGCGGGCGAGGTGGACGTGCGCTTTGACCTGCTGAAGGGGAAGCAGGCGACGTGGCCCGTGACCGAGCTCACCGACTGCTGGCTCCCCCACGCCACCGCCGACGCCTACGACGACGCGCTGAAGCTCGTCTCGGAGGAGGCGGCGAAACTCCTCGTCGACGAGCACGGCTTCTCGGTGGAGGACGCCTTCATCTTCCTCTCGGTCGCCTGCGACGCGGGCGTCGCCCAGGCCTGTAAGCCGGCCCCGGGCTTCGGCACGATCGCCCGCTTCCGGATCCCCAAGATCGAGGCCTGCCCGGCCCCATTCCTTGTCTGAGGCCTCCGACTACAATCCGAGCATGAACCGGACCATGAACCCCGTCCACGAGGCGACGACCTGTGCCGTCGCAGCGTCCGCAGAGATCATCGGCGCGAAGTGGACGGCCCTGCTCGTGCACGATCTCTCCGAAGGGCCGCGACGGTTTTCCCAGCTCGAGAAGTCCTGCAGTGGCATCAGCCCGCGCACCCTCGCCGAGCGCCTGCGTGCGCTCGAGCAGGAAGGAATGCTCGAGCGACGCAGTTATGCGGAGTCGCCGCCACGCGTGGAGTACGAACTGACGGAGAAGGGCGCAGCCCTGCTGCCGATCATCGACGCGATGCGTGAGTTCGGACACTCGTGGCTGCCCTGCGGCCACGACCACAGCTGACTACGCTCTCGGCAAGTCCTTGTACTGCGTGTAGAGCGCGGCGGCAGTCTCGACGCCCTGCTCGAAGTAGCGCACGAGGAACCGCTCGTTCGGCGAGTGCACGTTCGAATCCGGAAGCGCGAAGCCGGTGAGCACCGTCTGGATGCCGCGATCGGCGAGCGCCGGCACAATCGGCAGCGTGCCGCCGGAGCGCACGAGCAGCGGCTTCACGCCGAGCACGCGTTCGAACGCCACGAGGCCGAGCTGAACCGCGGGCGAGTCCGCCTTCATCAGCCCGGGAGGCGCGCCGCTCCACTTGATGTCGACGTCCGCGCCGGGCGGCGCCGCCGCGCGCATCAGCTTCTCCGCAGCCGCGCCGATCGTCTGCAGATCCTGCCCCGGTGCAAGTCGAATCGTGATCTCGCCCGACGCCTGCACGGACAGCGTCGTGTTGCGCAGGCCAGGCTTCCCGCCGAGGATCCCGTTCACATCGGCAGAGGGCTCGGCGAGCGTCCGGATGTTGAATTGCTCCGCGGCGTTCGGATCGAGCGGCTGCGCGCCTTGCGATGACAGCTCGTCTTCGCCGGAAGGAAGTGCGCTCCAGCTCTTGAGCTCGTCGGGTGTCGGCGCCGAGATGCCCTGTCGCAACGGCTCGGGTAGCAATCCGTTCGGGCCGGCGAGCACGGCGGCGAAACACCGGATAAGCACGTGGATGGCGTTCAGCGCGGCGCCGCCGTACATGCCGGAGTGCAAGTCACGCTCGCCCGTCTTCACCTTGACGTCGAAAGCGATGAGACCACGCGTCGCGAGGCCGAATGCAGGGACGTCCATGCGAATCATGCCGCCGTCGAAGATGATCCCGGCGTCAGCGCCGCGATCGTCGGTTGCGAGGTAGTCGACGATGGTGTGACCGCCGATCTCCTCTTCGCCGTCGCACGCGAAGCGCAGGTTGACCGGCAGCTCATTCGCCTCGACGAGCTTCTGCGCCGCCTTCAGCAGGATGAAGAGCTGGCCCTTGTCGTCGGCGATCCCGCGCCCATACGCCCAGTCGTCCTTGATCGTGAGCTCGAAGGGATCGCTCTCCCACAGCTCGAGCGGCGCAGGCGGCTGCACGTCGAAATGCCCGTACACGAGGACGGTCGGCGCGGTCGCGGGGTCGGTCGACGCGGGAATGTCGCCCAGCGCGAGCTCCTTCTCCCCGAACGGCGTCAGCTCGGCGGTGCCGCCGATGCGCCGGATGAAGTCGCAGACCCACTCGCCGGCCCGCTTGACGTCCTCGCGGTGAGCGGGATCCGCGCTCACCGACGGGATCGCGATGAATTCACTGAGCTCGTTGCGCCAGGTCTCGTCCATGGAGCGAGACTCTACGTGCTCCGGGTCGAGCTGCCGTCAGCGCGTACCGGCCTTCACCTCGTCGCGTCGTAGATAGCGCGCACCAGGGCCAAGGCCTGCGGCCACATCGCCCGGATTGAGCAGCCCGCACGTCTTCAACGAAAGGCAGCCGCAGCCGATGCATGTCGTCAACCGGCCGCGGATCGCTTCGAGGGTCGCGATGCGCTCGTCGAGCTCGCGGCGCCAACTGCTCGAGAGGCGCTCCCAGTCGCGCTTCGTCGGTGAACGGTCTTCCGGCAGCGTGTCGAGGGCGGCGCGGATGCGCTCGAGCGGTATGCCGGCCGCTTTGCCGGCCTGCACGAGCGCCACGCGGCGGAGCGTCACGCCGGGATACCGACGCTGATTGCCTCCGGTGCGGCGCGCCGCGATCAGCCCCTCGCGCTCGTAGAAGCGAAGGGCGGACTGCGCCACACCGCTTCGGGCGGACAGTTCGCCGATGGAAAGCTCGGTTGGCATTTGACTTAAACTATAGTTGAGGTTCTAGGGTGTGCACATGGCGATTGCGCAGCACCTCGGGTACGACGATCTGCCGGCGTTGATGACGCGGCTGACCGGAGACGAAAAGCACGACTGGAGCTCACTCTCGACGCTCGACGTGCTGTGGGTGCTCTACGACCGCGTGCTGACTGCCGACGATCGATTTCTGCTCTCGAAAGGCCACGGGCCGGCCGCGTACTACGCGGTGCTCGCGGCCAAAGGCTTCATCCCGGTCGAGGGGCTCGACGGGTTCGGCACGTTCGACTCCCCGCTCGGGTACCACCCCGACCGCGTGATCGCGCCAGGCGTCGAGATCTCAAGCGGCTCGCTCGGCCATGGTCTCGGGATCGCGGTCGGCCGTGCGCTCGCGGGCCGCCGCACGTTCTGCCTCGTCGGCAACGGCGAGCTCGACGAAGGCAGCAACTGGGAGGCCGTGCAATGGGCGGGCCGGATCGGCCTCGGTGCGCTGACGGCGGTTGTCGTCGACAACCACAGCTCGACCTATCACTGGCCCGGCGGAGTCGAACAGCGCTTCATCCTCGAAGGCTGGGACGGGGTCCGCGTCGACGGCCGCGACCACGAGGCGCTCGAAGCGGCATTCCGCCACGAGGTCGCAGAGCAACCTCGTTGCATTGTCGCGGACGTCAGGCGGCCGTCGTGACGATGCGCCAGCGGTTCTACGGGCTCGCAGCCGAGGCGCTCGATGAGCATCCGCACGTCGCAATGGTGTTCGCCGAGATCGGCGTCGGCGAGATGCCCAAGCATCCGCGCATGTTCAACGTCGGCATCCGCGAGCAGTTGATGATCGGCGTCGCCGCCGGCCTGGCGCTCGAGGGCTATCGCCCCGTCGTGCACTCGTACACGCCGTTCGTCGTCGAGCGGCCGTACGAGCAGATCAAGCTCGACCTGGGCCATCAGGACGTGGGCGCGGTGCTCGTTTCGACGGGTGCGTCGTACGACTCCGCGTACTCCGGCCGCACGCATCAGGCGCCCGAGGACGTCGCGGTCATTTCAGCGCTCCCCGGCTGGACGGTCCACGTGCCGGGCCATCCCGACGAGCTCGAGACGCTGTTCACTCGCGCGCTCGCCAACGACGACCGCGTCTACATCCGCATGTCGGACGAATCGAACCACGCGCCCGTGAGGGGCGACGGTCTGGTCGTCCTTCGCGAGGGCTCGGATGCTGCGCCGCTCGTGGTGGCGGTTGGGCCGACCCTCGGCCCCACGCTGGCGGCAACTGCAGAGCTCGACGCGACGGTCGCGTACCTCGCAACCGTGCGGCCGTTCGACGCGGAGGGGCTCCGCGCAGCGTTCCGCGGCACCGACGTCGTGCTCGTCGAGCCGTATCTCGTCGGCACCTCGTCGGCGGAGGTCTCGCGCGCGCTCAGCGACCGCCCGCACCGGCTGCTCGCGCTCGGCGTACCAAACGCGGAGTTCCGCCATTACGGTGAGGCCGCCGAGCACCGCGCCGCGCACGGGCTCGATGCGGCCGGGATTCGCGCTTCGCTCGACCGGTTCGAAAGCGGTGCAGACCCTAGGCGACGTCTTTGAGGCTGTGCGAGTCCGCGAGGGCTCGCAGCTTCTTCAGCGACTGGTTCTCGATCTG